>NZ_CP009571.1:1233333-1850000 GCF_000764535.1 Sphingomonas taxi | reverse complement strand
TGCAGCTTCAGAGTGGCATTAGGAAAGAACTGTGTAGCATAGGTGGGAGGCTTTGAAGCGTCGGCGCCAGCTGACGTGGAGCCATAGGTGAAATACCACCCTGTTGTTTTCTGATGTCTAACCTCGTTCCGTAAGCCGGAACAGGGACCCTCTGTGGCGGGTAGTTTGACTGGGGCGGTCGCCTCCTAAAGAGTAACGGAGGCGCGCGATGGTGGGCTCAGGCCGGTTGGAAACCGGCTGTTAGAGTGCAATGGCATAAGCCCGCCTGACTGCGAGACTGACAAGTCGAGCAGAGACGAAAGTCGGTCATAGTGATCCGGTGGTCCCTCGTGGAAGGGCCATCGCTCAACGGATAAAAGGTACGCCGGGGATAACAGGCTGATAACCCCCAAGAGCTCATATCGACGGGGTTGTTTGGCACCTCGATGTCGACTCATCACATCCTGGGGCTGGAGCAGGTCCCAAGGGTTTGGCTGTTCGCCAATTAAAGTGGTACGTGAGTTGGGTTCAGAACGTCGCGAGACAGTTTGGTCCCTATCTGCCGTGGGCGTCGAAATTTGAGAGGAGTTGACCCTAGTACGAGAGGACCGGGTTGAACGTACCTCTGGTGTACCTGTCGTCGTGCCAACGGCGCAGCAGGGTAGCTATGTACGGACGGGATAACCGCTGAAAGCATCTAAGCGGGAAGCCTCCCTCAAGATAAGATTTCATAGGACGGTCGGAGACCACGACCTTGATAGATCGGATGTGGAAGTGCGGTAACGCATGGAGCTAACCGATACTAATTGTCCTATTCGCGCTTGAGAGTCTCACACCATCAATGACAATCCTGGGTCACCAGCGAAACGTCAGCGACGGCGTGGATGATACAAGTCGAACGCCAGAACATACCTTCACAAAGGTGCATCGATTTTGAAAACCCGTCACAATGCAAATTGCGACGGGTTACCCCCAAGCCCGCTTCGCATCCGCCCGCTTCATTGCCTGGTGGCTATAGCGTCGGTGTCCCACCCGATCCCATCCCGAACTCGGCCGTGAAACCCGACTGCGCCGATGGTACTATCGCTCAAGCGATGGAAGAGTAGGTCGTCGCCAGGCATTGCAGCCGGCGGATACGAAGCAACACGCTTAGGGCAAAGAACCCATACACAATTCATCATCCGGTGACGGATGCCAACACCCCCGCCCAAACAGCGGGGGCGTTCGCGTCACAACCCTGTCGCGGGGTGGAGCAGCCCGGTAGCTCGTCAGGCTCATAACCTGAAGGTCACAGGTTCAAATCCTGTCCCCGCAACCAAATTCCACGAAAGCCCCGGCCGATAAGCCGGGGCTTTCTGCATTTCGGGCACATCACCGTGGTCATCTCCGCCGATGGGCTCGTGCAACGCTCGCGCCGAACAGACGCAGCGGGACTGCTTCTCCCATCGTACGATAGCCCGCTTCGTTGGGATGAAGGTGATCGCCGCTGTTTCACTGTCGGGAATCGGTGCTGCGGTCAGCATTGCCACAGATCATCTGCGTCGGCGTTCATCAAGGCCGGCAACGCCAAGCCGAAACGTATCGGTAGCAATGGCGATATCGCTGCAATTGTTCAGTGCCCAGTGACATCGGGTCCGAGATGCTGGTCCCGGCGATGCAGAGCAGCATCACTTATCTCGGTGGCATCGATACGCGGCGTTTAATCAGAATAACGTCGATCTGCCATCGAAGCGATCAATCGTGACCGCAATTATACTCGATGATGGTCGGTACAAAATAACCGGCAACGGCGGGCAATGTAATGCGAGTGAATACAACACGGTGTTGCGTCCAGTTCTGCTCAACTATTTATCAGCCGATGATGGGCGGCCTTATACATCGAAAGAACGCCTGGACATCAGCGGCTAACAATTCGGGTTTTTCCAAAGCGGCGAAATGTCCGCCGGTGGGGAGGGGGGTGTAGGTCTGGACATGAAAAACGCGGTCGAGCCAGGAGCGGGGGGGCATCGCGATTTCGTGCGGAAACACCGCGACGGCGAGCGGAGGACGGATCCGCTCGGCCGGGGCAAAGACCAGCGGGCGGCGCCGGTTTTCCTTGTAGAGACGAAGCGACCCGTTGAGATCGTTGCCGAACCAGTAGAGGCAAATGTCGGTGAGGAGGTCGTCGAGCGATATGACGCTTTCGAGATCGCCGTTGCAGTCGCTCCACGATCTGAACTTCTCCGTCACCCAGGCGGCCAGCCCGATGGGGGAGTCGGTGAGGGAGAAGGCCAAAGTCTGCGGCTTCGTGCCATGCAGAGCGGCGTAAGCGCCCTCGTCCGCCGACCATGACGCGACATGATCCAGATACGCCTGCTCTTCGGGTGTGATGGGGGGCGCGTCGCCGCCCAAGGGCGGACGGTAGCTGCCCGGGACGAAGTTGAGATGGATGCCGTGCACGCTGTCCGGGAACAGCCGGGCGAGCCAGGTCGATACGCCGGCGCCGATGTCACCGCCCTGTGCCCCAAACCGATCGTAACCAAGCCGAAGCATGAGCTTTTGCCATAGCATTGCGATCTCCCGCGAACTCACACCCGGTCGCGTGGGTGCAGGCGAGAAGCCGTAACCGGGCAGCGAAGGGACGACGACGTCGAAGGCGTCCGCAGGATCGCCGCCATGCGCGCCGGGATCCGCCAGAAGAGAAATCAGGCGTTCCATCTCGACGAACGACCCCGGCCAGCCATGGGTGACGATGATCGGTAACGGCGCCGGCCCGACGCCCCGCCGATGAACGAAATGGATCTCTTGATCGTCAATCGTCGTCTTGAACTGCGGCAATTGGTTGAGCCGTCTTTCCTGTGCCCGCCAATCGAACTGGTTCAGCCAGTAATCGGCCAGTCGTCGCATGAACGCCAAGCTTGCGCCGTCGTCCCAACCGTCGGCATCGAACGAGCTGGGCCAGCGCACCGTGCGAAGCCGCTGTGCCAGATCTTCGAGCTCGGCTTCAGGCACGGCAATCGTGAATGGAACGACGGGCATGATGGGCTCCCAAATAGCGACGACGTTAGGGTGTTCGGTGCCGCGCGCGACGAAGCCGGCGACGCCGCGGCGCATCGCGACGCGACGCCGGTCGTCCGCCTCGACCTATGCGCGACCGCCATTGGCGATGAAGGCATCGACCCGCGTTTCCAGCACCTTGAGCGGCAGCGCCCCGGCGAGCAGGATGGCGTCGTGGAAGCGGCCGATCGAAAAGCCCGCGCCGAGGGCAGCCTTCGCCTTCTCGCGCAGACGCAGGATGGTGACCTTGCCGACCATATAGCTGCTCGCCTGGCCGGGGGAGACCGCATAGCGTTCGATCTCCTGCGTCGACAGCGAGATGGGGTCGCCGTCGATGCCGCTGAGCGTCGCGATCGCTTTCTCGCGGCTCCAGCGCTTGGCGTGGATGCCGGTGTCGACGACGAGCCGGCCGGAGCGGAGCAGCGCGTCGTGGATATAGCCGAGCTCCCAGGCCGGCTGGTCCTTGTAGAAGTTCATCTCGTCGGCGAGCTGTTCGGCGTAGAGCGCCCAACCCTCGATATAGGCGCCGAAGAACAGGATCTTGCGGTACAATGGCAGCGCCGATTCACGCTGCAGCGTGAGCTGGAGATGATGGCCGGGGACGCCTTCGTGGAAGGTGGTCGTCGGCATGTCCCAGAACGGCGCCTCCGCCGTGTCGCGCAGGTTGAGCCAGTAGATGCCGGGGCGCGTGCCGTCGAGGCTTCCTTCCGTATAATGGGTCGAGGAAGCCGCCTCGGTCGCCGCGGGGATGCGGCGGATCTCGAGCGGCGTCCTGGGCAGCGTCGCGAAATAGGCCGGCAGCCGCCGTTGCATCGCCTGCACCAGCGTATTGAGGTCGGCGATCTCCTTGGCCTTGCCGGCGTCGGTGTTGGGATAGAGGTAGCGTGGGTCCTTGAAGAGGCCGGCGTAACGCTCCGCGACGGTGCCCTTGGTCATGCCGAGCTTGCCGAACAGCGTGTCGGCGCGCGCGCTGAGTTCCCGCGTGACGTCGAGCCCCATCTGATGGACCGCATCGGGCGACAGATCGCTCGTCGTCGCGGCGCGCAGCGATGCGGCATAATAAGCGTCGCCATCGGGCAGCCGCCAGACCCCCGCATCGTGCACCGCCTTCGCGCGCAGCGTCGTGAGCAGCGCCATCTGCCGGTCGAGCGCGGGGACGACGCTTTTGTCGTAGATCGCACTGGCGCGGGCCTGCCAGTCACCGGCGATCCCCTTCGCCTGCGCGCGGCTCGCGAGCGAGGTGACGAGCGTCGAGGATGCGGCGGGCTGGCGCAGCACCTTCATCTGCGCCAGCGCACCATCGATCGCGAAATCGGGCGGGACGACGCCGAGGCCGGCATCGTGGCGGACGCGCTCGATCTCCTGATCCATGACGACGGCGAAGGCGTCGAGGCGGGACAGATAGGCCTCGCAGTCCGCCGCGGTCGCGATCGTATGCTGGCTGTCGAGGAAGTCGGGCGTACCCGAATAGGCGCCGCTCAATTGCGACAGGACATAAGGGCTGCCGGCACCGGTGCCGCCATAAGCGAAACGGCGATCCGCGGCGTCGGTCGCTTCGGTGTCGTAGAGGACGGCATCGTAGTTGATCGCCGCCGGGGCGCTCAATTGCGTGCGGTCGATGCGGCGGAGCTGGCCGAGCTGCTCCGTCACCAGGCGCTTGCGCCGCGCGAGGGCGGTCGGCGACGCGTCGTCGAGCCGGCGCTTCGCTGCCGCCCGCGTGCCGGTATCGACGCCGAGCGACGTCGCCAGCGTCGGGCTTTCGTCGAGCGCGGTCTGGTAGAATTCGTCGAGCAGGTGCGTCAATGCCGCATCGGCGGGACCGGCCGCTGCGGGCGCCGCAGCGGAGGCACCGCGCGACAAGGCCAGCGTCGCGGCGGAGCCCAGACAGAACAGACGGCGATCGATCATCCCTGTTTTCCTTTTCGGCGCAACGGCTTCGGCCAGACTGCCGGGCGCATTGCCGATGCCGCTATATCGGGCGGATCCGGGATGCGACAGCCACGCGACACCATGCCGTCAGTGCGGCAATGCGGGTTGGCATCGGGTCGGCCGGCCGCGCGTCACCTGTTCAGCGCGGAGCGGATACCCGCCACACGACATTGCCGGCGTCGTCGGCGACGAGCACGGCACCAGTGCGGTCGACGGTCACGCCGACCGGGCGGCCGCGCACCTTGCTGCCGTCCGCGGTCAGGAAGCCGGACAGGAAGTCCTGCGGTTTGGCGGAGGGACGGGCGTTCGTGAACGGGACGAAGATCACCTTATAGCCGTTAAGCTCGTCGCGGTCCCAACTGCCGTGCTCGCCGATCAACGCGCCGCCGCGATATTTCGCGGGCAGGCTGCTGCCGGTGTAGAAGGTGAGGCCGAGCGCGGCGACATGGCTGCTCAACGCATAATCGGGCGGGATCGCGCGCGCGACGAGATCGGGGCGCTGCGGCATGACGCGGGGATCGACGTGCTGGCCGTAGTAACTATACGGCCAGCCGTAGAAGCCGCCCTCGCGCACCGAGGTCAGATAGTCGGGGACGAGGTTCGGCCCCAGTTCGTCCCGCTCGTTGGCGACGACCCACAAGGTGTTGGTACCGGGATAGAAATTGGGGCTGTTCGGATTGCGCAATCCGGATGCGAACACCCGCGACCGGCCGGTCGCACGATCGATCTCCCAGACCGCGGCGCGGTTCTTCTCCGCCTCCATGCCGTTTTCGGTGATGTTGCTGTTCGACCCCACCGTTGCGTACAGCAACGTGCCGTCGGGGCTGAGCGTCAGGCTCTTCGTCCAATGATGGTCGATCGGGCCGCCCGGCAATTCGGTCAGGCGCACCGGCGCCGCGGTGATCCGCGTCTGGCCGAGCGCATAGGGATAGCGCAGCACCGCGTCGGTCGCCGCGACGTACAGATAGCCGTCGGCGAAGACGACGCCGAACGGCGAGTTGAGATGACCGAGCAGGACGGTGCGCAATTCGGGGACGCCGTCACCGTCGGCATCGCGGAGCAGGGTGATCTGGTTGGTCGCGCCCTTGGGCTTGGCGCCGCTCTGGCCGGTAGCGCGCTTCTGCACCCAGGATACGATCGGGTTTTTCGGACGGGTGATCGGATCGAGATTGGGTCCCTGCGATTCGACGACGAGCACGTCGCCATTGGGCAGCGCGAGCATGTTACGCGGGTGGTTGAGATCGCGCGCCAATGCCTGCACGCGTAGGCCGGCGGGCGCGGTGGGCGTCTCGTTCGCGCCCCAGCCGACGACTTCGGCGACATGGATCGGCGGTACCAGATATTGCTGCGGGGCGGGTAGGACCGGATCGGGACCGATCTGGCTGTTGCGATCGAACTTGGCGCCGCCGTCGTTACAGCCGGCGAGCGCCAGCACCAGCGCGGAGGCGGCGCCGGCGAGGATCGTACGGGCGGCGGT
Source organism: Sphingomonas taxi (assembly GCF_000764535.1). Lineage (NCBI taxonomy): Bacteria > Pseudomonadati > Pseudomonadota > Alphaproteobacteria > Sphingomonadales > Sphingomonadaceae > Sphingomonas > Sphingomonas taxi. Next base: position 1,843,579 of record NZ_CP009571.1, on the reverse strand, counting down.
CACGACCGGACCCCGACGCGATGCTTGTAGACGAGCGAGCCGCCGAGCCAGGCGCTGATGCCGAGCAACAGCACCGAGATCACCGACAGCGTCAGTCCGGTCGGCACCACGCTGGTCCAGCCGTCGCGGCTGTGGACGAAGGCGTTGACGATTTCGATCACGAAGACGCTGAGATTGATGATCATATGCGGGGTCGCCGGGCGTGCGGCGCGGACGCGGCGATCGCCGGCGTAATCGATTATCCCGGTCAGCGCGGCGAGGCCGCCCATCACCAGTCCGGCGGTGATCAGCCAGATCGAGAAATTGCTCCACTGGACGTTGGCCGAACCGAGATAGGCGAGATCGGTGATCAACGCGCCGATGAAGCAGACGATCGGGAACGGCACCAGCATGGGATGCAGGGGGTGACCGAACAGCTTCGCCGTCGATCGCGGATTGCCTTCGTCGCGCGTGGCGCGATCTGACGGTGTATTGGCGCTCATCAGGCTACAGCGCAACGCACGACGATCCGTTCCCGGCCAGCAAAGATATGGGCAAGCTATTCTGCCGTATAAACGTCGATCAAGATTGTGCGGGGCAGGGGGCGACTGGGCGGATTATTTGCCGGTGACGCAACGGACCCCGATCCTGCCAGTTACCAGCCGATGATGAGACGGATATTCCGAAGAGCAAGCCGCTGTGCCTGGATCGTTTGCGCCGGGCTGACGAGTGCAGCCGCGAGCGCACAATCGGTGCCGACGATCGATACCGAAGATGCCACGCTGGGCAGCGCCGACGTGGGCGACGGCTGGATCCACCCGATGTTTTCCGTCGATGCGCGCAACGGCGATTTCGCGCGCGGCAATTACGATGACGATCGCGCCGATCTCGCCCGTTTGCCCGTCCATGCGCAGGTCGGCGCGGCGATCGATCTGTCGCGCGGCGCCGACGGCAAGACGACGAGCTGGCTGGTGCTGCGTTCCTCCAACGGCTTTCACGCGCCGAACCGAAGCGAGACGCGCACGCCGCGCGCCTGGTATGAGAGCAACAACCTCGCCGCTGTGGTCTTCGCACCGCTGAAGGGGCTGCGGACTGCCGCGGTCTATACGATTAAGACCAGCCCCAACCACGTATCGGGCACGACGCACGAGGCCAGTGTCTCGCTGGCCTATGCCGGCAAGGACGGCTTCGGCAGCATCTCGCCGACCTTCGTCGTCACGACGCGGACCAAGGGGGATGGCGGCGTCTATGCGCAGGCGGCGATCGAACCTGGCGTCGATCTCGGCAACGGCGAACGCGCGCCGCGGTTCAGTGTGCCGCTCGCGGTCGGGACGGGCTGGCGCGGCTTCTACGGTGCGCAGAGCGGCGACCGCCTGTTCGGCAGCGCCGGGGCGGCGCTGGAGGCGCCGTTCCTGCTCGGCACGACGCACGGCACGATGCGCTGGGAGGCGCTGGCGCTGGTCCGCGACGATCGCCTCGCCGCGCTCAGCGGGCCGGACGGCGAGACCGGGACGGTGATCCCGCTGGTGACCTGGTCGCTGTCGGTGGCCTATTGATCGCGCGGGCGCGGCGACGAAGGCGCATGACGGTCCGGGCAGGATCGTGCATGATCGATGCGGGGCCCGCGCCGGGAAGGATGCTGCTGCAAACGTTATGAATGCGACCGATCAGACATTGCGCGAGCTCGGCTGGGACGATCATTTCGCCGGCCAGCTCTCGGCCGCGGAGGCGACGCAGACCCATGCGGTGCGGGTGATGGCGGTGCATCGCGGTCAGGTCGAAGTCGTCGGCGCGGGCGTCGACAGGCTCGTCTCTCCCTACGTGCAGGGCGCCAGACCGACCGACGATCATCCGACCGTCGGCGACTGGCTGCTGATCGCCGACGACACGCTGCTGCCCGTCCGCGTGCTCGCGCGCAAGAATCTGTTCAAGCGGCGCGCGCCGGGCGATGGCCGCAAGGAGCAGATGATCGCGGCCAACGTCGACACCGTCTTCATCGTCGCCTCGTGCAACCAGGATTTCAGCGTCGCGCGGCTGGAGCGCTATCTCGTCCTCGCCCGCGACGTCGGGGTGGAGGCGGTCGTGGTGCTTACCAAGATCGACCTGACCGAGACGGTGGCCGATTTCGTCCAGGCGATCCGCGCGATCGAACCCGATCTGGCGATCGAGACGGTCGACGGACGCGTGCCGGCGCAGGTCGCGCGGCTGGCGGCGTGGTGCGGGATCGGCCGGACGGTGGCGTTCCTCGGCTCGTCGGGCGTCGGCAAGTCGACCCTGGTCAACAGCCTGCGCGGGTCGGACAGCATCGCCACCCAGGCGGTCCGTGCGCATGACGACACCGGCCGCCACACGACGACGGTGCGGCGGATGCACCGGCTCGACCACGGCGGCTGGCTGCTCGACCTGCCCGGCATGCGCGAGCTGCAATTGTCGGAGGCGGCGGAGGGCATCGCCGAGGTGTTCGACGATTTCGTGCTGGCCGCGGCGGATTGCCGCTTCTCCAATTGCGCGCACGGCAACGAGCCGGGGTGCGCGGTGCGGGCGGCGATCGCGGCGGGCACGCTGACCCGTGAGCGGTTCGACCGCTGGCGCCTGCTCGCCGCCGCCGAGAGCGCCAATGCGGCTCCGGTCTACAAGCGACGGCGCTGACGCGCGAGCCTGCGCCGACGGCGTTGCGGTGGCGGGCGGGCGCCCTTAGCTTGGGCGCGATTGGGGAATGGGTCGATGGAAACGATTGGACGCGATCTCAACGAGATGCAGCGCATTCCGTTGGAGCCGGGCCATGTCCGCGCGATCCGCGCGACCGGCACCGAGCGTTGCTATCGCAAGGGCGAGCTGCTCGCCACGATCGGCGATCCGGCGGACCGGTTCGTCTATGTCGAGGCGGGCGAGGTCGAGGTGGTCGATCCGTTCACCGGCGACCGGCTGGTGCCCTCGACGCTGGGGCCGACGCAATTCATGGCGGAGATCTCGCTGCTGTCGGGGGGCAGCTGGTCGATGACGATGCGCGCCGCCGTCGATACCCGCGTCGTCGAGGTGCCGCGCGAGGACATGCTGCGGCTGATGTCGGAAATCCCCGAAATGTCCGACATCGTCATCACCGTGCTGGCGGCGCGGCGCCGGCGGCAGCTAGACGGGGGGACGGGCATGCTCGTGCTGGTCGGCGAGGAGGTCGATCGCGACGTCAGGCGGGTGGCGGAGTTCGCCGCGCGCAACCGCATGCCCTACCGCTCCTATCCGCTCGGCAGCGCGGATGCCGCGCGGGTGGCGGTGAGCTGCGGGACGCCCGCCGACACGCCGGTGGTGCTCTACGGGCGCGACCTGATCGTCACCGAGCCGACGCCGGAGAAGGTCGCGCGGCTGCTCGGGCTGGACCGCGACCTGCCCGAGCATGAGGCGTTCGACCTGCTGATCGTCGGCGCCGGCCCCGCCGGTGTCGCGGCGGCGGTCTATGCCGGCGCGGAGGGGCTGCGCGCGCTCGTCGTCGACGAATGCGCGATCGGCGGGCAGGCGGGCACGTCGAGCCGGATCGAGAATTACATGGGTTTTCCCACCGGGATCTCCGGCGCCGATCTGGTCTGGCGCGGCGAGGTGCAGGCGATGAAGTTCGGCACGCGCTTCGTGATGCCGCGGCGGGTCGCGACGCTGGAAGCGCTGCCCGACGCGCAGTTCTGCGCGACCTTCGCCAATGGCGAGCGGGTGCGCGCTACGGCGGTGGTGGTCGCGACCGGGGTGCAATACCGCCGGCTGCCGCTCGACCGGCTCGCCGACCTTGAGGGCGCCGGCGTCTATTATGCCGCGACCGAAACCGAGGCACGCTATTGCCGCGAGGCGGAGGTGGTGGTGATCGGCGGCGGCAATTCGGCCGGGCAGGCGGCGATGTTCCTCAGCCGCAGCGCGCGGCACGTCCGGCTGCTGGTGCGCGGCGACAGTCTCGCGACGTCGATGTCGGACTATCTGTCGAGCCGGCTGCAGGCCGATCCGACGATCACGATCGAATATGGCGCGCATGTCGCCGCCTTGCACGGCGACGACCGGCTGGAGGCGGTGACGATCCGCGACAAGGCCGGCGACCGGCGGCTGGAGACCTGCGCGATGTTCGTGATGGTCGGCGCGGCGCCCAACACCGGCTGGCTGGCGGAGCTGGTCGCGCTCGACGACAAGGGCTTCGTGCTGACCGGCGCGGACGCCGGCGCCACCTCGCCCTACGCCACGTCGCGCCAAGGCATCTATGCCGTCGGCGACGTGCGCGCAGGATCGGTCAAGCGGGTCGCCTCGTCGGTCGGCGAAGGCTCGGTCGTCATCTCCAAGGTCTGGGACTACGTCCGTCGCTGATCCGCTGCGGGGGAGGCTATCGCATATGGCGGCGGCAGTGAGGCTCGATCGGTTTCCTTCTCAGGCCCGTCACCCCGGACTGGTTCCGGGGTCCACCGGTCCGCAAGAGAACGGCAGCATCTCAAGCCTGTCTCCTCGCCGCGGAGTGGACCCCGGAACTAGTCCGGGGTGACGGGGTGAGCTTGGAATGCGGGGACCAATATGAACGTCGATATCCATATTTCCGCTCGCCGGTGGCGGGTCAGAACTCCGTGGCGCGCTCCGGGTGGAGGCGGTTGATGACGCTGTAGTTGATCGCCGTCCAATATTCCGAGCCTTCGCCGAGCAGATCGGCCTCCGCCGCGGCGATCGTCGCGCCATCCTTGCTCGCCAGGAAATCCTCGACGTCGTTCATCGAGGCGAAGGCGAAGATCGACACCGCATCGATCTTACTGCCCTCCGGGTCCTTCTGCGTCGAGCCGATGTTATGGAGCTGCGCATAGCGGCGGACGAATTCGCCCGTCGCCGGCTGCGCCATCACCAGCCGCGCATGCTCGCGCAGCAGCCGCTCCTGGAACGCCTCGCGCGACAGATCGGGGCGGCGCATGTGGATCTTGACCAGGCTGACCGCGTCGCGATGCCGTTCGCTGGGGATCAGGATATATTCGCGGGTGATCTCGCGCGTCACCATGCGGAAGGCGGTCTGTTCGTCGGCGATGATCCGCTTGGCAAATTTGTCCTGATCGAGCGTGCGCGCGATGTCGGCCTCCTCGGCATAAGCAATATAGGCGAGGCCGTCCCAGCGCGGGCGGACGAAGGCGGGCACCCGCTGCCAGGGATCGGCGGGCAGCAGGCCGTTCTCGTCGACCATCGCGCGATAGGGCGGCGGGAAGGCGGAGGAGGGGCCGCTCGCGACGCGGTGGATCTGGTCGTAGCGTAGGACGCGCTCCGACGAGCTGCCCGGCTCGTCCCAGGCGAATTTCGGGCCGTGGACCTTGCGCCAATATTCGTCCCAATGTTCGAACGCAAGATTGGGGTCGCTCTCCAGCGCCAGCGCGTGCGGGCGCCAATTGGGCAGATGCACCTCGTGCCCGTGACGGCTCTTCGCCGAGCCCGCATCCTGCGGACGGTCGCCGCGGGCGGTATCATCGACGCGGCTGACGAAGGTCGGGGTGACGATCAGCGGCTTGCCGGTCGGCGCATGCGTCTGGCCCAGGGGTGGGCGGTGCAGCGCGTCGCTACGGTCGAAATCGATGGACATGAACGTCTCCGGATCGGGATCGGGTGAAGGCGGCGGCGTCAGGACAGTCCAGCGCCGCGGCGCACCGCCAGCCCGGCAGCGGCCCAGTCAACGTCCTCGCCTTCGGTGGCGATCGCGCTGCGCAGATGGTCGCGGACGATGCCGAGCAGCGGCATCGGCACGCGCGACGCGGTCGCCGCGGCATCGACCAGCCCCATGTCCTTGAGGCCGAGCGGCGCGGTGAAGCCGGCGGGGCGGAAGCGATCCTCGACGAGGAAGTCGCCATAGGTCTTGTAGATCGGCGCATCGAACAACGTGCCGGTCAGCACGTCGAGCAGGGTGCGGCGATCGACGCCGCCCTTGTCGGCCAGCGTCATCGCCTCCGCCATCGCCTCGACCGCGGCCATGATCATGAAGTTGCCCGAGAGTTTGACAAGATTGGCAGCAGATGGCGTATCGCCGACGCGAAAGGTGCGCTGGCCGATCGCCTCGAACAAGGGCGCGCAGCGGTCGAGATGCGCCGTCGCGCCGGCCGCGACGACGAACAAGTGCGCGGCCTCGGCGGCGGCGGGGCGGCCGAAGACGGGCGCCGAGACGAAGCCGCCGGCGCCCGGCTCCGCGGCGAGCCGCTCGGCCATCGCGACGCCGATCGTGCTGTGCGAGACGTGCAGCGCCGGGCCGCCGGTGATTCCGTCGGCACCGAAGGTCACCGCCGCCAGCGCATGGTCGTCGGCGAGCATCGACATCACGACCTCGCCCTGCGCCGCCTCGACCGGGCTGGCGGCCAGCGTCGCGCCCGCGGCGACCAGCGGCCCGGCCTTGTCGGGCGAGCGATTCCACACCGTGACCTCGTGCCCCGCGGCGACGAGATTCTGCGCCATGGCGGCGCCCATCCGGCCCAGTCCGATGAAACCGACCTTCATCGTCCGTCCTCCATATAGGCCGCGAAGGCCGCGGCGTGATCGGGGTGCCAGCGCGACAGCGCCGGGCGGTTCTCGATCAGGTCACCCGCCGCCCAGGCGATCCGGAGCCGGTCCTGTTCGGGCGTCGTCTCATTGTCCGGGCAGATCAGGTAGAAATCGCCGGCGGCGATGCCGGCCATCATGAAGTCCACCACCTGATCGGGCGACCAGGCGCCGGGCGGCTGGTCGCCGCGGCCGCGCGCGGTCATGCCGGTCCAGGTGAAGCCGGGCACGAGCAGATGCGCGGCGACGCGGTCGCCGGTCTGCGTGCGCAACGTATGCGCGAGGCCTTCGGTCAGCGCCTTCACCGCCGCTTTGCTGACGTTGTAGGCGGTGTCGCCCGGCGGCTGGGTGATGCCCTGTTTCGAGCCGGTGTTGATCACCAGCGCCGGCCCGCCGTGCGCGATCATCGCCGGGACGAATGCCTGCACACCGTTGAGCACGCCGAACAGATTGACGCCGAGCAACCGGTCCCAGCCATCGCGGTCGGACAGCGTATCGCCGCCGCCGCCGACCCCGGCATTGTTCATCAGCACCGACACCGCGCCGAACCGCGCGGCGACGTCCGCCGCCAGTGCCTCGACCGCCTGCCGATCGGATACGTCGCAGGCGATGCCTACCGTATCGCCGGGGATGGTCGCCACCGCCGCGTCGAGCGCATCCCGTTCGCGATCGACGAGGCATGTCCGCATGCCCTCGCGGGCGAAGCGCCGGGCGGCGGCAAGGCCGATCCCGCCCGCCGCGCCGGTAATCACTGCGACCGTTCCGGGTGCGAAGGCGGCTGCCGCGGCGCTCATCGGCCGAGCGACGCCATCTGCGGCGCGGCATAGCGCGTGCCGGTCGCCGCGCCCGGCGGCAGGATGCGGTCGATCCGCGCGCGGTCATCGTCGGTCAGCGTCACGTCGAGCGCGCCGATATTGTCTTCCAGATAGCGGCGGCGCTTGGTGCCGGGGATCGGCACGATATCGTCGCCCTGCGCCAGCACCCATGCGAGCGCGAGCTGCGCGGCGGTGCAGCCCTTCTCCTGCGCCATCGTCTCGATCTCCGTCACCAGCGCGAGGTTGCTGGCGAAGGCGTCGCCCTGAAAGCGTGGATTGTCGCGGCGATAATCGTCGGCGGGAATATCCTCCGGGCGGCGGAACTGGCCGGTCAGGAAGCCGCGGCCGAGCGGGCTGTACGGGACGAAGCCGATGCCGAGCTCGCGCACCGTCGGCAGGATCGCCTCCTCGGGATCGCGCGTCCACAGCGAATATTCGGTCTGCAAGGCGGTGATCGGATGCACCGCATGCGCGCGGCGGATCGTCTCGGGCGCGGCTTCCGACAGGCCGAGATACTTGACCTTGCCCGCGCTCACCAGCTCGGCCATCGCGCCGACCGTCTCCTCGATCGGCACGTCGGGATCGACGCGGTGCTGGTAATAGAGATCGATCACGTCCAGCCCGGTGCGCTGCAGGCTCGCGTCGCACGCCTGGCGGACATAATCGGGGCGACCGCTGATCCCCTGGAAGCTGCCGTCGGCGCCGCGGACGTTGCCGAATTTGGTCGCGACCACGACCCATTCACGCCGCTCACGCACCACGCGGCCGACCAGTTCCTCGTTGCGACCGACGCCGTACATGTCGGCGGTGTCGAGGAAGGTGAGGCCGAGGTCGATCGCGCGGTGGATCGTCGCCGCCGATTCTTCGTCATCGCGACCGGCGTAGAATTCGGACATGCCCATGCAGCCGAGGCCGAGGGCGGAGACTTCGAGCCCTTGCGAGCCGAGCTTGCGCATTTCCATTGCCGAACATCCTAACCTGGGGAGCCCCCACAGCGGATGAGGCGCGGCCATGTTCCCCGCGTCGTGCGATCGGGCGCACGCGCCGTCGCAACGCGCGACCGCCGGGTCAGCCGCCGAGCGCGGAGGCGGTCAGCGCCGACAGGCTGGCGGCCAGTTCGGCGTTGCGGAACGGCTTGGTCAGGCGGGGAATGGCGGCATCGATCCCGTCCTCCTCGGCATAGCCCGAGACGATCAGTACCGGCAGGCCGGGATGGCTGTGCCTGAGCGCGCGCGCGAGCTGCGCGCCGCTCATCCCCGACATCAGATGATCGGTGACGACGATGTCGGGCGTCAGGCCAGCATCGAGCAACTGCAACGCCTCCTCGGCGGAGGCGGCCTCGACCACCACATAGCTCATGTCGGCGAGCATGTCGGCGGTACTCAGCCGGACCAGCTCCTCGTCGTCGATCAGCAGCGCGGTCCCCAGGCCCTGGGCGGCGGGGAGGAACTCGGCGGACGCATCCTCCCGGTTGACCGCGATCGCGCTGATCGGCAGCCACAGGCTCATCGTCGTGCCCTGACCCGGCGCGCTCTCGATGGTCAGCCCGCCGCCGAGCTGCGCGGCGAGGCCGTGGACCATCGACAGCCCGAGGCCGGTGCCCTTGCCGACGCCCTTGGTCGAGAAGAACGGCTCGATCGCGCGCCGCTGCGTCTCGGCATCCATGCCGACGCCGGTATCGCGGACGCTGAGCCGCACGTAATGGCCGCGCGCCAGCCCGCGCACGTCGCGCTCGCGCACGCTTTCCCGCCGCGCGGAAATGGTCAGTGCGCCGCCGTCGGGCATCGCATCGCGCGCATTCACCGCGAGATTGAGCAGGGCCATTTCGAGCTGGTTCAGATCGGCCTTGGCCGGAGGCAGATCGGCGATATCGACGCGCACCTCGATCATCGGGCCGAGCGTCGAGCCGATCAGCCCGGTCATGCTGTCGACCACGCGCGCGACGTCGACCGCGGTCGGCTGCAACGGCTGGCGGCGTGCGAAGGCGAGCAGGCGCTGGACCAGCGTCTTGGCGCGTTCGGCGGATTGCAGCGCGCCGCCGATCAGCCGCTGCTCGCGATCGCTGCCGATGCCCTTGCGGACCAGCATGTCGAGCGACCCGACGATCGGGGTGAGCAGATTGTTGAAATCATGGGCGACGCCGCCGGTCAGGCTGCCCATCGCCTCCATCTTCTGGCTCTGCCGCAGCGCCTCGCGCGCGACCTCGAGATCCGCCTCGCGCGCCTTGCTGTCGCTGAGATCGCGGCCGACCGCGACGAAATTGACCCCGTCCGCCTCGGGCGCGACGGTCCATTCGATATCCTTCCAGCCGCCGTCGCGGGTCGCGATGCGGTTCTCGAAGCGGGTCGGTCGCCGCGTCTCGGCCATCCGGCCGATCGCCGCCAGCGTATGCGCCTGATCGTCGGGATGCATGAAGCTGGCATAGCCGCGGGCGAGCAGCTCCGCCTCGGTCCAGCCGAGCAGGCGCGACCAGGCCGGGCTGACCGCCGACATCATCCCGGCGTAATCGGCGCGCGCCAGCATGTCCTGCGACAGGGTCCACAACCGGTCGCGCTCCGCCGAGCGCAGCGCGATCTGCTCCTCGAGCGTCTCGTTGAGCCGGCGCAGGCCTTCCTCGGCGCGGGCGCGCTCGACCGCGGTCTTGACCCGCTCGCCGACCTCCTGGACAAGGCTTTCCTCGGCCGCCGTCCAGACCCGCGGCGTCGCCGACTGGACGGCGAGCAGCCCGACCCGGCCGGTCCCCTCGAACAGGATGACGTCGATGAAGGCGCCGACCTGCCGCTCGGTCAGGCCGGTGCGTGCCTCGGCGCCCAGCCGGTGGTCGCTGCCGACGTCGCGCACCACGACGGGCGTGCCGATCCGATAGGCGCCGAGCAGATCGGGACCGAAGGCCTCGAGCGAATGATCGCCGACGATCGAGGCGACGCCGCGCGCATGGTCGCAGGCGACCGTCATCCGGCCGTCGACGATCTCGGCATAGAAGACGCGGCTGGCGTCGAGCCGCTCGCCGAGCCGTTCGGCGGCGAGGCGGGTGATGGCATCGGGTGTGTCCAGCGGACGCAGCGCGTCGGCAAGCGCCAGCAGGAAGGCGGTGCGCCGCTCGCTCGCGACGCGCTCGGTGGTTTCGGCGAGGATGCAGATGACGCCGCCGGGCGTCCCGCTCTCGTCGAGCACCGGCGAATAATCGAGGTCCATCCAGACCTGCTCGGGCCGGCCGTGGCGGTACAGCGTCAGCTCCTGGTCGTGATAGTGGAGCGTGCCGCCGGCGAGGCCGACCTTCATGACGTTGTCGTTGAAGTCGGCGACCTCCGGCCAGCCCAGCCGCACCTCCGAGCCGAGCAATTCGGGATGGCGGCCGCCGGCGAACGCCGAATAGGCGTCGTTGTAGAGCATGACGCCGGCCTCGCCCCACAGCATCACGATCGGCACCGGCGAGCGCAGCAGGATGGCGGTCGCGGTGCGCAGGCTCTGCGGCCACGTCGCGATCGGGCCGAGCGGCGTCGCCGACCAATCGCGCTCCCCGATCAGCCTGGCGCAGGCGCCGCCGCCGGTCAGGAAGTCGTGCGCGGCGTCGGGGGTGCGGTGCATCGCGGGTAAGGCCGACATCGGGGCGGTAGGATCCTGCAGACTCTCGTGATCGGCCAGACCTTTACCTGCACCCCCGCACGATGGAAGAGACAATGTGGCGCGGGTTCACCCCGCATAGGCCTTGACCAGATCGTACAGATAGTCGCGCCCGGTGTAGACCGCCTTGACGATCGCGCGTTCGTTGAGCCCGTGCGCGCCATTGCCGTCGGGATCGCCATAGAGGCCCGGCGGGCCGTAAGAGGGGATGCCGATCGCGCCGAGATAGATGCCGTCGGTCGCGCCGGTCGACATCATCGGCGCGAGCGGCACGCCGGGATAATAACGCGCGAGCAGCCGTTCAGCGGGCTGGACGATCCTGGGATCGAGCGGCGGCGGCACCGCGGCGGGGCCGCGATCGTCGACCTGCTTCACCGTCATCTTCGGGTCGGCGACGACCTTTTCGAGCGCGACGCGGACGCTCTCCGCCGACACGCCGGGGAAGATGCGGCAGTTGACGTTGGCGCCGGCACGCTGCGGCAGCGCGTTGTTGGCATGGCCGCCGTCGAGCAGCGTCGCGACGCAGGTGGTGCGCAGCATCGAATGATAGCTTTTGTCGGTATCGACGATCGCGAGCGCCGCTTTGTCGGTCGGATCGGCGGCGACCCGCATCATCGCCGCGCCCATCGCGTCGCCGCGCGCCTTGCCGGCGATGCGGAAATAGGCGCGGGTGGTGTCGGTCATCTGCACCGGAAAGTCGTAGTCGCGCACCTTGCCGATCGCATCGGCCAGCTCGTAGATCGCATTGTCGCGCACCGGCGCCGAGCTGTGCCCGCCCGGATTGGTCGCCTCGATCCGGTAATTGACCGCCGCCTTCTCGCCGACGTGGATGTTGGCGATGACCAGATTGCCCTTGCCGTCGGAGCGGCCGCCGCCGCCCTCGTTGAGCGCGAATTCCGCCGCGATCAGGTCGGGCTTGTTCTGCGCCAGCCATTTGGCGCCGTTGAATGCCCAGCTCGTCTCCTCGCCGCAGGTCAGCGCCAGCTTGATCGTGCGCTTGGGGCGATAGCCGTCCTGCTTGAAGCGGATCAGCGTATCGATCCAGATCGCGTCCATCGCCTTCATGTCCGACGTGCCGCGGCCGTAGAAATAGCCGTTCTCCTCGACCATCTTATACGGGTCGCGCGTCCAATCCTCCGCCTTGGCGACGACCACGTCGATGTGGCCGAGCAGCAGCATCGGCTTCGCGGTGCGCGACGAACCCGGCAGCACCACGACGAGGCCACCCTCCTTGGGGTGGTCGGGCACGGCGAAGCGGGTGATCGCGCTGTCCGCATAGCCCGCCGCCTTCAGCCGCGTCTCGACCTTGTCGGCGAGCGCGGTGCAGCTGCCGGTGGTGATGCTCGTGTCGGTCTCGACGAGTTCCTGATAGAGCGCGCGGAAGCGCTGCTGGTCGAGGCGCAGGGCCGGGGCGGCGGCGGTCTGCGCCGCCGCGGCGATCGGGACGCTCAGCGCGGCGATGGTGAGCACGATCCGGTTGCGCAGCGTCATGACGATCCCCCTGTGTCGATGGGCCCCACTATGCACGATCCCGTTCGCGCTGGAACAGGCAAAGCGATCTCCCGTCCATCTTGCCGGCGCTATTGATTCGCATTAACGGATCCCGATCTAAAAGGGGGAAAGCGATGATCGGTATCGGTGGTCGGCGGAGCAGCCATATCGCGGCAATCGTGGTCGCATTCGCGGCGTGGCCGGATGCCGCCGCGGCGCGGCCTGCGGCGGCGGCGGTGCAGGCGGACTATGGCGACCAGGCCCGCGATCATGCCGCGATCCTGGCGATGGCCGGGACCTTCAAGGTGACGTTCGACATGCGCGAGACGACGCCGCTCGTCGCCGGCTACACGCCCTATCCCGCCAAGATCAGCGGCGGGCACGAACTGGTCCGTGCGATCGTCGATACGCCGGATCACGTCGTGCTCCAGCACCTGCTGGTCGTCGCGGACGGTAACGGCAAGACGATGGTGATCAAGCATTGGCGGCAGGACTGGACGTTCCAGCCGGCGCACGTGCTGACCTATGTCGCGCCCGGTCGCTGGACGCTGCGCCCGGTGCCCGAGGCGGAACGGCGCGGCGCCTGGTCGCAGACGGTGTGGCAGACCGACGACAGCCCCCGCTATGGCGGCATCGGTCGCTGGCGCTACGACGATGGCGCGACCCGCTGGACCAGCGACGAGACCCGCCGTCCGCTCGCCCGCCGCGATGCGACGCGCGGCGTGCCCTACGACCATTATCTCGGCACCAATCGCCATGTCCTGACGCCGAACGGCTGGGTGCACGAGCAGGACAATGCCAAGATCGGCAGCAAGGACGGTCGACCGGCGACCTTCGTCCACGAATATGTCGTCAACAGCTATGTCCCGGCGCGTGATTTTCCCGTCGCGGCGGCGGAGGACTATTGGGCGAAGACCCACGATTATTGGGCGATCGTCCGCGCCGAATGGGATGCGGCGATCGCGCGAGACGGCGGGCTGGCGCTCGGCGAGGTCGCCGACAGCGGATCGGTGACGGGCCACCAACTCATGCTGCTCGCCGACGATATCGTGCACGGCGACGCCACGACCGCCGCCGCCAGCGAGGAGGCGCGCGACCTGATCCGCGGCGCGACGCGGCGCTGATGGTTCATGCCGGAGAAACCGCGACGGCCGCAAAGCGGCGGCGCCAAGAAATCGCCTGCCGACCGGCGTTACGAGCGGGACCAATATAGATCAGGGTCGTTATGTCCGTTATGACGAGGCCGGTGATGACGGGGATGAGGATAGACGCGGTGTCGCGGCGGGATCGACGCGCGGCTTCCGATCGCGACGGGGTCGCATCGCGATGATGTCGCAACCGCTGAACAGTGCCGCGCATGTCATCCAGCTCGCCCTCACGCCGATCTTCCTGCTCACCGCGGTCGGATCGTTGCTCAACGTGTTCGCGACGCGGCTCGGGCGGGTGCTCGACCGCATCCACGCGCTGAAGGCGAAGGGGGAGGGCGCGCCGGCCGAACTCGCACGGCTGCGGCTGCGCTCGCAGGTGCTCGACGCGGCGGTGCTGAGCGCGGCGCTGGCGGGTGGCCTCACCTGTTGCGCGGCGGCGACGATCTTCTTCGGCGTGCTGCGCGACACCGGCACCGCGACGGTATTGTTCGGCCTGTTCGGTGCGGCGCTGGTCGCCGCGATCGCCGCGCTCGCCTGTTTCGCCACCGAGGTGTTCCTGTCGGGGCGGGCGGTGCGCGAGCATATCGACGAGGCCGCCGTCGGCGCGGCACGGACGGCGGACCGGTCATGAGCGAAGAGGAATGGGAGGTGCGCGGCGCGCACGAGGATGCGGTCGAGGAACGCGCGCATCACGAACCGCTCGGCCAGAAGATCGCGCTGTTTTCGGCGATCCTCGCGACGCTCGGCGCGATCATCAGCTTCCTCGGCGGCCACGAACAGAATGACGCGCTTTATTACAAGAACGAGGCGGTGCTGATGAAGGCGCGCGCGTCCGACAATTGGGCCTATTATCAGGCCGAGGATCTCAAGCGCCATCTCGCCGAGACCAGCGCCGTGCTGGTACCGGCCGCGACGCACGATTATGCCGCGGACGCCGCCCGCTACGCGAGGCGCGGCAAAGCGCTGCGTGCGGCGGCGGAAGCGTATGACCGCCGGTCGGAAGAGGCGGATGCCGAATCCCGGCGCGCGCTGCGCCCGCATACCAAGCTGGCGATCGCGATGACCTTCCTGCAGGTCGGCATCGCGCTCGCCTCGATCAGCGCGCTGACCCGGCGGCGCTGGCTGCTCGGCGGGGCGGGGCTGTTCGCGGCGATCGGCGTCGCGCTCAGCATCGCCGCGTGGTTCTGACACCCGCTACGATCGTAACGAAGGATTGAGACGTTGGGATGCACGCAGATTCTATGACGACTCCCGACATCGCGCCGGCGGATCACACCATCCAGGCGTCGATCGCGCCCGCCCCGGCGCTGCGCCCCGAAGAGCCTTATGCACGCGACGAACTGCTGCACGAACTGTTCGACGCGACCGGCCGGCGCAGCGGCGGCGCGGTTGCGCTGGAGCTGATCGGCGCCAGCGAGGAATATGGCCGCAGCACCAGCTGGAGCTACGACATGCTGGCGCGGCGCAGCCTCGCGCTGGCACAGCGGCTGCGCGCGATGGGCATCGGCCGCGGCGACCGGGTGGTGCTCTGCCTGCCGCGCGGGCTCGACCAATATATGGCGATCCTCGGCGTGCTGCGCGCGGGCGCCGCCTATGTGCCGGTCGACTGGGGATATCCGCAGGACCGGATCGACTATATCATCGAAGACAGCGGTGCCGCGCTGACGCTCACCGTGACCAGCCGCGCCGAGACGATCGCCGGCGCGACGCTGGCGATCGACGCAGAGCTCGGCGACCTCGCCGCTGAGCCGATCGGTCCGCTCGGCCGCGACCAGACCGGCAGCGTGCCGGACGACCTCGCCTATATCATCTATACCTCGGGCACGACCGGGCGGCCGAAGGGGGTGATGATCACCCACGCCAACGCCTGCCATCTCGTTCGCTCGGAAAGTGCGATTCTCGCGCTCGACCCCGCCGACGTCGTGTTCGGCGGCTTCAGCCTCGCCTTCGACATGTCGGTGGAGACGATGTGGAGCGCCTTCTTCGTCGGCGCGCGGCTGCTCGTCGCGACCGAGGCGCTCGCGACCAGCGGCCCCGACGTCGCGATCGCGCTGGCCGAGGCGGGGGCGACGATCTGGCACGTCGTGCCGTCGCTGATCGCTTTGGTCGAGCATCCGGTACCGACGCTGCGCCTCATCAACATGGGCGGCGAGGCCTGTCCGCCCGACCTGCCGCGGCGGCTCGCCCGGCCGGGGCTGCGGCTGCTCAACACCTATGGCCCGACCGAGACCTCGGTCACCGCGACCTGGACCGAGGTGCAGCCCGGCCAACGGATCACGATCGGCAAGCCGCTGCCCGGCTATACCGCCTGGATCGTCGACGGGGCGTTGCAGCCGGTGCCGGCGGGGCAGGAGGGCGAGCTGGTGATCGGCGGCCCCGGCGTCGGCGTCGGCTACGTCAACCGGCCCGACCTCACCGCCGAGAAGTTCACGATGACGCCGTTCGACACGGTGTCGGGCGGTCCCGAGCGGATCTACCGGTCGGGCGATCTCGTCCGGCTCGACGCGGCGGGCGACATCGACTTCGTCGGCCGCATCGACACGCAGGTGAAGATCCGCGGCTTCCGCGTCGAACTCGCCGAGATCGAGGCGGTGATCGGCGAATGGCCGGGCGTCGCGCAGGTCGTCGTGCACTTGTTCAACGACGACGACGGCGCCGAATTCCTCGCCGCCTTCCTCGTCGCGCGCGCCAACGAGACGATCGATCTCGCCGGGCTGCGCACGCTCGTCGCCGAACGTCTGCCCAATTACATGCGCCCCGCCGCCTATCAGACGCTTGCCGCGCTGCCGACCCTGCCCGCCTCGGGCAAGGTCGACCGCAAGGCGCTGGTCAAGCCGGCGATCACCGTCACCACCGATCGCGCGATCGTCGCAGCCGCGACGCCGATGGAGGAGACGCTGCACCGCGTCTGGGCGGAGGCGTTCGCGCCGCAGCCCGTCTCGGTGCTTGACGATCTGTTCGAGGATCTCGGCGGCCATTCGCTCAAGGCCGCGCGGCTGGTCTCCGCCGCGCGCAAGGTGCCGGGGTTGCAGGGCCTGTCGCTCGAGGACGTCTATGCTGCGCCAACGATCCGCGCGCTGGCGCTGCGCGTCGGCGGCAGTGCGGCGGTCGCGGTGCAGCAGGCGGACAGCTTCCACCATATCGCGGCGTGGAAGCGGCGGCTGTGCGTCGCGGCGCAGACGGTGGCGCTGCTGCCGATCTACACGCTCGCCGGGCTGCAATGGTTCTCGCCCTATATCGCCTATACGCATCTCGCCGGGCGGGTCGACCGGATCAGCGCGCTCGTGCTCAGTGCCCTGTTCTTCACGATCGTGCCGATCGCGTCGATGTTCCTGTCGATCGCGCTCAAATGGCTGATCGTGGGCCGCTTCAAGGCGGGCGATTATCCTTTGTGGGGTTTCTATTATTTCCGCTGGTGGCTGATCCGCCGGATCATCGGCGTCACCGCCACGCCCTATCTGGCGGGCACGCCGATGATCCGCGGCTATTATCGGCTGCTCGGCGCCAGGATCGGCGCGCGCGTCCATATCGGCACCGGGGTCATCGATACCGCCGATCTGCTCGAGGTCGGCGACGATGCCATCATCAGCGACCAGGCGGTGCTCGCCACCAGTTCGGTCGAGCGCGGGCTGCTGCGCCTCGGCACGGTGACGCTGGCGCCGGGATCGTTCGTCGGGTCGCAGGCGGTGGTCGGGCGCAACGCCACGCTCGGCGAGGATGCGGTGCTCGACGATATGTCGGCATTGCCGACCGATGCGGTCATCCCGGCGCGGCAGCGCTGGACCGGATCGCCCGCGGCCTTCGCCGGCGACGTCCCGGCGCGGCCGCAGCGGGAAGGGCGCGAACCGCTCGGGCCGCTGCTCGGGCTGCTGCTCGGCGCGTTCATGCTGCCGATCATCGCCATCCTGCCGATCGCGCCGGGCCTCATCGCGCTGATCGAGCTGGACTGGGCGACCACCGGCTACGCCTATGTGCTCGTCTCGCCATTCCTCGCGACGACCTATGTCGTGATGATGTGCGTGCTGACCGTCGCGGCGAAGCGGCTGATCCTCGGCAAGGTCGCGCCCGCCACCTATGCGCTCGATAGCTGGTTCTACGTGCGTTATTGGCTGGTCAAGCAGATCAACGATCTGGCGTTGCGGCTGCTGCATCCGATCTTCGCGACGCTCTACGTCATCCCCTGGTATCGCGCCTTGGGCGTCAAGGTCGGGCGGCGGGCGGAGATCTCCACCGCCAGCGCGATCGTCCCCGACCTCGTCGAGATCGGCGCGGAGAGCTTCATCGCCGATTCGGTCATCTTCGGCGCGGCGCGGATCGGCCACGGCACGATCGAGCTGGCGCACACCCGCATTGGTCGGCGCAGCTTCATCGGCAATTCGGCGTTGCTGCCGAGCGGCGCGCAGATCGGCGACGAGGTGCTGATCGGCGTGCTCTCCAAGCCGCCCGAGGACCCGGCGCTGGCGATGGAGAGCGGCAGCACCTGGTTCGGCTCGCCCGCGTTCAAGCTGCCGGTGCGACAGGTCGCGACGATGTTCGACGAGGGCGCGCGCTTCAACCCGTCGCGCGGCCTGATCGCGACGCGCCTGTCGATCGAGGCGGTGCGCACCACCTTGTCGCTCACCGCCTTCCTCGTCTTCTTCAGCCTGTTGCTGTCGGTGGTCGGCGATCTCGACGATCTCGAACGCGGCGGGCTGGTGATCGGCCTGGCCTTTCCGTTCCTCTACGTCGGCTTCTGCCTCGCCTGCGGCGGCTTCGTGCTGGCGCTGAAATGGCTGGTCGCCGGCCGCTACAAGGCGACCACCGCGCCGCTGTGGAGCACCTTCGTCTGGCGCAGCGAGCTGGTCACCGCGACCTACGAGAATCTCGCGGTCGCCAATCTGCTCGAACCGTTGCGCGGGACGCCGTGGATCGCCGTCTACCTGCGGCTGATGGGGGCGAAAATCGGCAAGCGCTGCTATATCGACACCACCGACCTCACCGAGCACGATCTGGTGACGATCGGCGACGACGTCGCGCTCAATGACTTCGCAGGGCTTCAGACGCATCTGTTCGAGGACCGGGTGATGAAGGTCGGCCCGATCCGCGTCGGCGACCGTGCGACGATCGGGTCGCTGGCGATCGTGCTGTACGATGCGGAGATCGGCGCCGACGCGCAATTGGGCGATCTTTCGGTGGTGATGAAGGGCGAGACCCTGCCCGACGGCACCAATTGGGAGGGCAGCCCCGCCCGGATCGCGACTGGCGGATGACGCCGCACTGGCACGACGGGCCGCTGGCGGCGCTGGACTGGGACGGGGCGGCGCCGGTGGTGTGGCGCGCCGCGGCGCGGGATGCGGCGGCGCGGCAGGACCTCGCGCGGGCGCTGGTGGCGCGGCTGGCGCGGCGGCGCGTCGAGGAGGTGCGGCTGACGCGCACCGTCGCGGGCGCGCCGCGTGTCGCGAGCCCCGGGGGCTGGTACGTCGGCCTGTCGCATCGCGGCACGCACTGCCTGATCGGTGCCGCCACCCGGCCGATCGCGGTCGATCGCGAACTGGTCGATGATGCGCCGCCCCTGTGGGACATGCTGACCGAGCGGGAAGGGCGCGCGCTGCGCCGGCTCGACCCGCTCGTTCAGCCGCGTGCCTGGCTGCGGCGCTGGACGATCAAGGAAGCGCACGCCAAGCTGGTCGGCGAACCGCGCCGCATCGCCCCGGAGTCGATCGAGACCGAGGTGATCGACCCGGTGCACGCCACCGCCCGCTGCGAGGGAATGTCGCGCTGCTGGACGCGTGACGATGGCGAGGCGATCGAGACGGTCGCGCTGTGGCAGGCGGCGGCATGAGCCGGGTCGCGGTTCGCCGCTACGAGGCCGCGGATCGGGCGACGGTGCTGGCGATCTTCGATTCCAACCTGCCCGAATATTTCGGCGCCGGCGATCGCGGCTGGCTTAAGGAGACGCTCGACGAGCCCGACGGTCCGGCGTTCGTCGTCACCGTCGACGGCGTCCCGGCGGCGTTTGGCGGGTATGAGATCTGGGACCATTACAACAAGGCGCTGCTCTATTGGGGGATGGCGGCGCGACGCTTCCACCGCTGCGGGCTCGGCCGGCTGCTGCTGTTCGAGCGGCTGGTGCACGTCGCACGCCACGCCGAGCCGCCGACCCGCTACGTCACCGTCGATACCTCGCCGCTGGTCGCGCCGTTCTTCCGCCGCTGCGGCTTCGCGCTGACCGCGGTCTGGCCGGAGGGGTATCGTTCCGGTATGGAGATGCACGAGCTGCATTTCGATCTCGCCGCGACGACGATCGACGCGCTCGACGCGCAGCGTCGTGCCGCGCTGGCGGCGGTGGAGGCGGCGGTCGCACGGCGCTAGCCGCGGTCCTCATGCGCCAGATGCAGCGCGACCAGTCGCGCGAGCAGCGTTGCCGGGAAGAGCTGGCCGATCACCGATTCCAGATTGGCGAGGCTGCGTGCCAATGGCGCCACCGGCACGATGTCGCCGAAGCCGGTGGTGGTGATCGTCGCCAAGCTGAAATAGGTGAAAGCGGCATTCGCGCTGGTCGCGCTGTGCGGATCGAACCCGCTACCGCCGAAGGCGCCCGGCGCATGCATCTGGATCGCGCCATAGGCGATCGCGAACAACGCCGAGACGTTGAGATAGAGCAGCACCGCGCCGCGAATGCGATGCGCGGTCACCCGCCCCGCGGCGAAGACGTGCGGCGCGACCACCGCAGTCACCGCGACGTTGAACAGGAAGGCGACCAGCGCGATCGCCTCGTGCTGCTCGGTGGCGTCGAGCTGGAGCGAGGCGGACACCACCCGCCCGAATGCCGGCCATGCGGTCAGCAACGCGATCGACACGATCAGCAGCACCCGCCACAGCCGGTTCCGGGTGAAGACGGTGACGCAGATGAAAGCGAAGGCGAGGTGGCAGGCGTCGAGCAGGCTGCGGCCGGACGACCAGCCCTGCGCCATCGGCACGACCACGAACAATGTGACGCCTTGCAGGACGAGCAGCGCCGACAGGCTGTGATCGATCCGCCGGTCGCGATCCGCCGCCGCGCTCATCGTTGCGGCGTGCGTCGGCTTCGTCGGCATGGTCGCGCATCCTCGTCTCCGGCAGCACCGTCGCGCTAGGCGTGGCAGGCTGAACCGCGGGTTGATGATCGGGCGCCGCGGTTTGCCGTGTCCGATCATACGGGAATCGCACCGGAATGGCCGTGAGCGCTGATCGACAGAGCGCACACATTCGGGCACAAGCTGCGCCGATGAGCCACGCAGACAGTGTCCGAGAGCAAGAAGCCGGGGCAGCACAAGGGGTTAGCGCTGACGGTCCGGATATCGACCGCTATCGCTCGATCGTCTTCCCCAATGCCGTGCGCGAATTACGCAAGCAACAGGGCTTCGCCAGGCTGCTCGGATTGTCGGCCGTATTGCCGGACATCCCCTATGTCCGCCTCTCCAAGATCGAACGCGGCGAGGTCGTCGCCAAGGCCAGCGAGTTGCGCAGCATTGCGATGGCGATGCGCGTCGCGCCCGAGGATCTGTTGCTCGATATCGACGATCCGGCGTTCGACATCGCCGCATGGGCGACGGAATTGCAGGACCTGACCGACGAGGAGATCGCCGAGGATCGCTTTGCGGTGCTGCTCGCCGCGGCGATCCGCGCGCGGCGCGATGCCGATCGGTCGCTGTCGATCGTCAACGTCGAACGCCGCTTCGGCATCGCGCCGGTGATCCTGTCGCGGCTGGAGAACGGCTACAAGCCGCTCGGCCGCTGGAACGCGCAGACCGTGCGTGCGGTCTGCCAGTTGCTCGACGTCACGGATGCGGAGAGCCTGCGCGCGCATGTCGCGCGGGCCGATACCGATGGCACGCTGCGCGCCTATCTGCCCGCCGCGGCGAGCAGCGCGGCGCGGATCGAGAAGACGCGCGCCCGCGTCGCGCTGTTGCGCGAGGAATTGCACGATCCCGCGCAGCCGGCGGCGATCCGCGTCAAGGCCGCGCAACCGCCGCGCGTCGCGTCCGCCGCGACGTCGCCGGACGGGGTGGACGCCGCCGTCCTTGCCGCGATCGAACGGTCCGAGACCGCGACGGTGCGATTGGTGCCGGTGTTCGGCGCGCCGCTCGCCGACGGACTGGTCGAGCGCGTGCCGGTCGGCCGCACCGTCGAGGCGCCGCGCCATGCCCAGCTCAACAGCTACGGCCTGCGCGTCTGCCGGGCGACGTTGGGGCCGGCGCTGCCCGCGCATGCGATCGTGGTGGTCGATCCGGACCGCTTCCCATCCTCCGGCGGGCTCGCCGTCGTGCGCGAGGCGGGCGGGCTGCGCCTGCTGGTCGTCACTTTCGATCGCCAAGGCCGGATGATCGGCTACAGCGTCAATCCCGACCGCGAGATCGAGCTCGACACGCTCGACGCCGCCGACGTCGGTACCGTCGTCGCGGTGCTGCTCGACTGACGCCACCACAATCCGGCACGGGATAGGACGGGCGAGCATCGGCGCGCGCTCAATAACTCGAATTGATCGCGATCGGCATCGTCGGATCAAAGCGCGACAGATGACCTTGCGCACCATAGGTCGAGGTGGCGCGCCCGGCGAGCCGCTTCGCCTCGCTGGTGATCGCGCCGATCATTTCCACCGACAGATCGATCTGCCGCTCCAGCGCCGCGGCATTGGCGGCGGAGATCGGCTCCAGCCGCGCGAGCAGCTCTTCGAGCCGCGCGCGTTGCGCCTCGTCGAGCGACCGGTTCCAGTCGACCGTGCTGCGCCCGTAAGCGGCGGTCATCTGTTCGAGCTGGCCGACCAGCCGCACCTTGGTCGCCGCCAGCTCGGGCAGCGCCGCGCCGAACGGGCTTTCCTGCAGATGCCGCGTCTCCTCCTCCATCAGCATCAGCAGCGAGTCGAGCACGTCGGTCAGCCGGTCGATCATGCGCCGCCCTCCTGCAAGGCGATGATCTGGTTGAGCACCGCCGGGGCGAGACCGAACCCGCCGCGTCGTGCGATCGCATCGCCCATCTTCTCGGCGAGCACGCCGCGGAACATCTCCTCGCCATGGCCGCCGCTGAACGGCCCGTCCGACGGCGCGGTGTCCATCATGATCCGCACCATCTGGCCGACGAACACCGCCTCGAACGATTGCGCGGTCGCCGCCGGATCGTTGGCCGTGCGGATCGGCTGCGGCGCCGGCGTCGCGGCGGGCAAAGCGGCGGAAAGACTGTTGTCCATCATTGTACCTCGATTTCCGCCTGGAGCGCGCCAGCGGTGCGCAGCGCCTGGAGCACGGTGATCAGATCGCGGGGGCTGACCCCGAAAGCGTTCAATCCGGCGACCAGCGACACCAGCGACGTCGCATTGTGCAGGACGCCGAGCCCGCGGCCGTTGCCATCGCTCACCCCGATCTGGGTACGCGGCAGCACTTCGGTGGTGCCGTTGGAGAAGGGGCCGGGTTGCGACGCGACCGGCGTCTCGGCGATGCTGATCGTCAGCCCGCCCTGCGCGATCGCGACCGGGCTGATCCGCACGTCGGCGCCCATCACCACCGTCCCCGACGCCTCGTTGATGACGACGCGGGCGGGCAGGTCGACCTCGACCGGCAGCTCCTCGATTCTCGCGACGAGATCGATGACGTGATCCACCGAGCCTGCCGGCGGCGCGAGTTCGATCGTGCCGGGGTCGAGCACCCGCGCGACGCGGTCGAAACGGCGGTTGATCACCTCGGCGATGCGAAAGGCGGTGGTGAAATCGGGGTTCTTGAGCGCGAGCTTCAGCGTCGTCGCGGTGCGCAGCGAATAGGGCACTTCGCGTTCGACGATCGCCCCGCCGGCGATGCGCGCCGAGGTGGTCACGCCGCGGCTGATCGAGGCGGCGGCGCCCTGCGCGCGGAAGCCCGACACCGACAGCGGCCCCTGTGCGACCGCATAGATCTCCCCGTCGAGCCCGCGCAGCGAGGTGACGAGCAGCAGGCCGCCCTGCAAACTGGTGGCGTCGCCCATCGCGGCGATCTGCACGTCGATCGTACTGCCGGCGCGCGCGAAGGCGGGCAGGGTCGCGGTCACCGAGACGGCGGCGACGTTCTGCGTCCGCATCGTGTCGCCGCGGATATTGACCCCCATCCGTTCGAGCATCGACTGGATGCGGCTCATGCTCTCCGAATGGCCGAGGCAGATCACGCCGCCCGGCCGCATGCTGTCGTAGAGCGTCTCGACCGCCTCGCGCCGCGACACGTCGTCGAAATAGATCAGCATGTTGCGGCAGAAGATCACGTCGATGTCGCGGAACCGGCGCATCGCCATCGCGTCCGACACGTTGACGACGGTGAAGTCGATCGACTGGCGCAGCGCGTCGCAGATGCGGAAGCCCTCGGCGTGCGGCGTGAAATACTTGCCCTTGAGCTGCGCCGAGAGGCGATGGAGCGCGCGATCGCTGTAGATGCCGGCGCGGGCATCGGCGATGACGCGGCTGTCGATGTCGGAGGCGAGGATCTGGATGTCATAGGCATCGGCCTGCGGCCAATTCTCCAGGATCTGCATCGCGATCGAATAGGGTTCCTCGCCGGTCGAACAGGGCAGCGACCAGATGCGGATCGGCTTTCCCGGTGCACGGTTCCTGGCGATCTCGGGCAGGACGTGCTGGACCAGAGCGTCGAACTGATAGTCCTCGCGGTAGAAATAGGTCTCGTTGACCGTCATCGCGTTGACGAGATGCTGCATCTCGACGCCCGACGTCTCGAAACGCACCAGCGTGAAATAGTCGCGGAACGTCGTCTTGCCCGTCGCCAGGATACGATCCTGCAGCCGGCGCTCGACGAAATAGGCCTTGGTGTCGCTGAACATCATGCCGGTCTTGCGATAGAAAAACTCGCAGAACTTGGCGTAATCCTGTGGCGTGATGGCCGGTGCGCCCGGTGGCGGCGCGGCGGCGGCGGCGGCGGATCTGGAGGCGCTCAGCACCGGTTGATCCTCTGCGCGGTGACCTGCACCGCGAAGGCGATGAAGCTGTCGCCGGGGAAGCGGTCGGGCAGAGCGAGCAGCGCCGGCAGGGCGGTCTCGTCGCCGATCTCCGCCAGCCCGTCGGTCGCCGCGGCGCAGACGTTGACGTGCGCGTCGTCCAGAGCGGCGACGAGCCATGCGGCGGCACGCGGATGCGGGAGCACGCTGAGCAGGTTCGCGGTGAAGATGCGCACGTCGTCGTCGGCATCGCGCAGCAGTTGTTCGACATGCGGCGCGACCTCGTCGGGCATCGCCGCGAGACCTTCCAGCGCGGCATTGCGCTGCGGCGCGCCTTCGCTGCGCAGCAACGGCAGCAGCGCCGTCACGACCTCGGGCGAGCGCCGCCGGATCAGCGCCGCCATGATCGCCTCGCGCACGCTCGGCGCATTCTCCTCGGCGAGGCGGGCGCAGAGCGGGGCGACGCCGTCGGCATGCGCCTCCAGCCCGCGCACCGCGGCGCGGCGATCCGCCCCGCTCGGCGAGGCGAGCAGATCGACCAGATCGGCGAGCGTACAGGCCGCCGCGGACGATGGTTCGGCGGGGGTATCGATAGGGGCTTTGACCAGCGGCACGGTGCGTATCCTGTTGATTATGACGCGTGAGCGCGCCGGTTCGAAGCGAGCCAGATGGCGATCTGTCCGGCAATGGCGTCGCTCGCCAGAACGAGGTTGGCGCCCGCGCGGCGGATGAGTTCGTAGGGCATGCCGAACACCGCGCTGCTGTCGGCGTCCTGTGCGATCGTCCGCATGCCGCGGCGGTGACAGCGCGCCATCGCCTCCGCGCCGTCGTCGCCCATGCCGGTGAGCTGGACGCCGATCAGCCGGTCGGCGGGTACGTGCTCGGCGGCGCTCTCAACCAGCCGGGTGACGCTGGGATGCCAGGCATGCTGTTCGCTCGCCGGCACCGACATTGCGGTGAGCACGCCACCGCGGCGGGCGACGATCATGTCGGCATCGCCGCGCGCGATATAGACGTTGCCGCCGAGCAGCGGCGTCGGCGCGCGCACCTCCTGCACGGGGATCGCGCACAAGGCGTCGAGCCGGCGCGCGAAGACGCCGGTGAAGCTGCTCGGCATGTGCTGCGCGACCAGCACCGGCCACGGCAGCGTGGCCGGGAGTGCGGGCAGGATCGTCTCGAGCACGGACGGGCCGCCGGTCGAGACGCCGAGGATGACGAGGCCCGGCTCGGTGGTGCCGTCCTTCATCATCCGTGCGGGTGGCGGCGCGGGGGCGGAGGGCGGCGGCTTGACCACCCCGGCGCGTCCGCGCACCCGCGCGCCCGCCGCCACCTTCACCTTGGCGACGAGCTGCGCGGCGATCTCGTCGAGCGACAGCGAGATCGTACCGCCCGGTTTCTGCACGAAGTCGAGCGCGCCGAGGCTGAGCGCCTGCAACGTGGTCTCCGCCCCCGCGGCGGTGATCGAGGAGACCATGATGACCGCGCGCGGACTGCCGACCATGATCCGCGACAGACAGGTGATGCCGTCCATCTCGGGCATGTTGACGTCGAGCGTGACGACCTGCGGGTCGAATGCCTCGACGAGCTCCAGCGCCTCGGCGCCGTTGCGCGCGGTGCGAACCTCGAAGCCGGGTTGCTGTTGGAGGAGCTGGGCGAGGTGACGGCGCATCAGCGCGGAATCATCGACGACGAGGACACGGGTCATGGCAGGCTCAGGCGGCGAGCGCCGGCTGGTGCGGCGGAAGCAGCGCGTCGGCCGCCGGCTCGATCAGGCAATCGACGTCGAGCAGCTGGATCATGCGGTTCTGCGCGGTGAGATTGGCGACGCCGCGCACGACCTTGGCGCGGCTGCCCGACAGATCGGGCGCCGCCGAGATCGTCGCCTCGGGAATGCGGCCGACTTCCGACACGCTGTCGACGATGAAGCCGACGTGCTGGCCGTGGATGGTGAAGACCATGATCCGCTGGCGGTCGGACCGGACCGCCTCTTCGAGGTCGAAGCGGCGGCGCTGGTCGATCACCGGCAACACGGTGCCGCGCAGGTTGATGACGCCCTCGACGAAATCGGGGGTGCCGGGAACGTGGGTGAGCTGGTCGGGAACGCGGACGATCTCCTGCACCGCCTCGACCGGCACGCCATATTCCTCGCCCATCAGGCGGAAGATCACATATTGCGCGTCTTCGGTCGTCGCATCGCTCATCGTGGCATCTCCTTCGGCGGCGCCGTCCGCTGCGGCACCGGCATCGCCCTGCGTGGCGCGCAGCGCGCGCAATTCGTCGACGTCGAACATCGCGTCCGCCGACAGCACCGACACCAGCCGGCGGCCTTCGTCGAGGCGGCAGATCGCGCGGATATCGCTGTGCCCGTCCTGCGAATGGAGCGCGGCGGGCACCGGCTCGACCAGCGCGCGCTCGACGCGCAGTACCGCCTTCACCTTGTCCATCACGACGCCGACCGACAGCGCCTCGCCGTCGCGCTCGCCGGGCAACGAGACGACGACGACCTTGTTGGCGTCGGTGAACGCCTCCACCGGCATGCCGAACATCGTGCGCAGCGACACCAGCGGCAGCAGCCGGTTGCGCAGCGTCGTCACGCCCAGCACGTGGCCGGAAGTGCCGGGCACCTGCGTGATCGCGGCGGGCAGCTGGACGATCTCCTGCACCTCGCCGATCGGGAAGGCATATTCCTGGCCGTCGACTTCGAAACTGACCAACTGGTCCTCGTCGGCGGCAGCGTCGGCGACGTCGTCGTCCAGCGTCAGCGCGGTCGGCCCGGCGACGTCGGCGAGGCGCAGCGCCGCGTCCTGCGCCGCAAAGGTGCGGCCGATCGACTTGGACACGTCGAGCACCATGACGATGCCGCGGCCGTCCTCCTCCTTGATCATGCCGGTGAGCAATTCGGTGTCGATCGTCGCCTGGATCTGCGTCACCGGCTCCAGCCGCTCGCGCTCGACGGTGACGACATTGGCGACGCGATCGACCATCAGGCCGACCGGGTGGCCGTGATCTAGCACGACGACGCGGCTGGCGTCGTCGCTCAGCACCGGCGGCAGGCCGAACAGATGGCGCAGGTCGAGCACCGGCAGCACCGTGCCGCGCAGATTGGCGAGCCCCATCAGCGCCGGCGGGCTGAGCGGCATCCGCACCACGTCGGGTACGCGGATGATCTCCTTCACCTGTTCCAGCGGCACGGCGAACATCTCGCCGGCGCTGTGGAAGATCACGAACTGGCAGAGGCCAGCGCGGTCATGGTCTGCGGCATTGGAGTCGGCGGAGGCGATGGCCTCCGCCGGGATCGTCGTCGTCTCGGTCATGCGCCCGTCCTTTCGTCGCGGTCGGGGATCAGGCGGCCTGCAGTTCGTCGGCCAGCGAGGCGATCTCTTCGATCGCGGCGGCGAGCTGTTCGGCGCCGCGTGCCTGTTCGCGGGCGGCGTTGCTCGCCTCGTTCGAGGTGCGCACCGCCTGTTGCGCGGCGGTGGCGATCTGCTCGATCGCGACCTGCGTCTCGCCGAGCGCGCGGGCGACCTCGCCGGCGGCATCGGAGATCTCGCCGTTGCCGCGCACGACCTCGCTCACGTCGACGGCGATCCGCTCCAGCCCGGTGGAGATCGCCCGGCTCTTCTCGACCTCGGCGGCGGCGGTGTCGGCGATGTCCTGCAAATCGGTGCGAACGATGCCGATCGTGTCCTGGATGCTCTTCACCGTATCCTTGATCCGCTCGGCATTTTCCGCCGAATCGCGGGCGAGGTTGCGGATGTCGGTCGACACGACGGCGAAGCCCTTGCCGAATTCACCCGCCCGCGCCGCCTCGACCGAGCCGCTGACCGCGAGCATGTTGGTCTGGATCGACACGGTGGTGATCGCATCGATGATCTTGTCGATACGGCGGCTGACCTGTTCCAGCGCGCTGATCTGGTCGCGGCTGTTGCGGCCGGCGGCGACCGATGCGGCGACGCCCTGCATCATCGCACCGACCAATGTCTTGTTCTCGTCGAGCAATCTGGCGATCTCCTCGCCCTTCTCGGCGCCGGACGCGGCGGCTTGCGCGGCGGCCTTGGCATTCTGTTCGATCTGTTCGATCGCCGTTGCCGACTGCTGGGTGGCGGCGGCGGACTGCTGCGAGCCGCGATTGATCTGCTCCAGGGCGGTCGAAACCTGCACCGACGCGCGGTTGATCTCCTCGACCGCGCTCGACAATTCCTCGGCCGCCGACGCGACTTCCTCGGCGCTCTTGCTGATGTTGGTGCTGTTCTTCAGCTCTTCGGACAGCTGGCCGAGTTCCTGCGCGGCCTGTTCGCTCTGTTCGAGCGCGCCGGTCTGCTGTTCGATCGTGTTGCTCGATTCCTGGCAGGCGGCGGCCTGTTCCTCGGCGGCAGCGGCGATCACCTCGGCGCCCTTCAGCGCTTCGTTGGCCGCCTGTACGGCATCCTCGGCGCCGCTGGCGATCAGGGTACAGCCCTTCAGGATGTCGGCCATCTCCTCGCGGATGCGGTCGAGCCCGGCGGTGACGATCGTACCCTTCTGCGCCTCCTCGCGCGCCGAGGTCGCCGATGTCTCGATGCCCTCGGCAACCTGCCGCACGTCGTCCTGCACCTGGACGATGAGGTCCTGGATGTCGCGCGCCGACTTCTCGCTCGTTTCGGCGAGGGTGCGGACCTCGTCGGCGACGACGGCGAAGCCCTTGCCGTGCTGGCCAGCACGCGCCGCCTCGATCGCGGCGTTGAGCGCGAGCAGGTTGGTCTGGTCGGCGATGCGCGCCACGGCCTTGACCACCTCGCCGATCGCGCTTGCCTGACGGTCGAGTTCCTCGACCAGCTTGACCGATGCCTCCTGACGCTCGGAGGCGCGGACGATCGCGCCCAGCGAATTGGCGACGTCGCTGCCCGTCGTCGCGACGAGGTCGGCCAGCGCCTGGGTCAGCGTCGCCGAGTCGTCGGCACGCGTCTTCATGTCGCGCAGGCGATCGGTGGCGAGCGTCATCGACTTCATCGTCTGCTGCGCCGCGGCCGAGGCCTGTTCGGCGCCGACGCTGATCTGCTCGGCGGCCTTGCGCAGCTCCTCGGACGCCGACGAGGCTTCGGCAATGCCGCTGGACAGTTCGGCGGTGGCGGAAGCGAGTCGTTCGGAGCCCTTCTGCTGGCGGGCGAACGTCCTGGCGCGACGCTTTTCGGCGTCTGCGGTCAGGCGGACGCTGCTGCTGTTCATGCCGCCGGAACGAGCGCTGGTCTCGCCGGGAAGGGACATCGTGCTTTTCTTGGCGAGGGACATCGCAGGCTCCACTTGACGTTGTTGTGCCCGGCTATGACTCATTTCGTAATGATTGGTTAAAAATGGACATAACCTCCCCGCCAATCGTTTACTCAACTAAGTGGTTGATTTTGAACAGCTTCCTGCGGATGCTAGACGATCGTGGCGTCCCGCCATCGGCAGTTTGGACCGGCGTCACAAGGGTTTAGGCAAGCACGGCTGCCGGGGAGAGCCCCGGCGGAAAAGGTGAAAAATTCGCGAGAGGCCTCGGCTCGGCGCATGTTTCTACCAACGTCGGCCAGTTCGCTGTTCGCTTATGCGAACGGATCGCGATACCGCAATGCTTCCAACACAAGCGCAAATGCCGCCGAAGGTTGGCGGCGCGACGGATAGTAAAGGTGATAGCCGTCGAACGGTGCGCACCAATCGGCGAGCAGGCGGACGAGCGACCCGTCGGCGACCGGGGTCAGGACCCGATCCTCGACGACGTGCGCGAGGCCATGGCCGGCGCGTGCCGCGGTCAGGATCAGGTCGACGTCGTTGACGACGATCCGGCCCTCGACCTTGACGTTGAGCACGCGGCCATCCTTTTCATATTCCCAGACATACAGGCTGCCGTTGGGCATCCGCCGGTTGATGCAGGCGTGGCGGGACAGATCGTGCGGCGTCGCCGGCGCCCCGTGCCGGGCGAGATAGTCCGGCGCGGCGACCGTCGCCATCCGCAGACGCGGGCCGATCGGTACGGCGATCATGTCGCGTTCCAGCCGCTCGCCGAGTCGCACGCCGGCGTCGAACCGTCCGGCGACGATGTCGGTCAGGCTCGCGTCGAGATCGAGCTCGACGCAGACGTCGGGATAGGCGGCCGCGAGCCGGTCGAGCGCCGGCCACAGGATGGATCGCGCCGGCTGTTCGGGGGTGGTGATCCGCACCGTGCCCGCCGGCTTCTCGCGCAACTCGGTCAGCGCGGCGATGCGACCGTCGATCGCGTCGAGCGCGGGCCGCAGCGTCTCGATTAGGCGTTCGCCCGCCTCGGTCGGTGCGACGCTGCGCGTGGTGCGGGTCAGCAGCCGTAGCCCCAGCTTCGTTTCGAGCCGGCGCATCGCATGGCTCAGCGCCGATTGCGACAGGCCGAGGCGAACCGCGGCGCGGGTGAAGCTGCGCTCCTCGGCGACCGTCAGGAACAACACCAGGCTGGCGAGATCTTCGCGGCGCAGATCAGAACTCATGATCGGCATTCATAGGCTCAAGCGATGCGCCCTGTCTAATCGCGCGCTCCGCGACCGCCTATCTTGCGCAAGAACCAATCGGAGGACGAATGATGCAGACGCGTATATTGGGCCGCGGGCTCGAAGTGTCGGCGCTGGGGCTGGGCTGCATGGGGCTGAGCTACGCCTATGGACCCGCCACCGAGCGAAGCGAGGCGATCCGGCTGCTGCGCGGCGCGCACGATCGCGGCGTGACCTTCTTCGACACCGCCGAGGCCTATGCGCAGGGCGCGAACGAGGATCTGCTCGGCGAAGCGCTCGCGCCGGTGCGCGACGAGGTGGTGATCGCGACCAAGTTTGGCTTCACCAACGGCGTGACCACCGAGGGGCTCGACAGCCGGCCCGAGAATATCCGTACGGTCACCGACGCGGCGCTGACCCGGCTGCGCACCGATCATATCGATCTGCTCTACCAGCACCGCGTCGACCCGAACGTGCCGATCGAGGATGTCGCGGGCACCGTGCGCGAGCTGATCCAGGCCGGCAAGGTCCGCCACTTCGGCCTGTCGGAGGCCGGGGTCGAGTCGATCCGCCGCGCGCATGCGGTGCAGCCGGTCACCGCGTTGCAAAGCGAATATTCCTTGTGGTGGCGCGAGCCGGAAGCGGAGATCCTGCCGCTGCTGGAGGAACTCGGCATCGGCTTCGTCCCGTTCGCGCCGCTCGGCCGGGGCTTCCTGACCGGCAAGATCGACGCGGACACGACGTTCGACGCCGATGACTTCCGCAGCAACGTTCCTCGTTTCGCCGCGGAGGCGCGGCAGGCCAATCAGGCGTTGGTCGATCTGATCGCGACGCTGGCGGCGGAGAAAGCGGTGACGCCGGCACAGATCGCGCTCGCCTGGCTGCTGGCGCAGCGGCCGTGGATCGTGCCGATCCCGGGAACGACGAAACTGCACCGGCTGGAGGAAAATCTGAGCGCGGCGGACGTCGTGCTGGGCGGCGACGATCTGACCCGCATCGGCGATGCGCTGGCCGGGATCGAGATCCACGGCGCACGCTATTCGCCGTCCCAGCAGCAGTTCGTCAGCCGCTGACATTTTCGCGGCGCTGTACCCCGGCGGAGGCCGGGGTACATCAGACGTTACGTATGGCTCCGGGTCACGCCGGGGGATCGCCCACGCCTTATCACCAGCCGATGGGGGCGCTTAAACCCCCATCGGCTCGTGATACGGGCAGCCGTTCACCCGCGCGCGGAAGTCGGCGGAGTGGCGATAGGGTTCGTTGCGCGCACGGTTGATGTTGCCGAGCGGGCGATGCGCGTCGAGCCCCGTCCAGATGCTGAAGCGGCTCTCCTCGTTGATCGCGCGGACGTTGTCCTCGGACCAGCTTTCCTGCGCGGCGGCGCGGACGATGCCGACGCGGTGGAACGGCGCCTCGTCCTCGTCCCATTCCACCGTCGGATCCTCGATCGGCTGGCGGTCAAGGTCGCGGCACAATTGCACGCGGAACTCCCATGCGGCGTCGATCGTGCGCATTTCGCTGCGCACTTCGTCGCGGATCGCGTCTTCGCGACCGTCGACGTCGATCGTCTTGCCGGTCAGCGCGGTCATCTCCGGCGCGATCGGCTTCAGGCTGAACTTGGCGATATAGTCACCGTAGCGGAACGGCGTGACGCTGTAATAGGTCTCGCCGAGCGGCTCGGCATTGGGGGCGCCGCCGAGCGAGTTGAGCGCCGCACTCTCGACGCCGACCGTCTCCAGCGTCGCGCGCACGCCCTGCAACACCGACGACAGCACCTTCTTGGTGCCCTCCAGCCGATCGGTTGTCTTGGCGAGCAGCTTGAGGTTGCCGAGAAACTTGTCGGCGGTCTTGGCCTGGAACACCGTGCCGTTGACCATCACGAAGTCCTGCGCATTGCCCTCGGCACCGGGCAGTCGCGCGCCCTCGACGTCGAACACCTTCATCGCCACGCCGCGCGGCAGACTGATCGCGTCGGGCAGGATGTCGCCGGCGTTGGTCGACAGGCGCAGCAGCACCTTGTGCGTGCCGGCGCTGGCGAACAGCCCCTGCGCGAGCTCGGGCGGCAGGTCGGCATCGACGGCCAATTCGCCGTCGAGCAGGGCGTGCGCCTTGGCGTGGACCGAGCGGACGGCGTGGCCATAATCCTCGGCGGTCCGTTCCAGGATCGTGTCGAAGGTGGTGCAGAGCGCGGCGATCGTCTCGCCTTCGTCGGGCTGCACGTCCTCGACGTCGGGGCGATAGCGGATGGGGGCGTCGGTCATCGAAGGTCTCCTCTTCGGGCAGGGAACGCGGGGCGGAGGATTCCGCCCCGCGTCGGGATCAGCGCGTGCGCGCCGGTGCGGCGAACGCCGCCTTCAGCCGCGCGACCGCGAGCGCATTGGCGTCCTGGGCGCCGCGCACCACCTTCGCCATGCCGAAGAATTCGTGCGTGACGCCGGGGAAGGTGCGCTGTTCGACCTTATCACCCGCCTTGCGCATCGCCGCGGCAAGCGTCTCGCCGTCCGAGCGCAGCGGATCGATCTGCGCGTTGATGATCGTCGTCGGCGGCAGCCCGCGCAGATCGGCGGCGACCAGGTTGAGCCGCGGATCCTGCGCATCGGCGGCGCGGGTCTGGTAATAATAGCCGAACCAGTCGAGCATCGCCGCATTCAACGGCTTGGCATTCGCCGAATCGCGACGCGACGGCAGCGTCTTGCTGCTGTTGGCAATCGGATAGACCGAGATGACGTGCAGCGGCGCGGTCAGGCGATTGTCGCGGGCGTAGATCGCGGTGGCGACGGCGAGATTGCCGCCGGCGCTTTCCCCGGCGAGGGCGATTTTGGCGGGATCGCCGCCCCAGCTCGCCGCATTCTGCAACGTCCAGCGATAGGCGGCGGCGGCATCGTCATGCTGCGCCGGGAATTTGAACTCGGGCGCGTGGCGATATTCGACCGAGACGACGATCGCATTGAGCGCCTTGGCCATCGCACGCGGTGCCGCGTCATAGGTATCGACATCGGCGATCACCCAGCCGCCGCCGTGATAATAGACGATCACCGGCAGCGGCGCACCGCCGGCGGGCGCGTTTGCGGGCTTGTAGATGCGCGCGAACTGCTTGGGATCGCCCCCATAGGGCTTGTCCTGCGTCGTCACCGAAGCATCGGGCGTCGTCGGCATGCCGCGCTTGGCCATCACCGCCTTGGCGCCGTCGGCGGCGGACGGCTGCATGCGCGCTTCGGCCGGGGTCAGAGTCTCGATCGGCTTGCCGCCGAGCCCGGCGAGCGCGTCGAGCACCGCCTGCATGTCGGGCGCCGCCTTGGGCGGCTGGGTCGCGGTGGCGGGCGGTGCGGGCGGTGGCGGCGCGCTCGGCGAGGGGGCGGACTGCGCCCAGACGGCGGTCGAGGCGAGCAGCGCGACGGCGACGGTGGTCGCGGTGCGCGCGGACGTGCGGGTGACGGACATGTTTTCTCCTGTTGTTACTGTCGAGGAACAACCCGGATCAATCTATGTTGCTGTACGGAACCGGACCAAAGGGCACCGGCGGAGCTGCGGGGGACGCAAACGGCGGATGGCGACGGGGTTGAAGAGCGTGATCGGCGCGCAGGATCGGGGCACCAGCAACCGGCTGCTGCTGCAACTGGCCGAGGCGGACTGGGCGCTGCTGGCCCCGCATCTGGAACGCGTGTCGTTCGCGGTGTGGGACGATATTGCCCGCGCCGGCGAGCGGATCGCCAGCGTCTGCTTCCTCAACGACGGCATCGCCGGCATCCTCGACGCGCTGGAAGGCGACCGGCGCTATGCGGTGGCGCTGGTCGGCGCGGAGGGATTCATTGGCTGGCCGCTGCTGCTCGGCGACGACCGCTCGCCCTATGACGTGACGATGCGCGCCGAACATGGCGAGGCGCTGCGCCTGCCCGCCGCGGCGCTCCTGTCCGCGCTGGAAGTGAGCGCCGGGCTGCGCAGCGTGCTGCTGCGCTTCGTCCAGACGCTGATGCTGCAAATGGGGCGGACGATCGTCTCGTCACTGGCGCACCCGATCGAGCGGCGCATGGCGCGCTGGATCCTGCTCTATCACGATCGCGTCCGCGAGGACGATATCTGCATGACGCATGAGGAGTTCCGGCTGATGCTGGGCGTGCGGCGCAGCAGCGTCACCGATGCGCTGCATCGGCTGGAGGAAGAACAGGCGATCCGGGCCTTCCGCGGCCGCGTCGTGGTGCGCGATCGCGGCAAGCTGATGCAGCTTGCCGGCGACACCTACGGGCATGCCGAGCAGGAATATCGTCGCCTGCTCGGCACCCGCTGACGCCCGGCCGGTCAGAAGCCGCGGCGTAGCGTGACGAACCACTGGCGCGGCGCGCCGGCGAGCAGCGTCTGATTGTCGCCGCTGGCGACATAGCCGTTGCTGCCGATCGTCGCGATGTAGCGCTTGTCGGTGAGGTTGGTGACGCTGCCCTCGATCGCAAGTCCCTCCAGCACGCCGCCGAGGCCGCGCAGCCGATAGCCGATGCTGGCATCGACCAGCAGCCGCGCGCCGACCGACTGGTCGTTGAGATAGGTGAAGTAGCGCTTCGTCATGTAATCGCCGCCGGCGCGCGCGAAGATGCCGCCGTCGTCATAGACGATCTCGCCCTTGACCATATGTTCGGGCGTATCGACGACGGTCTTGCCCTTGGTCGGCGACAAGACGACGCCTTTGGCGTCACGGACATCGTCCTGATAGGTCGACTTGTTGTAGGAATAGCTGGCGAACAGCGTCAGCGGCCGGACGATGCGATAGCTTGCCGACGCCTCGGCACCGTAGCTTTCGACGTTGCCGGCGTTGTTGAGGGTCGGCGGATTGCCGATGATGCCCGCGCCATTGGAAAAGGTCAGCAGGCGATTGGCGAAGTCGACGTAATAGCCGACCGCAGACAGCTGCAAGCCGCCGCTGTGCAGCCGGACGCCACCCTCGACGGTCTTCGACGTCTCCGGCTTCAAGGTCGAGCGGATCGCATCGAAACCGTCCTGCGTCGTCGCGAACGGCCCCGCCGTCGCCGCGGAAACGAAGGCACGCATGTTCTCCGTGTAGCTGGCGAATGCCTCGACGCCGCCACCCAGCCGATACAAGGCGCCGACCTGCGGCAGGAACCAATCGCGCGCCTGGATTTTGCCAGCGACCAGCGCGCCCGTGAGCAGGTTCGCTCGATTGCGTATCCGCATGCCCTTCCACCCGCCGTTCAAGGTCAGCGGACCGAGGTCGAGCGTGTCGGCGACGTGATATTGCAGCGTCTCCGTATCGTATTTGCCGTTATATTGCGTCGCGAACGGGCTGGACTGGAAGGCCAGCGTCTCGCGATTGGGGGTGCTGCCGGCAGCCATGCCGTAGAAGCGACGCGCCTGCGTAAAGGTGTTGCTTTCATACCAGCCGCCGAGTTCGAAACGGTTTGCTCCCGTCTCGACGAGCAGCCGCGTCAGATTGCCGGCCCGGTCGATGCCATATTCGGTGGTGCGAAACGAGAGCGGCGCCGGGTTGGTGATCGGTGAACCGTCGGCATTGGGCGCGCCTGCCGGCGTGGCAAGGTAGGGCGTGATCCACGATCCCTGCCCCTTGTTACGGTGATAATAGCTGGTCGACGTGATCGACAGAACGCTGGTCAATCGGGCGTCGAAGGTCAGGCCACCAAGCCAGTCGCGCCGCAGGCCGCCAGCATCGTAATAGACGTCGTCCACGGTGGCGATGCCGGTCGGAAACGACAGACCCGACGAAGGATATGGCAAAGCAGCCGTCGCGCTGCCGGCGCGCGTTTGCTGGTTGGCGTAAACCCGCCCGATCTGCAGCGCGAGCGGATAGTTGCCGGTGATGTTGTCGTTGTTCAGCCCGCGGCGGCGGATGATGTCGAGGCTGAGGTCCTGATAGTCGTTCTCGCGCCGGTCGGAGAAATCGACGAAGCCGGTGATGCTGCCGCGCTCGCCGAAATCCTTGACCAGTTTGGCATTGGCCTGATGCTGGCGCTGGACGCCCTGGCCCTTCCACTTGTCGGTGGTGAGGAAGCCGTAGCTCAGATAGCCCTTCAGCCCGCCCCCCATGTCGCCGCTCTCGGCGCGGACGAAGGCGCGATAGGTCTGGTCGCTGCCATAGGTGCCCGAGGCGACGAGATCGGCGGTTTCCGAAGGCTTGCGGCTGGTGAATTGCAGCGTGCCGCCGAGATTGCTGGTCGAGGCGGTGCCGAGCGCGCCGGCACCCTGCGCCACCGTCGTCGTCGCCAGATTTTCGGAGATGATCGCGCGGCTGATGTGCAGGCCGTTGACGTTGCCGTAACTCATGTCGCCGAGCGGCACGCCGTCCAGCGTGAAGCCGAGCTGGTTTTGATTGAAGCCGCGCAGCGAGATGCGCGTCGACCATTCATAGGCGCCGAAGGCGTCGGACGACTGGAAATTGACGCCCGGCAGCTTGGCCACCGCCTTCAGCGGCGAGGTACCGGGGGTCAGCCGTTCCATGTCGATCGCGGATACCGTCTGCACCTGCCGGCTCTGGCCAAAGCCCATGACGACGATGTCGCTGCCGGTGCCGCCGGTCGGCGTATCGTCGCTCTGCGTCACCGCAGCGGCGGTATCCTGCGGCATCTCCTGCGCTTCCGCGGTCTGCGCGAGCAGCAATGCCACCGGCGCGACGCCGACCCACCAAGTCCGTTCGATCATCTCGTCATCCCCTGCCGCCTGACGCGCGTGCAAGGCGGCTGGTGACGTGCGCCGGTGACAGAGCCGCGACGATGGCGGGACGGATCGATGACATCGGCCGTCGGCGCCGCTGCATCCGCCGATTGATTCCAGACCGTTCTATAATTGTAACAGGTCGGTTCAATATGGCCGTATTTAACGGGGTCTTCAGACTTTCGGTCCAATTTGAACGTTAGAGGCTGATTCGAAACGATGAAGAGGCCGGGATCGGCGGGATCGTCCGCCTTCATCGAAGGACCTGAAGATGTTCACCTGGTTCGCCAATCACGCGCCCATCCGTACCAAGTTCAAGGTGCTGCTCGCCTTGCATGGTACCGTGGCCGCGACCGGCGTCGTGACGACCTATCTGGCCGCCGAGGCCACGCCGGCGGCGGCAATGACCTATGTCGCCATCTCCGCCATCCTGTTCGTGGTGACGGTCGTCGCCGTGCTGGTCAGCGGCAAAGTAATCAGTGATCCCTATGTCGCATCGGTCGTCCGCATGGAGGAACTGGCCGCGGGTGACCTCAAGACGCCGATCCCGTTCGCCGACCATCGCGATTGCATCGGCCGGATGTCGCGCGCGGTCAGCGTCTTCAAACAGAATGCCGAAACCGTCCAGGCCGCCGCCGCGGCGCAGCAGCAGGTCGTCGGCACGCTCGGCGAGGGGCTGACGCGGCTCGCGGCGAGCGATCTCAGCTTCCGGATCGAGCAGAGCTTCCCGGCCGATTACGAGCGGGTGCGCGTCGACTATAATCGCGCGCTGGACGCGGTCGCCGAGACGATGCGCGCCGTGACCGACGCGACCAGCGGCATCAACAACGGCGCGATCGACATCCGCCAGGCGTCCGACGATTTGTCGCAGCGCACCGAACAGCAGGCGGCGAGCCTGGAGGAAACCGCCGCGGCGATGGACGAGATCACCTCGACCGTCCGCCAGACCGCCGCGGGTGCGGTGCGTGCCAACAGCGTCGTCGAGGAAGCGCGCATCGAGGCGGAGCAATCGGGGCAGGTCGTCCGCCGCGCGGTCGACGCGATGGGCGGGATCGAGCGCGCCTCGAACGAAATCTCCGACATCATCTCGGTGATCGACGGCATCGCCTTCCAGACCAACCTGCTGGCGCTCAACGCCGGCGTCGAGGCGGC
Source organism: Sphingomonas taxi (assembly GCF_000764535.1). Lineage (NCBI taxonomy): Bacteria > Pseudomonadati > Pseudomonadota > Alphaproteobacteria > Sphingomonadales > Sphingomonadaceae > Sphingomonas > Sphingomonas taxi. The sequence goes on along the minus strand of NZ_CP009571.1, from coordinate 1,804,780 downwards.
GCGGGCCGGTGACGCGGGCCGCGGCTTCGCGGTCGTCGCCTCCGAAGTGCGCGCGCTCGCCCAGCGTTCGGCCGAAGCGGCCAAGGACGTCAAGACGCGCATCACCGCCTCGTCCGAACAGGTCGACGCCGGCGTCGAGCTGGTCAGCGAGACCGGCAAGGCGCTCGACCGGATCATCGGTCGCATCGGCGAGATCAGCACGCTGGTCGGCCAGATCGCCTCGGCCGCCGAGCAGCAGGCGACCGGTCTGCAACAGGTCAACACCGCGGTCAGCGAGATGGACGGCGTGACCCAGCAGAATGCCGCGATGGTCGAGGAAGCGACCGCCGCCGCGCGCAGCCTGTCGGCCGAGGCGGACGAACTCGCCCGTCAGGTCGCGCGCTTCAAGCTGACCGCCGGCGAACCCGTGCTGCGCGCGGTGCCGGTGGTGCATCAGTTGCAGGATCGTGCCGCCGACGCCGGCCGCCGCATCGCCCGGTCGGCGCGCCGCACCGGTACCGGCGGCGGTGGCACCGCGGTTGCGGTGGCAACGGACGATTGGTCGGAATTCTAAGCCATCGCGACCGGCCACCGCCGGTCCGCTCTAGGAAGATAGAAGGGAAGGGGGGCAGCGTGCAGTTTCATCGTATCGATCATCGCGATCATGCTCGCCGCCGCTCTTCCGTCGGCCTTACCGGCTACGAACCCGTCGTCGCACGCAGCCGGAGCCGCCATCGGCCGATTACACCCAAAATGGGTGGTCAACGTCGCGTTAAGTCGATGCTGCCACCCCCCATCGTCATGGACCGGACGGACCGTTTCCGCTGGTCGTCGATGGAGACGTTACCGATGTTGAGCTGGTTCGAGAAACGCGCGCCGATCCGCGTCAAGTTCCGCGTTCTCGCAGGGATACAGGCGCTGCTCGGCGCCATTCTGGTCGGGATCACGGCGGGCGCGGCGACCGGTATGATCCACACCAGTCCGGCGATCGACGTCGCCGCCGCCACGCTGACCGTCGTGGTGCTGTGCATGACGACGCTGTTCGCCGGCGGCATCATGTGCCGGCCCTATGTCCAGACGGTGCTGCGCATGGAGGCGCTCGCCGCGGGCGACCTCCAGGCGCCGATCGAGCATACCGAGAACAAGGATTGCGTCGGCCGGATGACCAAGGCGATGGCGATCTTCCGCCGCAACATGGAGGAAGCCAATACCGCCGCCGCCCAGCGGGCGATGGCGGGGGCGCTGGCCGAGGGGCTGGGGCATCTGGCGCAGGGCGATCTGGCCTTCCGCATCACCAGCGACTTCCCGGCCGAGTTCGAGGCGCTGCGCAGCGACTTCAACGTCGCGATGGAGGCAATGATGGCGGCGGTCGCCGCGGTCAATCACGCCGCCGCGAGCATCGACGGCGGCTCCGCCGACATCCTCCAGGCGTCGGACGATTTGTCGCAGCGCACCGAACAGCAGGCGGCGAGCCTCGAGCAGACCGCGGCGGCGATGCAGCAGATCACCGTCACCGTCCGCGACACCGCGGCGCGCGCCGAACGCGCCAATGGCGTCGTCGGCTCGGCGCGCGGCGAGGCCGAGGAATCGGGCCAGGTCGTCGCCCGTGCGGTCGATGCGATGGGCGGGATCGAACGCGCCTCCAACGAGATTTCGGAGATCATCTCGGTGATCGACGGCATCGCCTTCCAGACCAACCTGCTCGCGCTCAACGCCGGGGTCGAGGCGGCGCGGGCCGGCGATGCCGGTCGCGGCTTCGCGGTGGTCGCCTCCGAGGTGCGTGCGCTCGCGCAGCGTTCGGCGGAAGCGGCCAAGGACGTCAAGACGCGGATCACCGCCTCCTCGGTGCAGGTCGATGCCGGCGTCGCCTTGGTCAGCGCGACCGGTGAGGCGTTGCAGCGGCTGATCGGCCGGTTCGGCGAGATCAGCGGGCTGGTCGCGCAGATCGCCACCGCCGCCGAGCAGCAGGCGACCGCCTTGCAGCAGGTCAACGTCGCGGTCGGCGAGATGGACGGCGTCACGCAGCAGAATGCGGCGATGGTCGAGCAGGCGACCGCCGCTGCGCGCAACCTGTCCGCCGACGCCAGCGAACTGGTCGCGCAGATGGTGCGGTTCCGCACCGGGCGCCCGGTCCAGCCGGCGCTGAAGGCGGTGCCGACCGACAATCGCGTCCACCGTCTGCAGCGCCGCGCCGCCGACGAAGGCCGGCGCCTCGCCGGCCAGTCGCGCCGGGTGACCGCCGTCGCGGTCGCCGGTGACGACTGGTCCGAATTCTAACCCGTTTCGAACGTATCGAAAGTCGAACCCGCATGTCCTCGCCCGCCACTTCCCTGCTCCCCGAGACGCTCGATACGTCGGCGGCCGGCCCGCTGCGCATCGCGCTGCTCGACCGCATCGACCGCGGTGAGCCGGTCCGTCTCGACGGCAGCGAGGTGACGCGCGCGGGCCTCGCCTGCCTCCAGGTGCTCGCCAGCGCCCGCGCCACCGCGGCGGAACAGGATGTGGACTTCCGGCTCGACCAGCCCAGCGAGGCGCTGGCGCGGATGATCGCGCTCGCCGGGCTCGACGCGGCGCTCGGCCTGCCGGGCGACGACGATCGCGATCTGGCCGCCTGAAAGGATTGATGATGAACCTCGACGAGATCCAGCAGATCTTCTTTCAGGAATGCGACGAAGGCCTCGCCACGATGGAGGCGAGCTTCGGCAGCGTCCGCCAGGGCGATTACGATCCCGAGACGATCAACACGATCTTCCGCGCGGTCCATTCGATCAAGGGCGGCGCCGGCGCCTTCGGTCACGAGCGGTTGCAGGCCTATGCGCACGAATATGAAACGCTGCTCGACCTGGTGCGCAACGGCACGCTGACGCTGACCTCCGACCTGCTCGGCACGATCGTCGTTGCGTTCGATATGCTGAGCGACCACGTCACCGCGGCGCGCGACGGCGGCGAACCGCCGGCCGACGGCGCGATGCTCGCGCGGCTGGTCGCCGCCGCCTCGCCCGACGCCGCGCCTGCGGCCGCCGCTCCGGCGGCACCGGCCGCTGCCGAGGAGGTCGCCGACGAGATGGGCTTCGCGCCGGTGGCGTTCGCCGGCGACGATTTCGATGATCTGTTCGCGCTATGCGAGGCGCCTGCGCCGGCCGGTGCGGCCGGCGACTGGCAGGTGACGTTCGTCCCCGGCGCCGATGCGCTGGAGAATGGCGGCGATCCGCTGTTGCTGCTGCGCGAATTGACGATGCTCGACGGCAAGGTGCTCGCCGCCGACCTGTCGGCGCTGCCGCAGCTCACCCAATTGCACCCCGAACGCTGCTATCTCGGCTGGACCGCGATCGTGCCGGCGGCGGTCGCCGAGGACGACATCCGGGCGATCTTCGAATTCATGGGCGAGTGCGAATTGCGCATCGAGCGGATCGGTGGCGCGGTCACTGCGGACAATGACGACGATCTGCCGTTCGACCTGCCGCTCCCGACGCTGGACGCGGACTTCGATGCGCCCGCACCGGCGCCGGCGCCCGCACCGGTGGCCGCAGCCCCCGAACCGGCGCCGGTGGTGCCGCTGCTGCCGCCGGAGCCGGCCGCACCGCGCGCCGTGGTGGCACCGCCTGCACAGACGATCCGCGTCGATCTCGACAAGCTCGACCGGCTGGTCAACCTCGTCGGCGAGCTGGTCATCACCCAGGCGATGCTGGCGCAGCGCCTATCCGAACATGCGATGGCGGGGATTTCCGAACTGACCGACCTCGACCATCTGACGCGCGAATTGCAGGAATCGACGATGGCGATCCGCGCGCAGCCGATGAAGACGGTGTTCAGTCGCGTGCCGCGCATCATCCGCGAGCTGGAGGTCGAAACCGGCAAGCGCGTCCGCCTCGATATCGTCGGCGAGATGACCGAGGTCGACAAGACCGTGGTCGAACGCATCGGCGAGCCGCTGACCCATCTCATCCGCAACGCGGTCGACCATGGCCTGGAAACGCCGGCCGAGCGGCTCGCCGCGGGCAAGCCGGAAGAAGGTGTGGTGACGCTGTCGGCGGCGCATCATTCCGGGCGGATCGTCATCACCGTCGCCGACGACGGCCGCGGCATCGATCGCAAGCGCGTCCGCGCCAAGGCGGTCGAACGCGGCATCATCGCCGCCGACGCGCTGCTCAGCGACGAGGAGACCGACAATCTGATCTTCGCCGCGGGTTTCTCGACCGCGGCGACCGTCTCCAACATCTCGGGTCGTGGCGTCGGCATGGACGTGGTGCGCAAGAACGTCCAGGCGCTCGGCGGCCGCATCGGCATCACCTCGCATCTCGGCTCAGGCTCCAGCTTCGCGCTGTCGCTGCCGCTGACGCTGGCGGTGCTCGACGGCATGATCGTCACCGTCGGCGACCAGACCTTCGTCATCCCGCTCGGCCATATCGTCGAGAGCCTGCGTCCGGATCAGGACGGCGTGAAGGTGCTCGGGCCGAGCGCCTCGCTGCTCGACGTGCGCGGGTCCTACGTGCCGGTGCATCGCGTCGCCGAACAGCTCGGCATCGACGGCGCGCAGACCGATCCGTCGCAGGCGGTGCTGATCGTCGTCGAATCCGACGTCGGCCAGGCGATCCTGATGGTCGATACCATCCAGGATCAGCGGCAGGTCGTGGTGAAGAGCCTGGAGGCGAATTACACCGCGATCCCCGGTCTTGCCGGTGCGACCATCCTCGGCGACGGGCGCGTCGCGCTGATCCTCGACGTCGATGCGTTGATCTCGCGCTGGCGCCGCGACCGCGTCGCCGCCGCGCCTTTGGGCCTCGCCGCATGAGCGCGGTGATGCTGGCGGCAAACCGCCCGACCGAATTCCGCTTCGAGCCCGCCGATCATGCGGCGATCAGCGCCTTCGTCTATGACGCGGCCGGCATCCTGCTGCCGCCGGGCAAGATGCAATTGGTCTATGGCCGGCTCGCGCCGCGGGTGCGCGCCTGTGGCCTGACCCGCTTCGCCGATTACATCGACCTGATCGATCAGGACGAGGTCGAACGCACCCGCGCACTCGACGCGCTGACCACCAACCACACCAGCTTCTTCCGTGAATCGCATCACTTCGATCATTTCATGGACCATGCCTGGCCCGCGCTCGACCACCGGCTCGCGTCGCGTGGCAAGGTACGGATCTGGTCGGCGGCCTGTTCGAGCGGGGAGGAGCCCTATTCGCTTCTGATGGCGATGTTCGGTACCGAACGCGGCAACGGGCAGCGGCTGGCGCGGACCGACCTGCGTATCCTCGGCACCGATCTTTCGACCGAGATCCTCGAGGCGGCGCGCGCCGGCCGCTATTCGCTGGAGACGGCGGCGAGCATTCCGCAGCCGCTGCGCTCGGTCTGGGTGGCGCGCGACGGCGACCAGGCGGAGGTGCATCCGCTGGTCCGCGAGCGGGTCGCGTTCCGCAAGCTCAATTTGCTCGAATCATGGCCGATGCGCGGCATGTTCGATGCGATCTTCTGCCGCAACGTGATGATCTATTTCGACGAGGCGACGAAGGAGCGGTTGCAGTCGCGGCTCGCCGACCAGCTCGAACCGGGCGGCTTCCTCTACATCGGTCATTCGGAGCGGCTCGCCGCGTCGGTGGCGCCGCGGTTCACCTGCGTCGGGCGGACCACTTTCCAGAAGGTAGCGTCATGATCGCCTCGCATCCCAAGACCGCGCCGACCCGCGTCCTGATCGTCGACGATTCGCCGACGATGCGCGCGATGGTGTCGCACCGCCTGTCGCGCTACGATGATATCGAGGTGATCGGCACCGCCGACGGACCGCATAGCGCGCGCGAGATGATCAAGGCGCTCAACCCCGATGTCATCACGCTTGACATCGAGATGCCCGACATGAACGGGCTCGAATTCCTCGAGAAGATCATGCGGTTGCGGCCGATGCCGGTGGTCATGCTGTCGACGCTGACCGGGCGCGGGGCGGAGGCAACGATCCGCGCGCTCGAACTCGGCGCGTTCGACTGTTACGAAAAGCCCAAGACCGCGTTCGGCGAAGGGCTGGGCGACGATCTCGCCGAGCTGGTCCGCACCGCCGCCAAGAGCCGCCGGCGCCCGCGTTTCGTCACGCCCGCCGCCAAGCCCGCCGCCGATTACGAACCGCGCCCCGATGCGATGATCGCGATCGGATCGTCGACCGGCGGCGTCGAGACGCTGATCGAGCTGTTGTCGGGCTTCCCGGCCAATTGCCCGCCGACGGTGATCGTCCAGCACATGCCCGAAACCTACGTGCCGACCTTCGCCGCGCGGCTCGATCGATTGTCGGCGCCGCAGGTCAGCGTCGCGCGCTCGGGTGCGCCGCTGGAGCCGGGCAATGTCTATGTCGCGCCGGGCGGCTCGCACCATCTGGAGGTTACCGGCGGCACATTGCGCCGCTGCCGCTTGGTCGCCGACGAGAAGATGAGCGGCCACCGCCCCTCGGTCGACCGCTTGTTCCTGTCGGTGGCGCGCTGGGCCGGCGCCTCGGCGGTCGGCGCGATCCTCACCGGCATGGGCGCCGACGGCGCCGAGGGCCTGAAGAAGATGAAGGATGCCGGCGCGATGACGATCGGCCAGGACCAGGACAGCTGCGTCGTCTACGGCATGCCCGCCGCCGCCAAGCAGATCGGCGCGGTGACGGTGCAATTGCCGCTGTCGCGGATCGCGGCGCGCCTGCTCACCGAGTGCCGCGCATGAAGAGCGCCGCGCGGACGGTCGATGGTCTCCGACGGATCACGATCATGCAGGGCGAGACCAAGGTGTCGGACGATCCCGAGGCGGTGCTGACCACCGTGCTGGGCAGCTGCATCTCCGCCTGCCTGTTCGATCCCGTCGTAAAGGTCGGCGGTCTCAACCATTTCCTGCTCGCCGAGCCCGGCACCAACGACACCGACGTCTCGTCGCTGCAGCGCTACGGCGTCTATGCGATGGAGGTGCTGATCAACGCGATGCTGGCGATGGGCGCGACGCGGACCAATCTGAAGGCGCGGATCTATGGTGGTGCCTCGCTGCGTGACGGCTTCCGCGACATCGGCGCGACCAACGCCTTGTTCGCGCGTCGCTTCCTGCGTGACGAGCGGATCGCCTTGGTCGGCGAGGACGTCGGCGGCTATGGCGCCCGCCGCGTCGAGTTCCGTCCGACGCTGGGCCTCGCACGCTGCCGCGTCGCCAATGTCCGCCCGGTCGAGCAGCTGCGCGTCGCCCCTGTCCCCGTCCCGGTCGCAGCGGTCGGCGACGTCGAGTTTTTCTGATGCGATCCAATTATCCCAATGAAGGAAGTTCCGTGCCCAGCACCATCATGACCGTAGACGATTCGCCCAGCATGCGGATGCTGCTGAGAGCGGCGCTCACCGATCTCGGCTATGAGGTGCTCGAGGCGGAAGACGGCGTGCAGGCGCTGGAACGGCTGGACGGCGTCGAGCCGGACCTGCTGATCACCGACATCAACATGCCGCGGCTCGACGGCTTCGGCCTGATCGAGAAGGTGCGCGAACAGGATCGCCATCGCAACCTGCCGATCCTGGTGCTGACCACCGAAAGCTCCGACGAGAAGAAGCAGCGCGCGCGGTCCGCCGGCGCGACCGGCTGGATCGTCAAGCCGTTCCATCCGGAAAAGCTCGCCGCGGCGATCCGCCGCGTGCTGCACTGATCGCCCTTTCAGGAGACCGTTTCATGTCCCGCCAGCTCATCACCTTCCAGATCGGCGAGCAGATTCTCGGCGTCGATATCATGGCCATCCGCGAAATCCGCGCCTGGTCGCCCGCCACCCCATTGCCCAACGTACCGCCGCACGTCCGCGGCGTCGTCAACCTGCGCGGCATCGTGCTGCCGGTGCTCGATCTCAGCCATCGGCTCGGCTGGGGGATGACCGATCCGTCGGCGCGCCACGTCATCATCGTGGTGCGCATCGGCGAGCAATTGCAGGGCCTGATCGTCGATGCGGTCAACGACATCGTCACCGTGCCAGACGACGGCATGCAGCCGCTGCCCGACATCGGCGAGACGCCCGCGGCGCAGTTCCTCGAAGGGCTGGCGACGATCGACCAGCGTCTGATCCTGGTGCTGGCGCTCGAACGGCTGATCGACAGCACGATGGCGCTGCCCGACGCGGCATGAGCCGACCGTCCGTCGCATTTCGATAAAGCTGGCCGGTCCGCGGACGTTCCTCCCTTTTTCTCTCCATTTTCGTGCAAGGAAGCCTGGCCATGGCCGCTGCGGTCAAAGTTCTCGTCGTCGATGATTCGCTTACCATGCGCGCCCTGCTGTCCGGTGCGCTGGAGCGGATCCCCGGCGTCGTCGTCGTCGGCTCCGCGGACGGTGCGGAGGAGGCGCGCGCGATGCGCCAGCAATTCCACCCGGACGTGATGACGCTCGACGTCGAGATGCCGGGAATGAGCGGCATCGATTATCTCGCCGAGCTGATGGCGGATCGGCCGATGCCGGTGATCATGTTCTCCACCCGTACCGAGGCGGGGGCGGAGGCGTCGATCGAGGCGCTGCGGCTGGGCGCGATCGATTGTTTTCCCAAGCCCAAGGTCGCGGTGGCCGCCGAGTTCGACAAGATCCTCGCCAAGCTCGGCAAGCGGATCAAGGCCGCCAAGGGCGCGGTGGTGAAGAGCAGTGCGGCAAGCAAGTCGGTCGCGGCGCCGCCGATCGAGTGGAACGGTCGCCTGCTCGCGATCGGCGGCGAGGCGGCGGCGACGCAGGCGTTGTTCGACCTCTTCGGCAGCTTCTCCGCCAATTGCCCGCCGACGGTGGTCGTCCAGCATCTCGGCGCCGGGCTTGCCGGCACGCTGATCGACAAGATGGCCGCCGAGATCGCCCCGAAGATCGTGCTCGCCGAGGACGGCATGGCGATCGAACAGGGAACGATCTATCTCGCGCCCCCGGGCGATCATCACGTCGTCGTCGATGGGTGGCCGAATGGTCGGCTACGCATGCTGGCGCGCGATGCGGTTGCGGGCGAGCGGCCGTCGATTTCGATCCTTTTCGCCTCGGTCGCCAAGGCGGCGGGCGCGGAAGCGGTCGGGCTGCTGCTCGGCGCGGACGGCGAGGATGGCGAGGCCGGTGTCCGCGCGCTACAGGCCGGCGGTGGCTATTGCATCGCGCCCGCCGAACAGCGCGCCGACGGCTTCGTCATGACCCGCCGGATGGCATCGCAACCCGTGCCGCCCGATCAATTGTCGCGCAGCGTCATCAGATTGTGCTCGAAATGACCGGTCTCATCCAGAACGCGCCATCGGCGATCGCAGGTGTCGAGCCGGCGCTGGCGCATGCGCTCGCCGACGAGATGGCCGGCCTGACCACCGTGCTCGCCGATCTTGCCTACGATCTTGCCGCCAATTCGGAGACGTTGCGGCAGCATATGCACAGTCTGCAGGCGATCGATCGGATCACCCAGGCGCAGCTCGCGATGGCCGACGTGTTGCGCTCCTCGGCATCGGCGGAGGAGCGGGTGGCGGCGGTGACGCTGGAGGAACTGGGGGTGAGGCTGCTCGCCTCGCTGCGGCGCTACCGCGAGCGGGGCGTGCCGGGCGAATTCGACATCGCCTGACCGCATCCGCCGCGCCCAGCGGTGGATACGATCGGGATTGCGGGCGAGCGACCGTCCGGCCGCCCGCCCGTCGTCATCACGCCTTCTTGCGCGCGCGCTTCGGAGCGGCGGCGGCGGCGGTGTCTTCTTCCTCGTCGGGCTGGTCTTCACCCGCTTCGGTCAGCGCTTCGCCCAGCGCCTTCAGCTTGTCCTGCGACTTGTCCGCCTTGTCGGCGATCTTGGTCGTCGCGGCGCCCAGGCGATGGAGCAGCGCATGGACGCGATCGGCATCCGGCTGGTCCTTTTCGAGCTGCTTGCGGAGCGACCCCAGGTCGCGCAGGATACCCTTGGCGCCCGAAACCTCCAGGTCGGCCAGCGCGGCTTCCCAATCCTCGACCATGTCGGCGCCCTTGTTGGGCTTGGTCTCGTCGAGCCCACGATTGATCGCGTTCATCGTTCCGGCAAACTTGATGGCCATTCGGCTTATCCTCTCGGCGGGGTAATCCCACGCCGCCAACGAGGCACCCCAGATATGTGTCCGACAGAAACGTTCTAGCCCAACAATTTACCAGTTGCGCAGCCGCAACGATCGCCGCCCTTACTCGGCCAGTGCGCGATCGCTGACGAACATGTTGTTGGCGCGCTCGTGCGCGAAGGTGCTGGGGTTACCGTGGCCGGGGATGAAGGCGGTGTCGTCGCCGAGCGGCCACAATTTGGTGACGATCGTCTCGATCAACTGCTTGTGGTTGCCGCCCGGCATGTCGGAGCGGCCGACCGAACCCTGGAACAGCACGTCGCCGACCTGCGCGAACTTCGACGGCGCATGGTGGAAGATGACGTGGCCGAGCGTGTGGCCGGGCGTCTCGTAGACGTCGAGTTCCAGATTGCCGATCGTCACCGTATCGCCCTCGACCAGCCAGCGGTCGGGTTCGAAGACGACGCCGGTCATGCCGTAATTGCGGCCGTCGTCGTCGAGCCGCGCCAGCCAGAATCGGTCGGCCTCATGCGGCCCCTCGATCGGCACGCCGAGGTCGTCGGCGAGCGGCTTGGCCTCGCCGGCATGGTCGATATGGCCGTGGGTGAGCAGGATCTTCTCGACGGTGACGCCCGCCTGCGCGACCGCCGCCTTGATCCGCGGCAGGTCGCCGCCGGGATCGACGATCGCCGCCTTCATCGTCTCGGTGCACCAGATCAGGGTGCAATTCTGCTGGAACGGCGTCACCTGGACGATGACGGCCTTGAGGGGGGTGGCGCGAGCCGGCGTGCTGGTCATGGCGGGGAGATAAGCCCCTGATGCAGTGGCGGCAATCGCCGCTTGCGCGGAAGGCGTCACGCCGTGCATTTGTGACCGGATGCTGAACGCGCCCTTCGTGCTGCTCGACGATGCCCGTCAGGATGGCGCCGGCGCGCGGCTCTACACCGATCCGGTCGAGATCGTCAGTGCCGCGACGCCGGAGGCGGTGGTGCCGGCGCTCGCGGCGTTGCGCGCGGCGGGGGCGCGGGGGCTGCATGCCGCGGGCTATCTGACCTATGAGGCAGGCGCGGCGCTGATGCCGCGCGCGGTCGCTACGCGTAACGGCGACGAGCCGCTGCTGTGGTTCGGGTTGTTCGCCGACTGCCACCGGCTCGACGCGGACGCGGTGGCGGCGCTGCTGCCCGATCCGGCGGGGGCATGGGCGGCGATGCCGCGACCGCGTATCGGTCGCGCGACCTATGACGAGGCGCTGGCGCGTGTGCTGGAGATGATCCGCGCGGGCGACATCTATCAGGCGAACCTGACGCTGCGCGCGGATGTCGCCGTCGCGGGTGATCCGCTGGCGCTCTACGCACGGCTGCGACGCGGGGCGGCGGCGGGGCATGGCGCGCTCGTCGCGACCGGGGAGCGGCATCTGCTGTCGCTGTCGCCCGAGTTGTTCTTCGCTCTGGACGGCGACCGGCTCACCTGCCGCCCGATGAAGGGGACGGCGATGCGCGGCGACACCGCCGCGGAGGACGCGGCGCGGATCGCGGGCCTGCGCGACGATGCCAAGCAGCGCGCCGAAAATCTGATGATCGTCGATCTGATGCGCAACGACATGGCGCGCGTCGCCGTGCCGGGCAGCGTCGCGGTGCCTGCGCTGTTCACGGTGGAAAGCTATCCGACCGTCCACCAGATGACCTCGACCGTCACCGCGCGGCTCGATGCCGAGCGCGACGCGGTGGACGTACTGGCGGCGCTGTTCCCCTGCGGCTCGATCACCGGCGCGCCCAAGCAACGCAGCATGGAGGTGATCGCCACGGTCGAGGAGGCACCGCGCGGCATCTATACCGGCGCGATCGGCCGGATCGACGCGGACGGCGATGCGGCGTTCAACGTCGCGATCCGCACGCTGGCGATCCCCGCCGGGGCGGACGTCGCGGAACTGGGGCTGGGATCGGGTATCGTCGCCGACAGCCGCGCCGACGACGAATGGGCGGAGGTGCAGGCCAAGGGCGCGTTCGTCACCGCCGGGCAGCGACCGCTCGACCTGATCGAAACGATGGCCTTCGATCCCGAGGATGGCGTGGTGCTGCTCGAACGCCATCTACGGCGACTGACCGCGAGCGCGGCGGCGCTCGGCTTCCGCTTCGACCGGCACGGCGCGCGCAACGAACTGCAGGCGGCGACCTTCCGCCTGCGCGGTGCGGCGCGCATCCGGCTGCTGCTCGCGCAAAGCGGCGCGATCGCGATCGAGATCGCCCCGGCGCCACTTGCCTATGATCGGCCGCTGCATGTCGCGGTGGTGCCGCTGCCCGTCGCGGCGAGCGACTTCCGCTTGCGGCATAAGACCAGCGATCGCGGCTTCTACGATGCGGCGCGGCAGGCAGCCGGGACCGACGAGGTCGTCTTCGTCCGGCCCGATGGCCTGCTGACCGAGGGCAGCTTCACCTCGCTGTTCGTGCCGGGCGTGGACGGGCGGCTGGTGACGCCAGCGTTGACGCTGGGGCTGCTGCCCGGCGCGTTGCGCGCAGAAATGATCGAAACCGGCCGTGCAACAGAGGGTTATCTGTCGCCGGACGATCTCGCCGCGCCATTTTTTGTCGGAAATGCGTTGCGCGGCCTGATGCCGGCAGTTGTTGCGATTGCGAAAGAGCCGGTGCTGTCGCTATAGGCGCGGCGTCCTATCCGCCATCGAGGCCCGATTCATGAAGCCCTCCGCCGCCCTCGGCCGCATCAGCCCGTCCCCGACGCTCGCCATCACCAGCCGCGTGCTCGAGCTGAAGCGCGCGGGCGTCGACGTGATCGGCCTCGGCGCGGGCGAGCCCGACTTCGATACGCCCGACTTCGTCAAGGAGGCGGCGATCCAGGCGATCCGCGACGGCAAGACCAAATATACCAACGTCGACGGCACGATCGAGCTCAAGCAGGCGATCGTCGCCAAGTTCGCGCGCGACAACAACCTGACCTACACTACGGACCAGGTGACGGTGAACGTCGGCGGCAAGCATACTTTGTTCAACGCGATCGTCGCGACGGTGGATGCCGGCGACGAAGTGGTGATCCCGGCGCCCTATTGGGTGAGCTATCCCGACGTCGTCCAGTTCGCCGGCGGTACGCCGGTGTTCGCGGTCGCCGGACCGGAGCAGGATTACAAGCTGTCGCCCGAGGCGCTCGAAGCGGCGATCACCGACCGGACCAAATGGGTGATCCTCAATTCGCCGTCCAACCCGACGGGTGCGGCCTATTCGGTCGACGAGCTGAAGGCGCTGGGCGCGGTGCTGGCGCGGCATCCGCACGTCTGGATCTTCGCCGACGATATGTACGAGCATATCGTCTATGACGATTTCCGCTTCTCGACGATCGCCGAAGTCTGCCCCGAGCTGTACGAGCGCACGCTGACGGTCAACGGCTGTTCCAAGGCCTATGCAATGACCGGCTGGCGGATCGGCTTCGCCGCGGGCGCGCCGTGGCTGATCAAGGCGATCGCCAAGCTCCAGTCGCAATCGACCAGCAACCCCTGCTCGATCGCGCAGGCGGCGGCGGTCGCGGCGCTGTCCGGCCCGCAGGACTTCCTCAAGGAGCGCAGCCGCGCCTTCCAGACGCGGCGCGATCTGGTGGTCGGGATGCTCAACGAAATTCCCGGAATGACCTGCCCGACGCCGGAAGGCGCCTTCTACGTCTATCCGTCCTTCGCCGAGCTGATCGGCAAGACCACGCCGAACGGCCGCAAGATCGAGAGCGACGAGGATTTCGTCGGTTATCTGCTTGACGATGCCAAGGTCGCGGCGGTGCAGGGCGCGGCGTTCGGCCTCTCGCCGGCGATGCGGATCAGCTATGCGACCTCGGACGCGTTGCTGCGCAAGGCGTGCGAGCGCATCCAGCAGGCGTGCGCCGATCTGCGCTGACCCGGCGGCGGCTACCCTGCTGATCGATGAACGCTGCGGCCACGCGGCGTTAATGCAGCGTTTCTATAAATGATATTGCGAACCGGGCGCAGAGAGACGATCTCTGCGTCTGCAATAGGGCAGGGTGAATGACCTGCTCGCCCGACAACAAAGGCATGCGTCATGCGCAAGGTGATCAAGAGCGGCTTCTTCTGGCAATTCGTCGGCGGCTTCGCCATCGGCGCAGTCGGCGTCGTCACCTTGCATCCGGCGAGCGCGCAGTCGGTCCAGCCCATCCCCGCCGCCTCGCCGATCGTCCAAGCGCAGTGATCCTGCCGCCCCGCGGCTCTTGGCGAGCGGTGCGGGGCTTCCCATCTGTGTAACATGCTGAAAATCCTGTTGCCGATCGCCGGCGCTGCCGCCGCCGTGCTTGCCTCCACCGGCTTCGCCGAGGCCGAACGTGCGGTGCCGATCCCCGCGGCCAAGGCCGATGTGCCGGCCGGTGCCGGTATGCAGACCGCGGTGTTCGCGGGCGGCTGCTTCTGGGGCATGGAGGCGGTGTTCGAGCATGTGAAGGGCGTCCGTTCGGTCACCGCGGGCTATGCCGGCGGCGCCGCGCGTACCGCGACCTACGATCAGGTCTCGACCGAGCGTACCGGCCATGCCGAGGCGGTGAAACTGGTATACGACCCGCGCGTGGTCAGCTATGCGACGCTGCTGCGCGTCTATTTCTCGATCGCGCACGATCCGACGCAGCTCAACCGGCAGGGGCCGGACAGCGGGCCGAGCTATCGCTCGGCGGTCTTCCCGCAGGATGCGCGGCAGGCGGCGGTGGCGCGGGCCTATATCGCGCAGCTCGGGGCGGCGAAGAGCTTCCCCGCACCGATCGTGACGAAGCTGGAGCAGGGCGGCTTCTACCCCGCCGAGGCGTATCACCAGAATTTCTACGATCGCAACCCGACGCATCCGTACATCGTCCATTGGGACAAGCCCAAGGTCGCGGCATTCAAGGCCGGCTTCCCGACGCTGTATCGGTGACCCCAAGTCCTTCCCCGCAAGGGGGAGGTGGCGCCGCGAAGCGGTGACGGAGGGGGACCATTCGGCTGGCGCCGAACGGTCCCCCTCCCCCTGGCGGGGGAGGACTTGGGTCAGGCGGCGATCGGGAAGCGGAGCAGCCTTTGCTCCACCGGCACCAGCGCTTCCGCGCCGCGGCCGACCGCCTTGGTCAGCGCGGGGTGGTCGACGTCGAGCCCGCCGGTCAGCGCGCCGAAGGCCGGCAGCACGATCTTGCGCGCGGTGGCGACGAAACAGCGCCGCGCCACCTTCTTGCCCCGCACATGGATGCGCAGCTTGGGGTGGAAATGGCCCGACAGCTCGGGACGCGTCTCGTCGGGGTCGGCCTCGTGGCGCAGGATCAGGCCGTCGACCTCCGCCTCGTCCGCGGTCTCGCCGCCGCAGCGGTCCTTGATGTCGGGATCGTGGTTGCCGGTGATCCACGTCCAGCGTAGCCCCTCGGTCAGTGCGCGCAGCCGGATCTGCGCCTCCTGCGGCAGCCGCTCGCAGCCGTCGCTGTCGTGGAAGCTGTCGCCGAGGCACCATAATTCCTCCGCGCCGGTCGCCTGCACCAGCCTCGCGAGGTCGGCGAGCGTCGCCAGCGAGTCATAGGGCGGCAGCATCTGGCCGCGCGCGGCATACCAGCTCGCCTTCTCGAAATGCAGGTCGGCGACGAGCAGCGCGCGCCGCGCCGGCCACAGCAACGCCCCCTCGGGCAGGGCATAGAGCGCGTGACCACCGAACGAAAAGGGAACCATGGCCCCGCCTTGCCCGCAAAGGGACGGGCGATCAAGCGCTTGTGCCGCAACGCGCAAATCCGCTTGCGCGGCCGGCCAATCGGCGTAAAGCGCGCCGTCCTTCCGCCGGAAGGCTTTTGTCAGGGGTAGTCGCGCGCATGTCGCTCGCCGTCGAAGCACCCGCTTCCCATCAATCGTCCCACCCCGCATTGATCGGCCTGACCATCGGCGCGATCGGCGTGGTGTTCGGCGATATCGGCACCAGCCCGCTCTACGCATTCCGCGAGGCGCTCCAGCAGTCCGCCGCCGACGGGATCGACCCCAGCGAGATCCTCGGCGTGCTCAGCCTCGCATTATGGACGCTGACGCTGATCGTCACGGTCAAATACGTGCTGTTCCTGATGCGCGCCGACAATCACGGCGAGGGCGGCGTGCTCGCGCTGGCGGCGCTGGCGCGGCGCTCGCTCGGGATGCGCAGCCGCGTCGCCTTGGTGCTCGGCGCGGCGGGGGCGGCCTTGTTCTACGGCGATGCGATCATCACGCCGTCGCTGTCGGTGCTGTCGGCGATGGAGGGGCTGCGGACGATCCCCAGCGCCGCCAAATTCTTCGACGAAGGCACGATCCGCGCGCTGACGATCGCGATCCTCGTTGCGCTGTTCTTCATCCAGCGGCGCGGCACCGCGATCGTCGCCAAGCTCTTCGGCCCGGTCTGCATTCTCTGGTTCCTGACCATCGGCGGCCTCGGCATCTGGCATATCGCCGACGAGCCCTCGATCTTCCGCGTGCTGCTGCCGCATTACGGCATCCGCTTCCTCGCGACGCACGGCACGGTCGGGCTGTTCGTGCTCGGCGCGGTGTTCCTCACCGTCACCGGTGCCGAGGCGCTGACCGCCGATATGGGCCATTTCGGCAAGAAGCCGATCCGCATCGCTTGGCTGATCCTCGTCTTCCCCGCGCTGATGCTCAACTATCTGGGGCAGGGGGCGTTCGCGCTGTCGCATCTCGAGGCGGCGCAGGCGGCGGGAACCGCGTTCAAGAACCAGGACTGGTTCTTCCTGATGGCGCCCGAATCGGTGCGCGGGCCGCTGATCGTGCTCGCCGGCTTCGCCACCGTCATCGCCAGCCAGGCGGTGATCACCGGCGCCTTCTCGCTGACCCAGCAGGCGGTGCAGCTCGGGCTGCTGCCGCGGATGAAGCTGCGCCAGACCTCGGCCGATTTCGCCGGGCAGATCTATCTGCCGGCGATCAACTGGCTGCTGCTGGTCGGCGTGCTGATCCTCATCATCCAGTTCAAGACCTCGTCGGCGATGGCCGCCGCTTATGGCATCGCGGTGACCGGGACGATGGTGGTGACGACGCTGCTCGGCTATCTCGTCGCGCGCCACGTCTGGCACTGGAAGCGGGCGTGGGCGCTGGCGGCGATCCTGCCGTTCCTGTGCCTCGACCTCGTCTTCTTCGGCGCCAACATCCTGCGCGTCGTCGAGGGCGGCTGGGTGCCGCTGGTGATCGCCGCGAGCATCGGCCTGCTGATCTACACCTGGGTGCGCGGCAAGGGCATCGTCCGCGCGTTCGAGGCGCGGCAGAGCATCCCGCTCGCCGACCTCGCCGCCGCGCTCGCCAAGCGGCCGCCCGAGCGCGTGCCGGGGACCGCAGTGTTCCTCACCGCCAACCCGCGCTCGGCGCCGGGCGCGCTGCTCCACAATCTCAAGCACAACAAGGTGCTGCACGAGCGCAATCTGGTGGTCAGCATCCGCACCACCGACCGGCCGGTGGTCGACGCCGAGCATCGCCGCACCAGCGAGCGGCTCGACGACAATTTCGAGATCGTCGTGCTCAATTACGGCTTCATGGAATCGCCCGACGTGCCCGCCGATCTCGGGGTGGGCGGCAAGACCGAGATGCGCAGCCTCGACGCGATGAAGACCAGCTTCTTCATCGGCCGCAACACGCTCAAGCCCGAGGCGGATGTCGGCATGCCCCTGTGGCAGGACCGCATCTTCATGTTCATGCAGCGCAATGCCGCCGACCCGACGGAATTCCTGAAGATCCCGCCGGGCAAGGTGCTGGAGCTGGGCGAGCAGGTGACGGTGTAGGCAAGCTGCCTGCGAACGGGACCGTCAATCGATCCGCATCGCCTCCGCCGCCAGCGCCTCCGCCTCGATCAGCAGATGGTCGTCGGCCGAGCCGGTCGACACCTTCTCGCGGCCGATCAGCGTCAATACCGGCACCGCCAGCGGCGTGACGCGCTCGAGATCGACGTGGAGCATCGTCTCCGCCGCCCGATCGAGCAGGCCGGCGAGACGCCCGACGTCGGTCATGCGGGCGCGGGCATCGTCCCACGCCGCCTGGAGCAGCAGATGCGTCGGCTCGTATTTGCGCAGCACGTCGTAGATCAGATCGGTCGAAAAGGTCACCTGCCGCCCGGTCTTGCGCTTGCCGGGATGCTGCCGCTCGACGAGGCCGCCGATCACCGCGACCTCGCGGAACGCGCGCTTGAGCAGGTGCGACTGCTGCACCCAGTCGACGAATTCGTGTTCGAGGATGTCGGGGCTGAACAAGGCGGCGGGGTCGGTGATCTTCTCGATCCCATAGACAGCGAGGGCATAATCGTTGGCGACGAAACCCAAAGGCTTCAGCCCCTCCGCCTCCATGCGGCGGGTTATCAGCATGCCGAGCGACTGATGCGCGTTCCAGCCTTCGAAACTGTAGGCGACCATATAGTTGCGCCCCTCGCGGGGGAATGTTTCGACGAGGAGCTGGCCGGGGCGGGGCAAAGCGGAGCGTTTCGCCTGGAATTCCAGCCATTCGCGCACGTCGTCGGGGAAGCGCGCCCATTGCGTCGGATCGGCGAGGAAGCCGCGCACGCGATCGGCGAGGTTGGTCGACAGCGGCATGCGGCTGCCGCCATAGGTCGGGATGCGCGCCGGCTTGGATGAGGCGCGGACGATCAGATCCTCTGTGTCGATCTTCTGCACCTCGCAACTGAGGCCGGCGAAGAAGAAGGTGTCGCCGGGGCTGAGCTGCGCGGCGAAGCCCTCCTCGACCTTGCCGAGATTGCGACCGTTCTTGAAGCGGACGTTGAGCATCGTCGCCTCGACGATGATGCCGGCGTTGAGCCGGTGCTGCGTCACGAACTTCGGATGGCTGACACGCCACAGGCCGTCCGCCTCCTGTGTCAGCCGCTTGAACCGGTCATAGGCCTTGAGGCTGTAGCCGCCGTCGCGGATGAAGCCGAGGACGCGTTCGAACGTCTCGTCGGTCAGCGCCGAATAAGGAAGGGCGGACCGCACCTCGTCGAGCAGCGCCGCCTGCTCGAACGGCGCCGCGCACGCCATCGCCATGACATGCTGCGCAAGCACGTCGAGCGCGCCGGGGCGGAACAGGTCGGGGTCGAGCTCGCCCGCCTCAACCGCGTCGAGGGCGGCGCGCGCCTCGAGATATTCGAAGCGGTTGCCGGGGACGAGGATCGCCTCCGACGCCTCGTCCAGCCGGTGGTTGGCGCGGCCGATGCGCTGGAGCAGCCGCGACGAGCCCTTGGGCGCGCCCATCTGGATGACGCAATCGACGTCGCCCCAGTCGACGCCGAGGTCGAGGCTGGCGGTGGCGACCAGCGCGCGCAACCGGCCCGACGCCATCGCGCCCTCCACCTTGCGCCGCGCCTCCAGCGCGAGGCTGCCGTGATGGACGCCGATCGGCAGGCTCAGCGTGTTGACCTTCCACAGATCCTGAAAGATCAGCTCGGCGAGGCTGCGCGTGTTGCAAAAGATGATCGAGGTCTTGTGCAGCTCGATCTCGGCCATGACCTGCTCGGCGGCATAGCGGCCCGAATGGCCCGACCAGGGGATGCGATCCTCGGGCAGCAGGATCGCGATATTGGGATCGGCGCCGGGTTCGCCCTGGACCATCGCGACCTGATCGATGTCGCCGTCGGGCGCCAACCAGGCGCGATAGCCGTCGCCGTCCGCCACCGTCGCCGACAGCGCGACGCGGCGCAGGCCGGGGCTGATCCGTTGGAGCCGCGCCATGCACAGCGACAGGAGATCGCCGCGCTTGCCGGTGGCGAAGGCGTGGACCTCGTCGATGACGATCGTTCGCAGCCCTTCGAACATCGTGAAGCTGTCGGGATAACTCAGCAGCAGCGACAGCGATTCGGGGGTGGTGAGCAGGATTTGCGGCGGGCGGACGCGCTGGCGGGCCTTGCGGTCGCTCGGCGTGTCGCCGGTGCGCGTCTCGACGCGCAGCGACAGGCCCATCTCGTCGATCGGCGTGACGAGATTGCGCTGGATATCAACCGCCAGCGCCTTGAGCGGCGAGACGTAGAGGGTGTGGAGCCCCTCGGTCGGCGCTTCGATCAGCTCGGCGAGCGTGGGGAGGAAGCCGGCGAGCGTCTTGCCCGCGCCGGTGGTGGCGACGAGCAGCGCGTGGCGGCCGGCGCGGCCTTCGCGCAGCATGTCGAGCTGGTGGCGACGCGGCCGCCAGCCGCGGGTGGCGAACCATTGGGCGAGCGGCTCGGGAAGGTCGCTCAAGACGATTCACCCACACCCTTTTGGCACCGGGCGCTTCCCTCCCTTTCCCGACGGGAGAGGGAAGGGCCGGTGGCGCCGGCGAAGGGTGAGGGGGAACCGGATGTCATCCCAACCATATAGGTAGCATGGCACGATTGGGCGACTGGCTGGAACCGCATCCGCATGGCATCTACGTCAGGCCCGCGGACGCGTGGATCGACCCCTCCGAGCCCGAGGCGCGCGCGCTGGTAACGCACGGCCATGCCGATCACGCGCGCGGCGGTCATGGCGCGGTCTGGGCAACGCCCGAGACGCTGGCGATCATGGACGCGCGCTATGGTGAACAGGCGGGCCATCCCGTCGCTTACGGCGAGAGCATCCGCATGGGCGAGGTGGACGTCGGTTTCGTCCCCGCCGGACACGTGCTCGGCTCGGCACAGATCGTGCTCGACTATCGTGGCGAGCGCGTCGTCGTGTCCGGCGACTACAAGCGCCGCGCCGACCCGACCTGTACGCCGTTCGAGCCGGTTAAATGCGACGTCTTCGTCACCGAGGCGACCTTCGCGCTGCCGGTGTTCCGCCATCCCGACACCGGCGACGAGATCGACAAATTGATCGCGCGGCTGCACGCCAATCCCGATCGCTGCGTGCTGGTCGGCGCCTATGCGCTCGGCAAGGCGCAGAGGGTGATCGCCGAGCTGCGCGCGCGGGGGCACGACGCGCCGATCTATATCCATGGCGCGCTGCAGCGGCTGTGCGACCTGTATCAGGAGCATGGCGTGCGCCTCGGCGAGCTGCTGCCGGTCGCCGACGCAAAGAAGGCCGACATGGCGGGGCATGTCGTGATGTGTCCGCCGGGCGCGCTCAACGACCGCTGGTCGCGGCGGCTGCCCGATCCGATCACCGCGATGGCGAGCGGCTGGATGCGCGTGCGGCAGCGCGCGGTGCAGAAGAACATCGAGCTGCCGCTGATCCTGTCCGACCATGCCGACTGGGACGAACTGACCGACACCTTGTCGGAGATCGCGCCCAAGGAGGTGTGGGTGACGCACGGTCGCGAGGAAGCGCTGGTCCATTGGTGCGAACAGCGCCAGATGAAGGCGCGCGCGCTGGCGCTGGTGGGATTCGAGGACGAGGACGATTGAGCCCCGCGCCCGTCATGCCGGGCTTGATCCGGCATCCCGCTTTTGCGTGTTGTCGGGCGGGATCAGAAGCGGGACCCCGGCTCAAGGCCGGGGTGACGGGGATTTGTCATAGCCGGCGAGAGCTTTAGCGATCGCGAATTGCCCGTGACGCTTGCCGTTTTCACGTTGGGCCATGGCTGATGGTCGTGGCGGCTGGGTCTATCTCATGAGCGATCGCTATCGCGGCGCCATGTACGTCGGCGTTACTGCGCAGCTGGAAGCACGTATTCACCAGCATCGAACCGGGAACGGATCCGACTTTTGCTCGCGTTATGGCCTGCACCGGCTCGTCTGGGCGGAGCACGGCGAGACCATCGAAGCATGTATCGCGCATGAGGAGCGGCTGAAGCGCTGGCGCCGGGAGTGGAAGTTCGCGCTGATCGAACGCGGCAATCCCGACTGGCGTGACCTGTTTGATTCGGTGGTATAGCGCCGCAACGACCTTTCTATCGTCACCCCGGGCTTGACCCGGGGTCCCGCTTCACTGCGGTTTGCGGTTAGCGGGACCCCGGCTCGAGGCCGGGGTGACGAGGTTGTTAGCCCGTCCCCTCCAGCGTCCGCGCGCGGCGGCGCTGGACCGAGCTGCCGATGCCCATCGCCTCGCGGTATTTGGCGACGGTGCGGCGGGCGATGTCGAAGCCCTTGGCTTGCAGCAGTTCGACCAGCGTGTCGTCGGACAGGATCTTGGCGCCCTCGTTGGCGATCAGGCCGCGGATCGCGCTCTTCACCGCCTCCGCCGACACCGCGTCGCCGCCGTCCGCCGCCTGGATCGCCGAGGTGAAGAAATACTTCAGCTCGAACACGCCGCGCGCGCAGCTGAGATATTTGTTGCTCGTCACGCGGCTGACCGTCGATTCGTGCATCTCGATCGCCTCGGCGACCTTGGCGAGCGTCATCGGCTTGAGATGCGCGACGCCCTTGAGGAAGAAGGCTTCCTGTTGCTTGACGATCTCGGTGGCGACCTTGATGATCGTCCGCTGGCGCTGGTCGAGCGCCTTGATCAGCCAATTGGCCGAGGCTAGCGCATCGGACAGCCAGGCCTTGGCCGTCTTGTCCTGCGGGCCGTGACTGAGTTCGTGGTAATAGCGGCGGTTGACGAGGACGCGCGGCAGCGTCGCGGCGTTGAGTTCGATGCCCCAGCCCGTCTTGGTCCGGGCGACGAACAGATCGGGGGTGACCGCGAGCGCCGGTTCGCCGCCGTAGCGACAGCCGGGCTTGGGATCGTAGCCGCGCAACTCGCGGATCATGTCCGCCATGTCCTCGTCGTCGACGCCGCACATCCGCTTGAGCCGGGCGAGCTCGCCGCGCGCGAGCAGGTCGAGATTGTCGATCAGCCGCGCCATGCAGGGATCGTAGCGGTCCGCCTCGCGCGCCTGGAGCGCGATACATTCGGCAAGGTCGCGGGCGCCGACGCCGGTCGGGTCGAGCGTCTGGATCTGGTGCAGCACGTGCTCGACGCGGGCGAGCGCGGTGCCGAGCCGGTTGGCGATGTCGAGCAGCGGCACGGTGAGATAGCCGGCCTCGTCGATCTGGTCGATCAGATGCTGGGCGATGAACCAGTCGGCGCCGTCGATCACCGTGCCGGCCTGCGCGAGCAGATGATCGGCGAGCGTGCCGTCCCCTTGCGCGAAGGAGTCGAAGTCGAGTCCGTCCTCGCCGCCCAGGCCGCCGCCGGTGCCGCCGCCGGTCATCGACAATGCGCCGTCGAAGCCGCCGCCGCCGTCGGCGACGCTGTCCTGCTGGTGGCTTTCGGTGGCGTAATCGACGTCGAGCGGATCGGCGGCGGCGGCGCCGCTGACCAGTTCGTCGGCGCCGGCGGGCTCGTCGCGCTCGACGCGTTCGGGGCGGACGATCTCGTCGGTCTGCGCGGCCTCGAGCAGCGGGTTCTTCTCGACCTCCTCGGCGATGAAGCCCTCGATCTCGAGGTTGGACAGCGCCAGCAGCTTGATCGCCTGCTGGAGCTGCGGCGTCATCACCAGCGACTGCGACTGGCGCAGGTCCAGACGGGGCGCGAGGCTCATGACACCGCTCCTTCCCGCGCCGTGACGGAACAAGGCGGGACCCCGGCCATAGGCTAGAGCGAGAAGCCCTCGCCGAGGTACAGGCGGCGGACGTTGGCGTCGGCGACGAGTTCCTCGGGGCTGCCGGCGAACAGCACGCGCCCGTCGTAGATGATATAGGCACGATCGACGATATCGAGCGTCTCGCGCACGTTATGGTCGGTGATCAGCACGCCGATGTCGCGGCGCTTGAGGTCCTTCACCAGATCGCGGATGTCGGCGATCGAGATCGGGTCGATGCCGGCGAAGGGTTCGTCGAGCAGCATGATCGACGGGTCGGCGGCGAGCGCGCGGGCAATCTCGGCGCGGCGGCGCTCACCGCCGGACAAGGCCATCGCCGGGCTGGCGCGCAACCGGGTGAGGCCGAATTCGTCGAGCAGTTTGTCGAGCTTGGCGGGGCGCGCCGCGGGATCGGGCTCGGACAGTTCGAGCACCGCGCCGATGTTCTTCTCGATCGACAGGCCGCGAAAAATGCTCGTTTCCTGCGGCAGATAGCCGAGGCCGAGGATCGCGCGGCGGTACATCGGCAGCTTGGTGATATCCTCGCCGTCGAGCATGATCCGGCCCGAATCGGGCTTCACCAGGCCCATCACCGAATAGAAGCAGGTCGTTTTGCCGGCGCCGTTGGGGCCGAGCAGGCCGACCACCTCGCCACGGTCGACCGAGACCGACACGTCGGTGAGGACGACGCGCTTGTCGTAGGATTTGGCGATCGAAATCGCCTGCAGCCCGCGATTGGCGGGCGGCTCGTGGATCGGCTCGGCGGTCTGGAGGTCGGAAACGGCGGCGTCCATGGGCTCGATGCCTCGCATCAAAAGAGTGGCAAAGCCTTGGCAGGCTTCGTGCATGCCGTTGCGTCATGGCGCGGAGACGGGCGCGAGGGAAGACCCTTTAGCTGGCCCGGGGCACCGTGCCGACGTGCCGCGGGGCGCGGACCGGCTCCGCCCGCCTCAGTCCCGCTTGGGGACCGAGAAGGTGCCGGTGACGCGGCCGCTCGGCGCGGTGGTGGTGGTGCTGCCGGGGGCGGCGCCGCTGGAGCCGCGGACCGAATTGCCGTCGACCACGGCACGGCCGGTGTCGAGGTTGATCGTCAGGCGGCCGCCGTTGACCGTATTGCCGCCCTGCGTCAGCGTCACCGCGCCCAGCATCGTGATGACCCGGCGATTGAGGTCGTAGATCGCATATTGGCTCTTGGCGGTCTGGTCGGGGCGGCGGACGGTGACGCCGCCGCTCGCATCGATCCGCGACACCTGCGGGCTGCCGCCGACCACCTGACCGGTATAGCTGACCGTCATCCGCGCCGAGTTGAGCGTCATCTCGGCCTGGCGGACCGAGACGTTGCCCGACAGCACGCCGCGATTCGCCTTGTCCTGCAATTCGATATGGTCGGCGCCGAAATCGATCGGGGCGTTGGAATTATGCGCCGTCTGCGCCGCCAGCGGGGCGGCGAGCAGGGCGACGGCGAGGAAGGGGGTGCGCATGGCGGGCTATTTCGCCCGTCGCGGCACGATCCGCAAGCGGGCATTGCCGCTGAGGCGCACGGTGCGGCCAGCCAGGTCGGCGGTCAGCGCATTGGCGCTGAAATTGCCCTGCGGCACCGTGCCCGTCACCTTGCCGCCGCTGCGCATCGTCTTGGTTTTCAAGTCGATCGTCGCGTCGCTCGTGTCGAGTCGGTAGCCGTTGGCGGCGCGGAAGGCGATCGGGCCGTCGACCTTCATCTGCTCGGTGTTGAGGTCGTAGCGGCCCTTGTCGGCGCGCAGCGTCGCCGGCCCGTCGTCGAGCGCGAGATCGGCGGTCATGCGGTTGATCTGGACGATCGGCACGCTGCTGCTCTGCTGCACCGCGGTGCCGGCGTTGAGCGCAAACGCCTGCCCCTTGTCGTCCTGGCCGCGATAGGTCGCCGCCTGCAGCTTCAGCCGCTCCTTGGCGACCTCCACCTTGTTCTTGTCGAGGACGAACGACACTTCGTTGGCGGCGGTCAGCGGCGCCAGCACCAGGAAGGCGGCGAGCACGCCGATGCCGATCGGCAACCCGGTGTTGAGCAGCGTGACGATCCGGTCCTGCCGGCCGCCGGGCGCAGCCCAGCGCTGCCGCGCCGAACGCGTCTGGCGTGCGGTCGGGGCGCTCACCGCCGGGCCTCAGGCATGGGCGAAGATGTCGATCTCGGGCCAGCCGGCGAGGTCCAGCGCGGCGCGGGTCGGCAGGAAGTCGAAACAGGCCTGCGCCATCTCCATCCGGCCCTCGCGTTCGAGCCGGCGGTTGAGCTCGGCCTGCAGGCGATGGAGGAAGCGCACGTCGCTTGCCGCATAGTCCTTCTGCGCGTCGGACAATTCGGGCGCGCCCCAGTCGGACGATTGCTGCTGCTTGCTGAGTTCCTGGCCGAGCAGTTCGCGCACGAGTTCCTTGAGGCCGTGACGATCGGTATAGGTGCGGATCAGTCGCGACGCGATCTTGGTATCGTAGGCGGGCGCCGCGACGATGCCGAGATAATGCTGGAGCGCGGCGATATCGAAGCGGCCGTAATGGTAGAGTTTCACGCGGCCGGGATCGGCAAGCACCGCCTTGAGGTTCGGCGCAGCATAGTCGCTGGTCGGACCGAAACGGACAAGATGTTCGTCGGGGCCGCCATCGGACAATTGTACGACGCACAGCCGGTCGCGCGGCGTGATGAGGCCCATCGTCTCGGTATCGACGGCGATCGAGGCGCCGGGGGCGAAGACGTCGGCGGGGAGGTCTTCCTCGTGGAAGTGTACGGTCATGCCAGCGCCCTACGCCGCAACGCCAGGATGCTCAACGATTAAGCGTCATCGGCCGGAAATCCGCGCCATTGCTGTGGCGGGTCGCGCCGGGGCCGGTATTCGGCATGGAATGGCAGACGATTGCGACGAATTCATTCGCGGGGACTTGTTTTCTGCGCTATGACGATTCCCAAGGCGCAATAGGTTTCGCGCCCGAGGGCTCGCGTTCGTCGTCCGGCGCACGGGTTCTTGTCACGGATTGGATGCGGGCGAACCGGGAAGACGAATAGGGTTATGGGTTACGACAAAGGTGGCCGCGGCAATCGTGGCGGACGTGGTCGCGACAAGCGCGACGATTTCGGCGGCGGCAGCAGCGATTTCGGCGGTGGCGGCGGCTTTGGCGGCGGCGGTTTCGGCGGTGGCGGCTTTGGCGGCGGTGATCGCGGCGGCTTCGGTGGCGGCAGCAGCTTCGGCGGCGGCGGCGGTGATCGCGGCGGCTTCGGCGGCGGCGGTGGCGGCGGCTTCCGTGGCGGCGGTGGTGGCGGCTTCGGCGGCGGCGGTGGCGGCGGGTTCAGCGGCGGTGGCCGCGGCATGCCTCCCCAGGTCGTCGGCGAGGGCACTGGCGTAGTCAAATTCTTCAACGCGCAGAAGGGCTTCGGCTTCGTCGTCCGTGATGACGGCGGCGAGGACGTGTTCGTGCACATCTCGGCCGTCGAACAGGCCGGCATGAGCGCGCTCGCCGAGGGTCAGCCGCTCGGCTTCACCCTGGTCGATCGCGGAGGCCGTATCTCGGCGACCGAGCTGAAGATCGACGGCGAACCGATGGCCGTCACCGAGCGCGCTCCCCGCGAGCCGCGCGAAGGCGGCTTCGGCGATCGTGGTCCGCGTCCGGGTGGTGCCGGTGGCGCGCCGCAGCGTCAGCTGACCGGTGAGAAGGCGACGGGTACCGTCAAGTTCTTCAACGCGATGAAGGGCTTCGGCTTCATTCAGCGCGACGACGGCCAGCCCGATGCGTTCGTGCACATCTCGGCGGTCGAGCGTGCCGGCATGTCGACCCTCAACGAGGGCGACAAGCTGCAGTTCGAGCTCGAAGTCGATCGTCGCGGCAAGTACGCCGCGGTGAACCTGTCGGCCGCGTCGTAACGGTCCCGACCCTTTAACGAAGAGCCCGGCCCCGCGACCTGCGGTGCCGGGCTTTTTGCGTTTTGGGGTTCGGGTATTCGCCACGACGTCCGTCGTGGGGCGGGGCTTCGCCATAAGGGCGTTCAAGCAGGCGTTCAGGAATTCCGGACGCCATCGACGTTGTCTTGCCTGGCTCTGGACTCCTGCTTTCGCAGGAGCACTACGCTGATGTGCCGATGCTGGGGACTTTCGCAAAAGCCTCGAATTGCCCTGCCGTCGACGCGGGGATGACGGCCGGGACGGTGCGGGCTATGCCGCGGGACGCCGCGTTGGCCGAGAGATGAGGACATGCGTGTGGTGAAGGTGACATTGGGGCTCGGGCTGCTCGGCGCGATCGCCGCGTCGGCGTGGCAGGCGAACCCCCCGGCGAAACCGCCCGCGGCGCAGGCCGTCCCCGCCACGCCAGCGGCCCCGGCCGAAGCCGGCGTCCCGGTCTACGCTGCCACCGTCGTCGCGCGGCTGCCGCACGATACCGGCGCCTTCACCGAGGGCCTGCTGTTCTGCGGCGGCGACCTCTACGAAAGCACCGGCAAGGAGGGCGCATCCGACATCCGCCGCGTCGGCCTCGCCGATGGCAAGGTCGCAGCGCGCGCACGGCTGAGCCCGGAGCTGTTCGGCGAGGGTATCGGTTGCGTCAAGAACAGCCTGCTCAGCCTGACGTGGAAGACCGGCATCGGCTTCCGCTGGTCGCTGCCCGCGCTCAAGCGGATCGGCCAGCCCTTTCATTATGCCGGCGAAGGCTGGGCGTTGACCGGCGACGGACGCACGCTGATCCTGTCGGATGGCACGCCGACGTTGCGGCGGATGGACCCGGCGACGTTCGAGGAGCGGGGGCGGATCACGGTTACGCTCAACGGACGGCCGTTGGCCAAGCTCAACGAGCTCGAATACGTCCAGGGCCGCATCCTCGCCAATGTGTGGATGACCGGTTTCATCGCGCGGATCGATCCCGCGACGGGCAAGGTCGACGGCCTGATCGATCTGCGCCCGCTGCTCGCCGAAATCCACAATCCCGATCCCGACGCGGTGGCCAATGGCATCGCCTATGATGCCGCGCACGACCGGTTGTTCGTGACGGGCAAATATTGGCCGACCTTGTTCGAAATCCGGATCGGCGAAGAGGTCGGCCGAGCCGGATAGGTCCCGCTCGCGCGACGTCGGGCGTCAGGTCACCAGCCGGCGCAGCGTCTCGACGCGATCCGCTTCCGCGGCGGGCTTGTCCGTCCTGATCCGCGCGATTCGGGGGAAGCGCATCGCGACACCCGATTTGTGGCGCGTCGAACCGTGGATCGAGTCGAACGCGATCTCCAGCACCATCGTCTTCTCCACCTCGCGCACCGGGCCGAAACGCGCGAGCGTGTGGCGGCGCACGAAGCCGTCGAGCATCTTCAATTCCTCGTCGGTGATCCCCGAATAGGCCTTGCCGACGGGGAGCAACTCGCCGTCCTCGGTCCAGCAGCCGAAGGTGTAATCGCTGTAATAAGACGAGCGTCGGCCGCTGCCGCGCTGTGCGTACATCATCACGCAATCGGCGGTGAGCGGGTCGCGCTTCCATTTGTACCAAAGGCCGGCGCGACGACCGCCGACATAGGGCGAATCGCGGCGCTTGAGCATCACGCCTTCGATCGCCGCGTCGCGCGCGCCGGCGCGGATCGCTTCCAGCTCGGTGAAGCTAGCGGCGTCGATCACCTGGCTGAGGTCGAACCGGTCGGGGTCGAGGCGGGGGACGAAGGCTTCGAGTCGCTGCCGTCGTTCGCTCCACGGCAGCGGACGCAAATCCTCGCCGCCGTCGAACAACAGGTCGTAGACGCGGACGAAGGCCGGATAGTCGGCGAGCATCTTCGCCGACACGGTCTTGCGGCCGAGCCGCTGTTGCAGCGCGTTGAAGCTGGCGGCCTCGCCGCCCTGCGCGTCGCCCTTGACCAGCAATTCGCCGTCGATCGTGCCGGGGGTGGAGAAAGCCGCGGCGACGTCGGGAAAGCTGCCGGTGACGTCGTCGCCGGTACGGCTGTAGAGCCGCGTCTGGCCGGCGACGTGGACGATCTGGACGCGGATGCCGTCCCATTTCCACTCGGCGGCATAATCGGCGAGGTCGACCTGCGCGTCCTCCAGCCCGTGCGCGAGCATGAACGGGCGGAAGACGGGGACATCGGCCGCGGTGGGTTGCTCGCCGGTGCCTTCAGCCCAGGCGAACAGGCTGGCATAGGGTGGGGTGAGGCCGTGCCAGACCTCCTCGACCGCATCGACGTCGAGCCCGAACGCCTGTGCCAAGGCGGTCTTGGCGAGGCGCGCGGAGACGCCGATGCGCAACGCCCCGGTCGCCATCTTGAGGAGCGCGAACCGCTCCTCCGAATCGAGCCGATCGAGCATCGCGGCTAGCACCGCGGGTGCGTCCGAACGCGAGAGGTGGCGCAGCGCGTCGACCGCGGCGCTGATCGACAACGGTGCGCCTGCGGGGGCGGGGATGGGCGCGGGCCAAAGCAGCGCGACGGTCTCGGCGGTGTCGCCGACATAGTCGCGGCTCATCCGGAACAGCACGGGATCGACGCGCGCCTCGATCAACGCGCGGATCTGCGCCGGTTTGACGCCGGGCAGATCGAGATCGCCGATCAGCGCCGCCATCGCCCAACCGCGATCCGGATCGGGCGTCGCAAGCAGATAATCGACGATCAGCTTGAGCTTGGCGTTCCGCCCACGCGTGTAGATGAGCGAATCAAGGAGCGCGGCGAAGGCGTGCATGAAGGGGGAACGCGCGGTCGGGTGAAGCGCTCCGTCGATGTCGCTTATGCGGTCATGGATAGTACGGGAAACGTCCGACACGCCCAACCGTCATGCCGGGCTGGTTCCGGCATCCACCGGTCTGCCAAAGAGCGGCTTGTTGCTCCTGCGGTCCGGTGGACCCCGGAACAAGTCCGGGGTGACGGTGGGGTCAAGATGGTAGCTAAAGCGGTAGCGCCTCAGCCCTTGCGGCTGGCCTCGAACAGGAACCAGGCGCGTTCCTCGGCCTGGTCGGTCCATTCGTCGACGATGCCGCTGGTGGCATTGTCCTTCGCCTCTTCGGCGGCGTCCTTCACGACGCGGAAGCTTTCGACCAGCTTGAGATTGTCCTCGCGCAATTCGGCCAGCATCGCGCCGGCGTCGACGAAGTCGAGGTCGTTGTCGGCGATCGTCTGGCGTCGGCTGATGTCGCCGATCGAGCGCAGCGTCGTGTTGCCGGTCTTACGGACGCGCTCGGCGATCGCATCGGTGACGCCGAGAATCTGCGCCGCCTGATCGTCGAGCAGCAGGTGATAGTCGCGGAAATGCGGTCCCGAGACGTGCCAGTGAAAATTCTTGGTCTTCAGGTACAGCGCATAGCAATCGGCGAGCGACGAGTTGAGCGCATCCGCCACCGAGCGGGTGTTGCTAAGGTCGGTCGGCGTATTCAGCGCCGGGTTGATGTCGGCCATGGAAATCTCCGTGGGAAAGGAATCGTTGCGGCAACGATCCGATAGCCGAAACGCTCCCCGCGCAGCAGCCATTTTGCGCATGTCGATGATCGACGGATCAGATCAGGCGCAGCGCGGAAAGCCCCAGTCCGATCGCGGCCAGCACGAACAGGACCCCGATGATCCGGCGCAGCGTGATCAGCGGCAGGCCGGTCCAGCCCGCCTCGCCCAGGATCGCGGCGGGGGCGATCACCGCGAGCGAGCCGAGCATCGCCCCGATCGCGGCCAGCCACGGCAATTGCGCCCGCGCGGCCAATGCGAGGACGATGAATTGTACGCCGTCGCCGAAGGCGAGGATGAACAGGCCGATCAGGCTGGTCAGCGCCGCGCCGAGGCGCCATCCGGCGAGCCGGTCGGGTGGCTTGACCGGGAACAGCGCACCACCGCCCTGAAACAGCAGCGCCAGCGCGAGGAAAAGCTGCCTGGCCTCCGGTGTCAGCCGAGGTGCCAGCAACGCACCCGCCGCTGCGGCGAGCAGCCCGGCGCCGAGCAGCGCCACCGTCGCCGCGGCGATCACCAGCCCCGGCGCGCGATACCGGTCCGCCAGGATCGAAGCGAGCCATGCCGGCCGATCGCCGACTTGCGCAAAAGCCGCCGCGACCAGCGCCGCCATCAGCGCGTCCATGGCGTCAGCCCGCCAGCCGCACCGAACAGGCGGCAGCGAAGGTGTCGCAGGCGCGCACGTCCTGTCGCTCGCTGGCGATCGCATCGCCGAGCATCCGCAGCCAGCCGTGAAGCAGCGCGCCCTGTTCGCCGCGCGACAGCGCCGAATCGACGAAATGGGCGACGGTCACTGCGGGATTGAGCCCGTTGCGGTGGGCGATCAGGCGGATCTGGTTGATATCGGGCTTGAGGTCGCTGGCGCAGCTGTAGGGCGCCTTGACGTCGATCGCGGCGATTCGTGCCGACAGATCGGCGCGCACCGCATCCAGCTCGTCCGCCTGCCGCTCGATTCGCCGCGCCATCATCCTCGCCCCCGTGTTTTCTGCCGCAATTCTGGGCCGCCAATGGTAATGGGGTGGTTAAGACAGCCGCTGCGGCATGGCCATGGTTGACTTTCGCGCGCCGCTGGCCCATGCGCCGCGACTGATCGAGCGGCTGCGTTGGTGCTGCCGCTCTCCTTGTTTTCAGGATTAGGGCTCATGGCCAAGCCGACTACCGTCAAGATCAAGCTCGTCAGCACCGCCGACACCGGTTTCTTCTACGTCACCAAGAAGAACCCGCGGACGAAGACCGAGAAGCTGAGCTTCAGCAAGTATGATCCCGTCGTGCGCAAGCACGTCGAGTTCAAGGAAGCCAAGATCAAGTAAGCGGCCGGGCGGCGCAGCGCGCCGCCGCCGTTTGCCAGCGTATGCGAAAGCCGCCGGTGCATGGGCGCCGGCGGCTTTTCGCATGCGCCGTCGCCTGCGACTGACGCCTTGATCCGGGCGCGCTTCGGACACATTGCGTTCATCTTCTTTCGGCATAGCGAACACTGGCGGCTGGATCCTCCGGCTGCCCTGTATCGCGTCACTACGGGCCAAGGGCGGTGTTCTCTCCATGAGGATGCCGCCCTTGGTTTATGGGGTGGCGAAGGTCGCCGCGCCGTGCGGCGGGAACCGGACCGGCGATGTCACGTTTTCATGAGGCTTGCAGCATCCGGCCCTTCTCGGGGGGCGGGGGTCTGGAAGCGCGCGGCGCCCTGTCGAAGCCTCGCCGGCTCGGCAGGGCGTCTTTCCGTCAAAGCAGCGCGTTTACCGCGTCCATGAACCGGGCGAGGCTGATCGGCTTCGACACGTAGGAGCGTGCGCCGGCGGCGCGGATGCGCTCCTCGTCGTCGCGGCCGGCATAGGCCGTCACCGCCATCACCGGGATATCGCGCAATTGCTCGTCGACCATCAGTTCGAGGATCAGCTCATAGCCGGTGACGTGCGGCATCTGGATATCCATGACGATCAGGTCCGGACCGAAGGCGCGTGCGCGCGCCACCGCCTCGCGCCCGTCGCGCACCGGCTCGGCGGTCATGCCGTGCGCGCGCAACAGGTCGCAGAACAGTTTCAGATTGAGTTCGTTATCCTCGACAACGAGTACCCGTTTCGCCACGTGCGTCACCAACCCTTCCGATAATGGACGATAGGCAATGCGCGCGCGCGATACAAACATCCCCGATCCCGAGGTGCTCGCCCTGCAGGCCCTGGTGTGGGCGATCGGCGAGCCCGACCGCGCCGACCGGCTGATCGCGGTCACCGGTCTGTTCCCCGACGATCTGCGCGCCCGTGCCGGCGAGCCGGCGGTGCTGGGTGCGGTGATCGAATATCTCGAATCCTACGAACCCGATCTGATCGCCTGCGCCCGCGCGCTCGGCGTTCCCCCGGAGGCGCTGATTGGCGCCCGCCAGGCCTTGGAGCTGCGATGAAACCGCTGTTGATCACCGATTGCGACGAGGTGCTGCTGCACATGGTAAAGCATTTCGGCGCCTGGGTCGGCGAGGCGCACGACATCGACTTCACGCCCGACGGTGCCGATTTCGCCAACAGTATGCGCCGACGCGACGGCGGCCCGGCGCCGACGCGCGAGGAGATGTGGGACATGCTCGGCGGTTTCTTTCCGGCAGAGATGCACCGCCAGACGCTGGTGCCGCATGCCGCCGAGGCCCTCGCGCGGCTGGCGGCGCACGCGGACATCGTCGTGCTCACCAACATCACCGATGCGTGCAAGCCGGCGCGGATCGAACAATTGGCGCGATTCGGCATCGCGCATCGCGTCGAATGCAACCAAGGCGGCAAGGGCGAGCCGGTCGCGCGACTGCGGGCGGACTATGGCGACCCGGTGACGGTGTTCGTCGACGATCTCGCGGTGCACCACGAATCGGTGGCGCGCCACGCGCCCGAGGTGCATCGGCTTCACATGGTGTCGGAGCCGACGCTGGCCCCCAACGTGCCGCCCGCCGCCTTCGCGCACGCGCGGATCGACGACTGGCGCGAGGCGGCGGACTGGATCGCGGCGCGGTTCGACGCTGGGGTGGCAGCGTAGTTATCTCCTTCGCTTCGTCATCCCCGCCTGCGCGGTGCTGACGTGGGGGGTGGCGACGGCGTTCCACCCGCCCGCCGAATCGGCTAAGCGCCCCCGATCATTTCCCGAAAGGACCCAGCCATGACCACCCATGTCGATCGCAAGCTCGAGGAACTCGGCCTGTCGCTGCCCGAAGCCGCGGCGCCCGTCGCCGCCTACGTGCCGGTGGTCGAAGCGGGCGGTCTGCTCCATCTGTCGGGGCAGCTGCCGTTCAAGGCGGGGCAGCTCGTCACCGGCCGACTCGGCGATGGCGTGTCGCTGGAGGACGGGCAGGAGGCCGCGAAACTCTGCGGGCTGATGATCGTCGCGCAGGTGAAGAAATATCTCGGCGGTGACCTTTCGCGGGTGAAGCGGATCGTCAAGCTCGGCGTGTTCGTCAATTCGGCGGCCGATTTCACCGACCAGCCGAAGGTCGCCAATGGCGCGTCGGAGCTGATGGTCGCGCTGTTCGGCGACGCCGGCAAACATGCGCGCAGCGCGGTCGGCGTGCCGGTGCTGCCGCTCGGCGCCGCGGTCGAGGTGGATGCGATCGTCGAACTGGCATGATTTCCGGGAGGGGGCGTGGTTGACGCCCCCTCCGCAAGTCGGTGTCGAGCGCCTATATCCGCCGCGATGACCTTTACGATCCTCGCCGCATGACCCAGGTCGCCGCCCGCCTCGTCGATGGCGTCCGCGCGATCCCGGCCGACCAATGGGACGCCTGCGCCGGTACCGGCAACCCCTTCGTCCGCCACGCCTTTCTCGCCGCGCTCGAAGAGTCGGCCAGCACCGGGGGGCGATCGGGGTGGCAGCCGATCCCGATCGTCGTCGACGGCGCCGACGGGGCGCCCGCCGCGATCGCGCCGGCCTATGCCAAGAGCCACAGCCAGGGCGAATATGTCTTCGACCACGCCTGGGCCGACGCGTGGGAGCGGGCGGGGGGTCATTATTATCCCAAGCTCCAGATCGCCGCGCCGTTCAGCCCGGTGCCGGGGCCGCGCCTGCTGCTGCGCGAGGAGAGCGCCGGTCCGGCGCTGATCGCTGCGCTCGAAGCGGTGACCGACCAGCACGGCCTGTCGTCGGCGCATGCGACCTTCGTCAGCCCGGAGCAGGTGCCGTTGTTCGAACAGGCGGGCTGGCTGATCCGCGAGGGGACGCAATTCCACTGGGCCAATCAGGGCTATAAGAGTTTCGACGATTTCCTCGCCGCGCTCGCCAGCCGCAAGCGCAAGGCGATCCGCAAGGAGCGCGAGGCGGCGGTACAGGGGCTGACGATCCGTCATCTCTCCGGCGCGGAGATCCGGGCGGAACATTGGGACGCGTTCTGGACCTTCTATCAGGATACGGGCAGCCGTAAATGGGGGCGGCCGTATCTGAACCGCAGCTTCTTCCCGATGCTCGGCGAGCGGATGGGCGACGACGTGCTGTTGATCCTCGCCGAGCGGGACGGCACACCGATCGCGGGGGCGCTCAACCTGATCGGCGCGGACACGCTCTACGGCCGCTATTGGGGCTGTACCGAGGAGGTGCCGTTCCTCCATTTCGAACTGTGTTATTATCAGGCGATCGATGCCGCGATCGCGCGCGGGCTCAGGACGGTCGAGGCGGGCGCGCAGGGCGAGCACAAGCTGGCGCGCGGCTACGTGCCGGTGCCGACGTGGTCGGCGCATTACATTCCCGATGCGGGCTTCCGTCGCGCGATCGCCGACTTCCTTGTCCGCGAGCGCGCCGCGGTGGCGGACGAGCAGAGCTATCTCGCCGAACTGGCGCCGTTCAGGAAGGGAGAAGGCTGACCGGCCGCCGCCGCGGCGGCAGCAGGTCGGGGTCGAGCGTCACGTCCGGGCGGCGGCGGTCATCGATCCGATAGAGGACGTCGCGGCCGCTGCGCCAGATCGGCGTCAGGCCGGTCAGGAATGCGGGTTCGACCGGCGCCGGATTGATCAGCCAGACATAGTCGAAGGCATCGCGCGGCAGATAGGCGAGCGAGACGCGCAACGGCCGCCACCATTCGCCGCGGCAGCGCCGGTCGGTGACGAGCTGCGACGGGTCGTGCGCGAAGCGGCCCGCGGGGGTGTAGCGGACGGTGAGCAACTGCCCGCCGGCCATCGACCATTGATCGTTGGCGTAGGCGATGCGCCGTTCGAGCGCGATGCCGGCGGCATGTTCGAGCCGCGAATAGAGCCATTCGTCGCGACAGGTGCGACCGACCATGGTCAGCAATCGCGCGCCCCGCGGGACGTGGTCGAGCGCGGCGAGCGTGCGGTCGTATTCGCGGTCGAATTGCAGATAGCTGATCGTCGTGCCGACCAGCCGCGCGCCGCAGAAGAGCAGGCCGAGCGCGGCCAATGTCGAGGCCCCCCGGAACGACAGGCCGTGGCGGGGACGCAACGCGATCAGCGCGATCGCGATCACGAACGGCGCGAGCCGCATGTCGGCATAGGCCGAGCCGAAGACGATCCGCGGCAGCAGCACGAAGATCGCGGTCAGGAACAGCGTCGAAAGCAGCAGGTTGCGCGAATATTCGACGCGATGGTCGCGGACGCCCTTGAGCAGGATGATGAACAGCACGGTAGCGGAGGCGAGGTCGAACGCCATCCAGCGGTCGCGCAACACCATGATGATCCAGCCGACCTTGGCGCGCCAGTTGAACCAGTCCATCGTCTTGCCGGTGACGTGATCGCCCGAACGCCACAGCACCATCATCGCGAACGGCAAGGCGAGCGGCAGGCAGCCGATGGCGGCACGCGTCCAGCTCTCCAGCCAATGCCCGCCGCGGCCGTCCTTGCGCAGGTCGTGCTGGCGGACCATCTCGGCGGAGAAGGCGAGGATGCCGAGCACCCCCCAGCCGAAGGTGTGGCAGACCCACAGAGCGCAGGACAAAGGCACGAACAGGATCGCGCGCAGTTTGAGGCTGCCGAGCCGGCCCATCCGCAGCCACAGCGCGAACAGGTTGAGCGCCAGCGCCATCGACAGCGCGAAATTCACGAAGCCGAACTGGAAGGGGTAACTGTAGGCGAGCGGCAATGCGAACAGCGCGGTGGCGGGAATGCGGCCGTGCACCTCGCGCGCGATCCACAGCAATCCCGACACGGTGAGTGCGGGGATCGCCATGATGATCAGCTTGACGGCGAGTTCGAGGCCGAGGATCGGCGCGAGCGGCTCGATAAGCAGGTCGACGCCGAGGTTGCCGATCAACGCCCAGCGGAAATCGTACCATTCGGCGAGCCACGGATAGGCGGCGCCGTCGAGCTGGACGCGATAGCGCCCCATATGCCCGGGTAGATCGACCAGCGGCGGGATGTCGGGCCACAACAACGGGATCACCGCCGCGATCACCATCGCCACGACGAACCACCGCGTTTGCCACCAGTGCAGCTTATGCCCCTGCATCATCCTGCCTTAGTGGGTAGGAACCGCGTCCGACAAGCATTGTCGTGCCGGGTGCGCCGAATGGAGGCGGCGGGGCTCGTGACCGGACCACCCACATCCGTCACCCCGGACTCGTTCCGGGGTCCACTCTGCGGCGAGGCGCGGGGCTGGAGCCTCCGGCCGTGCCCTTGCGGATGGGTGGACCCCGGAACGAGTCCGGGGTGACGGTTTGGTGCGGGCAGGCGTCGTAACCACGCCATGCCGCTCCGCGAATCAGGCGTCGCGGCGGCCTAGCAGGCGAAGGCGCAGCGCGTTGAGTTTGATGAAGCCTGCCGCGTCGCGCTGGTCGTAGGCGCCCTGATCGTCTTCGAAGGTCACGACCTTTTCCGAATAGAGCGAGTTGGGCGACCTGCGGCCGACGATATAGACGCCGCCCTTGTAGAGCTTGAGGCGGACGGTGCCGCTGACCTTCGCTTGGCTGTGGTCGATCGCCGCCTGCAGCATCTCGCGCTCGGGGCTGAACCAGAAGCCATTGTAGACCAGCTCTGCATAGCGCGGCGCGAGTTCGTCCTTGAGATGCGCGGCGCCGCGGTCGAGCGTGATCTGCTCGATGCCGCGATGGGCGAGGTGATAGATGGTGCCGCCCGGCGTCTCGTACATGCCGCGGCTCTTCATCCCGACGAAGCGGTTCTCGACGAGGTCGAGGCGGCCGATGCCGTGACGGCGGCCGAGTTCGTTGAGCATGGTCAGCAGCGTCGCCGGGCTGGTTGCCTCGCCGTTCAGCGCCACGCCGTCGCCGCGCTCGAAATCGATCGTGATATATTCGGGGGCGTCGGGCGCGTCCTCGGGGTTTACGGTACGCGAATAGACGTAATCCGGCACCTCCTGCCACGGATCCTCGAGCACCTTGCCCTCGGACGAGGTGTGCAGGAGGTTCGCGTCGGTCGAGAAGGGCGATTCGCCGCGCTTGTCCTTGGCGACCGGGATCTGGTGCTGTTCGGCGAATTCAATCAGCCGGGTGCGGCTGGTCAAATCCCATTCGCGCCACGGTGCGATCACCTTGATGTCGGGTGCGAGCGCGTAATAACCGAGCTCGAAGCGGACCTGGTCGTTGCCCTTGCCGGTCGCGCCGTGGCTGACCGCATCGGCGTTCACCTGACGGGCGATCTCGATCTGGCGCTTGGCGATCAGCGGCCGCGCGATCGAGGTGCCGAGCAGATACAGCCCTTCATACAGGGCGTTGGAGCGCATCATCGGGAAGACGTAATCGCGTACGAATTCCTCGCGCAGATCGTCGATGAAGATATGCTCGGGCTTGACGCCGGCCATCTGCGCCTTCTGCCGCGCGGGCTCCAGCTCCTCGCCCTGGCCGAGGTCGGCGGTGAAGGTCACCACCTCGCAATTATACGTCTGTTGCAGCCACTTCAGGATCACGCTCGTATCCAGCCCACCCGAATAGGCGAGAACGACACGGTTGATCTGATCGGTCACGGCAGCATCCTTGGCTATGGTCGGGTCGCCGCGCCCCTAGGCTCCTGCGCGCGCCTGCGCAACGGTTGCGTTCACGGTGGGTTTAATCGCCGGCCGCTAGTATCGCGGTCGATCCCTTTTTTCGGAGACGTCATGTTTCGTCCGTTGCTCGCCGCTCTGCCCGTCCTGATGCTCGCCACGCCGATGGTGGCGGCGCAGGCGATCGATCCCAAGCTGAAGGCCGAGTTCGACCGCTCCGACGCCAATCACGACGGCGTGCTGACCCGCGCCGAGATCGACGCGCGCGTCGCACGGATGGACGTCGGCAAGAACAAGATGCCGCCGGGCAAGGCCAAGGCGATCAGCACCGCGTGGTTCAACACCGCCGACGCCAATCACGACGGCAAGGTGACGCCCGCCGAGATGCAGGGCCTGTTCCGTGCGCTGGCGTCGCGATACGACACCAATCACGACGGCGTGGTGAGCCTCGAGGAGCGGACCGCCGCGCGCGCGGCGATCATCGCGCCGGCGCCGGTGCCGGCACCCAAGGCGCGATAAGGCTTCCAAATCGTCCACTTACCGTCATCCCCGCGGAGGCGGGGATCCATAGACGCTGACGTTGCGCCTCTAGCCGTGTGGTCCGCGCGTATGGATCCCCGCCTGCGCGGGGATGACAGAATGATGTTCTCAGTATCCCCGCAGCTTCCGTTCGCCCTCGAACATATAGTCGCGGGTGATCGGCAGTTCGGTGCGGCTGCGGCTGAACTGGATCTGGAAATTGACCAGCCCGCCATTCTCGAACGCATTGGCCGCGCCGGCGAGGTAGAAGGTCCACATCCGGTAGAAGCGCTCGTCGTACAGGGCGATGATCGCGTCGCGCGCCGCCACCGTCCGGCGATACCATTCGTACAGCGTATAGGCGTAATGAAGGCGCAGCACCTCGACGTCGGTGAGGAACAGCTTCAGCCCTTCGAACGCCGCGATCGTCTCCGACAGCGCCGGATTGTAGCCGCCGGGGAAGATATATTTGGTCGTCCAGTCGTCGGTAACGCTGGGCGGCCCGAGCCGGCCGATCGTGTGGATCAGCGCGACGCCGCTCGGCGTCAGCAGGTCGCGGCATTTGCGAAAATAGGCGCGATATTGCGGCGGCCCGACATGTTCGAACATGCCGACCGAGACGATACGGTCGAACTGGCCCTCGACGCGGCGATAGTCGATCAGCTCGAACTTGACCCGGTCGGCGACGCCCGCCGCCGCGGAACGTTCGCGCGCGATCTTGAGCTGTTCCTCGGACAGCGTCACGCCGAGCACCTCGACGCCGAAATGCTTGTTGAGATACAGCGCCATGCCGCCCCAGCCGCAGCCGATGTCGAGCACCCGCATGCCCGGCCGCAGCGCCAGCTTGGCGGCGATATGCGCGAGCTTGTCGCTCTGCGCCTGTTCGAGGCTGTTGTCGGGATCGGTGTAGTAAGCGCAGCTATATTGTTTGTCGGCGTCGAGGAACAGGTCGTAGAGCCGCGCCGACAGATCGTAATGATGCGCGACGTTCTGCTTCGAGCGGCGCTCCATGTTGATCCGGTCGAGCCGGTGCTTCACCGCGCCGAAGCCGCGCACGAAGGCGGAGGGTTGCAGCGCGTTCTGGCCGTCTTCCCACGCGCTGTTCCGCTTCATCAGCTGGACGAGGCCCATGATGTCGTCGCCGTCGACGGTCATCCGGCCGTCCATATACATCTCGCCGGCGGCGAGCGCGGGGTTGCGGACGATCCGTCCGGCGACGCCATTGTCCTGGAACCGGAGCTGGATATGACCGAGCTCGGGATCGGGCGTGCCGAAGGTGGCGGGCGGTTTGCCGGGACGGTGGAGGGTGAGTTGGCCACGCTTGACGGCGCGGCTGAGGAACATATCGATCAGCGCCATGCGCGCTGCCTTAATCCGCTAGATGCCCGCATACCAATCGTAATCGACATTGTCCTCCCAATAGCCGCCCTTGCCCTTGCCGATGGTGGCGAGGCTGGCGACCGCGTCGATCCCGGTGACGTATTTGGCGTGCTTGTAGCCGAGCTGGCGCTCGACGCGCAGCCGCACCGGCGCGCCGTGCGCCACGGTCAGCCGCGCACCGTTCATCTTGAGCGCGAGGATCGTCTGCGGATGGAACGCGTCGATCGTGTCGATCGATTCGTAATAGGGCTGGCCGTTGTAGAGGTCGGCGCAGGTGAAGACGATGTAGCGCGCGGTGTTGCGCATCCCCGCCGCCTTCAGCACGGTGCCGAGCATCGGCCCCTGCCACTGGCCGATCGCGCTCCAGCCCTCTACGCAATCGTGGCGGGTGATCTGGCTGCGGGAGGGCATCGACGCGAGCTGGTCGAGCGACAGCGCCAGCGGCCGGTCGACGAGGCCGCCGACCTTGAGGCGGTAGCCGGCGAATTGGTCGGCGACCATCGCGGCGTAATCGGGGGTGCCGGGATCGCGCGTGCCATTGGCGCGGAAGATCGGCGACATCTGCTCGCGGGTGAATTCGGGTGCGAGCGCACCTCGGTCCATCAGCGCACGTTGCAGGCCGCGGTGCATGTCCTCGCCGGCGAACAGGATCTTGCGCGCCTGCGGGATCGCGGCGACCTTGTCGCAGCCGGCGAGCAGCAGCCCGGCGCCTGCCGTCAGAAGCGAACGGCGGGGGAGGATCATGCCTCAGGGACCTTCCACTTGCCGGTGATCATCGCGCGCAGTTCGTTGCCCGCACCGGCGAGGATGACGAGCGCGACATGGACGACGATGAAGCCGCCGATCAGCGTGGCGGCGACGAAATGCAGCGAGCGCGCCGACTGGCGACCACCGAACAGGTCGAGCAGCCACGGCCAGGCGGCATCCATCCCCGGCGACAGCGCCAGCCCTGTGAGGATCATCAGCGGCAGCGCGAGGAAGAGGACGAGGATATAGCTCCATTTCTGGAGGCTGTTGTACGCGCCGGGATCGTCGGCGTCGTGGAAGCGCAGGTTGAGGTGATCGCGGACGTCTTCGGCGAGATGCGCAAGGTTGACGTCGGCGCGGCGCAGCGCGAGCTTGCGTGCGAAATGGCGGTTGATCAGGCTGACGATCATATAGCCGAGCAGGCCGAAGGCGAAGACGAGCGCGAACAGCAGATGCCAGCGACGCGAGATGGCGAGATTGTAGTTGGCGGGGATCGTGATCCACGCCGGGAAGCGCGGCAATTGCGCCCAGGCGTGATCGAAATTGGCGCCGTATCGTCCCCAATAGAGCCGCGGATGCGCATTGGAGATGCCGAGCCCGCTGCCGAGCAGGACGACGACCGCGACGGCGTTGATCCAATGCCAGATGCGCGTCGCCAGCGCATGGCGCAGGATGGATGTACCGGGGGCGATTGGGTCCATATCCCATGCATAGCAGTTAAGCGCCCATGATCGAATGGCATTTCTACGAACCACGCGACGGCCACCGGTTGCCGCACGACCCGCTCAACGCGATGGTCGCACCGCGACCGATCGGCTGGATCAGCAGCGTCTCTGCCGACGGCGTGCGCAACATCGCGCCCTACAGCTTCTTCAACGTCATCAATTATACGCCGCCGCTGATCGCCTTTTCCTCGATGGGCTGGAAGGACAGCGTCGCCAATATCGACGCGACCGGCGAGTTCGTCTGGAACCTCGCGACGCGCGATCTCGCCGAGGCGATGAACGCGACTGCGGCGATCGTCCCGCCCGAGGTCGACGAATTCGATCTCGCCGCGCTCGACACGCTGCCGTCGCGGCTGGTCGCGCCGCCGCGGGTGGCGGCGAGTCCGGTGGCGTTCGAATGCAAGCTGACGCAGATCCTGCGCCTCACCGACCGCCATGGCACGGAGCTCGATCAGTATCTGGTGATCGGCGAGGCGGTGGGCATCCATATCGACACCGCGATGCTGGAGGACGGCGTCTACCAGACCGCTCGCGCCCGCCCGATCCTGCGCGGGGGCGGGCCGGCGGATTATTTCGAGGTCACGCCCGAAACACGGTTCGAGATGCGCCGGCCGGGATAAGCGGTCGTCTCAGCCGTAGGCGCGCCAGAAGAACACCGCGGTGGTCACGGTGGTGACCAGCAACGTCCAGCCGCGGATCACGCCGGGCGGCAGGCTGCGCCCGACCAGCGCACCAAGATAGCCGCCGGCGATCGAGCCGATCATCATCGGCAGGCACAAGGCCCATGCCACCATGCCGCTGGCGACGAAGACGATCGTCGCCGCGCTATTGGCGACCGCGAGCATCAGCGTGCGCGGCGCGGCGAGTTCGGCGGGGCTCGCGCCGGTCAGCAGCCCCCACATCGCGGTCAGCATCATGCCGACGCCGCCACCGAAATAGCCGCCGTAGATGCCGAGCAGCGCCTGTCCCGCAACGAGGCTGCGCGGTCCTGCCGAGAAGCGCGCGCTCAGCCAGTCGGAAGCGTGGCGGCCGAGCGCGATCGCGATCGTCGCGGCGAGCAGCAGCCACGGCACGATGACGTCGAACGCGCGCGCCGGCGTCCAGGCGAGCAACAGGCTGCCCGCAAGGCCGCCCATGAAGGTGATGCCGGCAAGCGTCCGCACCCCGACGCCGCCCAGCGGCGCCAGCCCGCCCCGATAGGCCCAGGCGCTCGCGACCGCACCGGGCTGGACCGCGACGTTGCTGGTCGCATTGGCGACGGTGGAGGGCAGGCCGAGCGCGATCAGCGTCGGCATCGTCGCGAACGAGCCGCCGCCGGCGAGCGCGTTCATCGCCCCGCCGAGCAGACCCGCGCCCGCCGCTAGGGCGAGCGTGAGCGGATCAGCCAAGCGCGGCCATCTTTTCGTCGGCCTCGCGATCCATCTGCGCGCGGCTCTTCTTCTCGGCGGCGGTCTTGAGCTGGCCGCAGG
The DNA here is from genome assembly GCF_000764535.1 of Sphingomonas taxi. Classification (NCBI taxonomy): domain Bacteria; kingdom Pseudomonadati; phylum Pseudomonadota; class Alphaproteobacteria; order Sphingomonadales; family Sphingomonadaceae; genus Sphingomonas; species Sphingomonas taxi. Next base: position 1,761,240 of record NZ_CP009571.1, on the reverse strand, counting down.
CGGCGTCGATGTCGCGGCCGCGCGGCGTGCGCACCGGCGCCGAAATGCCGCCCTCGAAGATGATGTCGCTGAACCGGCGGACGCGCTCGGGCGTCGACGTGTCATAGGCGGCGCCCGGCCACGGGTTGAACGGGATCAGGTTCACCTTGGCGGGCAGGTCGTATTTGCGCAGCAGGCGGACGAGTTCGTGCGCCTCGGCATCCGAATCGTTCTTGTCCTTGAGCATCACGTACTCGAACGTGATGCGGCGCGCGTTGTTGGCGCCGGGATAGTCGGCGCAGGCCTGCAACAGCTCCTCGATGCCGTATTTCTTGTTGAGCGGCACGAGTTCGTCGCGCACCTCCTTGGTCACCGCATGCAGCGAGACCGCGAGATTGACGCCGATCTCCTCGCCGGCGCGCGCCATCATCGGCACGACGCCGCTGGTGCTGAGCGTGATGCGGCGCTTCGACAGCGCGAGGCCGTCGCCGTCCATCACCAGCTTAAGCGCATCGCGCACCGCGTCGAAATTGTAGAGCGGCTCGCCCATTCCCATCATCACGATGTTGGTAAGCATGCGGCCTTCCGGCTGGCTCGGCCATTCGCCGAGCGCGTCGCGTGCGAGCATCACCTGACCGACGATCTCGCCCGCGGTCAGGTTGCGGACGAGGCGCATCGTGCCAGTGTGGCAGAAGCGGCAGTTGAGCGTGCAACCGACCTGGCTCGACACGCAGAGCGTCCCGCGATCGGCATCGGGGATGAACACCGCCTCGTAATCCTGCCCGTCGGGCGAGCGCAGCAGCCATTTGCGCGTGCCGTCGGTCGACACCTGCGCCTCGACCACCTCCGGCCGGCCGATGACGAAGCGCTGTTCGAGCCACGGATGCATCGTCTTGGAGATGTCGGTCATCGCCGAGAATTCGGTGGCGCCGCGATTGTAGAGCCAATGCCAGATCTGCTTGGCGCGCAGCTTCGCCTGCCGCAGCTCCATGCCGGCGTCGAGCAGCGTCTGGCGCAATTCATCCTTGCCGAGGCCGATCAGGTCGATCCGCCCGTCCTCGCGAAAGGTCTTGGCGCGCGGCACGGGCACGGGATCGATATGGCCCGGAATGGGCATGGGGGGAGCAACGCTGTCGAGCATCGCCGGCATATAGGCGAAAACGGCGTGATTTGCCATGCCTTCGGGAACGCGCGGCGTGGCGGCTAGCGGACGCACCCCAAGGCGGCCGCGTCGATCGCGGTGGCGGCACCGGCGAGCAGATAGACGTCGGCGAATGGTCTCCCGCCGGTGGCGACCGCCTCGACGCTCATGCTGCGGCCGGAGCGGATCGCGGTGACTATCGCATGATCGCTCGGGCCGTCCGTCGCCCAGGCGTCGAGGCCGTTGGCGGCGAGGTCGAAGCGGCGCTCGCCGACGGTCAGCGTTACCGGTGCCGAACGGTCGCGCGGGCGCGACAGGCGGACGTGGAGCGAGGCCCGCAAACCGCGCCCCGGCCAGGTCGCGACGCTCGCCCAGCCGGTGCTGCGGCCGCCGGCGGTGACCGGCCGCGCGATCGCATAGCAGCGCGCCGGAACCGCATCGCGGAACGCCCCCCAGCTTCGATAGACCCCGATCGTGTTGCGCGCCGCCGCCGGCGCGGCGATCAGCAGCGCGAGGAACAGCGCCTTCACGCCGGCGCATGCCCGCTGCCGAGGTGCGCAACCGATTCGCGGCCTTCCTCGATACACACCAACGACCCCTGCGGCAGGCCGGCGGCGATCGGTGCGCCCCATTCGGCATGCGGCGGCGCGCCGGTCATCACGCCGCGCAGCACCCGGCTGGAGATGCCGTGCATGATGACCAGCCGGTCGCCGGGCGCGTCGGTGTCCGCCAGCCAGCCCGAGACGCGCGTGGCGACCTGGCGGTAATCCTCGCCGTCGGGCGCAGGGCGGAGCAGGCCGTCGGGGGTCACCACCGCGCCGACCGCGTCGATCACCTCGGCATAATAGCGGCCGCCCCAGGCGCCCATGCCGATCTCGACCAGCCGCGCGTCGGTATGCGCCGCATGCCAGTCGAGTTCGAGATGTTCGGCGATGACGCTCAGCGTCTGCAACGCGCGGCCGGTCGGCGACGCCCACAGCGTCAGCGCCGGCCGGACGCCGAGCGTCGCGCGCAACGCCCGCCCCATTTCCTCGGCCTGCGCGAAGCCGGCACGGGTCAGCGGCGTGTGCGGATGGTCGCCCTGCAAGCGCCGCACGGCGTTGAACACGGTCTCGCCATGCCGGCCGATGAAGTCGCGGCCCTGGCGGGCGGGGGCGGGGAGCGTCATAAAGTCCGTGTCGGATCGCCGCCGGGCAAAAGCAACGGCTTTCACGACCGTCGGCGTGCCGCGCGCTAACCGAGCGTTAACTGGAATCGCCCGAGGGGTCGGCGCGCTTGCTCCAACCCCTTTTTCGTGGGTAGGACAGGGGGAAACTTGCCCCGGACTCGGGGGACGGGGATTAAGAACATGAAGGCGACCATCGAACGCGCAACGCTCCTCAAGGGGCTGAGCCATGTCCAGTCCGTGGTGGAGCGGCGCAACACCATCCCCATCCTGTCGAACGTGCTGCTCGAAGCCACCGCCGAGGGGCAGTTGCGGCTGATGGCGACCGACCTCGATCTGCAGATCAACGAATCGGTGGTGGCGGCGGTCGACCAGCCGGGATCGACGACGGTGTCGGCGCACACCTTGTTCGACATCGCGCGCAAGCTGCCCGACGGCAGCCAGGTCCAGCTCGCCGCGTCGGAAGGGCGGATGTCGATCGTCGCGGGGCGCGCGCGCTTCAGCCTCGGCACGCTGCCGCGCGACGACTTCCCGGTGATCGCCGAGGGCGAGCTGCCGACGCAGTTCGAGATTCCCGCGGAGACGCTGAAGCAGATCATCGACAAGACGCGCTTCGCCATCTCGACCGAGGAGACGCGCTATTACCTCAATGGCATCTTCCTGCACGTTCAGGACGATGCGGCCGAACCGACGCTGAAGGCGGCCGCGACCGACGGTCACCGGCTGGCGCGCGTGACGCTGCCGCGGCCCGAGGGCGCAGCGGGGATGCCCGACGTGATCGTGCCACGCAAATGCGTCGCCGAACTGCGCAAATTGCTCGACGAGGTCGACGGCTCGGTCGGCGTGTCGCTGTCCGGGACCAAGATCCGCTTCGACCTGGGGCAGGCGGTGCTGACCTCGAAGCTGATCGACGGCACCTTTCCCGATTATTCGCGCGTCATCCCGACCGCGAACGACAAGATCCTGAAACTCGATCCGCGCAGCTTCGAGGAGGGCGTCGACCGCGTCTCGACGATTGCCACCGAAAAGACGCGCGCGGTGAAGATGGCGCTCGATCGCGACAAGATCACGCTGTCGGTGACCAGCCCCGAGAACGGCACCGCAGCGGAAGAGGTGCCGGGCGAATATGTCTCGCTGCCGTTCGAGATCGGCTTCAACAGCCGCTATCTGCTCGACATCCTCGGCCAGATCGACGGCGACGTCGTCGAGGTGCATCTCAACGATGCCGCCGCGCCGACGCTGATCCGCGAGAACGACAAGGCACCGGCGCTCTACGTGCTGATGCCGATGCGGGTCTGATCCACTGGCCGATGACGGGTTCGCGCTCGACCGGCGGTCGCTGATCGCCGGGATCGGCGTCAGCTTCGCCGTACCCGCCGCAGCGACCCGCGTGGCGGCCGAGGGCGTGGCGGCGTCCTCCGACGGCGGGGCGTTCGCGCTTACCGCGGGCGGCGGCGCACGGCCGCTGGCAATCGGCGACGGTCTCGAATGGGTCGTGCCCGATGGCGCCGGCGGTCGGCTGGCCGTCTTCACGCGCAAGGGCGGCGGACGGCTGATCGGCTTCGATCGTGGTTGGCGTCCGCGCGGCGAGGCGACGACGGGCGGCGGCGAGCCGGTGCATCTGGCGATCGCACCCGATCGATCGGTGGCGGCGGTGGCCGATTACAGCGGCGGGACGGTGTCGCTCCATCGCCTGCGGGACGGTGTACCAGGCGCGGCGACCCTGATCCGCCATCGCGGTTCCGGACCGGACGCGTCGCGGCAGGCGGGGCCGCATCCGCATTGGGTGGGATTTGATGCGGACGGGCGCTGGCTCTACGTGGTCGATCTCGGCGCCGATGCGGTGGTCGCGCACCGGATCGAGCAGGGGCGGGCGGTCGAGACGCGGATCGCGTGGCAGGCGCCGGCGGGATCGGGGCCGCGGCATCTCGCCTGGCATCCGACCAAACGCCTCGCCTATGTCGTCAGCGAACTGGTCAGCACGCTGACGACGCTGCGGATCGAGTCGGACGGCATGCTGGCCGCGCTCGACGTGCAGCCGACGCTGCCGGCGGGGAGCAAGGGCTATGTCGGCCATATCGCGGTCGATCCGCAGGGGCGGCGGCTCTATGCCTCCAATCGCGGGCCGAATACGATCGCGGTGTTCGCGCTCGACGATCCGTTGCGGCCGCGGTTGATCGAGCAGGCGCCGTGCGGTGGCGACTGGCCGCGCTTCTTCCTGTTGCGGCCGGAGGCGGGCGAGATGCTCGTCGCCAACGAGCGCAGCCCGGCGATGGCGGTGCTGCCGCTCGGTCGTGACGGCCGGTTGGGGCCGGCGCGGACCGGACCGGCGGTGCCGAAGGCGCGCTTCGCGGCTTGGTAGGCCGTCCGTCGGCGAATGGCGGTGGAGGATCAGCCCGCGGCCAATTGCTCGCGGGCGACGAGTTGCAGCGAGGCGGCGAGATCCGGGGACAGGCCGAGTTCGTCGGCGGCGCGCTCGTTGCGGCCGAGGGTGCGCGGATCGACGCCGGTGATGCGGCCGAACACCATCAGGGCCTCCAGATAATAGCCGGCGATGCTGGCGTGATATTGGTCGTAGGACCAGAAATTGGCCTGGCCGTAGGTGGTGCCGTCATACGGATTGGGATCGGCGACACCCGCGGCGAAGGCGCGCGTCCATGCCTGGCCGACCGGGATGACGCCGGTGATCGCCGGATGCGCGCGGCGCGCGCGGTCGGCGGCGAGGCGCAGGTCGTCGGCCATCGCGGCGATGCCGCGGCCATACCAGCGGCCGTTCGGCAGATAGGTCTGGTCGGCGCGGCTCCACGTCGCCATCAGGTCGATGCGGACCGCCGGATTGCGCGCGCGGAACAGCGCCGCCAACTGGCCGACGCTGCGGATATAGCGGCTGGGGTCGCCGGGGCGGTCGCGGTCGAGCGTGCTGAATTCTTGGAGGACGACGATGTCCCAGGCGCGGTCGAACAAATGGCGGCGCTGGTCGTAGTGGAAGGCGAGGCTCTGGCCGCCCTGCGTCTCGAGGCTGACGGCGTAGCGCAGCCCCGCTTCCTCGGTGAAGAGCTTGAACAATGCCGGCACGCCGCAATAGCCCGCGCCGGTCAGGTCGGTGACGGTGCCGGCGTGCCAGTTGCGCACCGCCGAATGCGCACCCTGGGTGAAACTGTTGCCGATGAACAGGATGGTGCGCGGCAGGACAACCGGCGTCGGCCCGCGCTGCGCGGCGGCGGCGGTAGGCAGCGCCAGCAGCAGGAGGGCGGCAAGGAGTCGCCTCGACATCATATGGTCCTTCCGTCGTCGCGCATCGATCGTGCCGCCGTATCGGATGCGGCGGGGGGATGGCCAGCGCTGGATGATGGCATGCGCGTGTGGTTTCGCTAAGAGGCGGCGATGCTGCAATTCTATCGCGACGATCTTGCCCGGCTGGCGGGCGCGGACCGGCTGAGACGGCTGGTGCCGCGCAGCGGTGCCGATTTCACCTCGAACGATTACCTCGGCCTCGGCGCGTCGGCGCGGTTGCGCGGGGCGGTGGCGGCGGCGCTCGACCGCGGGGTCGGCATCGGTTCGGGAGGATCGCGGCTGCTGCGCGGCAACGATCCCGAGCATGAGGCGCTGGAGGCGGAGGCGGCGGCGCATTTCGGCAGCGAGGCCGCCTTGTTCTTCGCCAATGGCTATGCCGCCAATGTCGCGGCGTTCGCGACGCTGCCGCAGCCTGGCGATCTGGTCGTGTACGATGCGCTGATCCATGCGAGCGCGCACGACGGGATGCGGCTGGGGCGGGCGCCGCGGGTGGCGGCGGCGCATAACGACGTGGCGGCGTTCGCGGATGCGATCCGCGACTGGCGCGCCGGCGGCGGCACGGGGACGCCGTGGATCGCGGTCGAAAGTCTTTACGGCATGGACGGCGACCGCGCGCCGCTCGCCGAGCTGGTCGCGCTGGCGGAGCGGCACGAGGCGATGCTGCTGATCGACGAGGCGCATGCGACCGGCGTGTTCGGCGAGGGCGGAAGGGGCCTCGCGGCGCAGCTTCACGACCGGCCGAACGTCGTCACCTTGCATACCTGCGGCAAGGCGCTGGGGGCGGAGGGCGGTCTGCTGTGCGTGCCGCACGTGCTGCGCGACATGCTGGTCAACCGCGCGCGCGGGTTCATCTTTTCGACCGCGCCGTCGCCGCTGATGGCGGTGGCGGTGCGCGAGGCGCTGCGCATCCTCGCCGACGAGCCGGAGCGGCAGGCGCGATTGTGGGCGCTGGTCGCGGCGGCGGAGGCGGCGCTGGGGCGGGCGACGGGATCGCAGATCGTGCCGGTGATCGTCGGCGCGGACGGCGCGGCGGTGGCGCTCGCCGAACGATGCCGGGCGGCGGGATACGACGTGCGGGCGATCCGGCCGCCGACGGTGCCGGCGGGGACCGCGCGGCTGCGCGTGTCGATCACGCTCAACGTCGACGCGGCGGCGATCGCCGGACTGGGGGAGGTGCTGCGATGACGCGGACGATCGTGGTGACGGGGACCGATACCGAGATCGGCAAGACGGTGTTCGCGGCGGGCCTCGCGGCGGCGCTGGGGGCGACCTATTGGAAGCCGGTGCAGGCGGGGCTCGACGAGGGCGGCGACGGCGATACGGTGCGGCGGCTCGGCGTCGCGAAGGTGCTGCCCGAGGCCTATCGGCTGACGACGCCCTGTTCGCCGCATCGGGCGGCGGCGATCGACGGGGTGACGATCGATTCCGCGCGGCTGGCGCTGCCTGCGGTCGACGGGCCGCTGGTGGTCGAGGGCGCGGGCGGCGTGCTGGTGCCGCTGGCCGACGATCTGCTCTATGCCGATATGTTCGCGCGCTGGGGAGCACCGGTGGTGCTGGTGGCGCGGACGGCGCTGGGGACGATCAACCATAGCCTGCTGAGCATCGAGGCGTTGCGCCGGCGCGGCGTGCCGATCCTCGGCGTCGCCTTCGTCGGCGAGCCGGTCGAGGACAGCGAGGCGACGATCGCGCGGATCGGCGGCGTTAAGCGGCTCGGGCGGCTGGCGCGGGTGGCGCCGCTCGATGCGGGCACGCTGGCGCGGGCGTTCGCGGCGGGGTTCAGGACGGAGGATTTCGCATGAGTTCGCCGATCTGGCATCCCTTCACCCAGCATGGCCTCGGCGAGCCGATCCCCACCGTCGTGCGCAGCGAGGGCGCGGCGCTGTTCACCAGGGACGGGCGGCGGATCGTCGATGCGATCTCGAGCTGGTGGGTGACGACCCACGGCCATCGCAACCCGCGGATCATGGCGGCGATCGCGGCACAGGCGGAGCGGCTCGACCAGATCATCTTCGCCGGCTGGAGCCACGAGCCGGCCGAGGCGGTGGCGGCGGGGCTGCTGCGGCTGATGCCGGCGGCGCTGACGCGGGTGTTCTTCTCCGATTCGGGATCGACCGCGGTCGAGGTCGCGCTGAAGATGGCGCTGGGATACTGGCTCAACCGCGGCGAGCCGCGACATCGCATCCTCGTGCTCGAACACGGCTACCACGGCGACACCATCGGGACGATGTCGGTGGGCGCGCGCGGGGCGTTCAATCGGGCCTATGCGCCGTTGCTGTTCGATGTCGCGACGATCCCCTTTCCCGCGGCGGGGGCGGAGCAGGCGACGCTCGATGCGCTGGAGGCGGCGTGCCGCGACGCGCCGGCGGCGCTGATCGTCGAGCCGCTGATCGTCGGGGCGGGGGGGATGCTGACCTATTCGGCACGGGTGCTTGCCGAGATGCGGGCGATCTGCGCGCGTTATGGCGTGCTGTTCATCGCCGACGAGGTGATGACCGGCTGGGGACGGACGGGGACGTTGCTGGCCTGCGAGCAGGGCGATATCGTCCCGGATATCCTGTGTCTGTCCAAGGGGTTGACCGGGGGGGCGGTGCCGCTGGCGGTGACGATGGCGACCGAGCCGATCTATCAGGCGCATTACAGTGACGATCGCGCGCGGATGTTCTTCCACTCGTCGAGCTACACCGCCAATCCGATCGCCTGCGCGGCGGCGGCGGCGAACATCGCGATCTGGGAAGACGAGCCGGTGCTGGAACGGGTCGCCGATCTGGCGGCGCGGCAGGCGGTGCGGCTGGCCGCGTTGCACGGGGTGCGCAATCCGCGCGTGCTGGGGACGATCGCGGCGGTCGATCTGGGTGCGGACGGCGCGGATTATCTGTCGGCGCTGGGGCCGCGGTTGCTGGCGTTCTTCCGCGAGCGCGACCTGTTGCTGCGGCCGTTGGGGAATACGGTTTATGTGATGCCGCCTTATTGTATCGACGATGCCGATCTCGATGCGGTCTATGCGGCGATCGGAGAGGCGGCCGCCAATTGCGGCTGAAATGCGGCAACGTGGACAAGATGGACACCTTAATGGAAACGATCCCCTCCTGATCGTTTCCGTTTTTTGCATCGATGAGAAAGAGCGGTGTTTGGTCTTTGTCTAATAGCAGATCGGTGGGGTGTAGGACAGGATCGGGGGCGCCGGTACGGTTGGGTGTGTCCATACACAGTCGTTTGGCCTGAGCCTGTCGAAGGGTCTGAGTCTCACCGTGCTTCGACAGGCTCAGCACGAACGGGTGGGGGCGGGCGGTCCATCTCCGCGCCTCCGCGCCTCCGCTTGAACCCTTCTTCTCTTCGCGGCTTCGCGTCTTCGCGTGAAAATCTTCTTTTGCGATGCCGGTGTATTTATCGGTCGATGGCTTCGGTTGGCGAACCCGGGGTCGGCTTTTTTCACGCGAAGACGCGAAGGCGCGAAGAGAAGAAGAAGGGTTGTTCGCGCAGAGGCGCAGAGGCGCGGAGGTGTTGAACCCGGCGCGAAGCGCCCTCTGTACCAACGACGGGACGGTAAATGGGCCGCTGACGCGGCCCGGTTCTTCTTCTCTGCGTCTCTGCGCGAACAACCCTTCTTCGCGGGCCTATTCCACGAAGGCTTCGACCGTGAGTCGCCGGCCGCGGAGGAAGGCGTCGGCGACGTGGCGGAGGGGGGCGATGTCGACGTCGCTCTGCCCGGCGCGCACGATCTCGGCGAAGCGTTCGTACAGGCCGGCATATTCGCCGTGCAGCGCCGCCTTGTGCTCGGCCTCGCTGCCGTCGGGCAGGACGAGGCGGGCGCCGCCGTCGTGCAGCGTCAGCGTGCCGCGGTCGGTCTCGACCGCGATGTCCCAGCTCTGCGGGCCTTCCTGGCGGAAGTCGAAATCGGCGTCGATCGGCAGGCCGGCGTCGTCCGAGAAGCGGATGCGCGCGGCGATCGGCGCGTCGCAATTCGCCGGGAAGTCGAGCTCGGCCTCCTCGATGAAGAACGGCCGCGGCAGGATGCGGGTGACGATCGACAGTGCGTTGATGCCGGGATCGAACACGCCGAAACCGCCCGCTTCGAGAATCCACGCCTGCCCCGGATGCCAGACGCGGATGTCCTCGCGCCAGGTCACCGTCACCTTGGTGATCGTGGCATCGGCGAGGAAGGCGCGCGCCGGTTCGACGCCGGGAGCGTAGCGCGAATGCCAGCTGGCGAAGAGGCTGATCCCCGCCGCATCGGCGGCGGCGCGGAGCTGCGCGACCTCGGCGAGCGTCGCGCCGGGCGGCTTTTCGAGGAAGACGTGCCAGCCCTGCGCGATCGCCCGCGCGGCGATGGCGCGGCGAACCTGCGGCGGGGTGCACAGCGCCACCGCGTCGATCGCGACGCCGCTGGCGATCAGTTCGTCGATGTCCTTGAAATGCGGCACGTCAGCGATGCCTTCGCCGTGGCGGCTGACGGTGGCGGCGAGGGTGATGTCGGCATTGCCGGCGATCGCCGGGACGTGCTGGTCGTGGGCGATCTTGCCCATGCCGACGAGCGCGAGACGGATCTTCTGGCTCACAGCGCGGTCACCTGAACGGGCGCCGCCTCGGCGAGCGCGAGGGGGTTGCGGAGCGGCAGCGTGAACGGCGCCGCCTGGATCGAGAAGACGTCGCCGGCCTGCGTCTGCACGCCGTCGGCGCACGACAGCGTCGCGGTGCCGAAGAAATGGACGTGGATGTCGCCGGGGCGGCGGAACGAGGCATATTTGAAATGATGGTGTTCGAGATTGGCGAGCGTGTGCGACATGTTCGCCTCGCCGGTGAGGAACGGCTTTTCCCACAGCGTTTCGCCGTCGCGCTCGATGCGGCTGGTGCCCTGGATATCCGCGGGCGGTTCGCCGAGCAATAGTTCGGCGCCGAGCGATGCCTGCCGCAATTTGGAATGCGCGAGCCACAGGTAATTGTGGCGCTCGATGACGTGGTCGCTGAACTCGTTGGCGAGCGCGATGCCGAGGCGGAAGGGCGTACCGTCGTCGCCGATCAGATAGATGCCGGCGAGTTCGGGTTCCTCGCCGCCGTCCTGCGCGAACGACGGGGATACGAGCGGCGCGCCGGGGGCGACGAGCGACTGGCCGTCGCCCTTGTAGAACCATTCGGGCTGCGCGCCGACTTGGCCGGGGGCGGGGCGGCCGCCCTCCATGCCTTCGAGGAACAGGCGCATCGAATCGGTCTGCGTGCCGGCGGCGGCGGCCTTGTGCATCGCGTCGCGACCGGCGGCCGAGCCGAGATGGGTGAGGCCGGTGCCGGCGAGCATCAGCCGCGCCGTATCGGGATGGTCGATCGCGGGCAGCAGCGTGCCGGCGGCAAGCGCCGCGGCGAGGTCGACCGTCTCGTCGGAGCGGCGGGCGCGGGCGGCGTCGAGCAGCGACACGCGCTCGGCGATCGCCTGCGTCGCGAGCTCACGCGTGGTGGTGACGCCGGCGAGGACGGTGGCAATATCCTCGGCGAGCAGGACGCGGCGCGTGCCGTCAGGCAGGCGCTGCTGGAGTAGGCGGGAGGCGGTCATGCAAGATCCTTGGCGGCGGTGACGAACGCCGCGGCATCGCGCGCGACGTCGGCGACGGACTTACCGGCGCGATAGAGGTTGGAGCCGAGGCCGAAACCGTCGGCGCCGGCGGCGCGCCATTGCGCCATATTGTCGGGCGAGATGCCGCCGACGGCCAGCACCTTGAGGTCCTTGGGCAGCACCGCGCGCTGCGCCTTGAGGAAGGCGGGGCTGGCGCCGTCGGCGGGGAAGAGCTTCAGCGCATGGGCGCCGGCGGCGAGCGCGGCGAAGCCTTCGCTCGGGCTGTAATAGCCGGGCAGCGAGACGAGGCCGCGCGCGACCGAGGCGCGGATGACGTCGGTGTCGGTATTGGGCGAGATGATGAGTCCGCCGCCGGCGTCGGCGACCTGCGCGACCGCTTCGGGGGTGAGGACGGTGCCGGCGCCGACCATCGCGCGGCCGGCGTATCGCTTGGCCATGGCGGCGATACTGGTCAGCGGATCGGGCGAGTTGAGCGGCACTTCGAGCAGGGTGAAGCCGGCGTCGACCAGCGCGTCGCCGATCCCCTCGGCCTCGGCGGGGGTGAGGCCGCGCAGGATCGCGACGAGCGGGCAGGCGGCGAAGGCCTCGGCGAACCGGGTGGCGGGATCGGTCATCTGGGTTGCTCCGGAAGAGGGCGAGGGAGAGGCGGACGACGTTCGCCATGATTCGTCACCCCGACCGCGAGCCGGGGTCCCGCTACCGCGCTACGCTGGAAGAAGCGGGACCCCGGCTCGAGGCCGGGGTGACGGGGATGTTGCGACGGCGCGGTCACAGTCCGAGATACCCGCGCAGGTGGTGGACGCCGCCGAGGAAGGCGGCGGTGGCGTCGACCGCGACGGTGACGCCGCCGCGCGCCTCGATCGCGACCTTGTAGAGGTCGGCGAGGGCGCCCTCGGCAAGCAGATGCACGGTGCGGCCGTCGATCGCGCGCGCGCCGACGTCCGACCCGATCAGCACGCCGCTGGCATAAGCGGCGGCTTCGTCGGGCGCGCGGTGGCCGAGCAGGACGCTGGCGCGCACCTCGAACAAGGCGGTGCCGAGGTCGGTCGCGCCGGCGCCGCGCGCGATGCCGGCGCGGAAGGCGGGGCCGTCGGTGACGACGCCGTCGAGCATGCCGGCGAGAATGCCATGGCCCTTGAGCAGCGCGAACAGCTCACCGGTCATCACCGTTGCGACGTCGACGATCCGCGCGGCTTCGGTGACGATCCATTTGTTGTGCGTGCCGGGCTGGCAGAACACGGCATCGGCGGGGGCGAGGCCGGCGGCGATCGCACCGAGCACCTGCAATTCCTCGCCGCGCATCACGTCGGCGCGGGTGTCGGTGAGCAAAGAGACGCCGGGGACGATCGTCAACCCGGCCGCCTCGATGCGCAGCGCCGCGGCGGCGAGCGCAGGGAGATCAGCCGGGGCGGAGACATAGGGCGCCTCGTGCCAGCCGCGGGTCGAGCCGATCATCCCCGCGGCGATCACCGGCAGGTCGCCGAGCCGCTCGCGCAGCGCGGCGAGTGCGGGCGGATAATCCGCCGCCGCCATCGCCAGCACGCCGCGATCGTCGCGCAGATGATCGCCGATGCTGCCGTCCGCCGCGATCCGATAGGCGCGGCGGTTGGTCGTCCCCCAGTCGACGGCGATGATCGCGCCGTCGCGGGGCGGTGTTCCGCTGGTCACGGGTGGGACGTCCTCAGGCTACGGTCTGGTCGCCGAGGTCGGCCGTCGGCTTCGATCCCCACAAGGCGTAGGCGAGCACGATGATCTCGCACGCCATGGTCAGGAAGAACGAATTCTGCAGGCCGTAGCGGTCGGCGAGCCAGCCCTGCACGACGACGAGTGCACCGCCGGCGATCGCCATGATCATCAGCCCCGAGCCTTCCTCGGTGAGCGGGCCGAGGCCGCGGATCGCCAGCGTGAAGATCGTCGGGAACATGATCGAATGGAACAGCCCGACCGCGATCAGCGACCACATCGCCACCGGCCCGGTGGTGAAGGTGGCGATGGCGACGACGATCAGCGCGCCGAAGGCGAAGACGCTGAGCACGCGTTCCGGCGCGATCTTCTGCATGATGAAGCTGCCGGCGAAGCGGCCTACCATCATCCCGCCCCACAGCAGCGACAGATAACGCGACGCCTGTTCGTGCGTCGTCGCGGCGATCTGCGGCTGCGACACGAAATTGACGAACAGGTTGGCGACGCCGATCTCGGCGAGGAGATAGGCGATCATCGTCGGAATGCCGAGCACCAGGTTGCGATGCTTCCACAGCGAATGCTGGTGGCGGTCGGCCTTGGCGGCGCGCTGCGTCGCGCCGCCGAGTGCGGGCAGCGGGAAGCGGGCGATGACCACCGCGAGCACGACCAGCACGATCGCGACGAGGACGTAGGGCAGGATGACCGACTGGGCGTCGGCATAACGCTGCGCCTGGCTGATCGTCGCGCCGGCCTCGGCGGTGCCGCTGCGGCTGCGGCCGAGGATCAGATAGCCGGCGAACAGCGGCGCGAGCGTCGTGCCGAGCGAATTGAACGCCTGTACCAGATTGAGACGCGACGAGCCCGTCTCGGGTGGCCCGATGACGGTGACGTACGGATTCGCCGCGACCTGCAGCAGCGTGATGCCGCTGGCGATGACGAACAGCATGACCAGCGTCACGCCATAGGAGGGCAGGCTGGCGGCGAGCGTCATGCCGAGCGCGCCGGCGGCCATGATCAGCAGGCCGATGACGATCGCGCGCTGATAGCCGACCCGTTCGATCAGCTTGGCCGACGGAATCGACGCGAAGAAGTAAGCGATGAACCAGACCGATTCGATCAGCGTCGTCTGCGTGTAATCCAGCTCGAACACCGAGCGCAGATGCGGCAGCAGCACGCCGTTGATGACGGTGATGAAGCCCCACATGAAGAAGAGGCTCGCCAACAGGCTCAACGCCTTACGGTATGATCCGCCCCCGCCTGAAGCGGCGGGTGCCGCGCCGTTCGTCGTTACCCCAATCGGTCCTGCCATAATCTCGTCCTCTCCGCCTGTCGCGCTGCTCGGCTGCCTTGCGCGCCGGGTATTTGTCAGACTATATAGCCCCGACACGCCGGGTCAATGCCGGGGATGCATCCAAGGAGGGGGCAATGAAGCTTCGAAAGGCACTCATCATCGCAGGCGTCGGGTTCATGGCGATGATCGCCGCGCAGGCGGACGCCGCGAGCGCGCGACGCGACTCGGCCGGCACGCTCGCCGACGGCACCGCGGTGGAGGCGGTGACGCTGTCGGCGGCGAACGGCGTCTCGGCGCGGGTGCTGACCTATGGCGCGACGTTGCAGGCCTTCTCCGGCCCGGACCGCAACGGCAAGGTCGCCGACGTACTGCTCGGCTATGACGACGCCAAGGATTATGCCGAACATCCCAATTATTTCGGCGTCACGGTCGGCCGCTTCGCCAATCGCATCGGCGGCGGCAAGTTCACGCTGGACGGCAAGAGCTATCAGCTGCCGCTCAACGACAAGGTCAATTCGCTGCACGGCGGCAAGGTCGGCTTCGACAAGCAGCCGTGGCGCATCGTCGCGGTCAAGGACGGCTCGGTGACGATGGCGCTGACCAGCCCCGACGGCGACCAGGGCTATCCCGGCAAGCTCGACGTGACGATCACCTATACGTTGAGCGACGACGGCGCGCTGACGATCGCCTTCGGCGCGAAGACCGACAAGCCGACGGTGGTCAACATGACGAACCATGCGATCTTCAACCTCGCCGGCGAGGGATCGCCGATGGGGGCGCTCGGCCACAAGCTGACGATCCCGGCGAAGGCGATCACCCCCGTCGACGCCAATCTGGTGCCGACCGGCGAGCTGCGCCCGGTGGCGGGCACGGTGTTCGACTTCCGCAACGGCCGCATCCTCGCCGACGGCGTTCGCGACGGCCGCGATCCGCAGATCGTCATGGGGCACGGCTACGACCACAATTTCGCGCTCGACAAGGGCGTGACGGCGACGCCGGGCCTCGCCGCGCGGCTGGAAGACCCCGCCTCGGGGCGGGTGCTCGAAGTGTCGAGCACCGAACCGGGCGTGCAGATGTACACCGGCAACTTCCTCGACGGCAGCTACATCGGCAAGAGCCGCCACGTCTATCGCATGGGCGACGGCGTCGCGCTGGAGCCGCAGAAGTTTCCCGATGCGCCCAACAAACCCAATTTCGCCTCGGCCCGGGTCGATCCCGGCAAGCCGTATCGTCACGTCATGATCTACAAACTCTCGGTGGCCAAATAAGATGACGCAATTGCGCAGCCGCGCCTGGTTCAACAATCCGGCGAATATCGACATGACCGCGCTCTATCTGGAGCGCTATCTCAACTTCGGCCTGAGCCTCGAGGAACTGCAATCGGGCAAGCCGATCATCGGCATCGCGCAGACCGGCAGCGACCTGTCGCCCTGCAACCGCCACCATCTGGTGCTCGCCGAGCGCGTGCGCGAGGGCGTGCGCGAGATGGGCGGCATCGTCCTCGAATTCCCCGTCCATCCGATCCAGGAGACGGGCAAGCGGCCGACCGCGGGGCTCGACCGCAACCTCGCCTATCTCGGCCTCGTCGAGACGCTGTACGGCTATCCGCTCGACGGCGTCGTGCTGACGATCGGCTGCGACAAGACGACGCCGGCCTGCCTGATGGCGGCGGCGACGGTCAACATCCCGGCGATCGCGCTGTCGGTCGGGCCGATGCTCAACGGCTGGCGCAAGGGCGAGCGCACCGGCTCGGGCACGATCGTGTGGAAGGCGCGCCAGTTGCTCGCCGCGGGCGAGATCGACGATGCCGAATTCATCCGCCTCGTCGCCTCGTCGGCGCCGTCGACCGGCTATTGCAACACGATGGGCACCGCGACGACGATGAACAGCCTCGCCGAGGCGCTCGGCATGTCGCTGCCCGGTTCGGCGGCGATCCCCGCGCCGTATCGCGACCGGCAGGAGGTGTCGTACCTCACCGGCAAGCGCATCGTCGAGATGGTGCACGAGGATCTCAAGCCCTCCGACGTGCTGACCAAGAAGGCGTTCCACAACGCGATCCGCGTCAATTCGGCGATCGGCGGCTCGACCAACGCGCCGATCCATCTCGCCGCGATCGCACGCCACATCGGCGTCGACCTGCCGATCAAGGATTGGGAGACCGAGGGGCACAAGGTGCCGCTGCTGGTCAACCTGCAGCCGGCGGGCGAATATCTCGGCGAGGATTATTACCGCGCCGGCGGCGTTCCCGCGGTGGTCAACCAGCTCATCGAACAGGGGCTGATCCACGAGGGTGCGCTGACCGTCAACGGCAAGACGATGGGCGAGAATTGCCGCGGCGTCGAAATCGAGGACGAGAAGGTGATCCGTCCCTTCGACCAGCCTTTGGTCGAGGATGCGGGCTTCATCGTGCTGTCGGGCAATCTGTTCGACGCGGCGGTGATGAAGACCAGCGTGATCTCGCCCGAGTTCCGCGACCGCTATCTGTCCAACCCCGGCGATCTCAACGCCTTCGAGGGGCCGGCGGTCGTGTTCGACGGGCCGGAGGATTATCATCACCGGATCGACGATCCGGCGACCGGGATCACGCCCGAGACATTGCTGTTCATGCGCGGCGCGGGGCCGATCGGCTATCCGGGGGCGGCGGAGGTCGTCAACATGCGGCCGCCGGCGTATCTCATCACCGAGGGCGTGCATGCGCTGCCGTGCATCGGCGACGGCCGCCAGTCGGGGACGAGCGGTTCGCCGTCGATCCTCAACGCCTCGCCCGAGGCGGCGGCGATGGGTGGCCTCGCGCTGCTCAAGACCGGCGACCGGGTGCGCGTCGACCTCAACACCGGGACGGCGAACGTGCTGATCTCCGACGCCGAGCTGATGGAGCGCCGTGCCGCGCTCGAGGCGGCGGGCGGCTATGCCTATCCGGCGTCGCAGACGCCGTGGCAGGAGATCCAACGCGCGGTCGTCGGCCAGATGAACACCGGTGCGATCCTGGAGGGCGCCGAAAAGTATCAGCGCATCGCGCAGACGATGGGCCTGCCGCGCGACAACCATTGATGCGGGTGGGGGCGGGTGGCCGGTGCGGCGCCGCCGCCCCCCTCGTCATCCCGGCTTGCGCGGGATGACGGGGTTTGTCAGTCGGCTCGCTGCCCTCTCGTCATTCCGGCGGAGGTCGGGACCCATGGATGCGGCTTGGTCGATGGTGGTGCGCTGCCGCCGGTTCATCGTGCCATGGGTCCCGGCGTTCGCCGGGATGACGAATTCGGGGTGGTTTTCGCCGATGCCTTTCTACGCCATTCCCAAAGCCTCATTCGTCATCCCCGCGGAGGCGGGGATCCATAGACGCTGACGTGGCGGATCTAGTCACCGGGGTCCGCGCGTCTGGATCTCCGCCTGCGCGGGGATGACGGGGTTTGTCAGTCGACCGGCTACCCCCTCGTCATCCCGGCGGACGCCGGGACCCATGATGCGGCTTGGTTGGTGGCGGCGCGCTGCCGCTCGTCCATCGAGTCCATGGGTCCCGGCCTGCGCCGGGATGACGAAAAGGGGTGGGCGTGGCTTTTGTGGCGCTCTCACGCCCTTACGCCCGCAGCAGCCGTTCCGTGTCCTCATGCGCCTGTTGCAGCAGGACGATCGTCGCGTCGCGCGCCGCGGCGGGGTCGCGGGCGGCGATCGCGTCGAACAGGCGGCGGTGTTGCGGCATCGAATCGCGCGGGCGGCGGCGGTCGCGGAACTTGAAGATCGTCGTCCAGCGCACCGCCGAGCCGATGCTCCCCGACAGGCTGACGAGCAATTCATTCTCCGTCGCCTCGAGGATCGCATTGTGGAAGGTCTGGTCGGCGGCCTGACCCTCGGGCGTGTCGAGGCCGTGCGTCGCCATCCGGGTCAGCGCCGCGTCCATGCGGGCGAGCTGGTCGGCGGTGCGGAAGGTCGCCGCCATCTCGGCGGCGGCGGGCTCGACGATCATGCGCAGCTGGAACAGGCTGCGCACGAAGGTGGCGGGCGGCTCGCCCTCGAACATCCAGGCGAGCACGTCGGGGTCGAGCAGGTTCCACAAGGCGCGCTCGCGCACCCGCGTGCCCGATTTCGGCCGGCTCTCGACCAGCCCCTTGGCCGAGAGCATGCGCAGCGATTCGCGCACGACGCTGCGCGAGACGCCGCGCTGGCCGGCGATGTCGATCTCGCCGGGGATGACGCTGCCGGGCGGGTGCTGGCCGGTGACGATGGCGATGCCGAGATCGCGCGCGATCACCGTATGCGCGGGCTCGCGCCGTTCACCCTTGGCCATCCACTCTCCCCTTGTTGTCAGACAAACCTAGGCGGGGTGCCTGCCGTTGGGAAGCCTTGGCGCGTCGCGGCATCCGGGCTAGCGGAGCGGCCATGGCCGTTACCGACATCGCGACGCGCACCTGGGATCACAATTGGCGGCTCGACCCGATCGTCCGCAGCCTGCTCGATACCGATTTCTACAAATTGCTGATGCTGCAGATGATCCGTCACCTGCACGGCGACGTCGACGCCACCTTCCGGCTCATCAACCGCACCACGACGGTGCGACTCGCCGACGTGATCGACGAGGGCGAATTGCGCGCGCAGCTCGATCATGCGCGCAGCGTGCGCTTCGCCAAGAAGGAGCTGATCTGGCTGGCGGGCAACAGCTTCTACGGCAAGCAGCGGATGTTCGCGCCCGACTTCATCCAGTGGCTGAGCGAATTCCAGCTGCCGCCCTACGAGCTGCACCGTGTCGACGGGCAGTTCGAGCTGACCTTCGACGGGCCGTGGACGCATACGACGATGTGGGAGATTCCTGCGCTCGCGATCGTCAACGAGCTGCGCGCGCGGGCGGCGCTGCGCGACAAGGGGCGGTTCGCGCTCGACGTGCTCTATGCGCGCGCCAAGGCGAAATTGTGGGACAAGGTGGAGCGGCTGCGCGCGCTGCCCGATCTGGTGATCTCCGATTTCGGGACGCGGCGGCGGCACGGCTTCCTGTGGCAGCGCTGGTGCGTCGAGGCGCTCAAGGAGGGGCTGGGCAGCCGCTTCATCGGTTCGTCCAACGTGCTGCTGGCGATGGACAACGATCTGGAGGCGATCGGCACCAATGCGCACGAGCTGCCGATGGTGCTCGCCGCGCTCGCCAGCGACGATGCCGGGGTGGCGCGCGCGCCCTATCGCGTGCTGGAGGAATGGCAGGCGCATTACGACGGCAATCTGCGCGTCGTGCTGCCCGATGCGTTCGGGACGGCGGCGTTCCTGCGCGACGCGCCCGACTGGGTGGCGGGCTGGACCGGCTTTCGTCCGGACAGCGCACCGCCGGTCGAGGCGGGCGAGCAGATCATCGCCTGGTGGCAGGCGCATGGCCAGGACCCGCGCGAGAAGCTGCTGATCTTCTCCGACGGGATGGACGTCGATTCGATCGAGCGGGTCTATCGGCATTTCCATGGCCGGGTGCGGATGAGCTTCGGCTGGGGGACGAACCTGACCAACGATTTCCGCGGCTGCGACCCCGATGGTGCGGCGGGGCTGGAGCCGATCTCGCTGGTCGCCAAGGTGACGCGGGCGAACGGCCGGCCGGCGGTGAAGCTGTCGGACAATCCCGCCAAGGCGACCGGCGAACCCGCCGAGATCGCGCGCTATCTGCGGATCTTCGGCGCGGACGGGCGGCAGGAGAGCGTGGTCAGCGTGTGAGGGGGACCCTTTCGTCATCCCGGCGGACTCATGTGCGGACAGATTTGATTCGCGCGAAGACGCGAAGACGCGAAGGTGTCGCGCGCGTTGCACCGTCGGCGCTTCCCATCATGTCATCGCAACCATGGGTCCCGGCGTTCGCCGGGATGACGAATGGGGAGGGATGACGAACGGAGTCGGGACGGATCGGCGTCGGATGCGTTGAGGCAGGCATGATCGATATCCTCGCGCTTTCGCCGCTGCCCGACACACTGACCCCCTCGCTGGCGGAGCATTACGCCGTCCATGTCGGGCTCGACACCGCGCCGCTCGACCGTATCCGCGGATTGGTCGGCGGCGGGGCGATGCGGCTCGACGCCGGTCTGCTCGCACGGTTACCCGCGCTCGAGATCGTCGCGGTGCATGGCGTCGGCCATGACGGGATCGACAAGGCGGCGCTCGCCGCGCGCGGTATCACGCTCGCGATCACCGCCGGTACGCTGACCGAAGACGTCGCCGATCTCGCGATCGGGCTGTGGCTCGCGGTCGAGCGGCGGATCGCGGTCAACGATCGCGCGGTGCGGGGCGGCGGCTGGGACGTGCCGCTGGCGCGGCGCGCGTCGGGGCGGCGGATCGGCGTGTTCGGGCTCGGCGCGATCGGGCGGGCGATCGCGGCGCGGGCAGCGCCCTTCGCATCCGAGCTGCTCTATACCGCACGCAGTAAGAAGGACGTGCCGTGGCGCTACGTTCCCGACCTGCGCACGCTGGCGGCGGCGAGCGACGCGCTGTTCCTCGCCGCTGCGGCGGGGGCGGAGACCGATGGCGCGGTCGATGCGGGCGTGCTGGCGGCGCTCGGGCCGCAGGGCGTATTGGTGAATGTCGCGCGGGGCTCGCTGGTCGATCAGGCGGCGTTGATCGCGGCGCTCGACGCGGGCGGGATCGCCGGCGCTGGGCTCGACGTGTTCGCCGACGAACCCGCGGTGCCGGCGGCGCTGCATCGCGATACCGTCGTGCTGTCGCCGCATCAGGGATCGGCGACGCACGAGGCGCGCGCGGCGATGGCGGCGATGGTCGTCGCCAATCTCGACGCGCATTTCGCCGGCCGGGAGCCGCCCGGGCTGGTGCGCTGATTTGGCGTGGCTTGCCGGTCGCGCTACAGGCTCGCCGATGCAAGCTGTGATCCTCAGCGCGGGCATCGGCTCGCGGTTGCTGCCGCTGACGCGCGAAATCCCCAAATGCCTCGTCGAGGTCGGCGGGCGCAGCATCCTCGACCATCAATTGGAGGCGCTGCACGCGGCGGGCGTCGCGCGGGCGGTGATCGTCGGTGGCTATCGCTATCGCCAGATCGGCGCGCATCTGAGCCGCGCGGCGCCGCCGCTGCCGGTGCGGCTGCTGTTCAATCCCTTCTGGTCGGTGGCGAGCAGCATCGGCAGCGTGTGGATGGCGCGCGACCTGCTCGGCGATCCATTCGTGCTGATGAACGGCGACACGGTGTTCGCGGCCGACCTGATCGCCGCTGCGGTCGAGGCGCCGGGCGACGGCGTCGGCCTGCTGGTCGAGCCGCTGCGCGCGGCGGTGACCGACGACATGCTCGTCACCGTCGCCAACCGGCAGGTCTGCGCGGTCGCCAAGGATCTGCCGCTCGACGTCGCGACGCATCGCTCGCTCGGCGTGATCGTGTCGCACAGTGGCGATGCCTATGCGCAGGCGCTGGAGCAGGTGATCGCGCGCGCCGAAGGGCTCCACGCCTTCCATCATGCGGTGATCGCCGAGCTGGCGACCTATGCGCCGGTGCGCGCGATCGTCGCGGGCGAGGGCGCGTGGCAGGAGATCGACCAGCCCGAAGATATCGCCGCCTGGACCGGCCAGCAAAGGTGAGGACCGACGTCGCCTTCCTGTTCCTCGGCGAGACGTTGCTGATTCCGCATCTCTATCCGGTGCTGGAGACGCTGGTCGAGCGCGCACCCGATCTGCGCGTCGACGTGTGGGTGGCGACGTCGATGCACGAGGCGCTGGTCGCCGGCTGGCTGGGGGCGCAGCCGGGGGTGCGTATCCGCCGCGCGCCGGGCTGGCGCGATCTCGGCGTCTGGGAGGCGGGGCGCAATCCGCCGCTGCCCGCCAAGCTGCCGCTGCTCGCGCGGCTCGCGCCGCTGCTGTGGCGGACCCGGGTGGTGGTGTCGGCGGAACAGACCAGCCTGTGGATCCCGGCGCTGCTGCCGACGCGCAGCCGGTATGTGAACATCCTCCACGGCGCGGGATCGATGATGAACCGCGACGACCGGCGCCGGAGGGCCGCGACGCTGACCATCGTCGCGGCGGACCGCGAACGCGCGGCGCTGGCGGCGCACGGGGTCGATCCCGTCGCGGTCGCGGTGACGGGCTATATCAAGGCGGGGTTCCGGCAGCGCAGCCGCGCCGATCTGCGTTTCGCGCAGGCGCGGCCGGTGCTGCTGTACGCGCCGCACTGGCAGCGACATCGCTCGTCGTGGTGGGACTGGGGCGCGGCGGCGGTGGCGCGGATCGTCGCGTCGGGGCGCTACAATCTGATCTTCGCGCCGCACCAGCGGCTGGCCGAGAAGGCGCCGGAGGTTCGCGCCTTCGCCGGAACGTTAGCGGGGCGGGGGGACGTGCATGTCGATCTCGACAGTTTCGCGATGGTCGATGGCAGCTACACCGCAATGGCGGACGTGTATCTGGGCGATACATCGAGTCAGGTGGTCGAGTTCCTGATGCGGCCGCGGCCGTGCGTGTTCCTCGATCCGCGCCGCGTCGATTGGGCGGGCGATGCCAGCTACGACATGTGGCGGGCGGGGGAGGTGGTGACCGACCTCGACGCGCTGCTGCCGGCGCTGGAGCGGGCGGTGGCGGAGCATCCGCGGTACGTCGCGGCGCAGCGCCGGTTCGCGGCGGAGTCGCTGGGGGATGTGACTGGGGTTGCGCCCGCACGGGCGGCGGAGGCGGTGCTGGCGGTGTTGCGGAGGTAATCGCGCGACCACACGAACGGCCGCCTTGCGGTGCGGACACAAAAAAGCCCGCGGTTTCCCGCGGGCTCTTGCGTTCAGGCCGGACAAGACAGTGTGACCCGCCCCGTCCGAAACCGATCAGTCGACCGGCTGAAGGTTGACGGCCGAGGTCTTGCCCCGACGGTCCTGCTCCAGGTCGTAGCTGATGCGCTGGTTCTGGTTCAGCGTCGCCATGCCGGCGCGCTCCACCGCCGTGATGTGGACGAACGCATCCGCGCCGCCCGTATCGGGTGCGACGAAGCCATAGCCCTTGTCGGCGTTGAAGAACTTTACGGTGCCGGTGATGCTGCTCATGGCAGATCCTTTCTTCTTGCGGCACGACGGTACGATTACCGACGCGCCAAATCGCGTACGAAGCAGGGAAGGAAGGAAGAGGGAGCCGCAAAGCACGCCGTAGACCGTCGATGTGCGACTCTA
This sequence comes from Sphingomonas taxi, assembly GCF_000764535.1. Classification (NCBI taxonomy): domain Bacteria; kingdom Pseudomonadati; phylum Pseudomonadota; class Alphaproteobacteria; order Sphingomonadales; family Sphingomonadaceae; genus Sphingomonas; species Sphingomonas taxi. The sequence continues at coordinate 1,738,026 of NZ_CP009571.1, read as the reverse complement.
GCATCGGCTATATGGGGCATGCGGCGTCATTCGGCAAGGGGCGGAGCGCGGGTGACGTACGAAGGCTTGCGCCGCAGCGCAGCAAGGTCCATTTAGAGACCATCGGGCTGCCCCACCCTGCGCATGGCCCGACTGAGAGATGATATGCGCTCCCGCTGCCTATGGGAGATCCGCATGTCGCGTGCCATCAACGTCAACGCCGCCAAGCCCGATGTCGAGGCCCTGTGCCGCAAGCACAAGGTGACGATCAGCGCGATCGAGACGCTCGCCTCGGGCGGGACGCGCGTCGTGCTGACCAACGCCGATGGCGCCGCGACGATGAACCGCGTGTTCGGGCGCAAGGTGCTGTCCGGCACGGTGGAGCGCACGCCGCTGCGCCTGCGCACGGCATAGGATCGCAGGGGCGGCATCGGCCGCCCCGGTCAGCAAGCGCTCGGCGAAGGTCCGCGACCCGGTCCGTCAGCACAGTCCTCCTGCGGAAGCAGGAGCCCAGAGCCAAGCAAGACGACGTCTTATGGCGTTCGGGACTCCTGGGCTCCTGCTTTCGCAGGAGCACTGGGCGACTGTCGCATACGTCTCGTCATCCGGTGGCGAGGTCGCCCGGTCGCCGTTCCTTGCCGACGACGCCGCGATGACGACCCGCGCGCTCCAGCTTACTTTCCCCCGGCCACCCGCCAGATCGTGTTGCCGACGTCGTCCGCGACCAGCAGCGCGCCGGTGCGGTCGCCGATCACGCCGACGGGGCGGCCGCGCGCCTTGCCGTCGGCATTAAGGAAGCCGCTCAGCACGTCGATCGGTTTGGCCCCGTCCGCGGGGAAGCCGCGCGCCGCGAACGGCACGAACACCACCTTGTAGCCCGATACCGGCTTGCGGTTCCACGAGCCGTGTTCGCCGATGAACGCGCCCTGCGCGAAGCGGTCGCCGAGCTTGACGTCGCCGGCGAAGGTCAGGCCGAGCGCGGCGACGTGCGGCCCGAGCGCATAATCGGGACGCTTGGAATATTGCTGCAGATCGGGGCGCGCCGGCTCGACGCGCGTATCGGGATAGCCGCCCCAATAGAACCACGGCCAGCCGAACTGGTCGCCGAGCTCGACCTGCGTCAGATAATCGGGCGCAAGATCGGAACCGAGCATGTCGCGCTCGTTGACCACCGTCCAGAGCTGCTTGTTGAACGGGCTGATCGCCATCCCCTGCGGGTTGCGAAGGCCCGAGGCATAGACGCGGAAGGTCTTCTGTTCGGGATAGACTTCGAGGATGTTGGCGCGATATTTCTCCGCGTCGAGCCCGTTCTCGGCGATGTTCGACGACGAACCGACGCCGACGAACAACGTGCGGCCGTCGGGCGCGGCGACCAGCGTGCGCGCCCAATGGTTGCCGCCGCCGTTGAGCTTGACCACCAGTTCCGGTTTGGCGGCGATCTGCGTCGCGCCCTCGGTATAGGGGGCGCGCACCACCGAATCGGTGTTGGCGACGTAGAGCTGGCCGCCGAGCAGCGCCATGCCGGTCGGCGAATTGAGCCCGGTCATGAAGACGTGGCGCTGTTCGGCGACGCCGTCGCCGTCCGCGTCGCGCAACAGGGTGATGCGGTTGGCCGAGGGGACGCCGGCGCCCGCCTTGCCGAGCAGCAGGCCCATGACCCAGCCCTGAATGCCCCCGCCCTTGCGCGGCGGACTGTTCGTCTCGGCGACGAGTACGTCACCGTTGGGCAGGCGATACAGCCAGCGCGGGTGATCGAGGTTCTTCGCGAACGCCTTGACGGTCAGGCCGGCGGCGGGGGTGGGGGTCTCGCTGCCCTGCCAGCCGACGACATCGGCGACCTTGACGGTGGGCAGCGTCTGTTCGCGCGGCGCGACGATCTGCGGCCGCTTGCCGGTGACGCGGTCGAACGGCACCTGCGCGGTATCGGGCCAGGCGAGATAGACGACCACCGCGATGGCGATCACGACAAGGAGCGCGGCGACGCGCAGGACGTGCTTCAGCATGACGCCACGATAGGGGGGCAGCCGCGCGCGCGGAAGGGGAAAGGTGGGGGGGCAGAAGGTATGTCCGGTCCCACCCATTCCGTGATCCCGGACGTATCGGAACCCCGGCAGGACTTTTACGAGTGCTCCTGCGAAAGCAGGAGCCCAGGAGTCGCGAACGCCATAGGACGTTCTGCTTGGCTCTGGGCTCCTGCGTTCGCAGGAGCACTGCGCTGACCTACCGGTGATGGGGACTTTTAAAGGGTCTCGATCAAGTCGTGCTCCCGCTTGCGCGGGAGCACGACTTGATCAGCCCGGCAGCAGGTCGTAGCGGTCGGCGTTCATCACCTTGGTCCAGGCCTGGACGAAGTGCTTGACGAACATGCCTTGCGCGTCCGACGCGGCATAGACTTCGGCGAGCGCGCGCAGCTGCGAGTTGGAGCCGAACACCAGATCGGTGCGCGACGCGGTCCATTTCTGCTCGTGCGTCGCCCGGTCGGTGCCGAGGAATTCCTCGTCGCTTTCGTCGCTGATCTGCTTCCACGCCGTGCCCATGTCGAGCAGATTGACGAAGAAGTCGTTGGTCAGCTGCCCCGGCCGGTCGGTGAACACGCCATGCTGCTTCGCCTTGGCGTGGTTGGCGCCGAGCACGCGCAGGCCGCCGACCAGCACCGTCATCTCCGGCGCCGACAGACCGAGCAACTGCGCCCGGTCGACCATCAGCTCCTCGGTCGGAACGTTGAACTTGACCTGCAGATAGTTGCGGAAGCCGTCGGCGCGCGGTTCGAGCACGTCGAAGCCCTCGGCATCGGTCCGCTCGGCCGAGGCGTCGGTGCGACCGGGGGTGAAGGGCACCGCGATCGTATGGCCGGCCGCCTTGGCCGCCGTCTCGATCCCGACCGAGCCGCCGAGCACGATCAGGTCGGCAAGCGACACCTTCTTCGCGCCCTTGCCGTCGAAGTCCGCCTTGATCCCCTCATAGACCGACAAGACGCGGGCGAGCTGCTCGGGCTGGTTGACCTCCCAGTCCTTCTGCGGGGCGAGGCGGATGCGCGCACCGTTGGCGCCGCCGCGATGATCCGAGCCGCGCCACGTCGAGGCCGAGGCCCAGGCAGTGGTGACCAGTTCCTCGATCGACAGGCCGGAATCGGCGATCGCCGTCTTCAGCGCGGCGACGTCGCCGTCGTCGATCTGCGGATAATCGGCAAGCGGGATCGGGTCCTGCCAGATCAGCTCTTCCTGGGGCACTTCCGGGCCGATCAGGCGGATCTTCGGCCCCATGTCGCGATGCGTCAGCTTGTACCACGCCCGTGCCCAGGCATCGGCGAAATAGGCCGGGTCGGCGCGGAATTTCTGGCAAATCGCATTATACGCGGGGTCGACCTTGAGTGCCATGTCAGCGGTGGTCATCATCGTCGGCACGCGCTTGCCAGCGGTATGCGCCGCCGGGGCGAGCGTCTCGTCGGGACTGCCGACCGGCTGCCACTGATGCGCCCCCGCCGGGCTCTTCACCAGCTCGTACTCATGGTCGAAGAGCATGTCGAAATAGCTCATGTCCCACGTCGTCGGCGTCGGCGTCCAAGCGCCCTCGATGCCCGAGGTGATGGTATGGTCGCCCATGCCGCTCTCGTGCGTCGAGGTCCAGCCGAGGCCCTGCGAAGCGATATCCGCGCCCTCGGGCTCGACACCGACCAGCTTGGCGTCGCCGGCGCCATGCGCCTTGCCGAAGGTATGGCCGCCGGCGGTCAGTGCGACGGTCTCCTCGTCGTTCATCCCCATGCGCGCGAAGGTCTCCTTCATGTCGCGCGCCGAGCCCTGCGGATGCGGGCAGCCGCCCGGACCTTCGGGGTTCACGTAGATGAGGCCGTGCTGGATCGCGGCGAGCGGGCTTTCGAGCGCGAGGCCGGCTTCCTCGTCGATACGGGTCTGGCCGAGCCATTCCTCCTCGGTGCCCCAATAGACGTCCTTCTCGGGCTCGAACACGTCCTCGCGGCCGCCGGAGAAGCCGAAGGTCGGGCCGCCCATCGATTCGATTGCGACGTTGCCGGCGAGGATGAACAGATCGGCCCAGCTCAGCTGGCGGCCGTATTTCTGCTTGATCGGCCACAGCAGGCGACGGGCCTTGTCGAGATTGCCGTTGTCCGGCCACGAGTTGAGCGGCGCGAACCGCTGCTGCCCGGCGGACGAGCCGCCGCGGCCGTCGCCGGTGCGATAAGTGCCGGCGCTATGCCATGCCATGCGGATGAAGAACGGGCCGTAATGACCGTAATCGGCCGGCCACCACGGCTGGCTGTCGGTCATCAGCGCGGTCAGGTCGGCCTTGAGCTGATCATAGTCGAGGCTGAGGAATTCCGAACGATAGTCGAAGTCGTCGCCCATCGGATTGCCGCTGACGCCCTTCTGGTGGAGGATGTCGATCGACAGCGATTCGGGCCACCAATCCTTGGCGGTGCGACCGAGCAGGCGGCGCTTGGCGGCGGCCTGCTTCCTGGGGTCGTTGATCGGGCTGCCTTCGGTGATGGCGTCCATGTTCGTCTCTCCTCGATCGGGTCTGTCTGGCGTCACGCACACATTCCTGTGCCGCGCCGGTATGTTGCTATTGCTACCGGAGCGGGACAGATCGGGAAAACGCGAATTCGCGAAGGCGGTGATCGAAATAGGCGATCAGTATCGGCCGCATCGCGGCCGAAGGTGTCGCATCACTTCGCGCCTTGGGTGCGTTTCGCGACGATGCGGCTGTGGGTGGCTTCGGCGGCGGCCTGGACGAAGGCGGCTTCGGAGTCGGTCGTGCCGTTTCTGGCATAGGTGACTGCGAGATCGCCGACGCGGGCGTTGTCGCGGCGAAGATCGCCGGCGTCGACCCTGGAGAGCTGTCCGGACCTGCGCCCGGCGCGGATGTCGTCGTGGTTCTTGGCGACCTGATAGGCGGCCGGGGCGGGCGGGGTCGCGCGGATCGTCGTCCACGCCTGTGCCAGCGCCGGCGTGGCAAAGAGCGCCGCGAGACACAGGAGGGCGGGGCGGATCGTCCGCTGACCGTTCGACAAGGGCTGCATGCACACCTCCTATCCGTTCGCCTGCGATCATCGCCATCGCGGCTGAACGGGGGCTGAGTGCGCTCAGTCCTCCTCGATCTCGCGCGTCACCGGCGGGTGCAGCCGCAGGCGGTGAATGCGTCGCTCGTCCGAATCGAGCACCTCGAGCTTCCAGCCGCTGGGATGATCGACGCATTCGCCGACGGTCGGCACATGCCCCGCCAGCACCGCGGCGAGCCCGCCCAACGTATCGACGTCGTGATCGGTCTCGCCCAGACGCGGGTCGATCAGCGTCGCGGCGTCTTCCAGCTCGGCACGCGCATCGGCATCCCAGGCGCCGCCGTCGATCGGCACGAGCAGCGCCTCGGGTGCCTCGTCATGCTCGTCCTCGATCTCGCCGACGATCTCCTCGATCAGATCCTCGATCGTGACCAGCCCCTCGGTCCCCGAATATTCGTCGAGCACCACCGCGAGATGGACGTGGCTCGCGCGCATGTCGGCGAGCAGGTCGAGCGCGCCGCGCGACATCGGCACGTAGAGTGGCTCGCGGATCAGGCCGGAGATGTCCGCGGGATGCTCGGCGCCGGTGGCGAGGATCGCGAACACGTCCTTGATATGGACCATGCCGATGATCGTATCGAGCTCGCCGCGATAGACCGGCAGGCGGCTGTGGCCCGCCTCGGCGAAGATCTGGACGAGATGCGCGAAGGTGGTGCCTTCCTCGACCGCGACGATGTCGGCGCGCGGCACGCCGACGTCGCCGGCGTCGCGCTCGCCGAAGTGGAGCAGGTTGCGCACCATCTGCCGCTCGAGCGGGGTCAGGTCGCCCTTGGCGTCGGGCGCGGGATCGTCCTCGTGCCGATCGATCGCCTCCTCGAGCTGTTCGCGGAGGGATTCTTCATGCGCCCCGCCGAAGATCAACGTCTTCAGCCCGCGCCAGATGTTCGATTCGCTGGGGTCGCCGTTGCCGGCGCTACTTCGGTCGTCTGCCATGGCGGCCGTATCAGTCCTCTCGCACTAAATAAGGGTCCGAAATGCCGAGCGTGGCGAGCGCCTGACGCTCGATATCCTCCATCGCTTCGGCTTCCTCGTCCCCCATATGGTCATAGCCTAGCAGATGCAGCGTGCCGTGCACCAGCAGGTGCGTGGCATGTTCGGCGACGCTGACGCCCTTCTCGCGCGCCTCCGCCTCGCAGACGCCATGGGCCATGACGATGTCGCCGAGCAGCAGCTCGCCGTCGTCGCTGTTCTGGCTGACCGTGTCGATCAGGTCGGGCTGGACCATCGGGAAGGACAGGACGTTGGTCGGCTTGTCCTTCTGGCGATATTGCGCGTTGAGCGTGCGCACCTCCTCGTCGCCGGTGAGGCGGACGCTGATCTCGACCGTCGCGGCGGTGGTGAGCAATTCGCCATAAGGCGTGAGCCCGATCGCGGCACGGGTGGCGCGCGCGGCGAGCGCGTCCCAGTCGGTGTCGGCGGGCCAGGGCTCTTCGCGGGCGAGTTCGATCTGGATCATGCAAGGTCCGTCTTTGAGAAATCATCGCCCTTGTAGAGCAGGCGGGCATCGTGCGTCTTGGCGCAGGCATAAGCGAAGCAATCGCCCATGTTGAGCCGGGCGGGGTGGCGGCCCTTGCCGTAGCGATCATAGGCTGCGGTCGCGATCATCGCCTCCGCGGCGCCGATCGATACGAGATGCATAGCGGCGCTCTGCCGAGCATCGCTGATGCACCGACGAAGATGGTCAATCGTCTTCCTCGTCGTTCAGCGAATCGTAGAACGCCTTGTCGGCGACCTGGCCGGTGGGCTCGCCCAAGGGGTGTGCCTGCCGCCACGCCTCCATACGCTCACGAAGGCTCACCACCTTGGTTCGCTCCAGTTCCTGCTCTGGGTGCAGCCGGGCATCGTCGACTGCCGCCGTCTCGCTAATGCCCAGCAAGGCACCGACTTCGCAAACCGGATCGGCCATATCGCTCTTCTCGGGATAGAGGGACGCCATAAGTGCTCCTGATATCCTCACAAAGCCACAGAGATATACATTCCGTTCAAGCGCCCGGCCCCTCATAGGCCTCGACGATCCGCCCCACGATCGGATGGCGGACGACGTCGGCGGCGGTGAAGCGGGTCATCGAAATGCCCTCGACGCCTTCGAGCCGCATCGTCGCATCCGCCAGCCCCGACGAGCCGACGCCGCCGGGAAGATCGGTCTGGTTGGGGTCGCCGCAGATCACCATCCGGCTGTTTTGGCCGAAACGGGTGAGGAACATCTTCATCTGCGCCGGCGTGGTGTTCTGCGCCTCGTCGAGAATGACGAAGGCGTCCGCCAGCGTGCGGCCGCGCATGAAGGCGATCGGGGCGATCTCGATCTCGCCGCTCGCGATGCGGCGCTCGACCTGCTCGGCGGGCAGGCAGTCGTGCAGCGCGTCGTAGAGCGGGCGCAGATACGGATCGACCTTCTCCTTCATGTCGCCGGGGAGGAAGCCGAGCTTCTCGCCCGCCTCGACCGCGGGGCGCGACAGGATGAGGCGCTGGACGCTGCCGGTGATGAGCTGCGACACCGCCTGCGCGACCGCGATATAGGTCTTGCCGGTGCCTGCCGGCCCGAGCGCGAAGATCATGTCGTTGGTCGACAGTTCGCGCATGTAATGCGCCTGCGCCGGGGTGCGCGGCACGATCGTCTTCTTGCGGGTGCGGATCATCACCGAGGGGATGGCGCCGCGTTCGGTGCTGACGATGCCGTCGAGCGTGGGTTCCGACGCCATCGCGATCGAGGCGTCGACGAGGCCGGTGTCAATCTCTTCGCCGCGTTGCAGGCGGTGATACAGGTCCTGGAGCACGTCGCGGGCGAGCGCGACATGCTCGGCGCTGCCCTCCAGCCCGACGCGATTGCCGCGGGCGGTGATATAGACGCCGAGCCGGTTTTCGAGCGCGACGAGATTCTGGTCATATTGCCCGAAGAGCGTGGCGAGCAATTGCGGCTTGTCGAACAACACCTCAGCCCGGCTGCGTTCACCGGAGCGGGCGGGGACGGGCTTGCGACTCATGCGGTCCTTTCATGCCGTGATGGCATGAAAGGAATGTGGGATGCGGGCGGGCGAAAGGGAAGCGGGAAAGGTCGATTTCACGCGAAGGCGCGAAGAAGGGTGGTTCGCGCGGAGAAGCGGAGACGCGGAGATGTCGCGCGAAGATGCCGCGTCAGCGACTTGCATTCTAGCCATTGGGATCGAGATGCTTTGCGCCACGCGCAACACTTTCGTGTCTCTGCGCCTCTGCGCGCAAATCAGGCCGCTACGCGCACCCGTTCGGCACCCGCAAGCGATACCGGGCCGGCGGAGAGCAGGTCGACCGAGACCATGTCACCGATCGCCGCGTCGGTCATCAGATGGATTGATTGCAGCCATGGCGACTTGCCGAGCATCTGGCCGGGCAATTTGCCGCGGCGTTCGATCAGCACGTCGCAGCTGCGGCCGACGCTCGCCTGGTTGAACGCCTGCTGGTCGCGGCCGAGCGCCGCCTGCAATCGTTGCAGCCGCTCGTCCATCACCACCTCGGGGATCGCGCCGGCCATGTCGGCGGCGGGCGTGCCGGGCCGCGGGCTGTATTTGAAGGAATAGGCCTGCGCATAGCCGACCGCGTCGACCAGCCGCAGCGTCTCGGCGAACTCCGCCTCGGTCTCGCCGGGGAAGCCGACGATGAAGTCGCCCGACAGCGCGATATCGGGGCGGACCGCGCGCACCCGGTCGAGCAGGCGCAGATAGGAGGCGGTGTCGTGGTTGCGGTTCATCGCCTTGAGCACGCGGTCGCTGCCCGCCTGCACCGGCAGATGGAGGAAGGGCATCAGGCTCTCGACGTCGCCGTGCGCGTCGATCAGCCCCTGCCGCATGTCGTTGGGGTGGCTGGTCGTATAGCGGATGCGGGCGAGGCCGGGGATACGATCGAGCACGCGGATAAGATCGTGCAGTCCGCGCCCGTCATCGTCCCAAGCGTTGACGTTCTGGCCGAGCAGCGTGATCTCGCGTGCGCCGGCGTCGACCAGCGCCTTGGCCTCGTCGACGATCGCCGCGAACGGGCGGCTGACCTCGGCGCCGCGCGTATAGGGCACGACGCAATAGGTGCAAAATTTGTCGCAGCCTTCCTGCACGGTGAGGAAGGCGGAGGGGCCGACGCGGCGGCGCGCGGGCAGCGCGCCGAACTTCGACAGCAGCGGCATGTCGGTGTCGAGGCTGGGCGTGCCGGCGGCGGCGCTCGCCACCAGCGCGGGAAGATTGTGATAGGCCTGCGGGCCGACGACGACGTCGACATGCGCGCGGCGGACGATTTCGTCGCCCTCGGCCTGCGCGACGCAGCCGGCGACCGCGATCATCGGTGCGGTCCGCTCGTTCACCCGCGCATTCTTGCGCAGCCGGCCGATGTCCGAATAGACCTTCTCGGTCGCGCGATCGCGGATGTGGCAGGTGTTGAGCACGACGAGATCGGCACGATCGGGATCGTCGGTCGCGGTCATCCCCTCGGCCGCCATCAGTTCGGCCATGCGCTCGCCGTCGTAGACGTTCATCTGGCAGCCGAACGACTTGACGTGGAAGGTCTTGGGCGGGGTCTGGGGTTTGTCCGCGGGAGTCATGCCGGCGCGCATACAGGATGTGGGGGGTGGTCGCCAGCGGGTAACCTGTTCCTCCCTCGGGAGTAGAGGGGGATCGTGCGGCAGCCGTATGGCGAAGGGGGAGGGTTGGGTTGGGAGCTCAATCAACAAGCTCCACCCCTTCCTCCCCCTCCGTCAGCGCTTTGCGCTGCCACCTCCCCCTGGCGGGGGAGGAACTGGGTTACATCGTGCCGGCGGCGCCGCTCTGGGCGTGGGCGAGGTGCTTCTCGATGATCGGCACCGCGCTGGTCGCGACTTGGCGGAGCGCCGGATCCTGGCCATCGGTGGCATAGCCCTTGTGGAGTGCCCAGGCGGTCTTATGCGCGTCGGCCTGCTGCTGCATGTAGAGGGCGTCGAAGCCGTCGGCGGGTGCCGACTTGAGCGCCGCGATCTTCGCCGCATTGGGTTCGGACAGCGCCTTGCCGGGCTTCGCGACCTTGGGCTCGGTCTTGGGGAGCGCCGCCATCAGCGATTTGGTGGTCTGCATATGGTCGGCGATCATCTCGCGCGCGAAATCCTTGGTCGCCTGGCTTTTCGCCTTGGTGAGCGCGAGTTTGCTCGACTGGATCTCGTACATGTCGCCGTCCGCCGCCCAGGTCACGTAATTCTGAGCCGGCGTGCCGGTGAGCGGCGTCGCACCGACCTGGGTCGGAGTCATCATGCCGACGTCCTGTGCCAGCGCGCTGGCAGATGTCGCGGCGAGGGCAATCGTGCTGATACAAATCAATATCTTGCGCATGTCTATCTCCTGGGATCGAGCTGTCCAACGACTGCCGGTGGAAGCTGTTCCTTCTTGGCCTAGACTTGGCGAAATCTATGGCGGAGCCGATCCGGGCAGGTCGAAATGTTGCGGCGCATCAGGGATGCCACCCGCTTCGCCATTGCGAATAAACGCTGTACGGTCGGGTCATGACGATCATGACGCGCTCCGCTATCGCCCTGCTGCTCGCCACCGGCTGCGGCGCCACGCCCGCCTTCGCGCAGGAGGCGGAGGTCGACGCGCCACGGCGCACGCGGATCGGGCTGGGGCCGCAGCTCGTGCCGCGTTATCCGGGGGCCGATTCGTTTGCGCTGCGGCCGTTCGTCGACGTGTCGCGGACCCGTGGCGATACGCCTTTCGCCTTCGAAGCGCCGGATGAAAGCGCGGGCTTTCCGATATTGCGCGACGACCGGTTCCAGTTCGGGCCGGTGATCGGCTTCGAGGGTCGCCGGCGCGCCCGCGATGTCGGTGGACGGCTGCCGAGCGTCGGCGCCACCGTCGAGCTCGGCGGCTTCGTCCAATATGCCCTGAGCGACGCGCTGCGGCTCCGCGTCGAGGCGCGGCAGGGGCTGGGCGGACACAAGGGGCTGATCGGCGTGGTCGGCGCGGATTATATCGCACGCGATGCCGACCGGTGGCTGTTTTCGATCGGACCGCGGGTCACGCTGGCGGGCGCGCGCTACAATCGCGCCTATTTCGGCGTCGCCGCCGCGGATGCGGCCTTCGCCGGGCTGCCGGCGTTCAAGGCGGACGGCGGTTTGCAGGCGGTCGGGGCGACGGTGGGCGCCTTGCGGCAGCTGACCCCGCATTGGGGCGTGTCCGGCTATGCCAAATACGACCGGCTGGTCGGCGATCCCGGCCGATCACCGGTGGTGCGCGCCTTCGGCTCTCGCAGCCAGCCTTCGGTCGGGCTGGCGCTAAGCTATACGTTCGGCGCCGGCGTGCATTGAGGCGGCGGCGGGTTCAGGCGGCGTCCTCGATCGCCGCCCGTGCCTGCGTGGCGATCGCCTTGCGATTGCCCGCCGCGGCGGGATCGAATGGCGCGAGCAGGTGGAGCGTCACCGGAAAGCGTCCCCGTCGCCGCAGCACCCGCAGCGCATGCGCCCCGCCGGGCTCGTCGCCGACCCAGGCGAGCTCGGGCGTCGCCGTGCCGTAATCGACTCGGATGGGTTGGACGCGCACGCCCGGCGGCGGCGGGTCGAGCGCGGCGAGCAGCGCTGCCTTGAACGGCAGCAGGGTGACGCCGTCGCCGGTGGTGCCTTCCGGAAAGACGGTCACCGGCCCGCCGGCGCCGATCGCGGTGCGGAGCTGCGCGATTTGCGCGGCCACCTGTAACCGGTCGTCGCGGCTGACGAAGAGGGTGCGGTTGAGCGTGCACAGCCAGCCGACCAGCGGCACGCCGCGCAACTCGCCCTTGGCGACGAAGGCGCTGCCGGTGGCCCCGGCGATCGCGAGGATATCGATCCAGCTGAGATGATTGCTGAGGAACACCACGTCGCGATCAAGCGGCGTGCCAACGACGCGCACCCGCGCGCCGACGATCCGCGCGACCAGCCCGAGGAACCGCCGTGGCCAAAGCGAAGGCCGGCGGAACAGCCGGCAGACGCCGTGCAGCGCGAGGCCGCCGAGGAGGGCGACGACGAGCGCAAGCAGGCGGCCGGCGAGGCGCAGGTTGGCGATCATCGCGACAAGGAGGGTGCCGGTATCACAACCACTTCATCACCCCGGATTTATTCGAGATCTTTGCGGCAGCCCGCCAAGTGCTCCTGCTTCCGCAGGAGCATTGTTGTGAATCGCGGGGATGCGGACTTTCCGGCAGGGCTCGAACGCGTCCGGGGTGACGGAGCTCATGGGGCGATCGATCGAATCTATACTCGCCGCCAGATGTGTCTGGTGTGGAATACATCGGCGGCCACCCCATCGGTCACGAGACGGCGGCCGCGCTCACGCCTTGCGGTCGAGGCTGACGCCGTACAATTCCATGCGGTGGTCGACGAGGCGGAAGCCGAGCTTCTCGGCGATCGCCTTCTGGAGCTGTTCCAGCTCGGGATCGACGAACTCGATGACCTTGCCGGTCTCGACGTCGATCAGATGATCGTGATGCGCCTCGGGCGAGGGCTCGTACCGAGCGCGGCCGTCGCCGAAATCGTGACGGTCGAGGATGCCCGCCTCTTCGAACAGCCGCACCGTGCGGTAGACGGTGGCGATCGAAATCCCCGGATCGATCGCCGAGGCACGCTCATAGACCTTCTCCACGTCGGGATGGTCTTCGGCTTCGGACAGGACGCGCGCGATGACGCGGCGCTGTTCGGTGATACGCAGGCCCTTCTGGTTGCAAAGGGCTTCGAGATCGATCTTGCGGGGCATGTCCCCTATGTAGTGCAGGTGGCTTGTTGCGAAAAGCGAAACCGACTCGCAAAAAGCAGATGGTCAGATCGCGCGGCGATAGGTGTGCGCGTCGAACGCCTGGCCGGTCTTGCCGCGATAGTAATTGCGACGCTCGCCGACCTTGGCGAACCCCTGTTCGGTATAGAGGCGGACGGCGTCATTGCCTTCGCGCACCTCGAGATGCAGGTCGGCGATGCCGGTCGCCTGCGCCTCGGCGATGACGCCGCGCAGCAGCGCACGGGCGATGCCGCGACGGCGCCAGACGGGATCGACCGCGAGCAACAGCAGCTCGGCTTCGTCGGCGACGCTGCGCACCATCGCGAAACCGGCGGGGGCTTCGTCGACATAAGCGAGCGTCAGCCGGACGCCGGGCATCGCCAGCACGCCGAGACACTGGTTGCGCGTCCACGCCTCGCCGAAGCGCGGTTCGAACGCGGCGGCCATCAGCGCATCGACCGTGGCGACGTCGCGGGCGTCGCCGGTACGCAGCATCACCTGACGCGTCGCCATCACGCGGGCACCTTTCCGCCCGGCAATTTGGCATCGGGGGCTCGGCCGTAGACCGGGCGTGGCGGCAGCGTCGCGAGCGCCTGCGGCAGCAGCAGCGCATCGGACGCGTCGGGTAGCGCGGGCTGGCCGGCGAGCTCCGGCGCGACCTGCTGCAGCCAGCGCACGCCGTTGCCGACGGGATAACGATCGCCGAGCGCGGCGATCGCGACGTCGGGTTTGAGCGAGGCGAGGTCGTCGAGCGGCGCGGGGCCGGCGGTGAAGGACTGGACGAACACCTCGCCATGGCCGCCCTCCAGCATCACCGCGATTTCGCCGGTGCGGCCGGCGGCGAAGTCGGCGGCGGCGATCAGCGACAGGCTGGAATAGCCGGCGACGCTCGCATCCCAGCCGAGCGCGAGCCCGCGGGCGGCGGCGATGCCGACGCGCAGGCCGGTGAAGCTGCCCGGGCCGACGTCGACGAGGATATGCGCGGCGCGGCCACCGTCGGGCAGGTCGGCGATCATCGGCAGCAACTGCTCGGCATGGCCGCGGCCGACCTCGCGATGCTGCGCGGCGATGACACGGCCGTCCTCGATCAGCGCGACCGAACAGGCGGCGGTGGCGGTGTCGATGACGAGGGTGCGGGAAGGGGCGTCGGTCATGTTTGGACTGCTTTGCGACACGCGAGCGCGGCGGACAAGCGCGGTTTTCGTCAGTGCTTTCACGCGAGATAGGCGCGACCGTGCCTTGTCCACTCGTCACCCCGGACTGGTTCCGGGGTCCACTTTGCGGCGAGGGGAGTGGCTCGAAAGGGAAGCATACGCCTGCCGACGGGTGGACCCCGGAACCAGCCCGGGGTGACGGAGAGAGTAAGGCGACGGCTCGCCTTCACTCCACCGTGTCACGCGATCGTGTTGAACCGTTCGAAGCCCGGCCGGGGCAGGCGGTCGTGGACGCTCGCCGGATCGCCATAGCCGAGCGTGGAGATGAAGTTGGTCCGCACCCCCGGTCGGTCGGCGAAGAACGCCTTGTCGACCGCGCCCTGGTCGAAGCCCGACATCGGCCCGGTATCCAGTCCGAGCGCGCGTGCGGCGATGATGAAATAGGCGCCCTGCAAGGTCGAGTTGCGGACCGCCGAGGCGGTGCGCAGCTCGGTATTGCCGTCGAACCACGCCTTGGCGTCGACGTGGGGGAACAGCTCGGGCAGGTGTTCGTGGAACTCGACGTCCATCGCGATGACGACGCTGACCGGGGCTTTCAGGATCTTCGCCTGATTGGTGTCCGACGCGCAGGCGGCGAGCTTCGCCTTGGCATCGTCGCTGACGCACCAGACGAGTCGTGCGGGCAATTGGTTGGCGCTGGTCGGGCCCCACTTCATCAGCTCCCAGATCGCATGGAGCTGATCCTCGGTCACCGGTCGGTCGGTATAGCCGTTGTAGCTGCGCGCGGTGCGGAAGATGCGGTCGAGCGCGGTATCGGACAGGGGGTCGGACATCAGACGGCTCTCACCTCGGTGACTTCGGGGACGTAATATTTGAGGAGCTGCTCGATGCCGCTCTTCAGCGTCGCGCTGGACGAGGGGCAGCCGGCGCAGGCGCCCTGCATGCGGAGGAAGACCTTGCCCTTGTCGAACCCGCGATAGACGATGTCGCCGCCGTCGTTCGCCACCGCGGGGCGGACGCGCGTGTCGATCAGCTCGCGGATCTGCGCGACGATGTCGGCATCGGCGGGGTCGTCGGTCAGTACCTCTTCGTCGGCGGGGACGCTGAACCCGGCGCTGCCCTGACGGAACAGCGGCATGTTGGCGGCGAAATGGTCGAGCAGGATGGCCAGCACGTCGGGCTTGAGGCTGTGCCATTCGACGCCGGGCGCGGCGGTGACCGACACGAAGTCGCGCCCGAAGAACACGCCGGTGACGTCGCCGAGCGCGAACAGCATCTCGGCGAGCGGGCTCGCCTCGGCTTCCTCGGGGGTGGCGAAGTCGCGCGTGCCGGCATCCATGACGGTGCGGCCGGGCAGGAACTTGAGCGTCGCCGGATTGGGCGTGGTTTCGGTCTCGATCAGCATGAGCGTCATGTGGACCGTGGGGGGCGGGGGATCAAGCGTAACGGCGGAAAGGGATTGTTTCCGCGTCCCCTGAATTCCTCCGGCCAAATTCCTCCCCCTCCACCACCACGCTGACGCGTGTCGGTCCCCCTCCCCCTTGCGGGGGAGGATTTGGTTACGCCTCGAGTTGCTCGACCGCGGCGTTCCAGCTTTTGATGTTCGCGCGCGCCTCCTGGACGAACGGCGATCTCCGCACCACGCCGAGGAAGAGGTCGGCGATCCATTTGCCCGGATTGCGCAGCGGGCGTTCGAACTGGACGAGCAGCACCACGCGCGTCCCCGCGCTGTCGTTCCACACCTCGTGGTCGTAGGTGTCGTCGAAGACCAGGGTCTCGCCCTCCGCCCAGCGGACGATGCGGTCGGCGACGCGCATCCGCACGTCGCCGTCGCGCGGCACGAACAGGCCGAGGTGGCAGGTGATCAGCCCCTTGGTGACGCCGCGATGCGCCGGGATGTGCGTGCCGGGCGCGAGGATCGAGAAGAAGGCGCTGTTGAGGCCGGGGATGCGCGCGACCAGCGCCTGCGTCGCCGGGCAGCGCGCCAGATTGTCCTCGATCGGATAGCCATAGCCCCACAGGAAGAACGAGCGCCATTTGTCGACCTCGGCGATCGACCGGTGATCGGGCGAGATCGTCGCGAGGCTCGGCGCCGGCTGTCCCTGCAGCGCCACCGCCGCGGCCTCGTCGCGGATCGTCTGCCACTGGTCGCGCAGCAGCGCGGTCCAGCCGAACTGGCGCACGTCGAGCACCGGATCGTTGGCGACCAGCGACGAGGCGGCGATCATCCGGTCGAACAGGCCGCGCAGCCGCTTGCCGATGCGGATGATCAGCGGCCGGCCGGGCTCGGCGGCGAGCGGCGCGGGCTGGGTGGGCACGGCCTTGCCCGAGTTCCGCCACATTGCGGGGGCCGCTTCGTTCATACCGGTCGTCATTACAGATACCATCATCGAGTCGCGTCGGGCCCGTCGTTGCCCGGCTGCACCAAGACCGTCGGGCTACGCCCCGGCTGGGGCGAAATGATGACCGAAACGAGGAGGATACGGTCACGCTGGCGGGGTCGCACCGCAATCGCTAGAGAGGGGGACTATGGCGTTTTTCACCCGCGCGTTCGCGCCCGTACTCGTCCTCGCCCTCGCGTCGGCGACGCTCGCCCAGGTCAGGGCTCCCGCCCGGCCCGCATCCTCCACCGCTGCCGCCCCGGACGCCGGGGTCAAGGTCGATCCGACGCCGTGGCTCTACAAGGGCAGCGACCTCGCGCACGATCCCGCCTGGGTGTTCGGTACGCTGCCCAACGGCCTGCGCTATGCGGTGCGCAAGAACGGCGTGCCGCCGGGGCAGGTGTCGATCCGCGTCCGCATCGACGCGGGTTCGCTGTACGAGAAGGACAGCGAGCGCGGTTATGCGCATTTCATCGAGCATCTCTCGTTCCGCGGCTCGGAATATGTCCCCGACGGCGAAGCGAAGCGGGTGTGGCAGCGGTTCGGCGCGACCTTCGGCTCGGACAGCAACGCCTCGACCACGCCGACGCAGACGCTCTACAAGCTCGATCTGCCCTCGGCGACCGACCAGACGGTCGACGAGAGCCTCAAGATCCTGTCGGGGATGATGGCGGCGCCGGCGCTGACCGATGCCGCGGTGTCGGCGGAGCGGCCGATCGTGCTCGCCGAGCGGCGCGAACAGCCCGGTCCGCAGGTCAAGCTGCAGGACGCGATGAACCGGCTGTTCTTCGCCGGCCAGCCGCTCGCCGAACGCTCGCCGATCGGCACGGTCGAGACGCTCGACGCGGCGAACGGCGCGAGCATCAAGGCGTTCCACGACCGCTGGTATCGCCCCGAACGCGCGGTCGTCATCATCTCGGGCGACATGGACCCGGCGACGCTGGGCCAGATGGTGACGCGCCATTTCGCCGGCTGGAAGGGTAACGGCCCCAACCCTGCCGATCCCGATTTCGGCAAGCCCGATCCGAAGCAGCCGACCTCGGCGACGCTGGTCGAACCCGGCCTGCCGCCGCTGGTGATGATGGGGGTGATGCGCCCCTGGCAGTACAATGACGATACCAAGATCTTCAACCAGAAGCGGATGGTCGACACGATCGCCGCGAAGGTGATCAGCCGGCGGCTCGAGCGGCGCGCGCGCGCCGGTGCGAGCTTCGTGCAGGCGGGGGTCGACCTCGACGACCGGTCGCGCTCGGCGAACATGACCTCGGTGCTGATCCTGCCGGTCGGCGACCAGTGGGAACAGGCGTTGAAGGACGTGCGCGCGGTGATCGCCGATGCGCAGAACAGCGCGCCGACGCAGGCCGAGATCGACCGCGAATATGCCGATTACGAGGTCGCGATCCGCAACAGCGTCGAGACCGCGCGGGTCGAGGCGAGCGCCAAACAGGCCGACGACATGGCCGGCGCGCTCGACATCCGCGAGACGGTGACCGCGCCCGAGAACAGCTATGCGATCCTGACCGAAGCGAAGCAGAAGGGGATGTTCAACCCCGCTGCGGTGCTCGCCTCGTCGAAGAAACTGTTCCAGGGCGACGCCACGCGGGCGCTGGTCAACACGCGCACCGCGGAGAAGGGGACGGCGGAGAAGCTCGCCGCCGCGCTCAAGGCGGACGTGTCGACGCTGACGATCAAGCGCGCCAGCCAGGCGGCGGTCGACTTCACCAAGCTGCCGGCGCTCGGCGCCGCCGGCACGGTTGCGTCGCGCGAGCCGCTCGTCGGGCTGCCAGCGGAAAAGGTGGTGTTCGCCAATGGCGTGCGCATGCTGGTGTTCGCCAACCCCGACGATACCGGCCGCGTCTTCGTGCGGGTGCGGTTCGGCCGCGGCTATAATTCGCTGCCCGCCAACCGGCCGAGCCCGGCGTGGGCGGGCGACCTCGCGCTGATGGAAAGCGGCATCGGCAATCTGGGGCAGGACGATCTCGACCAGCTCACCGCGGGGCGGCAGCTCGGCCTCGATTTCGGCATCGACGAGGACACCTTCTCGATCGCCGCGCTGAGCAGCCCCAAGGATTATGCCGACGAACTGACGCTGATCGCCGCCAAGCTGGCGCATCCGCGCTGGGACCCGGCGCCGGTGGCACGCGCCAAATCGGCGGCGTTGACCGCGATTCCCGGTTATGATTCGTCCGCGGACGGCGTGCTGTCGCGCGATCTGGAAGGGCTGCTGCATGCCGGCGATCCGCGCTGGGCGACGCCCGACGCCAAGGCGGTCGACGCGCTGACGCCCAAGGCGTTCGAGGCGTTCTGGGCGCCGCTGCTCGCCAGCGGTCCGATCGAGGTCGACGTGTTCGGCGACGTCAAGGCGGACGAGGCGATCGCCGCGGTGGCCAAGAGCCTCGGCGCGATCCCCGCGCGCACCCAGCCGACGACGGCGGCGCCGCCGGTGCGTTTCCCCGCGCATGTCGCGACGCCGGTGCTGCGCTACCACAAGGGCCCCGACAATCAGGCGAGCGCGGTGATCGCCTGGCCGACCGGCGCCGGCGTCGCCGACATCGCCGAGGCGCGCCGTCTCGACGTGCTGGCGCAGGTGTTCAGCGACCGATTGTTCGAGCGGATGCGGCAGGCGGCGGGGGCGAGCTACAGTCCCGGCGTCGCGAGCAACTGGCCCAAGGGGCTGCCGGGCGGCGGCCGCCTGATGGCGGTGAGCCAGGTCGCGCCGGCGAACGTCGACCTGTTCTTCCGCCTGTCGCGCGAGATCGCCGCCGATCTCGCCAAGACGCCGATCGGCGCCGACGAGCTGGCGCGGGTGAAGGGGCCGTTGCAGCAGGTCTATGCGCGCGCGGCGACAAGCAGCCTGTTCTGGCTGCGCGAGCTGTCGGGCGGGGCCTATGACGATCGCCGGCTGGAGGCGACGCGTCGCATCGGCCGCGACTTCGGCGACGTGACGCCCGATGTGTTGCAGGCGACCGCGGCGAAATATCTGGTGCCGGCGAAGGACTGGACGCTGGCCGTGCTGCCGCGAAAGGGGAAGTGACGGAAATCCTCCCCCGGCAGGGCAGGGCTATCGCATATGGACGCTCGCGCAAGCCTGTCGTCTTCCAAGCCCACCCCGTCACCCCGGACTTGTTCCGGGGTCCACCCTGCGGCGAGTAGAAAGGCCTGTTTCGACACCGTTCTCTCGCGGCCCGGTGGACCCCGGAACAAGTCCGGGGTGACGAATCTGATAAAGAAACCGATCGAACTTCGCTGCCGCCGGCTCCGCCCGCAGTAAGGTTATTCAAGCTGGCGGAGGGGAGGACAGGGCGGGAGCCTTCGCGAGGCTACCTCACCCCCGATACAGCGCGTCCAGCCGGTCGCCATATTCCTTGCGGATCACGTGGCGGCGGATCTTGAGGCTGGGCGTCAGTTGCTCGTTCTCGATCGTGAACGGCGCGTCGGCCAGCACGAAGCGGCGGATGCGTTCGGTGACCGACAGATCCTTGTTCACCCGCTCCACCGCATGGCCGATCGCGGTGCGATACTCGCTGTTCTCGGCGAGCCGCTCGAACTTGCAGAGCGTGCCGTTCGCCGCGCACCATTCCTGCGTCCATTCGGGGTCGGGGACGATCAGCGCGACCATATAGGGGCGCCGGTCGCCGGCGATCATCGCCTGCACGATCTCGGGTTGCAGCGTCAGCATCCCCTCGACCTTCTGCGGCGCGACATTGTCGCCCTTGTCGTTGATGATGAGGTCTTTCTTGCGATCGGTGATCGCGATCCGGCCGGCGGCGTCGATCTCGCCGATGTCGCCGGTGTGCAGCCAGCCGTCCTTGAGCACGCGCGCCGTCTCGGCCTCGTTGCGCCAATAGCCGTGCATCACCAGCTCGCCGCGCACCAGGATCTCGCCGTCCTCGGCGATGCGCACCTCGGTATCGATCAGCGGCGGGCCGACCGAATCCATGCGGATGCCCGCGCTCGGCCGGTTGCACGAGATCACCGGCGCCGCCTCGGTCTGACCATAGCCTTGCAGGAAGGTGACGCCGAGCGACTGGAAGAACAGCCCGATCTCCGGGTTGAGCGGCGCGCCGCCCGACACCATCGCTTTCATCCGTCCGCCGAACTTCTTCGCGATCTTCGGCTTGAACAGAGTGCGGACCAGCAGTTGCGCGGGCCGGTCGGCGAGGCGCAGCGTGCCCGCATTCGCCTTCGCGCCGACGTCGAGCGCCTTCGCCAGCAGATAGGCGGACATGCCGCCCTGTTTCTCGATCGCCTTGCTGATCCGCGTGCGCAGCACCTCGAACAGTCGCGGCACGACGAACATGATCGTCGGGCGCACTTCCTCGATATTGGCGGCGAGCTTGTCGAGCCCCTCGGCATAATAGATCTGGCCGCCGAGCGAGATCGGCAGATGCTGGCCGCCGGTATGTTCATAGGCGTGGCTGAGCGGCAGGAACGACAGAAACACCTCGTCGCCCGCGCCGAAATCCTCGGCGATGACCGTCGCGCAGCCGTTGCAATTGTGCAGGATCGCGCCGTGATGCTGCATCACCCCGCGCGGCGCGCCGCCGGTGCCGCTGGTGTAGATGATGCAGGCGAGGTCGTCGCGCTGGAAGGTCGCCTCCGCCGCGGCCACCGTTGGCTCGGTCGGATGGTCGGCGATCAGCGCATGCCAGTCGTGGAAGTCGACGCCGGCCGAAGGCGCGCGCATCGGATCGATGCCGATGACGATCTGGCCCTGGTTGGAGCGTAGCACCGCGGTGAGCACAACGCGCGCGAGCTTGTCGGTGGACACGATGATGCCGCATGCGCCCGAATCGGCGATGATATGGGCATGGTCGCGCTCAGTATTGGTGACATAGGCCGGCACGGTGATGCAGCCCGCCGCCATGATCGCGAGATCGCTGATGCACCATTCCGGCCGGTTCTCGCTGACCAGCATCACCCGGTCGCCCGGCTTCATGCCGATCGCCTTCAGCCCCGCGGCGAGGCTCGCGACCTGACGTGCTGCCTCCGCCCAGCTCGTCGCGACCCATTGGCCGTCGCGTTTCGCCCAAAGGAAGGGAGCGTCGCCGCGGTCCTTCGCCCGTGCGAAGAACATCGTGACGAGATTGGGGAAACGCTCGAGGGCCATGATCTCTCCTGTCGCGGCCGGGCTCGCCGGCCCGCCGTCGTCGTTTATTCCGAAGGGCGGTTGGCGACCGGCGCCATGCGGGTCGGGTCGCTGACGCTGCCGTCCTCGCCGATCGCGACGCCCTCGCTGCGCGGATCGGCGGCGCCGACCCAACGGCCCTGCTTCCATTCGATCGCATTCGCCTTGAGCCCGAGCGGCGCGACCTGCGTGCGTTCGCCCAGCGCGGCGAGCGCGGGTTGCAACGCGGCGGCGCCGGTGCCGGTCTCCAGCGTCGCGACCGGGCCGGGAGCGTAGACGAGGCCGAGGGCGATCGCCTCCTGCGCCGACAAATTCCAGTCGAGCACGCCGATCAGCGCCTTGGCGATCTGCGCGATGATCGTCGATCCGCCCGCCGCGCCGACCGCCAGACGGACCTTGCCGTTGGCATCGTAGACGATCGTCGGCGCCATCGAGCTGCGCGGCCGCTTGCCGCCCTCGACGCGGTTGGCGACGAGATAGCCGGCATCCACCGGCACGATGTCGAAGTCGGTCAGCTCGTTGTTGAGCACGGTGCCGTCGACGACCAGCCCCGAGCCGAACGGCCCCTCGACCGTCGTCGTTACCTCGACGACGTTGCCGGCGCGATCGGCGACGGCGAGGTCGGTGGTGCCGGCGACCTCGCTGACCGGCGCCGGGGTGCGTGCCGGTGCGCCCGGCGGCGTGCCGGCGGCGACGCGCGCCATCGTCCTGTCGGTCGCGATCAGCGCCGAGCGCTTCGCGATATAGGCGGGGTCGAGCAGGCCCTTGACCGGGACGCGGACGTAATCGGGATCGCCGACGTACAGGTTGCGGTCGGCATAAGCGAGACGCGAGCTTTCGGCGAACAGATGCCAGGCGACGGGCGAGTCCTTGCCCAGTTTCGCCATGTCGAATCGTTCGAGCTGTTTGAGGATCATCAGCACGGTGATGCCGCCCGACGACGGCGGCCCCATCCCGCAGATCCGGTAGGTCCGATAGGGGACGCACAATTCGGGGCGCGGCTTGGCGTCGTAGGTCGCCAGATCGCCGGTCGTCATCGTCGACGGGTTGCGCGCGGCGCCGTTGACCGTCGCGACCAGCTTCGCCGCCTGCGGGCCGACATAGAAACTATCGGGACCCTGCCGCGCGATCCGGTCGAGCAGCGCCGCCTGTGCCGGGTTGCGCAGGATGCCGTCGGCGCCGACGGTGAAAACCGCGCGCGCCTCGGGCGTGAGATGGTCGCCGTAGGATTCGTCCGAATGGCGGAAGCGCGGGCTGACGCGGAAGCCGTCGCGCGCCAGCCGGATCGCCGGTTCGAACAAGCGCGCCCAGGGCAGTTTGCCCGACTGGCGGTGCGCCAGCGCCATGCCGCGCAGCGCACCCGGCACGCCGACGCTGCGCCCGCCCGGCACCGCATCGTCGTGGCTCAGCGGCCTGCCGGCGGCGTCGTAGAACCAGCGCGGCGTCGCGGCGGCGGGGGCAGCCTCGCGCGCGTCGATCGTCGTCACCTTGCCGGTCTTGGCGGCGTGGCTGACCCAGAAGCTGCCGCCGCCGATGCCGGAACTCTGCGGCTCGACGACGTTGAGCGCGAGCATCGTCGCGATCGCGGCGTCGGTGGCGCTGCCGCCCGCCTTGAGGATCTCGACCCCCGCCGCCGCGGCGCGCGGATCGGCGGCGCTGACCATGCCGGGCGCCTGGCGGCCGGGGGCCTGGGGCGGCGGAGCCTTGGCCAGCGCCGGGGCACTGACGGCGGCAAGGGCGAGCGCGAGTCCGATCTTCATCGCCGCAAAGCCTAACGGCTGGCCCGCCGAGGGCAAGCCGTTACGCCGTGGCCGCCGCGGTGATATCGGCGAAACCGTCGCGGACGAGGCAGGCGTCGAGCTCGGCGAGGATATGGCGGGCGAGTCCCGGTCCTTCGTAGACGAGCGCCGAATAGAGCTGGACGAGGCGCGCACCGGCGCGGATGCGCGCATAGGCTTCGGCGCCGCTGTCGATTCCGCCCGCGGCGATCAGCGCGATGCCGCCGCCGGTGGCGCTGCGCAGGTCGGCCAGTCGCTGCCGGGCGAGCGTCGCGAGCGGCGCACCCGACAGGCCGCCGGCCTCGCCCGCTTGTGGCGACCGTAGCGGCGGGCGCGAGATCGTCGTGTTGCCCATGATGATCGCGTCGAGCCCGTGGCCGATCGCGGCGCGGGCGATGCCGTCGATCGCCGCGGCGTCGAGATCGGGGGCGATCTTCAGGAACAGCGGCGTCGTGGCGCGCGCCGCGGTGCAGGCGGCGAGCAGTTCGTCGAGTGCCGCGCCGTGCTGGAGATCGCGCAGGCCGGGGGTGTTGGGCGAGGAGACGTTGATCGTGACGTAATCGGCGAGCGGCGCGGCGGCGGAGACGCCGGCGACGTAATCGGCGACGCGGTCGGTCGCGTCCTTGTTGGCGCCGACGTTGATGCCGAGCCGGCCGGCACCGCGCCGGGCAGCGCGCGCGCGGGCGAGGCCGCCTTCGAGCCCGCCGTTGTTGAAGCCCATGCGGTTGATGACCGCGCGGTCGGCGACGAGGCGGAACAGTCGCGGCTTCGGGTTGCCCGATTGGGGCAGGGGGGTGAGCGTACCGATCTCGACCGCGCCGAAGCCGAGGCCGAACAGACCCTCGATCGCCACCCCGTCCTTGTCGAGCCCCGCAGCGACGCCGAGCGGGTTGGCGAAGGCTAGGTCGCCGATACGGGTGGCGAGGCGCGGATTCGGCTTGGCGGCGGGAGCGGGCAGTTTGGCGCGCACCGCCAGCGCCTTGAGCGTCAGCGCATGGGCGCGCTCGGCATCAAGCGCGAAGAGCAGCGGGCGAAGGGCGTAGGACATGGGGTGGCCCATCGCATCCCCGACCCCGACGCTTCAAGTCCTGCCTCGCGCTTCCCCCTTCGTCATCCCGGCGAACGCCGGGACCCATGGTTGCGGTGGAGCCGCGGTGATTCGCTATCATCCGCGTCGCGCGTCCATGGGTCCCGGCTTCCGCCGGGATGACGAAGAGTAAGGGGGCGTCTGCCCGCGTCCTCCATCACCCATGACAACGCCACTCACACTGATCGCCCTTCCCCGCTTGACCGCAGCGCACAAAACCCTATCTCGCAATCGGATCGAATTGATCCGATTTGCGAAACGCTCGCAACAACCGACCGGAGCCGATGCGACTTTCCAGCCTTGCCGATTATGCGGTCGTGATGATGTCCGCCGCCGCGCGCCATTGCGGCGGTGCGGCGCGACTCAACGCGACGCTGCTCGCCGAGGAAACCGGCGTGCCGCTGCCGACCGCGCAGAAGCTGGTCAGCCGTTTGTCCAGCGCCGGCCTGATCGAGAGCGCGCGCGGTACCGGCGGCGGCTTCCGCCTCGCGCGGCCCGCCGCGGCGATCAGCCTCGCCGATATCGTCGAGGCGGTCGAGGGGCCGATCCAGATGACCTCCTGCGTGGAGGGCAGTCGCCACGAATGCGGCCTGGAGGGCAATTGCCTCGTCCGGCCGCATTGGGGGATCGTCAACGAGGCGGTCCGCGGCGCGCTTGCCGGCGTCTCGCTCGCCCGGCTTTCGCGCGCTCCCATCCACGATCCCATTCCCGCTCCGCTGAGCGAACAGGTGTAACCATGGCGACCAAGAACGCAGAGGCCTATGCGGCCGTCTCCAAGACCTACGAATGGGGCTTTTCGTCCGATATCGAACAAGACTTCGCGCCCAAGGGGCTGAGCGAGGACACGGTTCGCTACATCAGCGCCAAGAAGAACGAGCCCGAATGGATGCTCGACTGGCGGCTGAAGGCGTTCCGCCTGTGGCAGACGATGGCGGCGCCCGACTGGGCCAAGCTGAACGTGCCCCCGATCGACTATCAGGACGCTTATTATTACGCCGAGCCCAAGGCGAAGCCCAAGCTCGGCTCGCTCGACGAGGTCGATCCCGAGATCCTGCGCGTCTACGAGAAGCTCGGCATTCCGATCGCCGAGCAGAAGATGCTCGCCGGGGTCGAGGACCTCGATGCGGAGGGCAATCCGAAGCGCCGCGTCGCGGTGGATGCAGTGTTCGACAGCGTCTCGGTCGCCACCACCTTCCGCAAGGAGCTGGAGGCTGCGGGGGTCATCTTCCGCTCGATCAGCGAGGCGATCCGCGAATATCCCGATCTCGTCCGCAAATGGCTGGGCAAGGTCGTGCCGCAGCGCGACAATTATTTCGCGACACTCAACTCGGCGGTCTTCTCCGACGGTACGTTCGTCTACATCCCGGAAGGCGTGCGCTGCCCGATGGAGCTGTCGACCTATTTCCGCATCAATGCCGAGAATACCGGCCAGTTCGAGCGGACGCTGATCGTCGCCGACAAGGGTAGCTACGTCTCCTATCTCGAAGGCTGCACTGCGCCGATGCGCGACGAGAACCAGCTCCATGCCGCAGTGGTGGAACTGGTCGCGCTCGACGATGCCGAGATCAAATATTCGACCGTGCAGAACTGGTATCCCGGCGACGAGAATGGCGTCGGCGGCATCTACAATTTCGTCACCAAGCGCGCGCTGTGTCAGGGCCGGAACAGCAAGGTGTCGTGGACGCAGGTCGAGACCGGATCGGCGATCACCTGGAAATATCCGAGCTGCGTGCTCGCCGGCGAGAACAGCGTCGGCGAATTCTATTCGGTCGCGGTGACCAACAACCGCCAGCAGGCCGATACCGGCACCAAGATGATCCACCTCGGCAAGGGATCGCGCTCGACGATCGTGTCGAAGGGGATTTCGGCGGGGCGGTCGGACAATACCTATCGCGGGCTGGTCCGGGTCGGGCCGACCGCGGAGAACGTCCGCAACTTCACGCAATGCGATTCGCTGCTGCTCGGCGACCAATGCGGGGCGCATACCGTGCCGTACATCGAGGTGAAGAACCCCTCGGCGCAGATCGAGCATGAGGCGACGACCTCGAAGATCAGCGAGGACCAGCTCTTCTACGCGATGAGCCGTGGTCTCGATCAGGAGGCGGCGGTGGCGCTGATCGTCAACGGCTTCGCGCGCGAGGTGCTGCAGCAATTGCCGATGGAATTCGCCGTCGAGGCGCAAAAGCTGCTCGGGATCAGCCTCGAAGGCTCGGTAGGGTAAGATTGGGTGGGGGATGCGGGTGACGGTCTCGGTGAGACTCCCCCCACCCCCAAAGGAAGAAGATCAGATCAATGCTCAAGATTGAAAACCTGCACGCCGAGATCGACGGCAAGCCGATCCTCAAGGGGCTCACCCTCGCGGTGAACGCCGGCGAGATCCATGCGATCATGGGGCCGAACGGTGCGGGCAAATCGACGCTCGGCTATGTCCTCGGCGGGCGTCCTGGGTATGAGGTG
Source organism: Sphingomonas taxi (assembly GCF_000764535.1). Classification (NCBI taxonomy): domain Bacteria; kingdom Pseudomonadati; phylum Pseudomonadota; class Alphaproteobacteria; order Sphingomonadales; family Sphingomonadaceae; genus Sphingomonas; species Sphingomonas taxi. The sequence goes on along the minus strand of NZ_CP009571.1, from coordinate 1,711,267 downwards.
ACCGAGGGGTCGATCACCTTCGACGGGCAGGACCTGCTGGAGCTTGCTCCCAACGAGCGCGCTGCGGCGGGCGTGTTCCTCGGCTTCCAATATCCGGTCGAGATCCCCGGCGTCAGCAACGTCCAGTTCCTGCGCGAGGCGCTTAACGCGCAGCGCGGCGTGCGCGGTGAGAAGCCGCTGTCCGGGGCGGAGTTCCTCAAGCTCGCGCGAGAGGAGGCGCGCAAGCTCGACATGGATGCCGAAATGCTCAAGCGGCCGGTCAACGTCGGTTTCTCCGGCGGCGAGAAGAAGCGCAACGAGATGGTGCAGATGGGCGTCGTCAACCCCAAGTTCGCGATCCTCGACGAGACCGACAGCGGCCTCGACATCGACGCGCTGCGCATCGTCGGCGACGGCATCAACCGCATCATGCGCGCGCCCGACAAGGCGGTGCTGCTGATCACCCATTATCAGCGGCTGCTCGATTACGTGCGACCCGACGTCGTCCACGTGCTCGCCGACGGGCGTATCGTCCGCACCGGTGGCGCTGACCTCGCGCACGAGCTGGAGCGTGAGGGCTATGCGGGGGTGACGGCGTGATTTTCATTCACGCGAAGGCGCGAAGGCGCGAAGAGGGCGTGTCGCTTGGCATGCCGTCGGGTGTCCTCGATATGGTTTTTGTTCGCGCAGAGGCGCGGAGGCGCGGAGAGCGCGTCGCCGGAGGCGTGCTCCCGTCGATCATCCCCAACGATTTTGATATTGTGCTGACGCGCAAGAAGGCTCGCGCTGCAGGCGGCGTCGCGTCTTCTTCTCTTCTTCTCCGCGCCTCTGCGCCTCTGCGCGCAAAAAACCTTTCTTCTCTTCGCGTCTTCGCGCCTTCGCGTGACACCATTCAGCGAGCCGCCGCATGACCGCCGTTCTCGAATTGCCCACCACGCGCGAGGAAGCGTTCCGCTGGGCCGACATGCCCGCGCTGCAAGCCGCCCGCGCGCTGACGCCGCAGTCGGCGTCGGTGCCCGACGCGATCCTGCCCGACGCGGCGCGACTGGTGTTCGTCGACGGCTATCTCGATACCGATGTCAGCCGTCCCGGCGACCTTGCCATCGTTCCGGAAGCCCTTGCTAGCGATCACCCGCTTGCCCGCCATGCTGCGGGCGACGGCCACCGGATCACGCTCGCGCCGCGCACCGTCACCACGATCGAGATCGCCCGTGTCAACGCCGGCGGGGACAGCCAGACGCCGCTCGTCATCACGCTCGGCGAGGATGCCGTACTGACGCTAGTCGAGAGTTTCTCCGGTGCCGGCTGGACCAACACACTGACCCGGTTCGAATTGGGACAGGGCGCGCGGGTGATGCGTGCGGTGCGCGTCGTGCAGGACGCCGGCTTCGTCTCGACCCGCGACGAGGTGACGCTCGCCGAGGCCGCCAGCTTCGTCTCGGTCGCGCTCGGCGCCACCGCGGCGGGGACGCGGCTCGACGCGGCGCTGACGCTGAATGGCGACGGTGCCTATGCCGAGCTCGGCGGTGCGCTGCTCACCTGCGATGACCAGCGGCAGGAATGCGCGGTGCGCGTCCGCCATGCCAAGCCCAACGGCCAGTCGCACCAGCTCTGGCGCGCGGTCGCCGCGGATCGCTCGACGGTGAGCCTCGCCGCCGCGGTCGAGGTGGCGCGCGATGCGCAGAAGACCGACGGCGAACAGAGCCTGCGCGGTCTGCTGCTCCAGCGCACCGCGACGGTCAACCTCAAGCCCGAGCTGGAGATCTTCGCCGACGACGTGAAATGCGCGCATGGCGCGACGGTCGGCGAACTCGACGCGCGCGCGCTCTTCTACATGCAGAGCCGCGGCATTCCTGCGCCCCGCGCCAAGGCGCTGCTGACGCGTGCGTTCGTCGCGGATGCGCTCGATCGTATCGCGGACGAGACCGTGCGCGACGTCTTCGCTGCGGACGCCGACGCGTGGCTGGAGCAGACGCTGTGAGCGAATCCCCCCTGGACCGCGTCGCCGACTTTCCGGCGATTCCCGCGGGATGGGCCTATCTCGATACCGCGGCCACCGCGCAGAAGCCGCAGGTCGTGATCGACGCGATCGCGCGGGCCTATGGCGAGACCTATGCGACGGTGCATCGCGGCGTCTATCAGCGCTCGGCCGACATGACCGTCGCCTATGAGGCGGCGCGCGCCAAGGTCGCACGCTTCATCGGCGCGACGACGTCCGACGAGATCGTCTTCGTCCGCGGCGCGACCGAGGGGATCAACCTCGTCGCGCAATGCTGGGCGGCGACGCAGCTCAAGTCGGGCGACCGCATCCTGCTGTCGATGCTGGAGCATCACAGCAATATCGTGCCTTGGCAGATGGCCGCCGAGCGCGTCGGCGCGGCGATCGACGTGCTGCCGCTGACCGCGGATCATCGCATCGATCTCGATGCGATGGAGCGGATCCTCACGCCGCAGCACAAACTGGTCGCGCTTGCGCACGTCTCGAACGTGCTCGGCTCGGTGCTCGACGCGAAGCGCGCGACCGATCTGGCGCATGGCGTCGGCGCGAAGATCCTGCTCGACGGCTGTCAGGCGGTGCCGCGGATCGCGGTGGACGTCGCGGCGATCGGTTGCGATTTCTACGTTTTCTCCGGTCACAAGCTGTACGGTCCGACCGGGATAGGCGTGTTGTGGGGTCGCGGCGAGTTCTTGGCGCAGATGCCGCCCTATCAGGGTGGCGGCTCGATGATCGACCGCGTCACCTTCGCGAAGACGACCTATGCCCCGCCGCCGGGCCGGTTCGAGGCAGGGACGCCGCATATCGTCGGCGCGCTCGGCCTTGCCGCGGCGATCGACTATGTCGAGGGGATCGGGCTTGACCGCATCCATGCGCACGAAACCGCTCTGGTCCGCGACGCACGCGCGGCGCTGGCGTCGCTCAACTCGGTCCGCCTGTTCGGGCCGGAGGACAGCGCCGGCATCGTCAGTTTCGCGGTCGAGGGGGTGCATCCGCACGACGTCGGCACCATCTTGGACGAGGGCCGGGTGGCGATCCGTGCCGGCCATCATTGCGCGCAGCCGCTGATGGAGGTGCTGGGCGTGGATGCGACCGCGCGGGCGAGCTTCGCGGTCTACAACGGTCCGCAGGACATCGAGGCGCTGGTGAAGGGCGTCGAACGAGTGACGAGGATATTCGGATGAGCGATGCGATCCGTATCGAGGAAGTGGAGGCGGTAACGCCGGCGCCGCGTGCGCGCGTCGAGGACGTTGCGGACAATGCACCGCGCGAACGCGACTATCTGACCGGCTTTCTCCAGCAGCAGCCGCAGGGCGATGCACCGGGTGAGCCCGGCGGTGCGCTGTACGAGGCGGTGATCGACGCGCTGAAAGAGATCTACGATCCCGAGATTCCGGTGAACATCTACGATCTCGGGCTGATCTACGGCGTCGAGGTGGCGGACCACGGTCAGGCGGTGGTGACGATGACGCTCACCACGCCGCATTGCCCGGTCGCTGAATCGATGCCGGCCGAGGTCGAGATGCGCGTCGCCGCGGTGCCGGGGATCGCCTTCGCCGACGTCAATCTGGTCTGGGACCCGCCATGGGACCCGCAGAAGATGTCCGACGACGCCAAGCTCGAACTGGGGATGCTGTGATGGCGACAACCCTGCGCCAGCGGCCGGCGCCGCTGATCCTCACCGCCAATGCCGACGCGCGCATCGCCGACCTGATGGCGCGCGCGCCGGACGGCGCGATCGGTGTCAAGCTCTCGACGCCGCGCCGCGGCTGTTCGGGGCTCGCTTATTCGGTCGATTACGTCACCGAGGCCAAGCCGTTCGACGAGCGGATCGAGACACCCGGCGGCACTCTGTTCGTCGACGGCGGCTCGATCCTGTATCTCGTCGGCTCGACGATGGACTGGGTCGAGGACGATTTCACCGCCGGCTTCGTGTTCAACAACCCCAATGCCAAGGGCGCATGCGGCTGCGGGGAAAGCTTCACGGTCTGATCCGATCGGCTCCTCCCTCGCGTGGCGGGGGAGGAGCCCGCCGGGTCTAAAGGTCCCGCCCGTAGATGTTGTAGACCTTGTTGACGCGGCTATCGATCGTCTCGGCGATCGAGCGCATGCCTTGGTTGTCGTCGAGGATCCAGCCGATCTCGCCGCGGCTCGCGCCGTAATGCTGGACCGAGGCGACGCGGATATATTCGATCATCATGAAGGCGAGCTGACTCGCCATCCGCGATGCCTGCAATTCCTTGACGACGCCCATCAAGGGCACGCGCATCGTCCGCACCTTCGGCTTGCGCAGCCACAGCAGCAGCTTCGCCCAGCCGAACGGCAGCAGCGAGCCGTTGAGCGGCTTGAGCGGCTCGTTGAGGTCCGGAAGCGTGATCATGAACGCGACCGGCTTGCCGTCGAGTTCGGCGATGCGGATCAGGTCGTTGAACACGATCGGCTTGAGCTTGACGCCGACGTCCTTGATCTCGGGCGGGGTGAGGGGGACGAAGCCCCAATTGTCGCTCCACGCATCGTTGAGGATCGACAGGATGATCGCCGCCTCCTCCTCGAACTTGCGCTTGTCGACCTCGCGCACGACGATGCGCGGGTTGTTCTCGCCGGAGCGGATGATCCGCTTGACGATCGGCGGAAATTCCTGGGTGATGTCGAGCTCGTAGGTGAAGAGCTGCTTGACCTGCTGGTAGCCCGCACGCTCGATCCAGCCCTGATATTCCGGCTTGGCGTGGCCCATCATGATCGTCGGCGAATGATCGAAGCCCTGCACGAGAAGGCCCGGCTCCTCCCACACGGATTGCGAGATCGGACCGAGAGCGCGGGTCATGCCCTGCTCGCGCAGCCAGCCCTCCGCCTTGGCGAGGAGCGCGGCGAACACGTCTTCGCGCTCGGCTTCCATCGACCCCCATTGACCGACACCGGGACCGAACCCCTGTTCGGCCGGCATCGTCAGCGCCAGCGTGTCGATATGCGCCGAGATACGCCCGACCACCCGACCGTTCTCGCGGGCGAGGAACAATTGCACCTTGGCGTGGCTGTACCAGCCGTTCTTCTCGGGCGTGATCAGGCCCAGCGCCTCGCCCTTCAGCGGCGGGACCCAGGCGGGATCGTCCTTGTACAGCCGGAACGGCAGGTCGACGAACGCCTTGCGTTCGCTCTTGGTGATGACGGGGGTGATCGTCAGGTCGCTCATTCGGGCCTCCCATTTTGGCCCGCGATCTAGCACGGCGGCACGACAAGGCGAGTGACGTTTCCGTCATCACTGATCGATATGTTGCGGCGCCGCAGCGGCCGGGGCGCCTGTAAATGCCACGCTATCGCCACTATCTTCACGCAATGGACCAAGCCATGGAACGCTCGCTGACCCTCCCCCGCGCCCCCGTCGCCGAGCCGGCCGGACGCACGCCGCGCGTGCGGATCGCCGACGACAAGGCGATGCTGCGTGCGGCGGCGGAGGCGACCCGCGACCTGATCGCGCCGCGGCCCGGCATCTATTGGGCCGACCTGATCGGGTCGGTGGCGGTCGGCTATGGCGCGCTGGCTGCGGCGGTGACCGTCCGGCAGACCGGCTGGGTGGTGCTCGCTGCCGTCGTGTCGGCGTTGGCGCTGTATCGCGCGCTTAGTTTTATCCACGAAATCAGTCACATGAAGCATAGTGCCGTGCCCCGCTTCCGCGGTGCTTGGAATGCGCTGGTCGGCGTGCCGATGCTGGTGCCGAGCTTCATGTACGAGGGCGTGCACAACCTCCACCATGCGAAGACGCGTTACGGCACGTCGGAGGACCCGGAATATCTGCCGCTCGCGCTGATGAAGCCGTGGACGCTGCCGGCGTTCGTGGTGATCTCCGCACTGGCGCCGCTCGGGCTGCTGATCCGTTATGCGATCCTGTCGCCGCTGTCGCTGCTGTCCCCCAAGTTCCGCACGATCGTGATGGAGCGCTATTCGGCGCTGGCGATCAATCCGTCGTTCCGCCGTCGCGCCCCGGAAGGCGAGGCGCGGACGATGTGGGATCGCGTCGAGACCGCGGCGAGCCTGTGGGCGATCGCGGTCGTGGTGCTGACCGCGACGGGGGTCTTCCCGCTGCGCAGCGTCGCAATCGCGTTGGCGATCGGGTCGGGCGTCGCGGTGGTCAATCAGGTTCGCACTTTGGTTGCGCATCTGTGGGAGAATGACGGCGAGCCGATGTCGGTGACCGCGCAATATCTTGATTCGGTCAACGTGCCGCCGCCGGCGTTGTTGCCGGCACTGTGGGCACCGGTCGGCCTGCGCTATCACGCGCTCCACCATCTGCTGCCGAGCCTGCCGTATCACGCGCTCGGCGAGGCGCATCGCCGGATCACCGCGGCGGTCGAGCAGGGATCGCCCTATCATAAAGCGAGCTATGCCGGTCTGCCGGGATTGGTGAACAAGATCGTGCGGAGCACGTTCCACCCTCGGTAACCAGAGGATTGCGCTATAATAGGGCAGGACGGTTGCCGAAGGTGGGGGTCGGAAAATGATCATTTGGTCCGGCATCGTCGCCCTGCTGGCCGTTCCGTCGGTCGCCGCCGAAACCCTGCCGCCGGGGACGGTCACCCTCACCGTCGTCGATGACGGCAAGACCGACGGACCCGAGATCCCCGCGATCGCCGATGCGGTCGGCGATGCCTTCAATTCCGCCAATTATCTCGTCCTGCCGGCCACCGGTCCGAGCCGCTATCGTGCGCGGGTCGCGATCGACCATGAGCAGCGCGGTCTGGTCGGGGCGCCTTCCGGAACCAAGGCGCCTGCCGCCAGCGTCGCCAATTGGGGCGGGGGCGTGCAACTCGCGCTGCCGACTCAGAAGCAGGATCTGCGCGCGTTGATCGTGACGCGGATGACGATCACGCTTACCGCGTGGCGCGACGGGCGGACCTTGTGGACGGGCAGCGCGGTGACCGCGCAGGTTGGCGGCACGCAGGCGAACGCGCCGGCGGTGGTCGGTGCGAAGCTGGCGGGTGCTCTGGTGTCGCGGATGCCGGCGGTGCTCGAGGGGCCTTTGTCGGTGCCGTAAGGTGGTCGGACGGAAGAAGGTTGGTTCGCGCAGAGGCGCGGAGGCGCGGAGGTGTTGCGTTCGCCGTGTCAGCGGCTCTTCCTACCAAGGTCTCGCAGTTACAGGACCACGTCCGCCCCACGCGACACCTCTCCGCGCCTCCGCGTGAATCGATAACATCACCCCGTTGGTGCTGAGCCTGTCGAAGCACCGTGAGACTCACCTGCCCCCTTCGACGCCGCCTGCGGCGTCGCTCAGGACAGGCTTCGACAGGCTCAGGGCGAACGGTCGGAATTAAGTCTCCGCTCGTGTCCTATTCCTCGGTGCGGATCAGGACCGCTTCGCCGATCAGCAGGAACAGCAGGAACGGCGCCCAGGCGGCGAGGAAGGGCGGGTAGGCGCCGAGATTGCCCATTGCGAGTGCGAAATTGTCGGCGACGAAATAGGCGAAGCCCAGCGCCATGCCGATCACCGCGCGCACGAACAATTGCCCCGACCGGGCGATGCCGAACGCCGCGACCGCGCCGAGCAGCGGCATCAGCACCGCCGACAGCGGGCTGGAGAATTTGTGCCAGAGCGTGCCTTCGAGCGACTTCGTCGGCCGGCCGGCGTCGCGCAGGTCGCCGATCGCCGCGTGGAGCGCGGCGAAGTCGAGCCCGTCGGGGTTGACCGCACCCAGAGTGAACTGGTCGGGGCGGACGCCCGGCGCGACCTTGACCGTGCCGAGGTTGCTCAATTTGCCGGTGGCGACGTCGAAGCGCGTCGCCGGGCTGATCGCCCAGCCGTTGCCGGCATGGCGGCCGGTCGGCGCCTTGATGATCGCGACCAGCTCGCCGCCGGTGCGGTCGTAGACGGTGACGTTGCCGAGCCGCACCTGCTCGCCGCGCCCGCGCACCTGCTGCACCGCGATCAGGTCGTCGCCGTCGCGCACCCAGACGTTGGTCCGGTCGCCGCGGTCGATCGGCAGCGCGCCATAATCGGCGTCCTTCCACTGGTCCAGCGTCGCGGTGGCGCGGCTGACGATCCGTTCGTTGAAGGCGAAGCTGAGCCCGGCGACGCCGAGGCTGGCGACGAGCAGCGGCGCCAGCACCTGATGCGCCGACAGGCCGCCGGCCTTCAACGCAATGACCTCGCTGTTCTGGTTCATCGTGATGAGCGTCAGGATGGTGCCGAGCAGGACAGAGAAGGGCAGCAGGAAGGCGGCGATCTGCGGCGCGCGCAGCCCGACATATTGCCACACCTGTTCCTGCGTATTGCCGGGATGGGCGAGGATCTGGCCCGATTCGCTGAGCAGGTCGAGCGTCTGCAGGATCAGCAGCAGCGCGGCGAGCAGCCCGAAGGTGCGCACCAGGAACATCCGCCCCATGTAGATCGCGACGGTGCGCGACGGGAAGAAGCTGCTCATGCCGCCTGCTCCTTCTTGCGGCCGCGGCCGGGCAGATAGCGGGTGACGAGCTTGGCGAGCTTCGAGAAGGCGCGTTCGAGCGCGCCGATCGGTTGCCCGCCGGGGACATAGGCGATCTGATAATACATCCAGAGGATGATCCCGGCGAAGATGCAGAAGGGGACCCAGAGCGCGATCAGCGGATCGATCCGGCCGAGCTCGCCGATCGAGGCGGCATATTCGTTCACCTTGTGATAGGCGACGATCATCACGATCGCGAGGAACACGCCGAAGCCCGAATTGGAGCGTTTGGGCGGCACGCCGAGCGCGATCGCGAGCAGCGGCAACAGGAACATCGTCGCCACCTCGACCAGGCGGAAGTGGAATTCGGAGCGGCTGCTGTCGCGCTGCTCCTCGCTCTGCGCGCGATGGCCGAGCTTTGCGAGTTCGGGCAACGTGAATTCGAGGTTGCGGCCGCCGCGCTGGCGGAAATTCTCGTAGCGCGGCAGCGGGATCGGCAGATCGTGCGAGGTGAAGGTCAGCACCCGCGGCACGGTGAAATTGGGCGCCTTGTGCACCAAAGTGCCCTTCGTCAGGCGGAAGATGATCGTGTTGGGATCGTCGGTGGCGAGGAACTGGCCCGACTGGGCGGTGACCGAATAGCTGGTACCCTTGTCGTTGTAATAGACGAAGATGCCGTCGAGCTTGCGGCCCTTGTCATGGCTCTGCTCGATGCGCAGCGTCATGCGGTCGCCGAAATGGGTGAACTCGCCGACCTTGATCGACGCGCCCAGCGCGCCGGTGCGCAGCTCGAAGCGCAACTGCTCGTAATAATAGCGCGCCTTTGGCTGGACGAAGCCGACGATCGCGATGTTGAGCGCCGCGAGGATCAGCGCGTACATGAACGGCACGCGCAGCATCCGCGTGTAGCTCACCCCCACGGCGCGCAGCACGTCGAGTTCCGAATTGGCGGCGAGGCGGCGGAAGGCGAGCAGGATGCCGAGCAGCAGCCCGATCGGTATGCCAAGGCCGAGATATTCGGGCAGCAGATTGGCGAGCATCCGCCACACGACGCTGACCGGCCCACCCTCGGTGGCGACGAAGACGAACAGGCGCTGGATACGGTCGAGCACCAGCAGCATGGCGGCGATGGTCAGCGTCGAGAATAGCGGCAACGCGATCAGCCGGGCCATGTAGCGGTCGAGGGAGGTCATGCGGTCAGGGGCTCGGGCCGGGGCGGGGAGCGGCCGGTATAGGCGCGGGTGTCGGCAACGTCAGCTAAAATTCCCGTGGCTCATTCGGCGGCTATCTGCTGCGGCGGGGCGGGGCGTTCGGTCGCCATCGCCTTGCCGATCGCGCGCTCCAGCCCGCTGAGCGTGAACGGCTTGCGCAGCACCGGATGACGGCCGAACTCGCTCGCATTCGCCTCGCCGGCGAAGCCGGTGACGAACAGCACGGCGATATGCGGGTAATGCGGGGCGAGGGCGGCGATCATCTCCGGCCCGGTCTGCCCCGGCATCAGCACGTCCGAGATGATGAGATCGATGTCGTCGTTGCCGGCGAGCAGCGCCGGCGCCTTGAGCGGCGCGTCGCAGGCGATGGCGCGATGGCCCAGTTCCTCCAGCGCCATCATCGTCGCGGCGAGCACGCGCGGATCGTCCTCGACGACGAGCACGCGCAGCGCCTCGGCGAGCGGCGCGACGGTGACCGGCGCGACGACCGCGGCGGGCGCGGCGGTGCCGGCGCTGGTGTCGCGCGGCAGATAGAGGGTGACGGTGGTGCCGCATCCGGGCGCGGTCTCGATCGCGATGCCGCCGCGCAACTGCCGCACGAGGCCGAAGATCTGGCTGAGGCCGAGGCCGGTGCCCTTGCCCGCCGCCTTGGTGGTGAAGAAGGGTTCGTAGACGCGTTCGAGCACCTCGGGCGTCATCCCGGTGCCCGTGTCGGTGACCGCGAGCGTGACGTAATCGCCGGCGCAGCAATCGTCGACATGATCGTCGGCGAGCGTCGTCGCACCGGTCGCGATGACCAGCCGGCCACGACCGTTCATCGCGTCGCGCGCATTGACCGCGAGGTTGAGCACCGCATTTTCGAGCTGCACGCGATCGGCATGGACCTGCCAGCCGCGCGCGTCGTCGCGGACGACGACGGTGATCGCATCGCCGAGGGTGCGGTCGATCAGCTCGGACATCCCCGACACCAGCGCCGCCGCGGCGATCGGTTCGGGCTTGAGCGATTCCTCGCGGCTGAAGGCGAGCAGCCGCCGGGTCAGCGCCGCGGCGCGATTGGCGCCGTCGGTCGCATTGTCGAGATGCCGCGCCACCGTCGCCGGATCATGGCCGACCGCGCGCCGCGCGAGTTCGAGCCCGCCGAGGACGACCGCGAGCATGTTATTGAAATCGTGGGCGATGCCGCCGGTGAGCTGGCCGACCGCGTCCATCTTGTGGATCTGGCGGACCTTCGCCTCCTGCACGCGCAATTCGTCGGTCGCCTTGGTCACTGCGGCGGCGAGTTCCTCGGCGCGTTCGCGTTCCTCCTCCGCCTCGGCGCGGGCGAGGGCGCGCTCGCCGACCGCGTGCAGCGTAAACCAGCCGAGCACCAGCGCGCCGACGACGATCAGCACGCCGAAGATCGCCAGCACCGTCGCGATGCGGCTCGACCGGTCGACGGTGCGCATCGCATCGGCGGTGCGCTGGTCGAGCAGGGCGCGTTCGCGGGTGATGATCTGGTCGAGCGTCGTGTCGATCGCGGTCAGCGTCGGCGACTGGCGCGCCTTGTAATAACGGGCGAGCGCCTGGCTGTTCTGGCCGTAGGTGGTGCTGAGCGCGGTCAGCGACAGCTCCTCGCCGCGCCGTTCGTAGGCGGCGCGCAGGCGGCGGACGCGGGCGCTTTGCTCCGGCGTGTCGACGGTCAGCCGTTCGAGCCGGCCGAGCTGCGTTCCGGCGAGGCGCCATTGGTCATAATAGAGCTGGCCGAGCTCCTTCTCGGCCTTGCCGCTGATGACGTAGCGGCCGAGCGACGCCTCGGAGCGGGCGATCGTGCCCGACACGGTGCGGGCGAGGATCATCACGTCGTAGCTGTGCGCCTGCGCCTGCAACGCGCGGTCGCGCTGGCGGTTGGCCTCGCCCAGCGTCACGATGAGCGCGACGAGCACCGCCGCGCCGAGCAGACCCATCACGACGAGCGTGATCGTCCGCCAGGTCGCGTCGCCCTCCAGGGTCCCTACGGAGACCGTTTCGGCGTCGTTGCGAGTCACGGGCGTGAGGCTAGTCCGTTTCCCGCCGCGTGGAAAGCCGCCGCGGCGTGCGCCGCGGCAGGCTCAGCCGATCGCGCCCACGGCCTGCCCCGCGGCGCGGAAGGCGGCGAGCACCGCGTCGAGCTGCGCTGCGCTATGTTCGGCGCACAGCGAGCAGCGCAGCAGGAAGGTGCCGGCCGGCGTCGCCGGCGGGCGCGCCATGTTGACGTAGACGCCGCCGTGCAGCAGCCCCTGCCACATCGTCACCGCCTGTTCCTGGTCGTCGAGGATCACCGCGACGATCGCGCTGTCGGGCGCCTCGGTGCCGAGCCTGAAGCCCATCGCCTTGAGGCCGCCGTGGAGCTGGCGCGCGTTCGCCCAGAGCTGCGCGCGCTTGTCGTGCGCGGTCATCAGCTTGCGGATCGAAGCCGCCGCGGTCGCGACCACCGACGGCGGCAGCGAGGCGGTGAAGATATAGGCGCGGCAGGCGAGGCGGATCGCCTCGAACTTCGGGTGGTTCGACACGCAGAACCCGCCGACGGTGCCGACCGATTTGGAGAAGGTGCCGACGACGAAATCGACGTCCGCCTCCAGCCCCTGATCCTCATACACGCCGCGGCCGTTGGGGCCGTAGAAGCCCATCGAATGCGCCTCGTCGCTCAGCACCATCGCATCGTGCTTCTTGGCGACCGCGACCATCTCGCGCAGCGGCGCGACGTCGCCGAGCATCGAGTAGACGCCTTCCAGCACGACGAGCTTGCCCGCCTCCTTGGGCAGGCGGCCGAGCCTTTTGTCGAGATCCTCGACGCTGTTGTGGCGGAAGCGGACGATCTCGGCATTGCCCTGCTTGCAGCCGTCGTAGATCGAGGCGTGGCTGTCGGCGTCGAGGATGACATATTCACCCTTGCCGACGAGCGTCGAGATCATGCCGAGATTGGCCATATAGCCGGTCGAGAAGACGATCGCGCCGCTGGTGCCGTAGAAGTCGCGCAGCGCCTGTTCCGCTTCCATATGGTCGCGGAAGGTGCCGTTGAGCATGCGGCTGCCGTTGGTGCCCGAGCCGAACCGGTCGAGCGCGGCATGGCCGGCGGCGATGACGTCGGGGTCGAACGTCATCCCCATGTAATTGTAGGTGCCCAGCAGGATCGTGTCGCGGCCGGCGATCACCGCCTCGGTCGGGCTCTTCACCTGCTCCATGACGATCGCGAAGGGATCGGTGACGCCGGTGTCGATCAGCGCCTTGCGCTCGGCGATCAGCGAATCGAACTTGCTCATCAGGTCGCGCTCGGGCGCGACCGGGGCGGGATCGAGATCGAGCGTTTCGGACTGCAGGCCGGTCTCGGTCATGCGTCGCCCTTCAGCTTGGCGACGGCATCGGCGAGCTGGCCGACCGTCTCGATCTCCGCCTGCATGTTCATCGTGATGATGATCTCGAACTCGTCCTCGATCGCCGCGACGAAGTCCATCACGGTCAGGCTGTCCCACTCCAGATCGCCCTGGAAGGTGGTCGCCTCGGTCAGCGCGACGCCTTTCTTGTTGAACGGTTCGATCTGGGCCTTGATCGTGTCGAGGATCTGGGTGCGGTCGGTCATCATACTATCCTGGATGGCGGCCAAATACGGCAGGGTTGCGGCGCTATAGCAATCCGTTGGCACGATACCATCGCGCGGTTGCGGCGAGGCCTGCCTCCGGGGCGACGGACGGCGTCCACAGATCGGCCGGCGGGCGCAGCGCGGGGCGGGCGGTCCAGTCCGAATGGGCGAGATAATTCGCGCGATCGGCGGTGAGTTTGGCGCCCGATCCGCGCAGGCGCTTGTCGAGCTTCGCGCCGAGATGGAGGATCGCCTTGGGCAGGTGCAGCGCGAGGACGTGCCGGCGGCCGACCGCGCGGCCGATCGCCTGCGCCATCTCGTCATGGGTGAGGACGTGGCCGTCGTCGACCTCGTAGAGCGCGGGCGGCAGGTCGTGCGTGGCGAGCGTCAGCAACAGGCGGGCGAGATCGTCGACCGCGACCAGCGATACCTTGCCGCGCGGCGGCAGCAGCGCGAGGCCGAGCTTCGCGGCGCGGAACAGGTCGCGCATCTCCATGTCGCCGGGGCCGTATACGCCGCTCGGGCGGACGATGCTCCACGCGAGGGGGCTGGCCTCGACCAGCGATTCGGCCTCCGCCTTGGACCAGCCGTAGTTGGACAGCGCGGGTTCGCGTGCGGAGAGCGACGAGACGTGGACGAAGCGGCCGACGCCGGCGGCGGTCGCGGCGGCGAGCATCGCACGCGTGCCGTCGATATTGCCGGCGACGAAGCCGACGCGGTCGGGCGCGTTCACCACGCCGGCGACATGGACGATCGCGTCCGCGCCATCGGCGAGTGCGACGAGGCTGTCGGGACGGTCGAGCGCGCCTTCGATCCAGATGACGTCATTGCGGCCGGGTTGCGGCCGGCGGGTGAGCGCGCGGACGTGATGGCCGGCGGCGAGCGCCTGATTGAGCAGCGCGCCGCCGACGAACCCCGTCGCGCCGGTGATGGCGAGGGTGGTCATGAAGCGGCTCCTGCGATCGCGCCGGTAATGCTCGCGACCTCTACAAAGGACGATTTGTGCTCCTGCGAAAGCAGGAGCCCAGGGGTTTCGCAGACGGACAGCGGTCGTCTGCTTGGCCCTGGGTTCCTGCTTTCGCAGGAACGCTGGAACGGACGGGGTGCCGGTCGGCCTCTCGAAGAGGCTGGCGATCTCACAGCAGCGCCAGATGGTTGCGGTGGACCAGTGCGGCGCGGGGCGCGTACCCCAATATCGCCGCCTGCTCCTCCGAGCGCGTGCCGAGCAGCCGCAGCGCCTCGTCCGCCGCATATTCCGACAGGCCGCGCGCGATCGTGCCGTCCGGCCCCTCGATCGTCACCAGATCGCCGCGGCCGAATGCGCCCTCGATCCGCGTCGCGCCGGCGGCGAGCAGGCTGCCGCCCGCTGCCAGCGCGCGCGCCGCGCCCGCGTCAACGTGGATGCGGCCGCGCGCGGTCAGCCCGCCCGCCAGCCACGCCTTGCGCGCCGGTGCGGCGCGTTCGGCGACGAACAAAGTATGCCGCTGCGCCCCGGCGAGCGGGTGATCCAGTCGACCGCTGGCGATGGCGAGATGCGCACCCGCGCCGGTGGCAATCCGTGCCGCCGCGATCTTCGACACCATGCCGCCCGAACCCATGCCCGACGCCGATCCGGCATCGGCCATGCCGGCGACCGCGTCGATCCGCTCGACCCGTGCGATATGCCGTGCCGCCGGATTGGTGTGCGGGTTGGCGTCGTAGAGGCCGTCGACGTCGGACAGCAGCACGACGCCCTGCGCCCCCGCCGCCTGCGCGACGCGCGCGGCGAGCCGGTCGTTGTCGCCGAAGCGGATCTCCTCGGTGGCGACGCTGTCGTTCTCGTTGATGACCGGCACCACGCCGAGCCCGAGCAGCCGGCCCAGCGTCGCCGCGGCGTTGAGATAGCGGCGGCGGTCTTCGAGATCGTCGAGCGTCACCAGCATCTGCGCGGCGGTGAGGCCGTGGTCGCCGAGCAGCTCCGCCCAGGTCTGGCTGAGCGCGATCTGGCCGGTCGCGGCGGCGGCCTGCGCGTCCTCGAGGCTGGCGCGGCCGCCCTTGGCGAGCCCGAGTCGCCGCGCGCCGAGCGCGATCGCACCCGACGAGACGATCGCGACCTGCTGGCCGTCGCGGACGCGCGCGGCGATGTCGGCGACCAGCGTCGCGAGCCAGTCCCGCCGCACCGCGCCATCGGGTGCGACGAGCAGGGCGGAGCCGACCTTGACGATCAGGCGCGGGCAGGAGGCGGGCGGGAAGAGGGGCATGGGGTGGGGTCTAGCGAGGGATGACCGACAGCATAAGTCCTCGGTTGCCTGTCGACGCAGGGCCGATGGATATGGCCGCTTGGTTGTCGTCGCCCTTTCCACACTCCCTCGTCACCCCGGACTCGTGCCGGGGTCCACTCCGCGGCGAGGAGGGGGGCTCGAGGCGAGAGCGCACGCATGCGGTACGGTGGACCCCGGAACGAGTCCGGGGTGACGGTCCCGGGGTGCTATCGATCGAGCCCCATCGCTGTAACTATTCAGACGAACGGGCGCATCGGCTCACACCGGCGACCAGGTGATCTCGTCCTCGCCCTCGTCGCTGTCCGGCACCGTATCGGGCGCCGGGTCGATCGCCTCGAGCAACTTGTCGAGCACCCAGTCGACGCCAGTGCCGGCGGCGCCCGACAGCGGGATGACGTCGGTGCCGCTTTCCTCCGCCAGTTCGGCGGACAGCGCCTCGATCAGTTCTTCGTCGAGCATGTCGATCTTGTTGAGCGCGACGATATGCGGCTTGTCGATCAGACCGCCGCCATAGGCCTCCAGCTCGTCGCGGACGATGCGATAGCTTTCGGCGACGTCGTCGTCATTGGCGTCGACCAGATGCAGCAGCACGCGGCAGCGTTCGATATGGCCGAGGAACCGGTCGCCGATCCCCGCACCGTCGGCGGCGCCTTCGATCAGGCCGGGAATGTCGGCGACGACGAACTCGCGGCCATGATGGCGGACGACGCCGAGCTGCGGCCGCGTCGTGGTGAAGGCATAGGCGCCGACCTTCGCCTGCGCATTGGTCACCGCGTTGATGAAGGTCGACTTGCCGGCATTGGGCAGGCCGACGAGCCCGGCGTCGGCGAGCAACTTGAGCCGCAGCCACACCCACGCCTCCTGCTCGGGCCAGCCGGTGCCGTGCTGGCGCGGCGCGCGGTTGGTCGAGGTCTTGTAGCTGGCGTTGCCGCGGCCGCCGTCGCCGCCGCGCAGGAACATCTCGCGCTGGCCGACATGGGTGAAGTCGAGCAGCACCTCGTCCTTGTCCTCGGACAGCACCTGGGTGCCGACCGGAACCTTGATGACGAGGTCGTCGCCGCCGCCGCCGGTGCGGTTGCTGCCCGAGCCGCCCGAGCCGCGCGGCGCGCGGAAATGCTGGGTGTAGCGGAAGTCGATCAGCGTATTGAGGCCGGCCACCGCCTCGAAGATGATGTCGCCGCCCTTGCCGCCGTTGCCGCCGTCGGGGCCGCCATATTCGATGAATTTTTCACGTCGGAAGCTGACGGCGCCGGGGCCGCCCGAGCCGGAGCGGACGTAGATCTTGGCTTGGTCGAGAAAATGCATGGCGCCTCTTTAGCGTGCCCCGCGCGAACGGCCACCCCCGCGGCGGCGGCGCCATCGCCGATCGTGCGCGACAAGAGCAGTGTACGGCCATTTCGGCGGGCGCTAAGATCCGGCGGGTGACGATGCCGCGCGATTCCCAGGCCGATCCGGCTGCCGAACGACTGGCGTGGCAGCGTGTCTTCAGTGCGGACGGGCTGCCCGCGAGCGAGCGCTATGCCTGCTGGCGCGACGCCGATATCGCCGGCCTGTCGACGCGGTTCGACACGACGCCGCACGAACCCTTCACCGTCGCGATGGACTGGCTCGATCTCGGCACGATCGGCATCGGGCAGGCGCGGATCACCGCGCAGGACTGGGTGCGGCGGAGCGACACGATCGCGCGCGACCGAAGCGACGATCTGGTCGTCAACGTTCGGCACCACGGCGGCGCGCGCGGCGACATGGCCGGCCGCGATCTCGTCGCGCCGGGCGGATCGATCGTGCTGGCCGACCTCGCGCAGACGCAGGCGCATGGATCGGAGGCATCGGTCAGCACCGGCTTCACGCTGCCACGCGCGGTGGCGGAGCGGCTGCTGCCGGCGACGGTGCGCAGCCTGCACGGCCATGTCATCGCGCCGGAGCAGGCGGCGCTGCTCGTCTCGCATCTCGCGACGTTGCGCGACACCGCGCATCATCTGCCGGTGACCAGCGGCCCGGCGCTGGCGCAGACCGTGCTCGATCTGTTCACCATCGCGCTCTCCGCCAGCCTCGGCACCGCACCGGCCGATACCGAACAGCATGAGCGCGGCCTGTCGTTCGAACTGCGCGAGACGATCGAGCGGCACCTGGGCTCGCCGTCGCTCAACACGACGCGGCTCAGCCGCGCGCTCGGCGTGTCGCGCTCGACGTTGTACCGGCTGTTGCAGGAGGAGGGCGGGGTGCAGGCCTATATCCGCACCCGCCGGCTGGCGCGGATCGCCGAAAGCCTGCGCACGGCGGGGGACCGGCAGACGATCGCGATGCTTGCGGAGCGGTGGGGCTTTTGCGATGCCGCCTATCTCGGCCGGGCATTCCGCGAGGTCTATGGCATCACGCCGGGCGACTATCGCGCGCGGCATACGGGGGGCTAGACGGAAACGACGTTCGTCCGTCACCCCGGGCTCGACCCGGGGTCCCGCTTCTTCTGATCGGCACGCGCAAGAGGACGAAGCGGGACCCCGGATCAGATCCGGGGTGACGGGGTAGGCTTGGTAACCGCCGACCGGCGTCGCGACCCCCATCGCGATACCGATCGACGGCACCGTCAGGCAGATGCCTGGAGCATCCGCCTATCCGTGCATCCTCCACCCGTGGCAGCGTGCCTTGCTGCGGCCGCCGCCTTCGCTTGTCCGAGTCGGCGCCATTGGCCGTCCGACCGGCCGCGGCGTCGTGCGGGCGATCGGCGATCCATCGCGCGATATATCACGCGATCGCGGCCGCCGGCCCCTCGTGCCGCCGTCCTACCGGCTCGTGCCGCGGCGGTGCAGGGGCGGCGGCATTGACGCCGTGCCACGCGACATTGGCGATGGCTCAGCCGTCCGCCGCGAGCGGCGCGGCGAGCATCGTCGCGGCAAGCGCACGCGCCCGGTCACGCGGCAGGCCCAATGCGCGCGCCATCGGCGCCCCGAGCAAAGCATCGCCCAGCGCCATCAGCACCAGATGCAGCGTTTCGTCCTGGATCGGGCGGCAGGCGGGTTCGACCCCGGCGGTGAGGTCCTCGACCAGCGCGCGCACCGCGGAGAGGATGGGATCGAGCGCGTCGCGGTTGCCGGTGAGGATCATCCAGCTCGCCAGCGCGCCGGCGCCACCGCCGTCGAAGGCGTCGAACACCAGATCGACGATCCGACGCGGGTCGGGCTCCGCCGGCCGATCGAGGAGCAGCGCATCGCGGATCGTCGCGGTGATGTCGCTCGTCATCCGCGCGATCAGCGCCAGCTGCAGCCCCTCGGCCGAGCCGAAATGGTGGAGCAGATTGGCGTGGGTCCGCCCGATCCGGCCGCCGACCGCCTTGAGCGTCACCGCCTGCGGGCCGGCCTCGATCAGCAGCGCCTGCGCGGCGGCGAGCGCCGCCTCGCGGGCGTCGGCGGGGGACAGGCGTTTGCGGAGGGTTGCGATCGACACAGCGGAGGCCTATTTACATGAATGTCAGTATGAGGACGCGAGTCCTGTGTTGAAGGTTTCCATGGCGAAAGCAACCACGCCCGACGATCTGGTCATCACCCCGCGCGACCGCCGCTTCGGCCGGGGCACGCGCATGGGCCGCTGGTGGCTCAACGACGATCCGGTCGCGACCGCCTTCTACAATGCGCTCTCGGTCACCTTTCCCAAGGGCGAGGGCTATTTCGTCGACAGCGTGCGCAAGTTCCGCGACGGCACCCCGCCGAAGCTGACCGGCGAGATCAACGCCTTCATCAAGCAGGAGGTGATGCACACGCGCGAGCATGTCGCCTTCAACCGCCATGTCACCGATCAGGGCTATGACGTGCGCCGGCTCGACAAGGACGTCGACGACGCGCTCGCGCTGACCAAAGGGCGGCCACCGATCGCCAGCCTCGCCGCGACCACCGCGCTCGAACATTTCACCGCGATGCTGGCGCACGAGCTGATCGCCAATCCCCGGCATCTCGCCGGCGGCGAGGAACAGGCCAAGGCGCTGTGGCTGTGGCATGCCGCCGAGGAGATCGAGCATAAGGGCGTCGCCTACGACACCTGGCTGCATGCGACCAAGGACTGGCCGCGCTTCACGCGCTGGCGGGTCAAGTCGACGGTGATGCTGATCACGACATGGCGCTTCTTCACCGGGCGGACGCGCGGGATGCTCGAATTGCTGCGGCAGGACGGGATGACCGGGCCGAAGGTGTGGGCGCGGCTGTTCTGGTATGCGTTCGGCAACCCCGGCATGGCGCGCAAGGTCGCCGGGGTCTGGGCGGCCTATTTCCTGCCCGGTTTCCATCCGTGGCAGCATGACGACCGCGCGTTGATCGGGCTGGCGGAAAGCGATTACGAGGCGGCGGTGCTGCCGCGTCCGGCGTGACGCGCCGCGACGGGCTTCAAACGCTGCCGTGAAACGCGCTAGGGTCGCGGCATGACGCGATACGGCAAAAGGTTCTGGCTCCTGGGTGCGGCGATGGCCGGGCTCGCCGGTTATGTCGATGCGATCGGATTTCTCAAACTGGGCGGGCTGTTCGTCTCGTTCATGAGCGGCAATTCGACGCGACTCGCGGTCGGGCTGGCGTTGGGACTGCCCGTCGCCGGAGTCGCGGCGGGGCTGATCGCCGCTTTCGTCGGCGGGGTGGTGGCGGGCACGATCGTCACCGTCGCCGCCGGCGCGCGCCGCAAGCCGGCGGCATTGGTCGGCGTCACCCTGCTGCTCGCCGGTGCCGCGGCGACCGACGGCCGGGTGTCGGTCGGCGCCACCACCGCTTTGCTCGCCGCGGCGATGGGAATGGCCAACACCTTGTTCCAGCACGATGGCGAGGTCAGCGTCGGCGTCACCTATATGACCGGGGCGCTGGTCAAGTTCGCGCAGCGGCTGGCGGCGGCAATGATGGGCGGCCCGCGCTGGGCGTGGCTGCCCTATCTGTTGCTGTGGTGCGGCCTCGTCGGGGGCGCGGTGCTCGGCGCGCTCGTCTATCCGCGACTCGGTACCGTCAGCATCACCGCGGCGGCCGGGGTCGCGGCGCTGCTGACGGTCTATGCGGCGCTGCTCGGTCCGGCCGATCGCGTCGCGGTGAGAGCCTAAGCGGCGATCGGCATCGGCTCGCATCGGTCGACGAGGTCGAGCTCGTAGCTGAGCGTCGCCGCCGCCTCGGTGCGGGCCGGCGAGTGCCGCGTCGCGGTCCGGCCGGTGGCGCGGAATCCGAGCTTGCGCAGCACCGCGCCCGAAGCGGGATTGTCGGCGAAATGCCAGGCGTCGAGGCGGCGCAGCGGCAGCGCATGGCGCGCCATGTCGATCACCGCACGCCCCGCCTCTGTCGCATAGCCGCGTCCCCAGGCCGACGGCGTCAGCCAATAGCCGAGGTTGGGCGCGCCTTCATGCTCCGAGATGCCGATCCCGCCGATCAGCGCCGGCGCGCCGCGGTCATGCGCGACGATCACGAAGCGCGCCTCGTCATGCGCAAGCGGCGCGGCGCAGAACGCCTCGGCATCGGCGAGGCGATAGGGGTGGGGGACGCGCAGCAGCATCCGGATGACCGCGTCATGCCCGATCGCCTGCGCCAGCGCCGCGGCATCCTCCGGCCATGCCGGCCGCAGCGTCAATCTCTTGGTCCTGGCGAACATTTCTCGCTCTCTCCTCGGCCGCGCCCATGCCACGCGCCTGTGACGCGGCAGGGACAAAAGGTTGGGGAGCAAGAAAAAAGGGAGCCGGGGTGACCCGCCTCCCTGATTTGGTTGGCACCGCCTGGGCGGTGCGACCGGGTCACCCTGGTGGGCAACCCGGCTGGTCACCCGATGTTATTCGGCGGCTTCCGCCATAATCTGCACCGAGCAGAATTTACGGCCGAGCTTGCCCTCGTGGAATGCCACGCGGCCGTCGACGAGCGCGAAAAGGGTGTGATCCTTGCCGATGCCGACATTGGCGCCCGGATAGAATTTGGTGCCGCGCTGACGCACGAGGATGTTGCCGGCGATCGCTTCCTGACCACCGAACTTCTTCACGCCGAGGCGACGACCGGCCGAATCGCGACCGTTGCGCGACGAACCGCCTGCTTTCTTATGTGCCATGCTGCTCTACTCCTGTTCGCGCTTGTGGCTCAGCCGACCGAGACGATCTTGAGGATCGTGTGGTTCTGGCGATGGCCGTTCTTGCGGCGATAATTGTGACGGCGGCGCTTCTTGAAGACGATGACCTTCTCGCCCTTCGCCTGCGCGACGATCTCGGCGGCGACGGTGAGGCCCTCGACGCTCTTCAGCTCCGAGCCTTCGCCCGCGAGCAGGACGTCACCCAGCGTGATCGATGCGCCGGCTTCGCCGTCCAGCTTCTCGACGACGATCTTGTCTCCGGCGGCGACGCGATACTGCTTGCCGCCCGTGCGCACGACTGCGAACATGGCTTTAGTCACTTCCCAAAAAACATATGCCCACTCGGGAAGGCCCGGCGGGATGAGCGGTGGCAGCTAAGGAAAACGCGGGGCGCTGTCAACCACCGGCGCCGCGATTCTGCGGTCCGCCGGCGATTCTGCTCGACTCAGTGGCGATGTTCGCGGCGCAGGGCGTAGCGGCCGTCGGCGAAATCGGTGAACAGACCGGCGATCGCCGGATGATCGATCGGCTCGTCGCTTTCGTCGGCGACCAGATTCTGCTGGCTGACATAAGCGATGTAGCTCGATTCCATATTCTCGGCGAGCAGATGGTAGAACGGCTGCTCCTTGGTCGGGCGCACGCTCTCGGGAATCGCCTCATACCATTCGTCGGTATTGGAAAAGACCGGATCGACGTCGAAGATCACGCCGCGGAAGTCGAACAGGCGGTGACGGACCACATCGCCGATCGAAAAGCGGGCATGGGCGATCGCGGGGACATCGATGTCGCCGAAGGGCAGCACACCGGTAGGATCGTGACGAGGCATGAGCGCAATCTAGGGGGCTTTCTGCGCCGCACAAGCGCAAGGGTGCTTGCCAGCGCAAAACGAACCCGTTAGAGGCGCGCCCTCGACCGACCGATCAGGCCCTCGCGCCTCGAAACGTCTTCTGCGGAGAGGTGGCAGAGTGGTCGATTGTACCGCACTCGAAATGCGGCGTGCCTTTGCGGGCACCGAGGGTTCGAATCCCTCCCTCTCCGCCACTACGTCCTATGGGACGGTCGATACCTTTTAAATTATGATGTGAATGCAGCGGCTTAGCTGATGCTGGGCGCGTCTATAGACGCGTATACGGCGCTGCAGATCCTGGTTTAAAGCCAACGCGTCTACGTTCAGATCTCAGCGGCGCTGACAGCGTGGTGCGCCCATTTTTGGCTCACTAGCGTGAGTGATCTGATGCTATACCGCTATGATGTGATGCTCTCTGGCATGGCCTTGGCGATTTGATGGTGCAAAGAACAACCCACCCGCCGCGGTACAGCGAGGCCTTCCCCAGGGTATCGATGGGCGAGGCGCTACGTGGTCGAAAGGTAGGCAAGCCGGATGTCCTTTGGCGTAATCGCCTGGGACACGCGGTTGGTTTCGCGACCTTAGACTCGCCAGAACCTGATACAATCGTGATGTCGTTCCATCTCCAGGATTTACCGTATGTAGATGGCGCCGATGGCGATGTCGAAATTGCTGTCGAGTACAAAGGCTCGACGCAAAGCAACTTGCGTCCTTTTGCTGTATGTAAGGAATGTTGCAGGCACATAGATGTGATAATATTTGCAGGAACTGAGTGGCTTTGCAAGACTTGTCTGTGTCTGTCTAATCGCTCTACGCTGATCGACCCTGTAGTGAGGATCACAGAAGAGCTGGAAGATATCGAGCAGAGCATCGGGGAGGGGCGGCCTAACGGCATGCGTGTGACCCGCTTTGAGATGTTGCAGCAGCGCCATGATGATCTGCTAGCTCAACTGCGTGGTAAGCCGCGCCGCGGTGCTAGCCGGGACTATCAGGCCAGGATCGATGCGGAATGGCTTCCGCGCTCTTCGTTCGTCATCGGCCATTTGGGTGGCGAGTGGCATGAAGGCCGTTGATGAGCGACACCGGTGGCAGATCCCGGACTCCGGCTTTGGACTGCTGGGAACGGAGCTGTTCGCCAACCGCCCCATCGCGGACATGCTTCATGAAAAGACATCGTCCCGCGTGATGCAAGCATCGGCTCACGCGCTAGCGGCAGAGCCCTTTTCTCAACTTCAAGTGCGCAGGCGGCTGATTGAAGCTGCGACCTTTGATGCTCCCATAGTGCTGGACGATGTGATCAGGGTCACAAAAGTGTCTCGGGTCTCTGCCGCGCGCTTCAGGGCGGCGATACCGTTCACGGGTGACCCCGACCTTTTTCAAGCAAAGGGGCACGGGTCGGCTCGCAGGAAGCTAAAGGCCACGATCGATGGTAACAGCCTCGTCATCACCGCCACGTCATTTGCATGTGACGTGGCGATGGTGCCCTATGCCATTGCCTCGGAAGTCATTGCCATTCGGGAAATGCTAGCTGAGCAGCAGGATTTCATCCTGAAACATAATCGGCAGGCCGTAAAAGCATGGCGTGCGTTTGTCGACGAGCGCTGGGATGCGCTGTGCACGATGCGGACATTCGCGGTCCGATCTGTTCAAGATCAGGTCGAACGCGACAGGCGAGACATATTGCTGGCCTACGATGTTATCTTCGGGAAAAATGGCTCTCGCGTCGACTTGGATGAGTTTATCCTCAACACGTAGGCGATAATAGGCATCCATATTGCCTAGTTTCACATCACGCCTCATCGTCCTGGTGCCACGGATCGATCTCGTCCCAGCCAAGCCGCATGTAATGCTCACGGAACATCCGCTGCGCCTGAACGGCAGCTAGGATCCAAAAAGCCGGCGCCACGATGAAGAGCAGTGGCCAGGCAACGAGGAGCGTTCCGATCAGGACGACAAGCGTGAAGGCGAACGGTCGCCACAGGTTGCGCGCGGCCATGTAGAACAGGCCGAACAGCAGCATCCAAAGCCAGGCGCGGCGCGGTACGCTCTCGCGCCACCCGGTAGCCGGGTTCTCGTAGATGGCGGTGACCTCATAAGGGTCGAACGACTGCGGACGGCGGGGTAGGCGACGGCCGCCGTGGCCGTGGTTCACAGACACGCGCGCACCTCCTCGACCCGGTTACGGTCACTGAGCGCCCACATGGTCTTGAACTGATGCATGATGACGTGGGTGCCGGTCGCGGTGGGCGTGGTTTCGATCATCAGTATTGGATAGGTATCGCCAAGCACCAGCATGGCGCCGTTCTCGCGCGGTACGGACTTCGGCGTAGCGCCGCCGAGCTTCAGCCAGGCGGCAGACACGCAGGCGATGACCGCGTTGCCATCACGCGCGCTGTCGGCGACAAACACCGGCTCGCGCTTCTGCATACCGTTGACCGACATTGCCGGGTTACAGGCACTCGCCACCAATGGCAGCACGAGCGCAGCGACCGTCCTCGAAATCGTCATGTGAAGCTCCCCTCTTGCGGGGCGCCTCGTGCAGCTTCGCCGATAGTCGCCCCTATGTTCCTCTCGGGGCGACGGCCGAAGCCGGATGTTGGAAACCTGGTGTACACACAGGCGCATGCGCCTTTACCGGCAAGCCGGCTGGACATGCGCGCATGCCACCCGGCCCCGAATTGCTTCGCGACCGAGTCTGTACATCGGGGTTTCCACGCCCCGCTCCCGCGTATCTCGGGAGCGAGGCGGTGATCGTCTGACGTCAGAGAAGACGCAAGGGAAAACGACGCAAAAGCGTCAGTTCTGCATGGCAAAGAGGCTGCGCTGGGCAGACCAGTCGGCCGGCAGCGGCAGCATGTCGCTGAGCCGCGTCACCGTCAGCCAGGAAGGCTGGCGGCCCTCGACGATGCGGGTCACCAGATCGGGCGCAAGGAAGGCCACGCCAATGAACTGGCGGATATAGGCCGAGGTGATGCCATGGGCGCTAGCGATGGCCCGGATGGAAATGTGCTTGCCGCTGGTAAGATCCGCAAGCCAACCGCGCGCCTGGGCGACGACTGCGATAAGGCTGGTGTCGGGATTCGGGGCGGCATGGCCGGGCACCACCAAGGTCAGGCGCGCCTTGGCGCGGCCGAGGCTCGCTGGCGTGACAATCGTGCCGATCTCGCCGGCAAGCCCCAGCGCTTCCAGCCGGAGCGTGGCCGTGACACCAGCCTCGGTGACCTTCACTTGCGCTACGAGATCCCGAACGAGAGCGAGTTTGGCATCGGTGTTTGTCGTCCCGAGTCGCTGACCCAGCGCGGCACTGCCTGCGATGATGGCAGGAGACACCATATCGAGGCTGGGTAGCGTCACGGCGAGCCGGGCAGGGGAGGCGAGCGTCTCTTGAAGCGCTGTGAGCACAAGGGCGTCGAGATCGCTCGCGGGCACCCGCGTCGTAGGCGAAGCGTAATAGCAGTAGCGCCGGTTCGCCTTACCGGTGTGCGTTGCCGTCATCCGCTGGCCGGATGCATCCTGTACAAGCCCAGAGAGCATGTGCCCGGACCCTGCGGACGTGGATCCTTTCGCCTTGCGGCGATTGGCTTCAAGCAATTGCTGTACCGGATCATAGAGGCTGGCCGGCACGATGCGCTCGTGCTGGCCAGGATAGCGCTTGTCCTTGTGGCCAATCTCGCCAGCGTAGATCGGGTTGGCAAGAATGCTGTACAGCGACCCGCGGCCAAGCTTGGTGCCACCGGACGTTCGGCCATCAGCAAAGACGCGCCACTTCGACCGGATCCCGGCCTTGTCGGCAGCCTCGACGAGCGCATCGACATTGCGGTGTTTGAGGTAGAGCCGGAAGAGGTCGCGCACCTGGGCCGCCTCGGGTTCGTTGACGATGAGCAATCGCTCAACGACATCATAGCCAAGCGGCACCGCGCCTCCCATCCACATGCCCTTGGCCTTGGACGCGGCGATCTTGTCGCGGATGCGCTCCCCGGTCACCTCGCGCTCGAACTGGGCAAAGCTCAGCAGCACGTTGAGGGTGAGCCGGCCCATGCTGGTCGTGGTGTTGAACGCCTGGGTCACGCTGACGAACGAGACTTTGCGCGCGTCGAACCGGTCGACCATGCGGGCAAAGTCGGACAATGCGCGCGTAAGCCTGTCGACCTTGTAGACGACGACCGTATCGATGAGCCCGGCTTCGACGTCGCCGAGCAGCGCCTTCAATCCTGGCCGCTCCATGCTGCCACCAGAGAAGCCGCCATCATCATAGGCAGTGGGGATGAGCTGCCAGCCTTCGTGCTTCTGGCTGGCGATATAGGCCTCGCATGCCTCACGTTGGGCGTGCAGCGAGTTGAACGACTGCTCCAGCCCTTCCTCGCTCGACTTGCGGGTATAGACCGCGCAGCGGATCTTGAGCTCAGCCATTACGGCGGGGCTTTGGCGGATAGGTGCGCCGCTTCCTCAGGCCAAAGAAGAGCAAGCCGTTCCAATGGGTGCCGGTGATGTGCTTGGCGATCGCCGATAGCGAGCTGAACAGCGCACCTTCGTAGCGAAAGCCATCTGCCTCGACCGCCACGACATGGTTGCGGCCGCCGTATGCCTTGATGAGCTGGCTGCCCGGCAGCAGCTGGCTTGCCGCCGGCGGCAGGACGCCGGCGCGGGCCTTGGATCCACCGGCCGGCCGCTGCGCGGGCGTGGCATTCATACTGCCAGCGACCAACGTCTGGTTGGGGACGTCAGCCACGGCTGCGACATCCGGGGTGATGCTGCTTTGACTATCAGCAGGCTGCGGCGCACTCGGCGGCTGGCAAACCCCGCGGCGCTGGAGCGCGTGCTCATTCGCGAGCAGCAGATCGTGCGCAATGGCTGCTGGAACATCGCCATGCAGAACGGCCTGCTCACGCCAGGCGATGGCCTGTTCAACGAGGCTCGGGAGCCGGTGCGGAACCGGACAACCAAAAAGCGCTTGCCAGCGGGAGGCGCTCTCCGAGGTGCTCCCCACAGCCGGCAGCTTTGCCGGGGCTGGCTTGCTCATGCGGCATCGCTCGCACTGATGAGGCGGTCAGCCGCGGCCAGCAGCCGGTCGTGCCAGGCGAGGCGCTGCAGCCAAGCGTCGGGGATGCCGTCGGCGCCATATAGCGCGCCAGCCAGTTGACCGGTGATGGCCGCCGTCGTGTCGGCATCGTCGCCAAGATTGGCAGCGAGCAGCACCGCGGCAGCAAAGCTGCTGGTGCGACTAACGCACCATAAAGCCGCTTCGAGCGAGTGCGCGACATAGCCTGACGAGCGGATGTCTCGGCGCAGCTTGCCGCGCCAGCTACCCCGCACAATCGCATCGATGGCAGGCGCATCATTGCGGCGCGCTGCTGTCAGCACCTCATGCGCAGACATCCCCGAGATCGCATCTGCCAGCATCTCGGCATAGGCGACGCAGCCGGCGACGGCTTCCGGTGCGGCATGGGTGGTACGGCTTTGCCGCGCTGCGATGGCGGCAAGCGTTCCGCGGTCGCGCCAGTGACGCATCGCGACCGGGGCAAGGCGCATCAGCGAACCATTGCCGGCGCTCATCGGATCATCGCTACCGGCATAAGGTTCGAGATCACGCTCGAAGCGGGCAAGTGCCTGCCGTGTGGTCACGCCGATATCGAAACAGCGGCCGGTGCAGCTATACTCGCCGCTGCGCCACCAGCTAACGAAACGACCCATCAGGTCAC
The DNA here is from genome assembly GCF_000764535.1 of Sphingomonas taxi. Classification (NCBI taxonomy): domain Bacteria; kingdom Pseudomonadati; phylum Pseudomonadota; class Alphaproteobacteria; order Sphingomonadales; family Sphingomonadaceae; genus Sphingomonas; species Sphingomonas taxi. The sequence continues at coordinate 1,683,200 of NZ_CP009571.1, read as the reverse complement.
GGGCGTCAAGCTTTGGCTCAGCGGCGAGGCTGTCGGCGAGCGCCAGCGCCATGGCGGTATCATCGGTCCATTCGCCCGGCTGCAGGCGAAAGGGGCCGCCGCCCACCATATCCGTCACAGCAACGCCGCTGTCGCGCCGGGTGAACTCCAAGGTGGTGCCGACGGCGTCACCAATGGCCAAGCCAAGCAGCGCGCCGCGACTGCGATCGTGGATTGCTGAAGGTGAATGTTCCAGCGTTGCTTCGGGCGTGGTGACTAGCGCCAGAACATACGCTTCCTGTGCCCTGGTCTCGACCGCACCAGGTCGTACCTCACGTACGGCGGCAAGGGCCTCTGCGGGTGTCCAGCCAAGATCGATGAGCAGCCGCGCAGCAACTGTTCCAGCGCGGCCAAGGCCGCCCTTGCAGTGGACGAGCACGTTGAACCCTGCACGAAGCTGGTTGCGTAGCATCGGTCCTGTCTTTTGCCACGCGGTCTCGAACGCGGCGTCGGGCACAGACACATCGCGGATGGGAAGATGTTGCCACTCCATAGCGGCAGCACGCACCGCATCGCCGAGGCCGGTGACGCCAAGCGAGGCGAGTTCGTGGTCCTCGACCAGCGTGACGACACTGGCTGCGCCCCAATTGGCGATGACGCCGACGTCGAGATCGAGATCGCGCGCCCATGCACCAGTTGCTGCATGAGGCTGCTGCTTGCCGGGGCAAAACGTGATTCCAACGCTGCCAAGGCCGGCACCTGCCGCGACGGAGGCAATCTGGAGCGGATGGGTCACGCTGGTACGTGCGTGCATCGCGCGGCCATTGATCTGCTTAGTCGGCTGCATGGTCAATTCTCCTCGCGCGATACAATTCAGCAGGGCGGAAGCCCTTGCCGGTTTCCATTTCGCCGGTGGCTTCAAGGCGGCCGCTTTCGATTAGTCGCTTGCGGAAGGCAGGCTTGTTCAGCGTCTGGCCGCGAATCGCCTCATGCAGCGCCTGCAGCTCGCGCAGCGAGAAGCACTCAGGCAGCAGGCCGAACGCCCAATCGTCACGGTCAAGATCGCGGCGCAGGTCAGCCAGCGCGCGACTAAGGATGGCATCATGGTCGAAGGGCAGTGATGTGCGGCGACCCGCCGCCGTGCGGAGGATGCCGCCACTTATCGGCAGCAGCTCGCACGTACCGAGCGGCGTGGAGGCGCGGCCCATGACCTCAGCATCGACAACCGCCATGTAGCCGATGCTGATGATGCGCATGCGCGGGTCGCGCGCGACAGCGCCAAAGGCATGGAACTGGCGCACCGGCGCATCGAGGCCAGCCTTGTCACGCAGCGCGCGCTGCGCCGCCGCGCCAAGTTCTTCGTCTGCACGTACAAACGTGCCAGGTAGAGCCAGACGGCCGCGGGCCGGCAGTTCTGTGCGCTTGTTCAGCAGGACACAAAGCGCACCGTTGGTGAAGGTGAGGGGGACGACGTCCACCGCAACCGCAAGGGGCGGGAAGGCGGCAGGATCGTAACTGGCGAGGAAGGTTGCATCATCCATGCTGACAATGGTTAGACGTCAGATGCATATACGTCAATGACGCCTATCCTTTGAATTCCTCCCAAGCCTGATCAACCATGTCACGAGCTTTGTCCGCGTAGACTTTGTACACGACCTCATTGTGAGCCAGGATCTGTCGAGCGTGATGCAACTCCTTCTCGACGCTATTTCTAAATTCGTAATAATCTTCGACATCTATGAAGATGCGTAGGCGCACCGTCGTTGGTCCGATCTTACCACGATAGCTAAAGGACGGAGGGATCGTCAGCCGTGCCCGCCAATACATCGGATGACCGGTGAACGGGACTTCTGCCTCATGAAGGTGGCCTGACATCCAGCAGCGATACTCATTGAGGAAGTTGCGCGTAGTGGTTTCAATCTTGATCGCCCGCAATTCATGGATGGCGAGCGGCTCAACCGCGAATTCTGCATGAAGCCTGTCTCTGAGCTGCTCCGCCTCCGCCTCCGGCCATTCGCGACGAAGCTGCGGCAAGCGCTTCCTAATGTCCGCCGGCAGACGCTTGAGCGTCTTCTCTATTGCCCTGCCGTCTGCAAACAGCCTCGTTCCCAGAATCTCGGTGCCAGTTTCGTTCATGCCGTCATCTTGGGGGTGTGGCGAGCCCGAGCGCAAGGCTTCGGTAAAGGCCGCGGTTGTCCAAACCATTTTAGGTCAGAGCCTCCCGGCCAATGCAGCCAAGTCAATTCGCGCTGCACGCAGGTTGATTATCAAAATAATCGCCCTCTAGCGCCCGGCATGGCGCGTCCGCTTTATCTAATATGCTTGTTTACGAAGTCGCCGCTACTAAAGAAGGAGCATCACCGCCAAAGGAGCAAAAATGGCTGATCAAGACGATTTCGATACGGGCCTGAGCACGGTCGAGCTGGCAACTGAGCTCACGGTTGCGTGGCTGAGCAACTCGAACAATCGGGTCAATGCTGATGACGTACCTGCATTCCTGCAGCGGATGCATGATACCGTCTTGGGTCTGTCTGCAGGCAATGCGTCGAACAGCGGCGACGCTGCTCCGGCGCAGGAATACACTGCTGCAGTCTCGGTACGTAAATCGCTCGCGTCGCGCGACCACATCATCTCGATGATTGATGGCAAGCCTTACAAGACGCTGCGTCGTCACCTCGCGACCAACGGCATGACGCCGGACGAATATCGGACGCGCTATGGTCTTAAGGCGGATTATCCGATGGTGGCCCCTGCTTACAGTGAAAGCCGCAGCGCCATGGCAAAGACAATCGGTCTTGGCCGGAAGCCTGGGCAGCCGAATGCCCCTAAAAAGGAGGCCAAATCTGCTCGGAAGGTAAAAGGGGCGGACGCAACCGATTAACTACCGTGACGCACATTATAGAAGCGGGCTGACGAACGATGTTCAGCCTGCTTCTTTGATGGCTGCGACCGATGCCCATAGTGAAATTATGCTGCATCTCATCATTGGTTAACCGAATGGAGTCGCTGTCACGATCGGTCAGGTTATGGCTCTTATAAGGGCGTATCTATCACGCAGTGCGCACCTAAACCGCCATCGCGCTTCCACTTAGGACTGTATCCCTTGGCAATACTCATTTTCTAACCTATGTTATAAAGGCAACATAGGAACGCTGAGGTCCAATGCCATCGGGTCATTGCATATCGACACTCGAGGGGGTCATTCTTAAAGCGGATCAAGGGTTTCTTGATCTCATACAGCGAAGCGAAGATGCGGTCATCGGGCTTTCCTACAAAGCTATAACGGATCCGAGGGATTTGGAGAGAAGCGCGCGCATGCTCCTAGCCCTGGAGGACGGCGCTGCTCCGGTACGGCTGCAGAAGCGTTACATTCGACCAGATGGAAGCTCGATTGCTGCAAACCTTTTGGTGACCCGATTTGCCGATCCGGGCCGATTGATCAGTACCTTATTTTGGCAAGACAACGGTCGTGCTCTGCCGCCGGCGCGGCTGTGGGAAGCCGCTCTGCGCATTCGCTATGTTCATACCGCGCGGATCAAGCTCTTTGGAGATGAGCTAAGCACTGATCCAATTGGTTCGCTACTCGTCGGCATCTATCTGGCCGAAGCAGAGGGCCGTAACATAAGCCTTGCCGAGGTTGCGGCATATTCGAAGATATCCAGTTCGACCGCAGCACGTTGGATGATCGTATTGCAGAAACGCGGCGTCGTTCAGCTCGACGGTGATCTCGGGCGCAGCATCCAATTCACACAGGCGGGGCTTAACAAAATGGAGGCCATGCTAGCGACAGTTTATCAAGTGCCGGACGCGGCACTTATCGTTGCCTGAACATCGTGAATGATGTGGTCAACTTGGGCGGCAGCGGCATGCTGTTCGGCCGCGTCTAGATGTGTAAGGGCATGCCGCAAGTGATCGAGGGCGGCTTTAAGTGGAGCAACGCCCCGACCTACTGTATACATCTTCTTCTCCAAAGATAACCCAGGCCATGCTCTACGCTGCAGTGGCTGAATAGCTCGTGAGGTCGCCAGGGCAGGCGCTCACGTGCTGGGGAGGGAAAAGCCTTCGTTAATGATGCGCGATAGTTCCTCACGGGCGGCATCCAGTCCAATCACACGAGTGCGCGCATGATGGATACGATCGATATCTGCGGGTACACGAGCGGGGCCCATGTCCTTGGCTGCTTCACGTGTCGCAAGCTCAATGACGGCGTCTTTGTATTCTGCGCGCGCTGTAGCGAGCGCCACATCAAGCGCGTTGGTCATTTCGTCAGCCGATGCCATTTTCTGCCTCTCTTGGGCATACCTCACCATGGTTGGGTCGGCATGAGGAGCCTGAACCCGCCAAGGATGCTGTGGTTGCTCCGCGTGCGCAATCTCTATGGCGAAATGCGACGTCATCCCTGACTGGTTCTCGATTATCGCGTCTAGGCATGGGGCGGAAGATGATGAACCGGGATAGGCTCCGGCATCATCTGACATATGCCGAGGCAAGGCTAAGTCGGACGATGCTGGACAATCAGAGAGCGGTCATGCTGTTAGTGAAGCTTGCGCTAGTTTATAGTCCGCATCGAACAGAAAGCCGCCAGTCCGCTTTTGAGCGGCCAAGCGTGGTAAGCTGCGATTCGGTCAGGCACCGGGTAGGCAGCCGGACGGAGCCTTTATGGCGTTGCCTGCCAGCTGCATATGGCACTATCTGGCCGAAACTCGCCGCCGGATAGTGCTAGTTCTTATCAGTGGTGTTCATGAGCACTACGCCGGCCGTATAGTTCCGAAATCATTAAAAGCTGATGCATGGCACGGAGTTCTGACTCAATATGTACCCTTAGAACCTCGACCGTAGCTAGCATATCGTGGCGATAGCTAAGCCAATCCTCGGAGCGAAGCCCCTGCCATCGCGTATGGTAGGCACCGAACATCTCGCCAAGCTGCATGCAATCTACCTTCATTCCTCTTGCAACGACCTTGCTAGAGGCGGAGCCAGAAGCGATGACCGGATTGAAGATGCGGCCGTGTTTAAATATTTGGTACCGCTGAAAATGCTTGGCAAGCCGGGTACGAGATGCGCACAGCAAAGCGATTGCATCTTGACGGTCCGCCTTGACCAAAATGCTGGCACGCGACATCATGCTCAGGGCGCGCCTGACAAAATACTCTGCTTCTTGGCTTAGCGATGGAGCCGACGAACAAAAAGCGAGTGGGTTGGGCGGCACGCGGCTTTCTACTAATCGCAATACAGCTTGGTTCGTTTCATTGTACGGGTGGGTCATGCTTCAACATGTTCCGGCTTGGCGACATAAGCCGCCGTGATCATCGCACCTGCAAGCAAGTCATACGCTGATACCCATGCCGCCTCAGTTTCCACGTCAAAGCGATCGCCCAACATTGCAGCTAGGGTTTCGATCAATGCAGCCCCAACGGCTGCATAGTCGTTCGGACTTACACCGTAAGGTACATGCCTGATCGCCAAGGCAGAGGCGACCGGCAAAATATCGTCCAACCTGTCCAACGCGTCAACAACGGTCGCAAGCGTTAGGAAGAGCTTTCGGCCCTGCTCTACCATATCATGTCGAAAAAGGCCCTGAGTTCGCGGCGCGATGACGAACAGCCTACGATAAAATTCCTCGGCAGCTTGCTGCGTGACGGGCAGGACAAGTGCGAAGCTCTCCTGCACGAGCTCGATCTGACGGAGATTAGCCATCTATGCCCATTATGGTCAGAACTCTCACCAAATTCTTAATCGGCGGTGGTCGTGGGCTAATCCCGTTCCAAGATGATAGCCCTGCCAATCCAGGCGCATTTCTGTTGCACCGGCAGGGGCGCAGCATCGCTGTTTGCCAGAGGCATAGTACGAGCTGTGAGAATATCTGCGCTGCGCTATATGAAAATATGGTGGAATGCCGCCAGTCCGCTTTGGGATGGCGATCGTGAGAAGTGGATGTTCGTTCATCCGTTGGGGCAGGGGGGGCGAATGCTTGCCGGTGGTAGATAACGGCTCGTCTGCTTTCGGCTGGCGCCCGGCGCGATTGGATATTCGTTCAGCGGCAGGGCAGGTGGTTCGATCTTTTGCGCGTGACGAACGGCAGACCGACGGCTCCCGGGCGGCGATCATGAGAGGCGGAGGCTCAATTGAAGGTGGGGAGGGGGCCTGACTGCCCGTGTCGTTATGAATGCTAGTTGCAAGTGGAAGCGTTAACTCCATTAACCGGATTGACGCCCGGATCGGAGGTATCGCGATTGTCGCGCACCATCATCGCAGCGATTTCATGCATCAAAGGTGGGGGCGCAAAGCGCGCAGAGATAATTGGCTGATACTGGTAGGCTATCTCGACAAACATAGCCGGAGCACTCGATCCTGCCACGATCCGGGCGTTAGCAGGCCCCATGCCGCTAACCGTCGAATTGCCCTTTCCGTCACCCTGCTTGCCATAGGTCGAGGGATAAGTGAGCATCCCATAGCAGCGCTGCCAATGTAGGTATTGACCGTGCGGTTGGTCGGCGTCGACTTCCAGGCTGGTCAGGATCACCCGACCATTTCTCGCCAGATTCAGGGGGCCGCTTTGCAGCCCGGCGCCAACGAAAAGGTCGTTGATCTGCTTCTCGTCGATCTCGGTTTGCACCGAGTTCTGCGTACCGATGCGCGCGGCATTATCGGAGATCTGGAGCGCGAGTTGGCTGATCTGCTGGCGAACAATGCAGTAATTACCAAACTCCAGCAGCCACAACGACCCGATGATAAGCAGCGGCAGGCAAAGCGCAAATTCCATCAGTGCGAGACCGCGCGAGTCTTGCCGAATTTGCTTCGGGAGCATTGAAGAAACAGTCACGAGCAGTGCCCTGTAGGCGGATCGGCCTGCTGATCGTTCGGCTGATTGCGGATAAGCGTCTTCGCCGTCAGCACCGTCTGCGATGCTGACGGGAGAAGAGCTGTTAGACCGAGGCGGTTATACCTCGCCGTAGCAACCAACAAGACGACGTCACGCGCGCCGCCCCTGCCGCTCACAGACCCGTCGGCGTCCCAGTTGCCATTGCGGTTGCTGTCGACAAATGCCTCGCCGTGATCGCATCGGCCGTCGTGATCCGCATCATTGTATTCTTCGGCAGGGTTCGCCGCGTTGCTATAGTCATGATAGCTCTTGGCGACGAGGCCGACATTCGCCGCTGGCATGATCTGGTGAACTGCGTTGGTGACGCTCGCCGTTATCGCATTGACCCGTACCGATGAACTTGCGCCCTCAAGACTTAAATCGCGCGCGGCCTTCTGCAGTGATCCGACCAGCGCCGACCGGACGTACATGGTGTGGCACGTCTCAAGGCCACCGAGGAGCAGCAGAAGCAGTACGGGCGTGACGATCGTGAACTCGACCAGGGTTGCCCCGCGCGTCGACCGAGCCAGGCGTTTCAGAAGCGGTATCGTCATTTGGTCAGCCTCAGCTGTGCGATCTTCGCCGCGATTTCAGCAAAGGTGTCGTTGAGTTGCTGAGTGTTGTTGGCCTGGAAAGCCCGCCCCGTCGATGCGCAATTCTTAAGCAGCGGGGTGAGGGTGGTGCCGAAGGCGATCACCCAGACGGTGATGCCCTTCTGATTCTTGGCGATGCCGCAATATTTGGTCAGCCGGTCCTCGACGATCGTATTCTGATCGTTGTCGCTCGGTAGAGCGCCAGTGTCGGTACGGCGTCGGTCGAGCGCCGACAGGCCGTAGGCATCATAGTCTTGAATGTGCGTTTCGGTATCACCGTCGGTCATGAAGATGATGTTACGAGCGATCGAGCTCCCATCGGGGGCGGCGGTGTTCTCGCTGCCGAAGATGCCTTCCTTGGAGATCAGCCGTAGTCCCCATAGGAACCCGATGTCGTGGTAGGTATCGCCGCGCGTCAGCAGTGCGTTCAAGTACGATTGCACCACACTGGCGGTGAGACCCGCCTCCTTGCTCTGCAGCTTGCGCGCTGCGCTCGGGCAGGCGGCGCGACTGGTTGTGTAGCTGGAGAGCTGGACGTAGCCTGTCGTCGTATTGACCGCGTTGACGTTCCAGCCTGTCGGCGTGCTGGTGTTATAGTTCGAGACCTGACGTGCGAAGACGAGCGCGGGGAAGAACGGGCGCCACTGCGTATCTGGGTTTGACGGATCAGGGATGCTGTCGACATCCATGTCCCAGGCAGTGCCGGTTTCGTAGGGCCGCAGTGTCTTTCGCTCTTCGATGCAGGCGTTCGATGCAGTCCAAGACACTTTCTGGTCGCTGCCGACGGTGTCTGTTCCGGACGGTGCGTTGACGTTAGCCATCGACACGTTGGAGGCGCCTGCCATGAGTCCGGTGCTGGCTGAACCCTTGAATGCGGCTACGCTGTAGCTAACCGGGCGATACCAGAAATAGTTGTAGGTTGTATAAACTGGCTGGCCGGCGTTTGGATTATTAGAGACAGTTTGGGTCTGTTGCTGCTGTGTGCTGGCATAGCTATTCTTCGTGATGACGCATTGCCCACTACTGTTCACCGAAGCCGAGTAGGTATCGCCCCCATAGGTTCTGTAATTGGTTCGTGAACGTGGAACCGCGGAAGCGGACGGGTCCCATGCAGAGCTGGAGGTATTGGTGCTGGTAGCTGTATTGGCGGGGGCCGTGCAGTTTTCGGGGTCACCATAGCTAGTGGAGGTGGTTGGCGTGATCGAAGGAGACCAAGCCGAATAGTTTGTGGTCGTCGCTCCCTGCGTACCCGTCTGGGTTTGCTGTTGGCGATCGAACTGGCGAGACTGATAGGTCCAATTGTCCACCATCCACTCGCGCCGCAAAAGCAAGCCGACGTTGACCGTATTGGAATACGGCACAAAGCCATACCGGACTTGCGTCCCAGCGATCTTCGCTTGCTCCAACGTGTTGTAGAAGTTGAGGACGGCATTGCGCAGTCCGGTTATCTTGCTGGCCGAGTCGCCGGGATTTGTGTCCGTCATCGATCCGGTCGTATCAAGTACGAACATGACGTCGGTATTGGGTAATTGTAGCTGCGCGTCGCATTTGCTGACGAGATTGACCTGCCTGACGCCGAAGATCTGCATGATCGCCATCGCACGGAAGTCGAGGCGGTTCCATGAACGACGACATTCGCATCGACGCTGGGCTGCGGGAACTGAGTGTTGAACGATCCGTATCGGCCCGGAGAAAAGTTGGCATTAAAATAGGCCAGCGCCGTCGGATACGTCGTTGGTACGACGTTCGTACCCTGCATCGACTTACGATAGGCAAGCACACCCGCGTCGCAGCCTTGCTGCATTCGTGTCTTGATCAGGTAGAGCCGACTTAGATCTAGCGCGCCGCCACCCATTGCCAGTAGCAATGACATACCTAAAGCTGACAGGATCATAACGTTGCCGCGTTCGTCCCGTGCGATACGGCCGAAGAGGTTTGATGAGCGAATCGACATAGTGCCCCGCTGACCACCCGGGAGTTGCTCGGTGTGGCTCGAGACGGAACTAACTCATATTGGTTAATAATAAAGCCATACCGGCTTGATCTTCATCATACGACGAGGCGCCGGGTCCGCTTCACGAACTTATCGCTTTGGTGGATTACAGACTGACCGCTATCGGGCGCTGAGACGGCGTAAGCGGCCTTTCGTTCACACGCGCGACTAGCGCTTGACAGTCAGCGGGCGCCGTAATCGGTCTAGCAACAGTTGCGGAGCAGGCACTCGACCTCGCCCCGGAGCTTGTGCATTGGCGTCGGCGCGAGATGCTTCAACCACCTGCGATCAACGCCAATCATCTAGACGGTACAAGCGCTCTGCATCTTTCAGGCAGCAGGAGCTGCGGCTGCCTCAGGTGCGGCACTCGCCGGCTCTTCGGCTGGAGCTCCGGCGACCGCAGGGTCCGCTCCCGAGACCTGCGCCTCGTCCTCGTCCTCGTCCTCGTCCTCGTCCTCGTCAGCGATCTTCATCATCATACGGTAGTGCGCACCATGCCCCGTGTTTTCGAACAGCTGCTTGAACACCCGGAGGTATCCCTGCACCGCGTTGTCGTCGACGGCTACGTAGACGTCGTCGTGCGAGCTGTGCGATCCGTCGTTGATCCAGGAGAACAAAGACGCGCAGATCAGGGCATCGCGGCCCTCGAATTTTTCAACGATCTTGTCAGCCTTCAGGCCACCGAGCACCGTCAGATAGTTCTCGACGATCCGGCGCAGCGTGTTTTGGATCGTGAGGTTGGGGCGGTCTGGATTGCGAACCTCGTCCCAGAGCATCTCGTAGGACGTCTTGACCGGATTGTAGTCGTACCTGTGCAGGGACGAGACGTTGTCGCGTTTCCGCACGATCCAGAATGACTCGAATGCCCGGGCCTTGCCGCGCCGATCGCGGTCGAAGCTGACCTCCTTGTGGAAGTAGATGTTGTGCGTCAGCACAAACACCTGGCGGATGTTGCCGCGGTTCTCGCGCACCTCCGCGATTACCTGTCGGATTAGGGCACTCACCACGAATAGAACATCGGCATCCATGCTCGATACTGGATCGTCGAAAACGACGATCTTCTCTTCCGCTGTGCCGGAGCTCGAGGTGCTGCCCGCAAGTTTGTGGTAGAAGTAGAGGAAGGTTATGAAGGACCGCTCGCCCTCGCTGAGCGAGTGCGCGGCCTCCGTGCCATCCATGCGCACGATCCGGTACATGTCGCCGCGATCTCCCGCGACCTTCAAGACAAAGTTCGAGAAGCCGTATTGGCCAAGGATTCGATTGATGGAGTCAACCGTCGGTCTAACGCTTGTGACAGTCTCCTCGATCGCGGTGAGCTCACGGCGCAGCTGGCGGCGTCGATCCGTCTTGCTCGTGACCGCGCCTTTCAGGCCATCGATCGCGCGCTGAATGTTACCGGCGTTGGTCGTGTAGGTGTCGAGATCGGTGCGGCGCTCCTCGACGACGAACCGCCAGATCTGCGATTTCAGGCGCGCTTTGGCGCCATCGAGATTTCGAATAGTTGCGTTGTATTCCTCAGTCGCCTCGTTAGCGGAAACGAGCAGACTCGTGATTGCGTCGGTGAGTTCCAAGATAGGCTCGAGCGAGACCACGCTGCTCGGTTCCCTGCGCTTAGTGGCGATCCGCTCCTGGTTGAGCTCGAATGCGGTCTTAAGCGCGTTGTAGCGTTCCTCCAGTACCAAGGCATCGACGAACCTATGCGCCGTCGCGATGAGTGCTTCGATCCGCGAGCATGTCTCACTGACCGCTCGCTGATGCGCGACAGCGAGCGTGTCGATCACTGCTAGATCCGCCTCGTACTGCTCGTCGAAGAAGGCGTTGAGGTCGGCGAGAAGATCGGTCGGCGCGGCCTGCTGGCAGAACGGGCATGCACCGTCGGCCTTACTCAGGAAGTCGACACCCTGCTTCACCCAATCGCTACTGCCCAACCGACCGATGAGCTCCGCCACGACGACGTCGTCGCGACCGACTACCTGCCGCGCCAGTATCGGGTGGGCCTCAAAACCGGAAAACGCGTCGAAGGATACGGGTGCGGTCGCTGCTTCCACCGTGGCCGCGTCCTGAAAGACGGTAGCGGCGTCGGCGGTCAGTTCCTCCAGGGACCTTAGGTCGGCGGTGTTGCTCACGGCCTCCGAGGCCACTCTGTTGCAGAAGTCAGGCTTCCTGTTGCGCAGGCCAGTGAAGGCTTCGAGAAAGACCCCGTCGTGGTCGACCTTGGATTTCCAGCAGGCCTCCACAAGGGCGGCGCGGGCCTGAGCGAGTTCGGCCTCACGTCCACCGTTGCCGTCCTCTCCAACCAAGTTTCTCCGCAAGTTCCCCAAGTCGGCGTCGAGCGTCGCGATGTCGCCCGTCAGACGTTCGATCTCGGCAGCCGCCCGCGTTGAATCCTCTCCCAGCGTGAAAATGCCCTGCATCTGGTCGCCGAAGCTCGCCTCGGCGAAGTCGCGATTGTAGACCAGGGAGAGGATCGATCGGCCATCCTTCCACGACACGTCGTAACCGGCGCGGCTGGCGGGATCATGGATCGCGCGACTGACCGTCGTCTTTCCGCAGCCGTTGTGGCCGAAAAGGTAGTTGATCTTTTTCAGGTCGGTGAGCGTCTCACCTGTGGCAGGATACGACGCCTCTCCAGCGATTCTTATCGACGTCAGCACCTATGCCCCCAAACGCTTGTGTCCCCGGTTCCTATCTAACCGCCCACGCGCCTAAGCTCTAGCTGACGACACCACGCTGGATCAAATACTTGTGCATTAAACGCGTTCGATAATGCGCGCGGGCGATCTTTATTCCACACTCCGCCAAGACGATCGTGCCGCTGACGCAGATGGCTGCCGGCGAGGGTTTCGGCGTCATGAACGAGTGGCGGAAGCTGTGGATGCAAAAAGGGCTCGCGAGTGGCCGACTCTGGGTCTCCGCAGCCGCTGAGCGGTCGACCGCCGCATGACCAATCTTGCCCGCTCACCGGTGCCAGGGGCTTTCCCGAAACTCATTGCTTTGGGAGGCTCCCGGCTTCCCGGTTCTCCGTCTCCAACTGTCCGTCTCGGGAAAGCGCATTCAGGAACAGATTTCGGGTAACTGCAACTCGCAGGCGTCCGTCAGCGCGATAGGCGCAGCCGGATTCTCTTCACAAGTTCCTGCGTGGGAAGGCACTCGCGGCAGCGGCGTGCCTAACGAAGTCGGCTGGGCCAACCTACACGCACGAGCGTTTCGTCAGGGCCGTTCAGCGCGAACTCGTACATTCCCCAAGGCTTATCGCTGACCCCGCCCGGCTCAATGATCTCGCCTGCAAAGGCGGCGGCTAAGGCGTATACGTCCTCGCGGTAGAGGTATAGTCCGAATGGGTTGCGCCCCGGCGTCAGCCAGCCGGCAACGGCAGGATTGAGGTGAATATCTCCTCCATGCCCGTCACTCAGCATCCGGTACTCGTCGGGACTTCCGCTGTCGCGCGTAAAGCCCAGACGCTCGAAAAAGCCCTGAGCCGCGTCGAGATCGTTGCACGGGAGGATCGCTGTCATACGCTGCTGCATTGGTCTGTCTCCACTGTGCTGCCGTCGCGGATCATCGGGTTGACTGCTTCCCGATAATACGCAATGCGTATGAAATGACAAGCGTAGACGATCGAGAGAGCGATGAGGCCAGGATCGTGCGAGCGGTACTTCGAATGGCGCGCCGGTTGCGCCGGCCCGCGTCGGACGGGGAAGTTACCGGCAGCGGCTTGGCGCTGCTCGCGTCGCTGCACCGGCAAGGCCCGATGAGTGCGGTAACGCTCGCGCGAGGTGAAGGCTTGCAGCCTCAATCCCTGAGCCGCTTGCTGGTCCGGTTGGAGGATGCCGCGCTGATCGAGCGCCCGACCGATCCTGCCGATCGCCGTCGTCAGCTAATTGCGCTGACCGATGGCGGTGCCACGGCTTTGCACCGGGCGATAGCTCGACGCCGGCAATGGCTGGCAGATGCCATGTCCAGCCAACTGAATGACGCCGACCGTCGGACGCTGCTCGCCGCGTCCGACGTGATGCTCCGGCTTGCCGGCGAGACGCAGGAGGACGACCATGAGTGAAGAGCCAAATCAGATCGCGGCCGAGCCCCAGCTTTTCGTGCCGGATTTGATCGCCGCCACTGCCTTTTACACCGATCGCCTCGGCTTCACGCTCATGTTCATGTACGGCGATCCGCCTTTCTACGTACAGGTCGGGCGTGGTGGGGCCTGCCTCAACCTGCGGCATACAAACGGCAACGTGTTTGCAGACGGCTTCCGCGATCGGGAAGCCGATGCGCTTTCGGCTACCGTAACCGTCCAGGGCATAGAGGCGCTAGCGCAGTCTTTCGATGTCGCCGGTGTCGAATGGCACCAACGCCTCAAGCGCGAGGCATGGGGCGCACGGACGCTCATCCTCCGCGATCCCGGCGGCAATCTCATAGCCTTTGCAGGGCGGGAAGAATGACCCTGCGGCGTCGGATCGTCATTGTCTCGGGCGCTCCGGGTGCCGGCAAGACGACGTTGGCGGTCCCGCTCGCGCAGCAGCTCGGCTTCGCGCTATTTTCCAAAGATCTTGTAAAGGAGACGCTTACCGACGCGCTGGGAGCTGGTGCAGGCAACCTTGCGACATCACGCCGGATCGGGGGTGCCGCTATGGAATTACTGTGGATGCTGGCGCGTCATACGACACAGGCGGTGCTCGAAGCCAATTTCCGTCCGCGAAGCGACTATGAGCGCGCCCAACTTAGCGCGTTGGAGGCGACTATCGCTGAGGTTTATTGCGATTGTGGCCCGATCGAGGCCGCCAGGCGCTTCCGGGATCGGGCTGCCATCGCCGGCCATCATGCCGCTCACCCGCTCAAGGAGATGCCGCCCGAGATGCTGGCGGAGTATAATAGGCCAGTCGGGATTGGAAATGTTATCCGGGTAGATACCCGCGTTACCGTCGATCTGGAGCTGGTCGCAGAGCAGGTTCTACGCGTATTTCGGTAAACCCGCCCAATCCCAAAAAAGCATCCTCAATCGGGAAGGCCGGCGCTGGCCGGGCAATGGCGATAGAAGGTGGATAGGCCAACTTGGAGCAGCTTCGCTATTTTGGTAGGCTTGTCCCCGGCTGCTAGGAGCTTGCGCGCAGTGTCGATCTTGTCGGGTGTCATTGCTGCTTTTCGGCCACCACCGGTGCCGCCCTTCGCGCGAGCTGCCGCCAAGCCCGCGATCGTACGCTCCTTCACCAGCTCACGTTCCATCTCTGCGACTGAAGCCAATATGTGGAAAAGGAGTCGCCCAGAAGGAGTGGCCGTGTCGAACCCATCGGTGAGAGATCGGAAGTCCACGTTGCGAGCGGACAGGCCCGCCGCTAGCTCGATGAGACCTCGGATCGAGCGGCCAAGCCGATCGAGCTTCCAAATCACGAGGGTGTCTCCTGCGCGTGCGAAATGGAGCGCTTCCGCCAAGCTCGGTCGATCGACTTTCACGCCGCTCGCTTTGTCGGTGAACAGTCTCTCACAACCGGCCTTTGCCAATGCGTCGAGTTGCAGCGATAAATCTTGGTCGGTCGTCGAAACACGGGCGTAACCGATCAGCATGGGTGCATCCTACGTTAGAGGGGCGACTCTTCGACTCCAGGACAAGGATGCGAGCC
This sequence comes from Sphingomonas taxi, assembly GCF_000764535.1. NCBI lineage: Bacteria > Pseudomonadati > Pseudomonadota > Alphaproteobacteria > Sphingomonadales > Sphingomonadaceae > Sphingomonas > Sphingomonas taxi. The sequence continues at coordinate 1,668,155 of NZ_CP009571.1, read as the reverse complement.
GCCCTCCGGCAGGCTATTTGAGCGGCAGGAACAGCTCCGCGACCGCATCATGCTCCGGTACCTCCGGGAAGAAGGCGATGCGCTGGCAGTAGAGCGGAAAGTCGCGTGCCTCCTCACCGCTTACGGGTAGCCAATCGCGATAGAGATACAGGGCGGCAGGCTCCAGATTGTCGGTATTGCCAACGACGCGCAGCACCGCACAGCGTCCGCCCGGGATGGTGCCGGCCTCGATCCGCTCGCCGTTCGCCTCGATGGGGCGATCGGTGCCGACGCACAGGTCCATGCGGTATTCTGCTGGAGGCGTCGTGCGCGGATCGGAGTGGAAGACGTTGAAGGTCGGGCTGACCCTGGGTGACAGCCCAGTCGCTTTGCGCCAAGCGATGAACCGCTGGATGGTCGCGCCGATCGTCGCCGGGTCGCCGCGATGCTCCATGATCGCGACGGATGTCGGCGCTTCGTCGCGGATCATTACGTCGTTGGTAGTGTAAGTGGTCTGCATGAGCTTGCTCCTCGCGTTGTCGAGAGGCCCTAAGGCCGCAAGCCACGGCTCCCAATCGGGAGCCTTCCTGAACGACGAGGGCGACTGCCCGACCCGTTGCCGAAAGGCACGGGCGAAGGCATCCGGGGCGTCGTAGCCGGCATCTATCGCTATGTCGGTGACGCTCTGCGCGTCCCTGTAGGCCAGCCGGTAGGATGCCCGCTTCATGCGGGCGAGCTGGACGTAGCGATGCACGGAAAGCCCGAAGGTCGCCGTGAACTGCCGGTGGAAGTGATATTTCGAGAAGGCGGCGACGCCGCTCACCGCATCCAGGTCTACATCGTCGTCCAGATGCCGGTCAATGTGATCCAGCACCCGCTGCATCCGGGCATGGTAGTTGTGAACCGCCGCCTTCATCGTCCTGTCCTCCGTGGCGGCGCCAGTTAGACGTACTTGGATTGGAGGCGCTCGACCGATTTTGCGGTTCTGCGTTCGGATCCATGCGTTCTCGCAAAGGCTGCTAATTGAGAACGCCCGAGCCGTCTCGCTTGCCGTTCGTTTACGGGAACGCAGAGGCAGGGTAAAACGATTGGCGCACGAACGCGTCGCGACATTTCGTAGTGGAGGCTGTCTTGAAGCGTCTGGCCGTTTATTCCGCAGCTACAATCGTCGGCCTGATTACGGCCGCAGGGATGGCCGCTCCAACAGCGCCTTCCGGGGTCGCGGCCTTCATCCGGGATCACAAGCTGACGCGCTACACCGTCGCGTTGGCGGACCTGGACAGGGACAAGAAGCCGGAGGCGCTGATCTACGCAATGGCCACGTCCGAAGGTGGCGGCCAAGCCGACCTTTGTGGCAGCGGGGGATGCGACCTTTACGTGCTGGCCATGACGCCGACCGGCTACCGGGAAATCACCGATATCTCCGTCGCCCGACCCCCCGTGCGCGTTCTGCCGACAACTACGCATGGGTGGCGTGATCTGGGAGTAATGGTCGCTGGTGGAGGCATCGTTCGCGGATATGAGGCGCGCTTGCGCTATGACGGGCATGGCTACCCGAATAATCCGACTGTTTCACCGGCTGTGAGGCTGCAAGCTATCGCCGGGAAACAGATCATAGGGGAGGATGCCGGTCAGATGACCGACACTTCCAGCACGGCGATCAAGCATGGCGCGGCGGTCCCCGGTGTCGATGAGGAGGGCCTGGACGGGTCCATTGGCCCGTATGGCGTCGGCGCGCACATGACGGTGAGGAACCACACCGAGTTCGTCGCCGGCCACTACTTCTACGCACGGAACCCCATCGACATAGGACTCACCGGCGGGATGGATGGGGATCATCTTGTCCTGCATGGTGATGACGGATCAACGTTTAATCTACACTTCGAGACCGTCAGCCCGGCATCAAAACCGCCTCTGACATTCTATAATTCTACGTCGCTTGTGGGAACATGGACGAAGGGCACAACGACGCTGCCGGTAACGCTCGGAATGAATCTCATTGGTGGGCCGCAAGGGGCCAGCCGGTACGAGGATGTGACGAAGGAATCGGCGAACGTGTTCGAGGCAAGAGCGCGACAATTCATAGACGGCGCGCTTTCCGGCAACAAAACTGAAGCGGCATCGGCGACTTCATTTCCCTTGAACATCGGTAGCCGCCGGGGTCTCGTCCGCACCAGGCAAGAGCTGTTCCGACGCTGGGATGAGATATTTACCCCATGCCTCCTGTCACGTTTGAAGCTGGCCGTTCCGCATGAGATGTTCGTTCATGACGGATTGGCGATGGTGTCGAACGGAACGGTGTGGTTCGACGCGAAGGGCGCGACGAGCATCGACACGCCAAACTGCAAGCGGGTGTCATAATATCGGCAAGGTGTCAGCTTAGGCGCTTCTCGAAACACGATCCTTTTTGGGAAAGCTGGCGGGGCAGCGGGCAGTGCTGAGGCTCGGCACCTCCTCCGCTGCCAACATGAATGAATGGCAGAAGGTTGAGAGCTGAAAAGAGGCCGCAAATGACCGGATGTGGGTCGTCGAGGACGGTATCGTCTGCTGTACTTTCTTGGTGCAGAGCCTGCCGCCCGTCGAGGTCTTAGACGGGCGGCGCCTACAAGCCAGCTGGCAATCATGCTGATTAGTTCGGGAAGTGAATCCCACAAAGCTTGTTGCCGTCGGGATCGCGAAAATAGGCGAGTTCGATCGTACCCATCGACGCCGTCTCGCGCGGGCCGGGCGGGGCTTCGATCGAGGTGCCGCCATTGGCCACTGCGGTATCGTGCAGTTGCTTTACCTGCTCGGGTGACTTGCACGAAAAGGCGACGGTGCTGCCGTTCGCAATGGTCGCAGGTTCATCGTTGATCGGCTGGCTGACGATGAAGTTCGTCCCGTTGCCATCATTGTAGATGAGCCGGGTATGGCCGCTGTTGGCGATATTACGCGTCGGTTCGCCGACGCCGAGCGTGCCGAGCACGGTATCGTAAAAGTGCTTCGACCGTTCGATGTCGTTCGATCCGACCATGGTGTGAAACAGCACATTCGTTCTCCTGCGTAGGACGTTACCTGATGAACCGCGTGATGCCGGCGCTACGGGCGATCATCCAGTTCCGGAACACCGCTCTGCTTGTCGGCATAGGCGGCCAGGAAGGTCGGCCGGGTCTGCCACCGACGCCAGAGCGCGTCGAGATGTTCGAAGCGTTCGTCGAGCGGGGTGGCGTTGACGGGGTACTTGGAAAACGCGACCGCGGTGGCCAGCGTGATGTCCGAGAAGGTTGGCTGATCCCCGCCCAGCAGCCACGCGCGCCCGTCCGATAGATGCCGGTCGACCAGCGCCGCATGCGCCAGCGCCACCTTGCGCGAATGCTCGCCCCATGCGGGGTTGTGCGTCAGCTCCAGCTTGGGACCGAGACCCTGGTGCAGGACGTGGAACGCGGTGACGATGGGGTAGAGGATGTGGACCCAGACCCGGTTGTCCCACATCTGGTCCTGGCCACGCTCGTGCGCCGTCTCGCCCATGATCTTGCGGCCCTCGAAAGTGTCGTCGAGGTAACGCGCGATGGCGGACGTCTCGCTGAGGAACGACCCGTCCGCCAGCGCCAGCGTCGGCGTTTCGCCCCAGGGATTCATCCTCAGGTGCCGCCATCCGCGCTGCTCGCCGACGGGCGACATGTCGTACACCGTTTCGGCGAACCGGTCGGCGATACCCTTCTCGTGCAGGAAGATGCGCAGACGCTGCGGATTGGGGAAGGCGGAAGGGGAGGTGAAGAGCGCCAGCTTGTCGGCCATCGGAGATCTCGCTTTCGTCAATCATGTCACCTGTCTGCCAGATGGCAGGGTCCTGAATGCGCCTGCGATCTTGCGGTGTCAACCCCTGCCTGCCATATGGCAGGTGGAGGTGACGCGATGGCAGTGACGATGAAGGAGAACGCGCGGGAGGCGATCCTGCTGGCCGCACGCGAGGCGGCGATGACGCGCGGCTATGGCGGCATCAACTTCCGCGAACTTGCAGCGGCGGTCGGCATCAAGGCGGCGAGCATCAACTACCACTTTGCCAACAAGGCTCTGCTCGGCGAGGCGGTGGCGCGTCGTTACTGGGAGGATATCGCCCGAGTTCTCGAGGCGATCTCGACCGACGCGAAGGATGCCATGGACGCGTTAAGGCACTACCCTAACATCTTTCGCGCGTCCCTAGAGCGCGACAATCGGATGTGTCTCAGCAGCTTCATGGCGACTGAGCATGAAGTGCTGCCCCAGCCGGTTTTGAAGGAGGTTCAGGCGTTCGCCGACGTCAACGAGGCATGGCTTAGCAAACAGCTCGCTGCCGCGGGAATTGGATCGCCGGAAAACGTCGAGGCTCGGGCGAGCGCGATCTATGCGGCAGTTGCCGGCGCACAGATCATCGCACGCAGCAGGTCCGACATCGCCGTTTTCGATGCCCTGATCGAAAGCTATCGCGAGACGGGGCCGCTTCCTAGCTAGTTTCTTAGCTATCCTGCGTCGCGCAGCAGCACGCGCGCAGGCATGAACGAGTGGCCGGTTCGGGGATGGGCGGGATACGAGCTGAATGGCCGAAAATGGGTCTTCATTCGCTTGAAGAGGCTCTCCCTTCGAATGTCGCGGCTCTGATGCGGACGGTCAGGGCCAGTTCGTCGCGCGCGGTCAGAACTTTGCGGCGCACGTCGATCGGCAAGGCGGGGTGCGCATCGAGAAACCCGTCAACCACCTGGAGTGCCGCAGGATCGCGCTGGCCGCTGATGAATGCGTCGATCCAGGCAGGCAGGAAGAAAATCCGCCGGTTCTGGCGGATCCACTCCAGTCGGTCGAGCGCAGGGCGGAGGAATGGCAGGGTAAGAGCTGCCTCCTCGATCGTGTTGAACGCGCCAAGGCTTTCGCTTGCCCATGCCTCGTTGAGCGCGGCATCGTCGAAGTAACGGCTGAAGTAGGACGTTTTGACCGAGCGGTCAGGCGTGGCGGCGCGGGCGACGAACGCGTCCTTCACCGCCTCGCTTGATCGATCGAGCCGCTGCTCGGCGGCGAACAGCGCCGCGGCGTCGGGCGCACCAACGGCGATAAGGCGGCGGACGATCGCCCAGCGCGTCGGCTGGCGGACCGCGGCACCGAACAATGTTGCGCGGCCGGCGAGAAGGTCGTGCAACCGGGCGAGAGCAAGTGGCGTCCGCGCGGTCGCGATCAAACGATCGAGCGCATCCTTGCGCAGGCCGTAGCCGAGGGTGGGGTCGTCGATGCGGGCGAGCAGCGCCTGTTCCCACTGGGGCCGCAGCGGTGCGGACGCGTCGTCGGGCAGGTAGACGTCGAGCGCAGTCGCGCCACGCGACAGGATGGTGCGCGAAATCTGCTCGTCGATTTCGGCGGGCAGGTGATCGAGTAGCATGGCGATGTAACGCATCGGGGCGAAGCGGACATCGCGGACCGTGTCCCACACCGCGCTCCACAGCAGCGCGCGCAGCAGGGAATCCTTCACCGTGCTCACATTCTTGACGATCCAGGTGACGGTGCGGTCGTCGGGCAGAAACAGGCCATATCCCTGATCGTCGTCATTCGGCCAGACATAGTCCGGGACGGGGAGCCCCGCCGCCCCCGCGACGATGGCCTTGCCGCCGTCGAATGCTGCGTCGAGCACGACGTCCGCCCGGTCCCGATAGCCCAGCCGCACGCGCACCTTCATCGGCCATGCGCCGCCGCGGTCGCCGGGAAGTGATCGCACCGGTCGCTGGACGAGCGTCAGCGACCCAATCCTGTCGCCGGTCACCTCGATCTGCGTATCCACGCGCGGAAGGCCGGCGCGCAGCATATACTGGCTGCCGAAGGCGGTCAGATCGAACTCCGACGCGCGACCGACCGCGCCAAGCAAGTCCTGCCAGGTCGCGTTGCCATAAGCGTGGTCGCTCAGGAAGCGGTTGAGGCCGCGGCGGAACCCCGTCTCGCCGACTAGGAAAGCGAGCTGCTTGATGACCGCTGGTGCCTTGTTGTAGACGATCGGACCGTAATTGCTCTTTGCGGCATCGAGATTGTCTAGCGGCTGCCACAGCGCCTGCGTGCCGCTGGTGGCATCGGCCCGATAGGCGGGCGTCTTGGTCGACAGCAAGAAGGTGGTCCAGGCGTTACTGTCGGGCTGAAGCTCGGCCTGGATGCGCGCGGCCATGTAGGTCGAGAAACCCTCCTTCAGCCACAGGTCGTCGAACCAGCGCATCGTGACATCGTCGCCGAACCATTGATGGCTGATCTCGTGATAGATGGTGGCATCGCGGCCGACCCGCTGCGGCAGCGTCGGGGGTTCGCGGAAGATGAAGCGATCCTCGTTGTAGAAGACCGCGCCCACATGCTCCATGCCGCCGAACGGGAAGGCCGGCGCGAGCAGCAGGTCGAGCTTGGCGAAGGGGAAGGGGACGCCAAACCAGTCGCCGAGCCAGCGTACGGCAGCGCGGTTGGTCGCGATCTGCGCCTCGGCGTCAACCTCGGCACGACGCGAGGTCCGCGCGTACAGGTTGATCGGCCGCTCCCCCGCTGGTGCCGACGTCCAGTGCGTCCAGGGCCCGGCGGCAAAGGCGGCCAGATAGGTGGGTATCGGCTCGGTTTCAGCAAAGCGCCAACGCGTGACGCCGGTCGTCGGCTGTTGCGTGTCGAGCGGGCCGTTGGCTATCACCGTCCACGCTGGTGGCGCTGTCAGCGTCCAGCGAAACCGCGCCTTCAGATCGGGCTGGTCGAAACACGGGAATAGCAGGTTGGCGTCGGAGGGGACAAGTAACGTATAGAGATAGGTCTGGCCGTCCTTGTCGTCGTGATAGCGGATGATCGCCGCCCCCGATGCCGCAATCGGCGTTGCAAACCGCGCGGCGACCACGTTGGCGCCGGTCTTCAAGAGCGCTGCGGACAGGACGAGATGGCCGTCGACCCGCCCTGTGGTGGACAGCGGGCGATCGTTGACGGTCAAATCGGCCAACACCGGTCCGCGAAAGTCTAAGACCAGATCACTGCCGTTCTGCACACGATCGAAGCGTATCGTGACGGTGCCCGTTGCGGTGTCCGCCGCGGTCAGGTCGAGCGACAAGTCGTAGTGGATCGCTGAGATCTGCGCCGCGCGCCGCTGCGCGAGTTCGATCGAAATGCCCCGTCCGATGTCGCCATCCGCCGCCATGCCGGCGGCGAGGGCTTTTCCTGGGGTCCAAAACCCTATTGGGGCGAGCATCGCCGAGCGTAAAAGTGTGCGGCGCGTGTCGATGAAATGCAGTTCGGCCCCCTGTCGCGGTGGAGCGGCGATCCTAAGGCCATAGCGCGCCGCGTGTCGATTGATCGAACCGTCTCTTCTCAACCCCATCGCTGCTTCACGATTTTTTCGATGTCCGATATCGAGCTTTACCTTATCCGGCTTGAACATCCGCAACTTGGTCAGGTCGTGCCTAACAGGGGTCTGCCGTCAAGCGCGGCAAGCGTGCCAACGATGCCTCGGTCGATGATGGCGAGGAACACGCGCTTCGCTGCCTGTACATCGCCCGTACGGCTGAGCTCGGCGTGCGCGCGTAGGAACGCCGTGCTCCATGCCGAGGCGATCAGCCCGGCGGCCAAATAGGCGAGCATATCATCGTCCCAATCGGGGTGCTCTTTTTCAAAGAGGGCGGCCAAATCCTGAACGAAATGGTCGCGCATCTGGCGCCCGCGCGCCTTCAACGTCTCGCTGGCCAGTGCCGTCTCGACGAAGGCCTGCGTATGTTCGAATAGAGGAAAGGCCTCAGACGGCTGTTCAATCATCTGGTGGGCCAGTGCGCCCAGGGCTTCGATCGGCGAGGTTCCTGATGGGCGCGAACGGATCGTGTCAAACGCGAGATTGCGTGCCTCCTCTTCTCGATCGAAGAACATGTCCTCCTTGCGGGGAAAGTGATTGAACACCGTCATGCGCCCGACATCGGCAGCGTTCGCGATCTCGTCGATCGTCACCTGATCGAAACCACGCTCCATGAAGAGGCACGTCGCAGCGTCGGATATGGCTTGGCGGGTCGCCAGGCGCTTCCGGGTCCGACGGTCCATCTGCGCATCATTCGTTGTATTGCTCATCTAAGTATACCCGGTATATGTCTGTGACATATCCATGTTGGAGATGCCCTTATGGTTCCGTCAACCCGCAACACGCTTGAGCTTCTTCCCGATCGTGGTGCCGTCCTCATCAGCGGCGCAAGCTTTGCCGGTCTTGCAACCGCCTATGGGTTGAACCGGCTTGGCTATCGCGTCACCCTCATTGAGGCGGCGCAGGGATTACGGCGTGGTGGAACGCCCGTCGACATCGAGGGTGAGACGATCGATATCCTCAAGCGGATGGGCCTCGTTGACCGTGTCAGGGCCAGGGCGCTGCCGTCTCGCCGCTTTGCGTTCAAGAATGCGGATGACTCCACGTTGGGTTCCATGGGCGTGAGCGGGGATCAAGCCTCCGAGGTACGCTATGAAATCCATCGCGACGACCTCCTGGACATATTGTTCGATGCGGTGGCGGACGATGTCGAACTGCTATTTGGCCGGTCGATGACGGGGCTTGAAGAGCGCGGCGACGGGGTAGAAGTGACCCTGGACAATGGCGAGCGGCGTGACGTCGCGCTGGTCGTCGGGTGCGATGGCAACCGGTCGAACACGCGGCGGCTGGTGTTCGGTGGTGGCGATCAGTTCACCTACTTCATGGGCGGGTACTTCTTCCTGAAGGTCGTACCGGACACCGGGTTGCTCCCCGCCGATACGACAGAGGTTTTCCGGACGCCCGGGCGGATGGCGATGCTTAACGGCTATGATGATCGTACTGACATCGGCTTCGGTTTCCGTACGGAGAGCGAGATCGCATATGATTATCGCGATCGCGCGCAGCAGCACCAGTTGATCGAGGAACAGTTCGGCGAGCTGGGTTGGAAGGTGCCGGCCATGCTTGCATCCGTCGCCGGGGACGACGATTTCTATTTTGACCGGATCAATCAAATCCGGATGCCGTGCTGGTCTCGCGGGCGGGTCGTGTTGGTGGGGGATGCGGGGTATTGCGTCTCGCCGCTAGCGGGCCTCGGCGGTTCGATGGCCATCATCGGTGCCGGTCGTCTGGCATCCGCGCTGGAGCGCTATCCCGACAATCATGCGTCCGCGTTCCGTCATTATGAAGACGGGTTGCGGCCGTTCGTCGAAGAGATTCAGGAGCGTGCGGCCAGCGAAGGCATGTCGACCATGTGCCCGGCGGACGAGGCAGAGCTTGCCGAGCGTGATCGAGAGATCGCGGCAGGCGATATGGGTTGGTAGCCTGCTCGCCAGGCGGCGTGTAGCGCTCCGATCAATCGCGCGCGTGATTGGCTCGAACTCTCGCCGCCCACGGACGAGGTTGGCGCCGCTGATCATCTCCTCACAATTAAAAAACAGCCGGGGTCTGCGAGGCGGCCAGGGGCGGGAACGACCGCAATTGGGTCATGAGAGCGCCGGATCATGCCGAGGATGATATACTCGAAAGCACGAACTTAGTTCAGCTTATCGTCCGCTCGCGCCCATCTTCGGACGTTCCGGTGGGTAATTCGCACCCTGGAAAGCGGACGTCCGTTCATCACGATGAAGCGATGTCGGCCATTCCAGATCCTAAAGGCAAACGTTTTGCATCACATCGACGCGAAGGCGGCCTGACCGGTACCCAACCGCACCAACGGTGTTGACGGCATTCACAAAATGTTGTGTAAAGACAACGAATCGTAGTGATTCGGGGCTCGAATGAGATTATGCACAACAGGATTGCTGTCTTTCGCGCTGAGCATGGGTTGTCACGCCGGCAGCTTGCAGAGGCGGTGGACGTCAATCCGCAGACGATCGGCTACCTTGAGCGCGGCGACTACAAGCCAAGCCTCGAGTTGGCGCTGAAGGTCGCCGCGGTGTTCTCCGTACCGGTAGAGCTGCTCTTTTCGCTGACCCCGTTCGAAGCAATCGGCGCCAGCTTGCGGCGGATCGGAGTGGAACAATGAGCAACCGACAGCACCGTTTTCTAGCTTGGCTAGATCAGTCAGTGATGTGGACCGGCGTGCCTGCAATGGCTGCGGGCATGCAGCGCAAGCGGCATTTGCGCTGGCCGCCCGTGGTGGCGCTGGTCGTGGCGAGTGCAGGACTGTTTTGGTGCGTTGTGAATCCGGACCGCAGCTACTGGATCGGCTATGCGCTGATCATGGTGGGCTTCTTCATCGCCAACCTCATGCCAATCTGGGGTCCGCTGCGCCGCTTTAGCGAGCGCGCAGACGAATTCGAGCGGCAGCAGCGGCGCGACTCGTTCCTAGTCGGACTGGCGACGGTGGCGGTGGCGGCATTCGCAGGCATATGGCTAACCGTAGGCCTCCTCGCGATGCAAGTGTGGTCAGCCCTTGTCGCTCAACAAGAACTTACCGCATTCGCGTTTTACATGATGGCGCTGTTCAGCGCCGTGCCGACGCTTCACGCAAGCTGGCACACACGGCCGCTCAACGACGAGGACTAGCGTTCCGAAAAGCCGTTGGACCGCTCTCCCCACCAGATCACGACATTCGTCGGTGGATAGCCGGGGTAAGCTGGTCGGTCGCGCCGATGAACAAGCGTTCGAAGTTTGGAAGCGGGAAGAATGGGCTGAATGTCCACTTGTGGGTCAGCTCCGCTCGGGCAGGGCGGCTCTCAACCAACTCAAAACATTTAGCGTCGTTGCTTGAGCGTCATCCTTTGCCGAAACCCGGCCACCCGGAGGCGCTCGTACCCGCTTCGAAGCTGCTATTGGCTCAGGTGCCATAGAACGGCAAAAAAGTTGGGTTGTGGACCATCTATTCGCTTTCAGTTGAAGCTGTCGCGCATTGACGGCAGGAGGCTCAAAGCCTTTCTGGAACGGTGTGTAAGCTTCGTCATGTTGCCACAGGTTGGACGCCGTAGATCAGGCATAGCGACAGGCCGATGGTTTTCTCAATCTGCTTTGAAATACGTCGTTAGCAAATCTAACGCCAAGGGTGTGAGGGCTGGCCAATCAACGCGCCGGTCAAAGTCGTTTGTCTGTCGACTCATCAAACCTGCGGCCTCTAGCTCACTGATACGCCGTAGAGCGGTAGTTCTTGGCAAGCCGCTATGGGCGCAAGCATCCCCGACCGAAAACCGGCTACCCTGTGTCACGAACGCAAAGAGGAGAATGTTCCATGCACCGTGATCCAACGGGAATTGACGGAAGATTTCGTCTCGCCTTTGCAGCTTCTGTCGTTCACTCTCGGCTCTGCGTACAGCAAGCTGGGCATCATCATCCTGTCTCACAAATGCCGCATAGTCCGAAACGGACAAAATGCAAGAGCTTGGGAATGACGGTGTGATCCGGCATAATGCCTTTGCAGCATCGAAGGATCGTATGGGCGACCCAACTACCGCAGCGCGTCCCATCGCCTATTCGTATCAGCGCTTCAGCAGTCCGGCGCAGTGGTCGGGCGATAGCATTACCCGCCAGCATTTAATGGCTACGGAGTATGCTAAAGCGCACGATCTGCACCTCGACGAAAGCCTCACAATACGAGATCTTGGCGTGTCTGGCTTTCGTGGAAAGAACGCTGAGACCGGAGCGCTTGCCAAATTTCTACAAGCTGTGCGGAGCGAGCATGTGCCAAGTGGTAGCTTTTTGCTTATAGAGTGCCTTGATAGGCTAAGCCGTGCCCACATACTTATGGCACAAAGTCTGTTATCCCAATTGATACTGGCCGGGATTAATGTTGTATCGTTGGTAGATCGTCGCATTTATTCGACGGAAACGTTGGCGAAAGAGCCTATCTCCCTTCTATATGCATTGATCGTCTTCGCCCGAGCTAATGAAGAAAGCGCAATGAAGTCGGTGCGTGCTTGCGAGGCGTGGAAGAGGAAGCGCGAGACGCCTAAAGGGGACCTCATCACCAGCCATGTCCCTGACTGGCTTGTAGTGGATGCTGCTACAAAGAAGATCGCTCCGCATGAAGGCAGGGCAGCGTTACTGAAGCAGGTATTTGCGGCAGCGTTGAAAGGGCAATCTGCCGCCGAGATTGCAAAAGCGCTTAATGAAAGTGGGGTTCGGAGATGGCGGGGCGATCACCAGTGGAGTGGTCCTACCGTGTCCACCCTGTTGCGAAACCCCCGCGTGACCGGTGTGCTTCCCCTATTCGTCGCGAATGACGATACGCACGCTCGATACGCACGGCCAGCGAGGTTGATCGCCGGATATTTCCCGCAAGTGATAAAACCAGACAGGTTTTTAGCGGTACAAGAGATTTTACGTAAGCGTCGACGAGGTGGCAGTGTTGCTCGCAATAGCATCCTAGCCGACCTAATGCGCTGCGCGGAATGCGGCGCCGTGGTTCGTTACCAAGCCTTCGGTGCAAATGGTACGCCGGTGCTTCGATGCCAAGCAGCGTTAGTAAAGTATCAATGCACCTCCCCAGAGGTTGATTACAGCCTGCATGAGGGTAAATTCCTCAAAGCGTTGCGTGTTTGGCTGCGCACGATCGAGCCGAAAGCCGTTTATCATCACGAGAAGAAGGCGATACTCGCTGCGATCTTAGACCTTTATGAGGCGCAAAAAGCGGTGCAGGCCAACGCTATCACCGGCGGTGGAGGCATCAGCTACAATCGCTATCTCGTATTGGCGAAAGCAGAAGATCGGCTAGATTACCTCTTAGATTATGGTGTAACGAAGCTTACCTTGGATAGGGCTCAAAAGAGCAAAATTCTAGCTGCGATTGATGATGGCATCTCGTCGCCGGCCGAAAGGCGTGAACTCAACAGGTGGCTCAAAAAGACTTTTTCCGTAGCGGTTGTCGATACACGCAACTGCCTAGGGCAAATCCATACCGACTGCGACGTAGTCCTGTCATGGTAGGCACCTCTCATCCTATACCGGTGACAACGTTTGTCGGCCTGAAGGGGTGAAGCTGATCCGGTTTGTTGGCGATAGCTCGCAGTTCACGCCAGCAGGCTTTGCGCGGAGCGCGATGTTCCGATAGCCGACGCGGCGTGCCAGCAAAATCTACCGTCTTCCTCCCGTTCGCAGCCGCGTTCGTCGTCGCTCTTTTGTTTCTGGCGTAGGTAGGCCGTATCCGGTGCATGTCGTAGGCCGAGCTTCAGGATATTGCCGTCAGTCCCTTGCCTTGGCACAATCACATCGCGAAATTGGGGGGGGCTAATCTGTGCTCTGGATTTTAGTCGCCATTGCCAGTGAGCTGGACTTTGCTCCGCCCAGTCCTGTCAATCAGGCGGACTGGTTGACCGGCGTCGAGTATCCTGACGTGGCGATTTTCGCAGAGGCGTCAGGGCTGACCCAAGCAGACATATTCGTCGACAAATCTGGACGGCCGAAAGCCTGCTACGTCGTCGTTTCCAGCGGAGCGCCAGATCTTGACGGACAGACGTGCGCTGCTGCGATGCATCGTGGCAAGTTCAAGGCCGCGAATGATGAGGCCGGCGCGCCGATCGCGGGGATTTATCGATTTGGTGTCGCCTGGACGCTGCACGGCAAAAAGCCGGACACATATCCCGCTGACGTAACGCTCTATGTGGCAAAGCTACCAGGCAATCAGAAAAGCATATCGATGACGCTGCGGTACATCGTTGATGTCAAAGGCTACATTGAGAAATGTGCGCCTCTAGTATCCAGCGGCTTCCCCGCGTTTGACGTTGCCGCATGCCAAGCGATGTCCGCACGATACGTATTTGCACCCGCTCGCGACAAAGTAGGCAACGCCTGGCGTGTGGTGCGAACTCAAACCGTGGCGTTCGACATCGCGCCCCCGACAGACCGACGCTGAACGTTGCCGAGGTGACGTTTGCCAGGTGGCGGGTAGTCTGCGGTGCCTGTCGCCTACGCCGCTGTTCTGCCGCCCCGCTCCGCAGCGTCAACCAACACGCTGATCCTTAGCCATAGGCGCGACGGGCACCGCCACGGTATGTCACCCTTCATCCTAATTGATGCCCGTCGCTGAAAACCGATCAGCTCAACCCATTCGTCAGACCGGCTTTGCACCAGCTGTGCCGCACTTCGCGAACTTACCATTGGCGGATTTACAACGGATCGCTTTCGTCGGGGCCTTGTCCGGGCATTTGATGAACTTCCCCTTGGCATCGCGGCAGGGTGCCGCGACCGATGGTGCGGCGGTAGCGAGAAGGCCGACACTGATCGCAGCGAACACATGTTTGCGCATGAAACATCCTCCATTCGATTATCGGGACGTTCAAGCTGCATCCGCGCCAAGGCTGCGTCAATCGGGTCTGGCCCAAACTCCATTCTAGTGACGGGGACGGAGCAATTCCATTTCTATTGCGGCCAGGACCTCGCCTGTTTCTGATTACCGTGTCGACGTGATACACTGCTGGCTTAGTCATCAACTCGACCGTGCGCGCTCCTGAAGCGTCCGTGCGATCTGCTCCTCGGTGTCGACATGCTCTTCGATGACGCAGCGCAGATCAAGGCCGCTTATTTCATGCTCGGCTCTCACCGCCGCCTGCGCCAAGTTCAACCCATCCATCAATTCTCCCGATCCATCGGCAGCTTTGTAAGAATAGGGGGCATGATAACGGTATGCGCCTGTCGTCGCGACTACCCGGTTCTGCGCATCTACAATTGACGCTATCGCGTCGCGGGCGGTTCGATTGACGACGTTCATGATACTGGCAGCTTGCCCTTCGAAGTCATATTCCAAATAACACGCGCCAATCGTCTTTCCGTCAACGCGTACAGGTGCGACATACACCAAGACGCAACGGCCGTGAGACCAAGGGTTCTTCCAAACCTCGTCGGTAATCCAGTCGACTTCTGGCGGGGCAGACATGACACGCTGATACTGTACGTACCCTTTGAAGTTGACACCTTTGACGGCGGCGTTGTCGTGTGCGCACACGGCAACGTCGCCCTCTGCGTCCACCACAAAGGCATTTAGAAAATAGGGCGAGCATTCGAGCAACTTGCGGAGCCTGCTCAATGCTCGCGCTTCCGCCCGCGCCGATGATCGATTGAGCAGTAAGGCCTCGCAAACGCTGTAGTCTGTCGCAAGCATGCGAATATCAATTGATCGGTCGTAAAGCGTCCGAGCAAGGGTGTCAGCTATCGATTGTGCCAGATCTGTTAGGCGCCCACCCTCGATGTCTCGCGCCAGTTCATCCGCAATCGCGGAGCCGTGATGAAGGTATTCGAGGACTTCGTCGCGGAACTTGGTGGCCGATGACCGGGCGACGCCTGCCAGGCTTTTCACTTCCTGAGCGACAACGGAGAAACCCCGGCCTGCATCGCCCGCGCGCGCAGCCTCTATAGTGGCGTTAAGTGCTAATAGGTTGGTTTGTCCGGCTATTGCCTCTGCCTTCGTCGCGTGCGCAGTGACTTCGTTGCTGAGTGACTGCAACAATGAGCGGATCCGACGGGGCATGATCGACTTTCAGGAAGACTGAAAGAACCTACTGCTTGATCGTTAAATCACCGTTAGCCGGCAACTTGGGTTAGCCAGGGAAGACGCCGATAGCCCGGCTACGAAGCCGCGGGCGTTTCCAGCCTGACACGGACGGAGCCCATCCAAAAGCGGGTTGTAAAGTGCGGCGCGCCTCTCGCGCGGTCGGCTTGCCAGAGGGGCACTGAATCGCCACGCTGCGCAAATGACAACGAAGATCGACTCACATTACGGCAGAACTCAGTGAGCGAAGGCTCTGAGCTCAGCACAATCGAGCGTGCCTTTCAGCTAGCCCGAGCGGGTGCCTGCCATTCGGTAAACGACATTCGCGAGCGGCTGTTGCGGGAGGGACATGCGAACGTCTTGAGCCATATCTCCGGGATGAGCATCAAGAAGCAGCTCACCGCGATATTGGTCGCTCGTGGCGCAGGTCAGACTTTCGCCAACGACGATGACGATCTCGAGGCGTGAAGGTATAGGCTGATTGCATGTGCAACCGCGCCCGCCTGTCGAGCCAGCCAGAGACGCTGTTCGAGCGCTTCGGGGCGAGCTGGGCGCAGAACGTAACCCGGCCGAACAAGGACCCGGTCGAGCTGTTTCCGAAGAGCAAGGCGTTCATCATCCGCGAGGAGAGCGGCCGCCGTGCCGTAGACCTCATGCTGTGGGATGTCCTTGGCGGGGGCGCTGCGTGGCCGATGACTAACGTCCGCAACCTCGGCTTGCCACAATGGCGCCGCTTAGCGGCGGAACCGCATAATCGCTGCCTCATCCCGCTGACGGAGTTCTGCGAATGGACGCCCGACAAGCACAAGGTTGGCGACGGGCCGGTGATCAAGGGCGAGATGTGGTTCGATGTGCCGGACCAGCCGATGTTTGCTGTCGCCGGGTTCTGGCAGCAGACAGCGAAGGGATCGGGGTTCACGATGGTGACCTGAGATCCGAACGAGTTAATCTCCCCCATCCATCCCAAGGCGATGATAACGATCCTACATGAAGGGGACTGGGATCGGTGGCTGCGCGGCAGCTATGAGGATGTCCTCGCGCTGCAGCGGCCATATCCGGCCGAGAAGATGACTGTTCGCGGACCGGCGTTTCCAACGCGATCGCAACGCTGACGCTCAGAAACGCGATGAACAAGCATCGCTCACCGCGGCGCAAGACGCTCCAGTGGAAGCGAATGTCCCGCGGGCGTCGAACCTGTAAGCTGCGGATCGAGTTCACCGGCGTTGATCGCCGCTTCGAACGCATCAAGCACCTCCGGGAGCTCTTCAACCTTCCAGAACGTCACCGCCTGCCCACCTATGACCATGGGCTGGCAATCGGGACGCGTAGGTGTGAATGCCACGCGTCCTGCGTCGTCAGCGGCAAGCCACTGCCCGCCGGACTGTGTGGACTGATTCATGTCAAACGCGGTTCGAGCCTGATGGAGCTTGTCGAGCAACGCTGATCGCTCTGCGGCCGGATCGACCGGATCAGCGGCGACCGCAGCAACGGAACCAGCAGCGCTGGCAGCGCCATCAATGAGATCCTTCAGTGACATATCCTGGCTCCGTGTCCGCGCGCATGATCGCACTGGGAAGGCTTAACGGTCTGCTAGCCACATCGGACCCGGCCGGGCTAACTATCCCGCTACGTAAGGATGCTGCGCACGGACGATGTCGACCGCTTGGCCGATAGCCTTCTTGTCGGCGGCTTTTCCCGACGGCGCGACCTGCCAATTCGAACGAACGTTCATCGCAATAGGTAGCTTCTCGACGACGCCGACCTTTTCCGCCCATGCCTCCTTCGTCCCTCCCGCAGCACCAGCCAGCAGCGTCGTCAGCAGGTCGCCAAGTTCGTCGGGCGTGTGGATGTAAGTCGCCATCGCTTCAGCATCCGCGCGCTACCTTAATAATTGCATCCCAGCTCGCATGTGCTGGCGATACGGGAGATCGGGTCGGATCAACTGGGTAACGAAGTGATTTCTTCTCCAACTCCCACCGCGTCACACGACGGAGCAGATAGTGCGCTTTTTCTTCCACACACAGACCGACGCTCGCCACACAGACACGGACGGCGCCGAGTATGGATCATATGCCGAGGCTCGAAAGGCAGCGATTCAAACCTGTGGTCAGATGATGCAGGATGCGCCGGAGATCTTTTGGGGATCTCGCCCGTGGAGTGTTACCGTCACCGACGAGACAGGATTGATCATGTGGGAGATCCATCTTGATGGGCAGTCAACGGCGGCTAGCAGGGGGCTAGAAGGCCAGACCAACTAGACCGGGTTCATCGGCTCCCCTCATCGTCCGCTAGGCTGAACGGGAACGCCTCGGTGATCGCAAAGGGGGGGCTCGCTCCCTTTGTTATGTCTGTACCTCGTCGGTTCATGCACCCGATCGCCGAAGCTGCCGGATTATGCCGTTGAACGCCGCCGTCACACCGTGTGATCGGCCTATCTCGTTCGACTGCTGCGACGAGTCCCCGAACTCACCAGCGGCCACCGCTCGGAGCAATGCGTCCACAACGTGCGCAGCGCGAGGCGGACGGGCGCCGTGTCGCTGCGGCGCTCCCCGGCTTCCATCATCGCCGTGCGTAGGATCGGTAGGCCGTCACCGCGACTAACCAAGCCGTCCGACCACGCTCCGGTATGGCCGAACTGCCGAATCATCTCGTGGAACGAGGTCGCCATTGTCTGAGATCGGCCCGCCCGCCTGAATATACGACCGCTTACGGTCGGTCGACACCCGAAAGCGGCTGTTCCACCCCCCCCCCCAGATCACGATATTCGTCAGTGGATGGCCGAGGTAGCAAGCTGGTCGTTCGCGACGATGAACAAGCGTCCGAAGTTGGGAGCGGGAAGGGTGGGCTGAATGTCCACTTGTGGGTCGAAGCCCTCGACGCGCGCTAATAGGTGCGGGTTCTGTAAGCGCGAACTTATAGTCGATAAGTTGTTGCAGATTTTCGTTTCAGTGTGCCGCTGATCTGCTGGATTGCACCTGTAGGCCTTGATCGGAGGCGAGGTATAGCCTCGGCGACTTGACGGGAGCGAGCACAGCGCAAGAGCGTCCTTTGAGCTTAGCATCGTACAGGGCTTTGTCCGCCTCAAGCAGCAAGTTCGGAAAGTCCGACTGGGCACCCATTTCGATCGCGATGCCTACGCTCGCACCGACCGTCACCGCGGTTTCGTTCAACACGAATGATGTGCGAGACAGCGTGTCGATGAGACGCTGTCCCGTTCGACCAGCGGTGGCAGCGTCCATCTCTTCGGCAAGAATAATAAACTCGTCGCCTCCCATCCGGGCGATGACGTCCATTGCAGGGGTCACCTGCCTCATCAGCTTGCTGACTTCGACTAGAAGTTGATCGCCGGCCGCATGGCCGAGCCTGTCGTTGATTGCTTTGAAGCCGTCGAGGTCGATATAAAATAGCGTGGTGCCAGTAGGCGTGCCGGCGCGGCAAGCAACGACTTCTTCGAGACCCGCGCGGTTCAACAAGCCTGTTAAGGTGTCGTGCCGTGCGCGACGTCCGTTCTCGCGCTCCGACCGCATGGTCTGGACCAGCATGGCGTTTAAACGATAGGCGGCGTGCCTCATGGCGTAGATGTACATCGGAATTTGGAGGGCCGTCGCGAGCATAATCAGCTCGCCGGATATGACCCCGGCCATGGCGCACGGCCCGAGGCTAAGAAAGATCATGATCGTCACGAGCCGAGGGGCCGCAAAATTCCGGAATGCCACGCCGCCCGCCATAGCCGCTGCGGAAAGGACGACGAGCGTCGCGGCGAGCCAGTCACCGCTGAGCACCGTAATGAAGCATCCATAGCCTACCGAGGCAGCCCAACATACCGCAGCAAATATGTAGAGATCTATATGTGCGCGGCCTCCGCTCTTCGTGGCGCGGGTCCCTTTGATGAGCAGCGGCAGGCGTAATGCCGCCAAGCCGACTTCGAGCAGCGCCCAGAACAGGAACGCTGGCTTGGGGAGACGAGTAGCTACAATCGATGAGACCAGAATGGTGTTGAACACACCGCCTATAAAGATCGGCAGTGATCCATAGAGCCCCTGAACGAGTGAAGGGCGGATTTCAGCGGGAACTTCTCCAGCGCACTCAACCAGCCAGCGTGTGACAGCCCAACGTGGCAGCACACCAATACCATGCGGCATCAACATCCCTCCCAGGCATCCCCCCCCGGGGAGCGCCTCTAATGCATGCCGTTCTGGGGTTAAATTTTGGTCAATCGAGTAGGTTTACTGCGCCGCTGGGCGCCTCACATCGGTGGAGCGGCTGAGATACACGGACGGCCAAACTTGGCGAGCGGCACGTGGCGGCTTAGTGTCTGGTTCTGCGTCAGCGCGGGCAGCGGGTCGTAGTGGCGTGGAAGGCACGCGCTTGCGGATAGAAATGCGCCTGGTTGTTCAGCCTAACATCGCCTCAGGTCGGATCGGCAGGTCGCGCAGGCGCACTCCGGTCGCGTTGAAAACGGCATTGGCCACGGCCGCGGCGACACCGATGATGCCGATCTCGCCCAGCCCCTTGATCCCCTCGGCATTCACTGCGGCGTCGTCATCAGCCACCATGATCGCCATCTGTCCGGCAATATCGGCGGAGGTCGGGACGAGATATTCGGCGAGATCACGGTTCATGTAGATGCCGGTGCGCGGGTCCAGTTCGGTCTTCTCGAGCAGTGCCGAACTCAGACCCCAGGCCATGCCGCCGAGATACTGGCTTCGGGCGGTCATCGGATTGAGCACGCGCCCCGCCGCGAAGGCCCCGACGTGGCGCGGCACGCGCACCTCGCCGGTCAAGGCATGTACGCGAACCTCGACCATATGCGTACCGAAGGCCCAGGCAAGTCCGTCCTCCGGCAGCGTCAGGAGCTTGATATGGCCGGCTTGCAGCGCCGCCAGCGCATCTGGCTTCGCACCCGCCGGCAGATAATCCAGACGGACCTCTCGCGCGCCTTCAGGCTTGCGGAGCAGCGCCGCACAAGCCTCGGCCAGAGCGTTCGCCAGGCTGGTGGTGGTAGCCGAGCCTCCCGATATCCCGGCCGCGGGCAATGCGGTATCGCCGAGCACGACCGTGACGCGGTCGAGCGGGACGTCCAGCCGCTCGGACGCGATCGTCGCCAGCAGCGTGTACAGACCGTTGCCGATCTCGTGATGCGCGGTTTCAACGCGGATGTTGCCCTCGCTATCCTGTGCGACCCGGATCGACGCCGGCCCGATCTTGACCGGTCGCGCTGCTGCTGCGCAGCCATGGCCGATCCACCATCCGTCCCGTAACGTGGCGCGAGGCCGGGGCGACCGCTCGGACCAGCCGAACGCGGCGGCCGCCGCGTCGAAGCAGCGCATCAGCGGCCGCGTCGTGAACGCCTTGCCCGTGACCGGATCGGTCGCCGTGTCGTTGCGGCGTCGCAGCTCGATGGGGTCCATCTGCAGCGCATCTGCCAGTTCGTCCATCGCGCTCTCCAGCGCGAACAGGAACGGCACCTCCGGCGGGGCGCGCATCGGACCGGGCGTATTCCGGTCCACCCGCCCGAGCCGCTCCTCGGCTGCAACCGCGTCCGCCGCGTACAGCGCCGTGGATACATCCGTCCCTTCCATCGCGAAATCGTCGAAGCGCGAGCTGACGGTCGCGGCCTCGTGCCCGACACCAAGCAGGCGGCCATCGGCCGCCGCGCCCAGGCGGATACGGTGCTGCGTTTCCGTGCGATGGTTGGCGACCGTAAATTGATCACGGCGGCTGACTTCGAGCCTGACCGGCCGGTCGAGCCGGCGCGCGGCGAGGGCGCAAATTGCGGTGTGCTGCGACAGGGCCAGCTTGGAGCCGAAATGGCCACCGATGAAGCGGGAAACGACGCGCACCTGATCAGGAGCGATGCCAAGCTGTGCGGCAAGCCCGTGCTGTGCTGCGCCGAGATACCGCGTCGGCTCATACACCGTAAGGTGGTCACCGTCCCAGCGACAGGTCGTGCTCGGCAATTCGATCGGATTATGGTGCTGGACTGGCGTCGAGTAGCGCGCCTCCACCCGGACCGCTGCGCCGGCGAGGGCCGCATCAAGGTCGCCCTTGCGGCGGTCATGGTGCTCATTGCTCACATCCGCGAGCCGCTCGGTTGTACAGCGCGGATCGGCTAAGGCCGCAACCGGTGATTGCCCCGCATAACCGATGCGGAGGGCCGCCGCAGCCGCAATAGCGACCTCGGACGTCTCCGCCACGACCATCGCGACGATCTGGCCGGCGTAGCGGATCTCAGGCGAGGCAAGCGGACGCCAACTGCTGTTCGCATAGCCGCCTTCCATCAAATGGCCGACGGGACCAATGGCGTCGCCTACGTCCTTGTAAGTCAGGATCAGGAGAACACCTGGCATTGCCTCCGCGGCGTCGCGTATAATCGACGTGACGCGGCCACGGGCGATGGCGCTTACCGCTAATGCCGCATGCGCCACGCCGGGTAGCGATACGTCGCCAGGAAATTCGGCAAACCCGCAGACCTTTTCTGGCCCATCGACGCGCGTGTGCGGCGCACCGATCCGGGTAACACCCGAAGCGCTCCGTTGCCGAATGCCGGATGTGGTGGGGTTGTTGAGTATTCTAGCTGCCATCTCAGCACCTTGTCTGGCCTGAGGGTTCAACGTGCCGGAGCACGCGGATGCTCCGCGGAGAGTAGCGAAGCAGCGGTGTCCTCAATTTATCGCGATGGATTGATGCGTATACGCGGAAATTAATGAATGTCTGGAGTTAGGAAGCGGGCAGGGCGGTTCGGATGACTGCTTCTGGGTCAGATCCCGCGACCCGCGCCATCGCGTCAGTTTATCTGGCTGCTAATTCAGTGATCTCTGCAGCGACGGGCCGCGATATCAGGGGCACTTAGGCGCGAGCCGCCCACCAGACGCAGCGAACGAACCTTATACGCATTTCCCGCCACAACAGCGTTCTCACATTTCAAATTCCACAATGCGGGATGCCAATGCAGGTGATGAAAAAAACGCTTGCAGAGTCTGAATGCTCGGGTTAGGCCAAGCTCAGATAGCAAAGACTGTCGTGCTAAATCACGTTTAGCCAAATATCGGGGAGCGATGCTGTATGAGACGCATTACCTAGAAAAGTTGGCTCGCGGCGCGGTCTGAGCACTTCCAGTTCCATCACTGCTTAAAATAAATACTTCCGCGACGCAGGGATCTGCGCGTGTTCCGAAGACGAGGGGATGTACATGAATACCCGGAATCTCATGGCTACGTTACTGGCGACTAGCGGTATGGCAATTGCCGTACCGGCTTTTGCACAAGCTCAGCAGGATGTCCCGGTCAGCGGCCCGTCGGTCAACGCGGCGCCATCGGCTTCGGCCGCGGATGCGCAGCAAGTCGGTCCCCAGGAGGCTCTTGCGCCGACCGAAGAGGCTGCCGACATCGTCGTCACCGGGTCCAGCATTCGCGGTGTCGCCCCCACCGGTTCGTCGTTGGTCAGCGTTACACGTGCGGACATCGTCGCGACCGGCGCCAGCACGACGACCGAACTGCTCCGCACTGTTCCCCAACTTGGCAGCTTTGGGGGAAGTGGCGCAAACAACGGCCAAAACTCCGCTAACTTCGTCGATCAGCCTGCCATTCACGGCGTCGGCGTGGGCAACGGTGGCGGCGGGCTGACGCTCGTTCTCGTCGATGGACTGCGACTGCCGGGTGCCGGCATCAATCAAACCGCGCCTGACCCCAGTGCCATACCGCCATCCGCGATCGAGCGTGTCGAGGTTGTGGCCGACGGTGCTTCATCGATCTACGGTTCGGATGCTGTGGCGGGCGTCGTCAATTTCATCCTGCGCAAGAATGTGGACGGCGTGGAGACTGCAGGACGGGTCGGCTTCGGAGACGGCTATCGCACCTACAACGGCAGCATTCTTGCCGGCAAGAAGTGGGACACGGGCTCGATCCTCGCCGACTACGAATATTCGCAGAACACGTCGGTCAACGGCACCGAACGCGATTATTTCGGCATGAGGACCTTGTCGACGCTGTGCAGCCCGGCAAACGTGACCGTCAACGGCGTGATCTATGGTCTGTCTGCGACAGGCGCTCGTGCCGGTGTGCCGAACCAGTGCGACATCAACAAAGCGAACGACCTGTACCCCGAGCAGCATCGTCATCAGGGCCTAGTCTCCATCCGGCAAGAACTGGGCAGCGGGATCGAAGTGCATGCACGCACGCTCTACTCAGCACGTGAACTGCGCTCGCGCCAGGCGATCTCCGGCGGTAACGTAGCAAGTGGCGGTCTTAACCTGACGGTGACGGGCGGACCTTTCTATAATGCCGTAGTCGCTTCCGGCGTACCTGCAGGCCCTCAGCAAGTGACGTACAACCCGTCGAACGATCTGGGCGCCTCCGTGAAGAACCAGATTTCGACGCGGACTTGGTCGACCAATGCAGGCATCGGTGCGGATCTCGGTGGTGGTTGGCGCGGTGCGATCGATTTGAACTACGGTCGTGAACGCGACGACATCACTCAGCGTGGAATCGATCAGGCGTTGGTCACCAGTCTCGTGAATGCAGGTACCTACAATCCGTACGGTATTGGCACCGCCAACGATCGGGCGCTGGTGCAGCGGGTGGGTAACTACCGCACACGTTACTTCGGCCAGCAGGAGGTGAAGGAAGCCATCGCGAAAGTCGATGGATCGCTTTTCTCCCTCCCAGGCGGCGCAGTGAAGGCGGCGGTCGGGGGCAGCCTGCGTGAAGAGCGCTTCTACGCTAATACCGATACCGGCCCCGATGGAGGCGCGATCCAAACCGAAGCGCTCGGCAAGCGTAAGAGCTATTCGGCTTATGGCGAATTGTTCGTGCCGATCTTCGGCGAAACAAACGCGACGACCGCGTTCCAGGCGCTCGATGTCTCGCTCTCGGCACGCTACGACCATTACAACGATGTTGGCGGAACGACGAACCCCAAGATCGGCGTGAATTGGACGCCCGTCCGCGGGCTGGTGTTGCATGGCAGTTACGGCACTTCCTTCCATGCGCCGAGCCTCGCCGACGCCGGAACCGCTATCGACACCCGCGTCATCCGCTTCGCGGACTTCACCGGTTCGACCGCGCCCGGCGCGTATTCGATTATTCTAGCGGGCGGGAATAGGCTCGAGCCCGAGACTGCTACGACATGGTCGCTGGGTGCGGATTTTAAGCCTGTATTCCTTCCTGGCTTCAAGCTCACTGCGACCTATTTCAATATCGACTACAAGAACGTCATAACCTTCCCGGGCTTCAATCCGGTTAGCGAGCCCAACAACCCACTCTACGATCGTTATCGTACCTACGGACCAAGCGTTGCCCAGGTTTTAGCTGCGACCAGCGGGATCAGGCATGACGGCCTATCCTATCCGGACGTCGCCGCGTTGCCGACCGCGATCTACGATCTACGTCGCCAGAACTTTGCCCGCCAGAAGATCGACGGGCTCGACTTCGATGTCGGGTATGCACGCAGCACGTCGGCCGGAGACTTCAACGTCGGCGCATCCGGCACGTGGCTTTGGGGTTTCGATCAGCAGATCAACGGTAGCGACGTCGTCACGAGCCGCCTGCGGACCGGCTATGCGATCAACTTCAAGGCACGCGGACGGGTCGCCTATGCAAACGGCCCCGTCGATGGCGCCATATTCGTCAACTACATCAACAAGTACCGCAACGTCGTCGACAACAGCCGGGTGAAGGCCAATACGACAGTCGATCTTCATCTCGGTCTGAAACTGCCGCTGGGCAACATCGTCGAGGACCCGCAGATCACGGTCGACGTGACCAACCTTTTCGACAAGGACCCACCGTTTTACTACGATGCCAGCACGTCTGCCTACGGGTTCGACCCAGCGAATGCGTCTGCGCTCGGTCGCATCGTTTCGGTCGGGCTGCGCGGAAGATTCTAAAGCTCTCCCCTCGGGTGGCGACGGTGTCGCCACCCTTTTTTCGTCGGCGCAGCCGGCGCTACACATTTTTGCCTTCCGGAGACCCGTATGATCCGCTTCGCCAGACAGTTGCTCATCGGGACGGCGGGCTTGGGGCTGATGCTCGGAGGCGCGGCGCCTGCGGTCGCTCGAGCCAAGACGACGGATACTGACGCGACTATCGCATCTGATTCCGAGGCTCGCGCGAACGCCATCGTACGGCAGATGACGCTCGATGAGAAAATTGCGATGGTGCACGGCACTTTCGGTTCTACGATCCTGAGAACGAGCCCGACCGAGAAGCGCACCGGCGCCGGGCACGTGCCCGGTGTGCCCCGGCTCGGTGTGCCGGACCTGTTCGAGAGCGATGCCAGCCTGGGCGTCGCGAATGGCGGACAGATGCGAAAGGGCGACGTCGCCACGGCGCTGCCATCCAGTCTGATGACCGCGGCAACGTTCGATCCGCCAATAGCCTATGCTGGCGGCGCGATGATCGGGGCGGAAACGCGGGCCAAGGGCTTCAACGTCCTCCTCGCTGGCGGCGCCAATCTGGTGCGCGATCCGCGCAACGGCCGCAATTTCGAATATCTCAGCGAGGACGTCCTGTTGACGGGACGGATGGCGGGCGAAAGCGTCCGCGGCATCCAATCGAACGACATCGTCTCAACGATCAAGCATTATGCGCTGAACGCGCAGGAGACTGGCCGCAACGTCCTCGATGCTCGGTTGTCCGAGGCGGCGCTGCGCGAGAGCGATCTGCTCGCGTTCCAGATGGCGATGGAGGTTGGCAGGCCGGGATCGGTCATGTGTGGCTACAACCAGGTCAACGGCCATTATGCCTGCGAGAACGCGGTCCTGCTGAACGACGTCCTCAAGCGCGATTGGGGTTTCACGGGCTGGGTGATGTCTGATTGGGGCGCGGTGCATTCAACGGCGAAGGCGGCGAACGCGGGGCTCGACCAGGAATCGGGACAGGAGCTCGACAAACAGGTCTTCTTCGGCGGGCCGCTCAAGGCTGCCGTCATGAGTGGACAAGTATCGTCTGCAAGGCTTGACGACATGGTCCGGCGGATCCTGCGCACGATGATTGCCCATCGTCTGCTCGACAACCCCACACCGGCCGCGCCGCAGCCGATCGATTATCGCGCGCATGCCGATGTCGCGCAGAAAACCGCCGAAGCCGGGATGGTCCTGCTGAAGAACGACCGAAGCGTCCTGCCTTTCGCGGCAACCGCAAAGCACATCCTGCTCGTCGGCGCACACGCAGATATCGGGGTGCTGTCCGGTGGCGGATCGTCGCAGGTCCGCCCGGCGAGCGGCGTCGCGCTCGAACTGCCGATGCCGGGAGGGGGCCCGCTCAGCGGCTTCATCAAGATCACCTATCATGCGTCATCACCGCTCGCGGCGATACGAGCCCGCGCACCGGGTGCCGAGGTTACCTATCTCGACGGCTCAGACGTTGCCGCGACCGCCGCTGCAGCGAAGCGCGCCGATCTGGTCCTGGTGTTCGCGCAGCAATGGCGGTCGGAAGCGGTCGATGTCGAAAGCCTCGCATTACCCGACGCACAGGACGCCCTTATCTCGGCGGTGGCCGCGGCTAATCCGAAGACGGTCGTCGTACTCGAGACCGGCGGCGCTGTGTCGATGCCGTGGATCGACCGCGTCGGCGCGGTGCTGGCGGCCTGGTATCCGGGCGAGCGTGGCGGGCAGGCGATCGCCCGCGTCGTGTTCGGCGACGTGAACCCGTCAGGGCGCCTGCCGATCACCTTTCCGGCAAGTGACACACAGGCGCCGCGTCCGGATATTCCTGGCCTGCAGCTGGTCAAGGCCGCCGCCGCGGAGGCCGCGCGCAAGCCGGTCAACCCGGACATCAGCACGGTCGACCTCACCGGAGGCGTGCCGAGCTTTCCGGTCGAGTATCCCGAAGGTGCCGACGCGGGCTATCGCTGGTTCCAGGCAACGGGTGCCAGACCGCTGTTTCCGTTCGGCCACGGCCTTTCCTATACGACGTTCGCCTATCGCGGCCTTAGAGTAACGGGTGGCGACGCACCGCGGGTCACGTTCACCGTGACCAACACGGGTCGGGTTGCGGGTGCAGACGTGCCGCAGGTCTATGCGACACGGCCCGGCTTCAACGGCGTGCAAGTTCGCCGTCTGGTCGGCTTCGAGAAGGTGAAGCTTGCTCCTGGCGAGAGCCGGACCGTCGAGGTCGATGTCGATCCGCGCCTGATCGCCGACTATGATCCTGCTCGCAAAGGCTGGCATGTTCGTGCCGGCGCGATGCCGATATCGGTCGGGCATAGCGTCTCGGACATCGCGCTGAACGGCACCGCCAGCATCAAGGATCGGCGCTGGACTCAATAGCTCATTTTTTCGTTCGAGGTTCGATATGCCCTTCATCTGCGCCACACGGCCGTTGCTCATCCTGTGCGGCGCGTCTGCGCTGGCGATCGCAGCCAGTGTTGCTGCACGAACTACACCGAGCGACTATCGTGACCTCAACCACAACGGCCGGCTCGACCCTTATGAGGACACCAAGCTACCAGCCGAGCGGCGGGTCGAGGATCTGCTTGGGCGTATGACGCTGGCCGAGAAGGCAGGCACGATGATGCACGGCACCGCACCTGGTATTGGGGACGCGGTCGGACATTCGAACGGTGGCTACGACCTGGCGAAAGCACGAGCGATCATCGTCGACAACGGCGTCACGAGCCTAATCACACGTCTGTCGATGGCACCTGCCAACCTCGCCGACCAGAACAACAGGTTGCAGAGGCTCGCCGAGCAGTCGCGGCTCGGCATACCACTCACCATAAGCACCGATCCGCGCAACCATTTCCAGGCCGTATTGGGCGCCAGTACCCGCGGGGGCGGGTTCACGCTCTGGCCCGAGACGCTCGGCCTGGCCGCGCTCGGCGATCCCAGCGTGGTGCGGCGGTTCGGCGACGTCGCGCGGCGTGAATATCGCGCGGTCGGCATACACATGGCTCTGTCGCCGCAGGCCGACCTCGCCAGTGAACCGCGCTGGCCGCGCGGCACAGCGACCTTCGGGTCCGATCCGATCAAGGTCTCCGCGCTCGTGGGCGCCTATATTCAAGGCTTCCAACACGGCAGCGCGGGTGTTGCGAGGGACGGTGTCGCGACGGTCGTAAAACACTGGGTTGGCTACGGCGCGGAGCCGCAGGGCTTCGACGCGCATAATTACTACGGCCGCATCGTCCGGCACGACGACGCCAGTTTCGCCCGCCACGTCGCGGCGTTCGACGGCGCGTTCGCCGCGCACGTCGCGGGCGTCATGCCGACCTATCCGATCATCGCCGGTGTCACCCTGAAGGGTCGGCCGCTGGAACAGGTCGGCGCAGGTTTCAACCGACAACTGCTCACGGGACTGCTGCGCGGCAACAAGAGATTCAACGGGCTGATCCTGTCGGACTGGGGGATCACCAACGACTGCCCAACCGCATGTTCGGCACCGACGCGCGAGCGGCCGCAGACGCCTGCCGCGATTGCAATGCCATGGGGTGTCGAGGCGATGACCAAGGTTGATCGCTTCGCCAAGGCATTGGACGCTGGAATGGATCAATTCGGTGGGGTCGATGATCCCGCGCCGCTCGTCGCCGCGGTGGCTGCTGGCAAGGTGACGCCAGGACGTCTCGACGAATCCGTCCGGCGAATACTGATGTTGAAATTCGAACAAGGGCTTTTCGACAATCCCTATGTTGACGCGAGAGCCGCAGCGACCACGGTCGGCAATGCCACCGATCTCGCCGCGGCCGAAGCGGCTCAAAGAGCGGCTCAGGTACTGCTGCAGAACAGGAATGCGCTCATCCCGGTTCAATCGGGGCGCAGGGTCTGGTTGTACGGCGTGGCTGCGGCGACCGCACGGGCAGCCGGGCTCATCGTCGTCGATGATCCGACGAAGGCCGAGCTCGCGCTGGTCCGAGTGGGCACACCGTCCGAGAAGCTCCATCCCTATGCCTTCTTCGGAAGCCGGCAGAACGAGGGCAGGCTCGATTTCCGTGCCGATGATCCCGGCTATGTCGCCATCTTGAGGGCGACAGCAGTGGTGCCTACGATCGTTGCGGTAGACATGGACCGTCCTGCGATCCTGACCAACATCCGCGATCGCGCTGCGGCTATGCTGGCGGTGTTCGGTGCCAGCGATGCGGCGGTGTTGGACGTCGTTACGGGCAAGGCGAAGGCGCGAGGCAGACTGCCGTTCGAACTGCCGTCCTCGATGGCAGCGGTGGCACGGCAGAACCCTGCGGGATCCGACGATTCCGTCTCGCCGCTCTTCAAAGCGGGAGCCGGAATCGTCGAGTAAGCGCGGCGCGCAACCGCCGTTTTCGGTAGCGTCAGACTGGCAGGACGTTAGCCCGCGCGATGGCCGAAAATACGGCAGCGCTCGGCTTGACGGTGCGGACTTGGCTGACGCGATCGACGGCAATCAGTCCGAACTTTGGACCGTAGCCGAAAAGCCATTCGAAATTGTCCATTGCCGACCAGTGCCAATATCCCCGCACATCGATGCCGGCGGCTATGCACCCCTGCAGTCCGGACAACGCCTCGGCAATGTAGCGGGCTCGCAAGGTATCGTCCTGTGTGCCAATGCCGTTCTCGGTAACGAGGATTGGCCTCCGTGCGACGCTTGCGGCGTAGCGTACCGCCCCAGCCAGCCCGGCCGGATAATATTCCTGGTCGAGTTGGGTGCGCACAGTTCCCGCAGGCGGCGGGATCGAGCCCTTCGTATCGAAGCGCTCGCGGGTATAGTTCTGCACCCCCACGAAATCGTCACCTCGCGCGAGTTCCAGCCATACGTCATAGCGTTTCGATCGCTCGGCAATGCCCGCTCCCGGTGCGCCAGGCGCGTCCTGGATGTCGGACATGGCGAGTGTCAGGCCGACGGGCAGGTTTGGCCTAATCGTCTTTATCGCTCGGCGTGCGGCCACGTGGCACGCACGCACGATCGGCTTCGACCGTGCGCTGTCATCGAAAAGATAGGAGCGGTAGGCTGGGGAACCGCTCGCCTGCTTCGCTGCGTCCAGCATCGGCGCCAGCGCCGTTGCCGGGATGAAGTCCGAGAAGCTGAGATTGGCTTCGTTAAACGTACAGAGCGTGTCGATCAGGTCCCCGCAGTGTCGTACCACCGCCTCGGCATAGGCGGTGAACGCAGCCACGGTCGCCGGGTCCTCGAACCCACCGCGCGCGGCCAGCCACGCGGGCGAGGTGAAGTGATGCAACGTGACCACCGTGTGCAGGCCGTGGCTGCGGCAAACCCGTAGCATGTCGCGATAGTGATCGAGCTGACGGATGTCGTAGTGCCCGGCGGTCGGCTCGATGCGCGCCCATTCGATCGAGAAGCGATAGCTGCCCAAACCCAATTTCGCGATCGTTGCGATATCCTGAGGGTAGCGATGATAATGATCGCACGCGGCCCCGGATGGCTCCTTGATGATCGTGCCGGGGACGGTCTCCAGCAGCCACCAGTCGCTGTTCGTGTTGTTCCCCTCGACCTGATGCGCGGCAGTCGCCGTCCCCCAGATGAAGCCCTTGGGGAACGATCGGCGTGGCGCACCGGCGATCGCAGCGTTGATCGACGCCGTGATCGAGGCGGTCACGGCCAGTGCGGTGCCGCCCGCGATCACATTGCGCCGGGTCCAGTTGGAGACGGTCATCGCGCTGCTTCGTCCCGGACCGCGATGATCCGGACTGGATCGAGCAGTCCGGACGGGGTCAGTGCAGTCGAAGCGGACAACCCCTTGCCGAGCATGGCGAAACCGCCGCCCGATGCGGCATTGGTCCAGGCATGCTGCGTCGCGCCTGGCTGCAGATCACCGACGAAACGGTTCTGCCATGTGTTTGCGACCTTGATGTCCAGCCTGTTTTGACCCCGTCGCAGCTGGTCGGTCACATCGAGGCGATAGGGCGGCGCCCACGCTGTTCCCGAAAGGATGCCGTTGATCCGGACCTCCGCGACATCGCCGATATGGCCCAGGTCGAGATACAGGCGCTCGCCCTTGGCAAACCATCCGCCTGAAGCGGTGAAGGATTGGCTATAGGTAGCGACACCCGAAAAGTAGCGGATCTCCGGATTGGCGTTGGCGGTCCACGATCCAACGCTGGTGGTGATCGGGGCGCCTGTCGGGAATTGCACGCTCCAGTCCTTCGCCAACGTACCGACGGTGCGCATTTGCGGGGGAGGCAAGGTCAGGCCCGCGGCGTCGGCCGGCGTGCGGAACAGGACGAATACCGACTGATACGCCCCGATCGTCAGCGGGATTCGCGTCCGTTCGCCCTCGACGGCATAGCTGACGCGTTCCGACTTGCCCGTATCTGCGTGCCATAGCTCGGGCGCATGGCCGGACGTGCGGAACCACGTCGGCACGGTGGCAGCCCTGTCACTCTGGTTCGTCACGAAATAGAGTTCGCCATCGCCAAGACGACGATGCGCAAAGCGCAGGTCCATCGTCGGATCGGCCGCCGCATAGTCGAAGTCGCGTGCGACCCGTTCCGCGGCAAGCACAGCCGGCACATCGCGTCGCCAATAGACACGCCCCTTGCCGTATGTATTGACGGTCAGTGAGCCGCCATCGGTCTGGCCCCAGAGATCGTCGGCGATCGTGCGAATGGCATCGTCGCTGGAGCCGAGGCTCGGCGAGCCCGTCGGCTTGGGGCCGACCAGCACCGCACCCGCCGCGACCATATCACGCAGCTTCGTGATCATCGGCAGCGTCATCCGATCGAGTGCTTCGGGAAGCACGAGCAGGCGGTAGCGTGCACCGCCAGGAAACGCGACCTGACCCTGATCCACCGTTGCCAGCCGTAGCAATGCATCGGCGTTGACATAGTCGAACCCGTGCCCCGGTAGATCGAGCGCGCCGCCCGCGTCGCGATACGGCACCCCCGATGGCGCCCCTTCGCCGTAGAAGTAGAGCACGTCTGCCACCGGCGTCCCCTGTTGCAGCATGTACGAGCTGCGCGAGAGGTAATCGATCCAAGGCTTGGCCAATTCACCCCAGGTTTCATGACGCGTGAATACCTGGCCGAACGGCCCCAGGGTCAAGCCAGGCTTGTGCGTGTCGTCGGGCTGATGTGGCGACGTGTGCAGGACCAGCCGGTTCACACCCATCGCCATGTATTTGTCGACCACCCACTTTAACGACCACGGAGTCGACGTCCATTGCGGCAGCGACGAGGTCAGCGATTCCGCGGCGACCAGCGGCTTGCCGTAGACGTGTGCCGTCGACCGGGTCTCGATGATGTCGGCCGGAAATTCATCGGCTACCACCCCCTGGTACGCGGCAGGCTTGCCGCCGAACGGCATGGCCCAGAACTCACCCATCGGGATGTCGGTGAGGCTCTTAGCCAGCATGCCGTCTGCAACCGTCGGCCAGGCGGCGCCTGTCGCCTCGCCATAATAGCCGAGCTTGTGCTCCTTGGCGAAGCGAGTGATCGTTCCATAATGGTTCTCGGCGACAAGGTCCGCGAGCGTGCGACGGAAATCCCACAGGAAGGCATCGCTGCGCTCCGCACTGTCGACGACATGACCGGCCAGCACCGGTAGCATCCGGGTCAGCGTATAGCCGCGACGACGCATGAACTCGTCCGGCATCGGCTCGGTCCAGTTTTCCTGACCGGCCTCCCAACTGTCGGTCAGCAGATACCGGAGGCCACGGTCACCGACAAGTGGTCCCAAGGTCTTGATGACGGGCGCCATGTACGCGTCGAGATGTGCCCGGACATGGGTGGCGTTCAGCTTGTCGACTTCCAGCCCGGTGCCCTCTGGCGTGGCAGGATGGTTGACCTCGCCGGTCAGTGACCAGCCGGCCCTCAATATCGTCCAGTTACCGGCGGGTGCCGTCCAGTCGAGTGTACCGTCTGGGCGCAGTCGGTTGGTCAAATCGAGGATGTCGGCCGATTGGATCGCTGCCGATGCCGCGACGTCGGGCGTCCGCACTGCATCGGCATCCGCGATCACGCCGAAACCAGCTCGATCCTCGAAGAGATCGACACGCGCGCCTGGTACGAGTGCGAGTTCGGCAAGCGTGATGCCGGGAGCCTGCGGCCAGGGATTGCGCGACACTTCGGCGCGGTCGAATACGACGCGGAAATGCCGGGCGGTCGTCGCAGGGAACGCGAAGGTACGCTGCGGCGCGGGGTTGTGCGCCTGCCCGACCAAGGTGCGGATCGAACGCCATGTCGTGCCGTCGTCGCTCGCCTCGACCCGACCTTGCGGCCCATCTGCAAAGCGTCCACCGACCGAACCGACATAGGTGAGCGCGCGGATCGTCGCCGGCGCCGCAAAGTCATAGCGCACCCAGGTCGGCGCGCCGGGCGTGGGCGAGGGAAGGGTGATGCCGTGCTCGGTATCACCATCGACCAGCTTCGCGGTTTCGATCGCAGGGGCATTCGTGGTTATGCTGGGCGCAAGCGAGCCAAGCGACACGTCGCCCCCTGGTGTGCGGAAGGCGAGGACGGCGACGTCACGCGCCAACACCGGCCCGCCCGTCTGCGCTTTGCCCGTGAAATCATGCTTTGCCATCGCCTGGAACGGTCCGGCATTGGCGGGAAGCGGGGCAAGCTTACCGGGGTGCCGGCCGCCGGCAATCCGCGTCTCGCTCCAGACGAACTTCTTCATGCCCCATTCGGGTTTGACCCAGGGACCACCGGTCTCGCTCCACCCCGGCGCGGCAGCCATGGCGAACTCCAGGCCCAGCCGGTCGGCCTCCGAGGCTGCGAACTGCAAATTGCCGAACCATTGCGGGCTCAGCACCGTCACACGCTCGGGCACGATCTTGGGCGCGCCCATGTCCCCGTCGAACATCATGGCCCCGGCGACGCCGATGCGCTTCATCCATTCGAGATCCTTCGTGATCCCGTCGCGCGACACGTTGCCGCTCAACCAATGCCACCAGACACGAGGGCGCGCCGACTCCGGAGGGGCAAGGAAGCCCTGCCGCAGCGTGTCGCCCGCAGGAGTAGGGGAAGCGGGCAGGGCGACGGGCGTGGGCGACGCCACGTCCTGCGCGCTCGCCGTGCCGGTCAATATCGTCCCTGCGAGCAGCAGGAACACGGGAAGAGAGGAGCGCAGGCGCATGGTTCGTTCCTTCAGGACGCGAGGCTGTTGCCGTAGCCGATGATGACGGTGGCGAGGACGAGCAGGGCGACGCCCGCCCAGACGGTGGCACGAATTCGAGTGGCCGCGTCGCGCCACTCACGCAGGGCAAAGCCCCACAAAGTGCCGAAGATGATGATCGAGGCCATGTGAAGCGTCCATGACGAGAAGCCGAAGCGCCCCATCTGGCTTTCGCCCATCGTGTAGAAGAAGAACTGAAAGTACCAGAGAGTCCCGCCCAGCGCACAGAGCAGGAAGTTGGCTAGCAACGGAGGTCGAGCGCCTTCGATGGTGGCAGTTGCATCGTCCGGCGCTGCACCGAAGCGGCCGACCCATTGGCCCGCCGAACGATTGCGGATGATCAGGATCGTGCACCATACCGCGTTGGTCAGCAGGCCGCCGAACATGACGAGGCACAGCGTGGGCAGGCCCGTCCACAATGGCCCCGTGCCGGCCGCAGCGGACAGCGCCTTTACAGGCTCACCCGCCGCCAGCCCGAAGGCGAAGCAACTCGACATGATGCCTGAGAAGATGGCGACCGCCACGCCCTTGTGGAAAGCGAACTCCGCGATCGTCGCGGCCTTCTGTTCGGCGGGCAGCGACGCGTCCTTCCACGCCCCGGCAAGCGCGACGACGATGATGCCCGCAAGCGTCACGAACAAACCGACGAGGATGACGTTTCCGGATACCGTATCGAACAGCTTCGCGCTGAGATCGCCTGCGAAGATCGGCGGGATGAGTGTGCCGAAGACCGTCGACAGTCCCAGCACGACCGCCATGCCGAGCGAGAGCCCGAGGTAGCGCATCGTGAGGCCGTAGGTCAGTCCGCCGAACCCCCACAGCACGCCGAACGCGACGCACCAGAAGATCGTCATGGGCGGCGTCGCGGCGATGACGCCGAGCAGGTCATTGGTCATCACGCTTGCGAAAAGCCAGGGCGCGAACAGCCATGAGAACAGTCCGCCAGTGAGCCAGAAGATCTCCCACGACCAACGGCGCACGCCGCGATAGGGAACATAGAAGCTCGCGGATGCAAGTCCGCCAAGCCAGTGATAGGCGACGCCGACGAGTGGATTACCCATTGTCGCGATCCTTGAGTTCGAGTCCGAGGCGATAGATGCGATTGGCGTTGCCGCCCCACAGCGCGCGACGTTCGTCCGCCGAAAACGGCGCGAGGATTGCCGCATAGGCGCCCAGGGTTGCGTCGAACGTGCCGAACAACCCGTCGGTCGGAAAGTCGCTGGCCACGCAGGCGCGGTCCGTGCCGAACAGGTCGAGCGCCTCCAGGATCCAGGGACGCGCCTCGTCGGTCGTCCAGGGTCGCTGTACGAACCCGAACCCGGAAATCTTGATCGCGACGTTTGGAAGATCGGCGAGCTGACGCAAGCCATTTGCCCAGGCTGCGCGTCCGTCCGGATCGCTTGTGACGGGCATGCCCAGATGATTGATCACGACTTGCGTGTCGGGCGATCTTGCCAAGGTACGCGCCAGCCCGGCAAACTGTGCGGGGTACGCCTGAAGGTCGAACGACAAACCGTATTTCGCGAGCAGGGCGAACCCGTGCTGCCACGCCGGGTCGTCCGTCATCTCGCGATCGGTGTAGCTGAGCTGCGGGTTCGCGTGCCAGTTGACGATATGGCGCACGCCGCGGACCCGGCCATGCGTGCGATGGGCTTCGAGCAGCGGTTCCAGGTCGGGATCGTTCAGCGCCGCATAGGCGACGATACCGGCAGGGCCGTCGTCGAGCTGCTCGAGCCAAGTGGTTTCCGCGGCGGCATGTGCGGGGTCGGCGCCCGCCTCGACGTGAACGACGCCAGCGACGTTCCACCGGGCGGCGTCGCGGCGATAATCAGCCGGTAGGTAGGTCTGCGCAATCGCCTCGACCGAGCCGTTGGGGCCGTCGTCCGCAAAGGGCGGTGTCAGCCAGGGGTAACGAAGCCGTGCCAGATCCCAGAAATGGACATGGGCATCGACGAAGGGAATGTCGTGCATGGTGTATCCTCTCCCGGAACGCCCGGTATGCCGGGTCGCGATACGTTTGCTCGGACGGCCGCGCCGTCCTTGAAATGGTGCCGTTCAGAAAGTTGTGCGGCCTCCGGACGTATCGAACGTCGATGCGGTGGTGAAACTGCATTCCTCGCTGGCCATGAAGCAGACCATCGCAGCGGATTCCTCGATCTCGCCAAGGCGGCCCATCGGAATTTTCGACCGCATGTAATCGACCTGACTTTGCGGCAGCTGGGCAAGGATCGGGCTTTCGAACGTGGCGGGCGTCAGCGCGTTCGCAATCACGCCCTTGCCAGCCAGTTCCTTGCCAAGAGACTTGGTCAGGCCGATCACCGCCGCCTTGGTCGCCGAATAGGCGCTGGCGTTGGGGTTGCCTTCCTTGCCGGCGACCGACGACAGATTGACGATCCGGCCATAGCCGTTCGTGAGCATCATCGGCACGATCGTCCGGTTGCAGTAGAACAGGCCATTAAGATTGACGCCCACGACCTGAAGCCAGCTGTCGATGGGAAACTCGTGCACTGGAGCGGTCGCGCCCGTGATCCCAGCCGAACACACGAGGATGTCGATCTTCCCGAGTGCCGCGTGCGTCGCGCGTGCGGCCGCCTCGACAGCAACGAGGTCGGCGACGTCCACGGCCTCGACATGCGTTGCCTGGATTTCGTCGCGTACCGCCGACAGGGCCTCCGCATTCAGGTCCCACAGCGCGACCGTCCCGCCTTCCGCAACGATGCGTGCCGCGACGGCCTTGCCCAGCCCCGAGGCACCGCCCGTGACGATCGCGGTCCGCCCTGCGAACCGACCCGCAAAGACGGTCACGCCGCGGCGCCTGTACGGGGATGCTGCCAAGCGACCACATCCTGCGTCTGCTCGCCGAGCCTGGCGATCTTCAGGTGCATCGTGTCGCCGGGCTTCAGAAAGATCGCTTCGGGCTTCTTGCCCTCGCCGACCCCGGGGGGCGTGCCCGTGATGAGCAGGTCGCCGGGTTCGAGCGTCACATACTCGCTGACATAGGCGATCAATTCGTCGACCGGGAAGATCATCGTCCTGGTGTTGCCCGTCTGCATCCGTACGCCATTGACCTCGAGAGTCATGTCGAGATCCTGCGGACTGCCGACTTCGTCGGGGGTGACCAGCCATGGGCCGACCGGGCAGAACGTGTCATGTCCCTTGCCCTTCGACCACTGCGTGCCGCGCTGCTTCTGGTTGAACCGTTCCGAGACGTCGTTCGCAAGAACGTAGCCGGCGACATGGTCGAGGGCTTCAACCTTGTCGACATAGCGGCAAGTCTTGCCGATGATCACCCCGAGCTCGACCTCCCAGTCGCCATGCGTTGCTGCCTTGGGCAGCATGACGGCGTCGTTCGGGCCGGTCAGGCTGGACAGCGGCTTCATGAACATCATCGGTTCGGTCGGGATCGGCAGGTTCGATTCAATCGCATGGTCACGGTAGTTGAGACCGATCGCGACGATCTTGCCGATCCCGGCGATCGGTACGCCGTAGCGAGGCGTGCCATCGACGATCGGTAGCGACGCGACGTCGACGGAGCTCAGCTGATTAAGCGCGGCGATCGAGATGTCGGCGACATGCCCCGATAAATCACGGATCTGGCCCTCATCGTCGACCAGACCCGGCTTCTCGTCGCCCTTGGCGCCGTAACGACAGAATTTCATGGGAAGAACCTCAGTGTGTGTAGGGACGGTTGAGAGGAACGTCGCGGTTGAGCTCGACACCGAACCCAGGTTTGTCGAGCTGGCTGGCCTTGATCCGACCGTTCACGGGTACGGGTTCGCCGAGTAGTTGCGGTGCGAACATCGGCACCACTTCGGTCGGCCCCGGATGCATCATCAGGAACTCGGCGAACGGTGAATTGTGGCGCGTGATGACGAAATGATAGCTGTAGACCGACGAGCCATGCGGCACGACCATCTTGCCCTTGGCATCGGCCAGTGCGCTGATCTTGAGCAGCTCGGTCACGCCACCGCACCAGCCGACATCGGGCTGTATGATGTCGCAACAGTCCATCTCGAGCAGCATGCGGAAGCCCCAGCGGGTCGCCTCATGTTCGCCGGTCGTGACCAGCATGCCCTTGGGCACGTTGCGCTTCAATTCGGCATAGCCCCAATAGTCATCCGGGCTGATTGCTTCCTCGAGCCATTTCAGGCCGTGCTCGTGGCACGCGATCGCCAGACGCGTGGCATAATCTACGTCGAGCGCCATCCAGCAATCGTACATCAGCCAGAAGTCGTCGCCGACCTTCGCCCGCATGTCGGCCAGCATCGCGACGTTCTTGTGCAGTCCTTCCAACCCCTCGGCCGGGCCGTGGTGCAGCGGCATCTTGCCGCCGATGAAGCCCAGTTCCTTCGCAACATCCGGGCGAGCGCCGGTCGCGTAGAACTGCAGCTCGTCGCGGACGGGACCGCCGAGCAGTTGATGCACCGGCTCGCCCCGCAATTTGCCCAGCAGGTCCCATAGGGCCAGATCGACTCCGGAGATCGCGTTTACGACCAGCCCCTTGCGCCCGTAATATTGCGTCGAGAAGTACATCTGGTCCCAGATCTTCTCGTAGTCGGCGGGATTTCGACCCTCCAGAAAGCGCGCGAGGTGCTTCTCAACGATGTAGCAGGCGGGCTCCCCGCCGGTCGTGACCGCAAACCCGATGGTGCCGTCGTCAGCTTCGATCTCAACGACCAAAGTGCCAAGCACGTTGATCCCGAAGCTGCGTCGTGACTCCCGGTATTCGGGATACCGGCTCATCGGCGTTGCGATATGATCGTCGATCCAATGCGCCCCGGTCTGGTCGTGATAGTCAGCGCCGCCACCGGTCGCAGTGAAGGCTCGCACATATTTGATCTTTGGTAGCGCCACGGTTCATCCTGCCCTTATTCTGCGTTGTTCCCTATAAGAACCGCAGCACCTATTGCCATATTATGGAATAGTATCCTAGGGAATGAAAATCATGGCGTCAACAGAACCGCTCACGAACACGGACAAGGAAACCACGGTCGGGGCGGGTAGCCAGACCCTGATGCGCGGTCTCGATGTGATCGAGGCGATCGCACAGGAGGTCCTGGGGCTCCCTGAGCTGGCTGACCGTCTGGCGCTGACCAAGAGTACGACGCATCGGTTGGCGAGTGCGCTGGTGGAGCGCGGCTATCTCGCCTTCACGCCGCGTGCCGGGTATCGGCTTGGACCGAAGCTGCTCGAACTCGGCGCGTTGGCCCATGTCCAGGCTGACATCATCCAGGTTGCCCGACTCCATCTGGAAGCTCTGTCCGCATCGACCGAGGACACCGTCCATCTC
Source organism: Sphingomonas taxi (assembly GCF_000764535.1). NCBI lineage: Bacteria > Pseudomonadati > Pseudomonadota > Alphaproteobacteria > Sphingomonadales > Sphingomonadaceae > Sphingomonas > Sphingomonas taxi. The sequence continues at coordinate 1,628,439 of NZ_CP009571.1, read as the reverse complement.
GGTGTTCTCGAAGGCGACCGTGCGCTGTATCTCGACAAGATGCCGGGCCGGCGCCGGATAACCATTTCTAGCCGAGTGGGCGATCGACAGCCGCTGACATCGACCGGGCTCGGCAAGGCGCTGATGCTCGATCATCCCCCTAAATACTGGCGCGCTCGCTTCGATGCCGATCAGGCCGAGGGATCGCACCCTGCCGACTGGACGGTGTGGGAGAGCCGGATGCGAAGCTATGTGGATGCCGGCCGCGCGTTCGATCTCGAAGAAAATGAGGACCAGATCCGCTGCGTTGCGGCGCCGGTTCGCGATGCGAAGGGCGTCATCGTCGGGGCGATCAGCGTATCGAGTGCCGCGCAGTACATGAGCGACGAGCGAATGGGCGAACTATCGAAAACGGTATCCGATGCAGCCGACGCCGTCAGCCGCGACCTTGGCTGGACCGCCTCGCTACCGAAGAATTAGGGAAAGAGAGATGCTGCTAGTAGGAAAGACCGTACTCGTGACCGGGGCATCGGCTGGGATCGGACGGGCGACCGCGATTGCCGCCGCACGACACGGTGCTGACGTTGCGATCAATTTTCTTGGCAGCGAGGACGAGGCGGCATCGTGCGTGGCGGCGATTACCGCCTTGGGGCGCAAGGCTATCGCGGTGGCGGGCGACGTAGCCGACCCGGCGACCGCGAGCGACTTCGTGACCCGCGCTGCCGAAGCGCTGGGGCGGGTCGATGTATTCGTCAACAATGCCGGCATCTGCCCGTTCCATGCGTTTCTCGACATGCCCGTGGAGACGTTCGAACGAACGATGCGCGTAAATCTTCACGGCGCCTATTTCATGGTGCAGGCTGCGGCCAACCAGATGATGCGTCAGGGGCAGGGGGGTGCCATCGTCGCCGTGTCATCCATCTCCGCGCTCGTCGGAGGCGAGTATCAGACCCATTACACGCCGACCAAGGCGGGCGTGCATTCGCTGATGCAGTCGACGGCAATCGCGCTTGGTCGTCACGGTATTCGGTGTAACTCGGTATTGCCGGGGACGATCCTCACCGACATCAACAAGGAAGATCTTGCCGATCCGGAGAAGCGCGCGCGGATGGCGCAGCGCATACCGCTTGGGAGGCTTGGCGAACCGGACGACATCGCAGGTCCGATCGTGTTCCTTGCGTCCGACCTAGCCCGCTACGTCACCGGCGCGGCGTTGCTGGTGGATGGCGGCGCATTTGTGAACCTGCAATGATCCGGCCGCGTATCATTCGAGGCGTTTTTCGGTCCGCACCGTCTTCCTCAACGCATGATTTTGAACAGGCTCGGTCATGAAGGCAGCTTCCGCGATCGATTATCGCGAACTGGCGCGACGCCGCCTGCCGCATTTTCTGTTCGAGTACATCGACGGGGGGAGCTACGCAGAGGTCACGTTGCGGCGGAATGTCGCTGATCTGGAAGACATTGCGTTGCGACAGCGCGTGCTGACCGACGTCTCGACGCTGGACCTGTCGACGACGCTGTTCGGACGCAGCCAACGTCTGCCGATCGCCCTGGCGCCGATCGGGTTGGCAGGGATGAACGCGCGCCGGGGTGAGGTCCAAGCTGCTCGTGCTGCGCAGACGGCAGGCGTGCCATTCTGCCTTTCTACGGTTTCAGCATGCCCGATAGACGAGGTTGCCGCTGCCACGTCGCAGCCCTTCTGGTTCCAGCTTTACATGATCCGCGACCGTGGCTTCATGCGTGATTTGTTAGCTCAGGCAAAAGCAGCCCAGTGTTCCGCGTTGGTGTTCACGGTGGACATGCCGGTCCCAGGCTCCCGCTATCGCGACTATCGCTCTGGATTGGCGGGAGCGTCGGGTTTCATGGGTGGCGCCCGACGTGCAGTGCAGTCGATGCTTCGGCCTGCTTGGGCCTATGACGTCGGTATAAGGGGACGACCACATCAACTAGGCAACGTCGCACCCGTCCTGGGCAAGAATACCGGGTTGGAAGATTTCTTCGCTTGGATGCGAAATAACTTCGACCCGACTGTCTCGTGGAAAGATCTGGAGTTCATTCGAGATACCTGGGACGGACCGTTGATCATCAAGGGCATCTTGGACGTCGAGGATGCGCGAGCTGCGGCTGATCTTGGCGCGGACGGGATCGTGGTTTCAAATCACGGTGGCCGGCAGCTCGACGGCGTTCCGTCGACGGCTCGAGCGCTGCCGCCGATCGCTGACGCGGTGCGCGATCGGTTGACGGTGTTGGCCGATGGAGGCGTTAGATCTGGTCTGGACGTTGTTCGAATGCTCGCGCTTGGTGCGCACGGCGTGTTGCTCGGGCGAGCGTGGGTCTATGCGTTGGCAGCAGCAGGGGAAAAGGGCGTCGACCACATGTTGAAGCTGATCGAAGCCGAAATGCGCGTTGCAATGGCATTGACGAGTTCGACGAGTATCGATCGCATAACGAGAGAAAAACTCGTCGTCGATACTCGTCGGTAGCTAAATAAATTAGGATTTATTCGGATCGATCTAGTAGTGATCGGTCAACCAGCTCGCGGTATTTGCTCGGTAGGATCGCGCAAATTGACAAAGCAACCTGCAATATCGCGGTAATATCTACAATCTTAGCGTCAGTTGCTCGTAAATACCAGTTAACCGAGATTGCGGCGTGAACCTGAACGAGTGTCCGTAAGTGGGGGCGTTGCAAAGCCTCCCGAGTGTCCGCAAGTGGGTCGTTGCAACAGTAGGGGCGGGGGACGCTTGAGCTCAATCCCCTATGAAGTCGTGTTTGGAAACGTAGCAATTAGCGGGACAACGCTAATTCGATCGCCGCTGCCGCATGTAGAGCGGTAGTGTCGAAGATCGGCACCTGACTGTCTTCCGGTTGGATCAGCAACATGATTTCGGTGCATCCCAAGATCACCGCCTCCGCGCCATTCTCGACCAGTCTGGCAATGATCGCGCGGTAATCCTCACGGGATGACGGCAGGACCTTACCCGCGACCAGTTCCTCATAGATGATGCGATGTACAATGGCACGATCCTCTTCATTCGGAATGATGACATCAAGACCGTGCTGATCGGTGAGCCGTCCCTTGTAGAAGGCGTGTTCCATTGTGAACGCGGTACCGAGTAGTCCGACCTTCCTGAAGCCGGCCGCTTTTATGCGTTCGGCTGTGGGATCGGCGATATGGAGCAGGGGCACGCTCACCGCCGCCTGCACGTCGGACGCCATACGGTGCATGGTATTAGTGCAGATCAGCAGCACGCCCGCACCGCCCGCTTCAAGGCGCCGTGCCGCGTCGACCATACGCGTCGTCAGGCCCGGCCAATCGCCCTTATGTTGCAAATCCTCGATTTCTGCGAAATTGAATGACCACAGGAGGCACCGGGCAGATGCGGTCGGGCCGAGCCGGTCCCGCACTCCCTCGTTGACGATGCGGTAGTACGCGGCGGAACTTTCCCAGCTCATGCCACCGATCAGGCCGATCATCTTCATGCCTCAATATGCTCCGCTCTCATCCCCCTGTTCGACAACACCTATGAGTTTTCAGAACCCTGTCACGTCCTCTTTCCATTATCGTTCTTAAGACAGCTAACGACCGCCCGGCCCGCGCTGATCCCGGCTACAGGCTCCGTCAAAGCAAATGCACCGGCTGGTAATTGAAAGCGGGTAGGGCGGGCATATGCCCCGCCCGCGCAAGCCCGCCAGCCCGTTTCGCTACTTCAACTCGTCACCTGAGGTGATCCGGTTGGTGGTGCTGATGTACGTGCGTTTTCCGTTGTCGCTACGGAACGTAGAGGACCTGCTGTTCGAGCGGGGAATCGACATCTGCCACGAGACAGTGCGCCTCTGGTGGAACAGGTTCGGGCCGATATTTGCCAGCGATATCCGCCAACAGCGGGTGAGCCGAATGCGCGGCTTTCGCCATTGGCGTTGGCACCTGGACGAGATGTACGTGAAGCTGAATGGCGAGATGGTCTACCTGTGGCGGGCGGTCGATCATGAAGGCGAGGTGCTAGAAAGCTACGTCACCAAGGCCCGTGACAAGGCGGCAGCGCTGACCTTCATGAGGAAAGCGCTCAAGCGTCATGGATCGCCAGATAAGATCACCACCGACGGCCTGCGCAGCTACGGCGCTGCGATGAATGAGCTGGGCTGCCGCGATCGGCAGGAGGTGGGTCGCTGGGCCAACAACCGGGTTGAGAACAGCCACTTGGCGTTCCGACGACGAGAGCGGGCGATGCTGAGGTTCCGGCAGATGAAGACGCTGCAAAAGTTCGCCTCTGTGCACGCTAACGTCCACAACCACTTCAGCCTGGAACGACACCTCATCGACCGACAAGCCTATCGAGAGCGACGCTCCGCCGCGCTGGCGGAGTGGCAGGCGCTTGTCAGCTAAGGTTTGCCCTCAAAAGACCAGCTCCAGCCTGCCGAGACGCGTCCGCATTAAACTGACAGCTCCCCCGCCACTTCTACCTGTTCTTCGACAGCGTGCGTGCCGCGATCGAGCTGGACCCGGACTTCCGGGAAGGTTTCTACGTTCGGCAGCCCCAGCGCGGTTTGCGGGTGGCCGCCCGCATCTATGCAGCATGGGGCTTCTCGCCAGCCTTCTTCCGCGAAAGGCTGGACGAAAGTGCGCTGGGCTATGCCTCCATCGACGACTTCCTCGTCGATTTCTGGGAAGGCTGGTTCTTGAAGCGCGACGCCAACAATCTGCTCGCCCAGCTCTGGACCGGGCAGCACGCGGATGTCGGTGCCAATCCTCTCTATCACGGCGATCTCGACAAAGCGCTGTCTGCGATCGGTGCCGACACGATCGTCATGCCTTCGTCGAGCGACCTTTACTTTCCGGTCGAGGATGCCGCCGCCGAGGCCGCGCGGATATCGCGGGCGGAATTGCGCGTCTTGGAATCGGCTTGGGGCCATGTCGCGGGCGAAGGTCTTAACGATGCGGACACCAAGTTCATCGAGCAGGCCATAACCGACCTTCTGGCTCGCTGATTTCGATGCGGCGACGCCGTTCAACCGCACCCATGAGAGCCCCAGCGCTACTTGGATCGCGCATCCCGCTTGCGTCACTCGTGCAAACGCTTGCCGTTGCAGAGTATCTCAACTTCCGCCACGCCGCGAGCGCAATAGGAGTTAGCCAGTCCAGCGTCAGCGCACGCATCAAAGCGCTGGAGGAAACCCTGGGCATCCTCCTGTTCGAGCGTCATGCGCGAGGTGTCCGCCTGACGGAAGCCGGCCGGCATTTCGTCGAGCGGGTGAGTGTCGGCATCGATCAACTCGACCAGGCAGTCAGGACCGCCAGCATGGTGGCGCGCGGGGAGCACGGTCGCCTGCGCGTCGGCGTCCACGCACTCATCCAAGGGAGCTTCCTAGCCACCTTGATCGAGCGTTACCGGGAGCAGCATTCAGGAATCGAGGTAGAGATCATTGAGGGGGCCGCGCGCGAGAACGTGATGCGGCTTCGAGCGGACAGGCTGGATGCGACCTTCGTGGCAGGTTCACCGGCGTTTCCCGACTGCCATGCACGCAGACTGTGGAGCGAACGGCTTCTCGTCGCGCTGCCCGCACACCATAGACTTGCGGATGAAGCGGGCGTGACATGGGCCGAACTTGCCAACGAAGCATTCATCGTTCGGCACAGAGGCGCCGGGCAGCAGGTGCACGACCATATCATTATGCGCCTCGCCGGCGCGGCAGTGGATATGTCCATCCGGCGCTTCGACGTCGAGCACATCACACTGATGACGATGGTCGCGCAGGGGTATGGTTTGAGCATTGTCGGCGAGGCGAAAACGCTTCTTCATACTTCCGGTGTGATATTTCGGCCAATCTTCGACGAGCCGGAAACACTCTCCTGCTCGGTAGTCTGGTCTCCACACAACCGAGGTCTAGGACTTCGAAATCTGCTCGAACTTGCAGGACGGATGAGTAGCTACGATCAGTTCATAATTGACGCTACCGCCTTTTAATGATTCCAAATCACTCTAATGGAGGCATAATTCCTAACCAATATTTGATCTGCCGACGGCGTTTTGGACATATAAATCCGTATCGGGCATAGGTTGCCTCAGGAATATACTTGAAGGTCGACATATAAAAGTGTCGATCTTGAATGCTCGCATTGTACGCTCAATACCACTGTCAGCCGAAGCGGTGCATCCAATCCAGCAACGCCTCGCGCGATCGAATTACACGCGGTGACGCAGCTTCCGACGACAGCAGCAGATAGCGCGATCCATCGGCCACGAAGCCGATTGGTGCTGCCAGCACGCCGCTGGCGATCTCATCGCGTGCCATGTGCCACCATCCCATCGCGACGCCGAGGCCGGCGGCCGCCGCTTGCAGAATGAGATAGACGTGCTCCAACATTTGCCATGGCCTAACCGGGAGCGCCACACCGTTGCACGTGCTCCAAGTCTCCCAAGCTTCCGGGCGCGACTTCGAATGAAGCAGGCGCGCATCGTGCCGCAGAGCCAAGGCGCCGTTGGCTCGGTCGAAAAAGCGGTCCACGAGGTCCTTCCTCGCCGAACACCCGCATGTCCGCGTAGAACTCGCCGTCGACGACAATCTGACTGATATCGCAGGCGTGCCGACGGCCCCCAGCTCGACGTTGAGGCGGCGGGGCAGTTCGGCAGGGCCGATAGTCGTTGTGACCGGGCGGCTGTCCAGCCCTTCCAGATATCCGGTGGCGTGCTGGCAGGCGCGCGTCACACGGCGGCTTCAGGATTCATGGTGCTTCTGTTCGTGACCCGGTGTGATCCTGCCACGATCGAAGATCGCCGGCCTCCCGCATCTTGCGGCCGAACTCGCGAGAGATGGACCTGACAGCCCATGCTCATCCCGATCAACCATCATTTGCGCGATGGCAGCACTGCGGCAAGCGGCTACTATCGCACGCTCAAAATTCGAAACCCGCCTATCGGATTTGTCCTCCGCCCGAGGGACTGAGTTGAGGCGTCGTACCTCATTAGAAACAGGAACGACGCCCTGGGGAGGGATTTAGACGGCTATGGCGTAGACGTAGTGCTCATCGGGGTCTGGCGTGGCCCGCCACTTACCGTCGATGATACGCGACATTTCCCGATCTACGGGGCTTGCCCGGCTAACCGGGGCAAATACCGGAACACCCATTTCGGATGGCGTTGCGCGTAGATCGCCAATGACGCCTGCTGCGCGGCCGCTGTCAATGCATCGGCCACCGGATGGTCGATACTGCCCGAGCGGATCAGCAGGCGCCAAAAAAAAGGCTGCCGATGATGTCTCGGCAGCCCATGGCATCGGATAAGGGTCAGGCGTTACTTCGCCGCTGCGGCCGGTTTGGCGGGCAGTTTCGCGAAGTCGGCGTCGATCGCTGCCAGCACCTTGTCGGTCACCGCATCGGGCGAATATTGCTGGATGTCCTTCAGCGTCATCGCCCGCGCCATGTCGATCTGGTCGTTGGTCGTCATCCCCGGGACGTGCTTCTCGATCACCGCCTTGGCGGCAGGATCGTCGAGCAGCGTACCGATCTCGGTCGTCGACGTCGAATAATGGGCCGTCGTCGCGGTCGCCGACGCGGCGGGCGGCTTGGCGGCCTGCGCGTTCACGAGCGTCGCGGGGGCCAGAAGAAGGGCGGCAGCTGCCATCAACGTACGCATAGATATCCTCTCATCACGCAGCGTCGGGGCTGCCAACAGTTATATCGTACGGTACCGTATCTATGTCAATGACCGCCCGGTCACCAGATCGCGCGGGCGGCCATGATGATGTCCACCGTCCGCTCGCCGTAAGCGTCGAATTCCGCGTTGCTGACGGTCCGGATCAGGCTTTGCTGGAGATACCAGCCCGTCATCGACGCGACGATGCGCGTGGCGATGCTTTCCGGATCGCGCGCGGGAATGCCGTCTCTTGCGGCGGCGTCGCGGATGTCCCGAGCGATCAGGTTGATGATGTAGAGCGAGCCGACGTCGTGCATCGATTTGGCGAGTTCCGGAAAGCGGCCGGCGGTCGAAACGATGATCCGCTGGAACGCCTGCACCTCGGGATTGTCGTGCGACCGGGCGATGACGCGGACATGGTGGCGCAGCCGCTGGTCGATGTCGTCGGTCAGTTCGCTATCGGCCTCGGACGCCTCCGCCGACCATCGCGCGACCGCATCCTCGACGATCGCGTGGAACAGCGCCTCCTTCGAGGGGAAGCGACCGTATAGCGTCGTCTTGGACACGCCGAGTTCGAAGGCGATCGCTTCCATCGCGACCGCATCGAAGCCGTTTTCCAGAAAATGGCGGCGCGCGGTGGCGATCAGCGCATTGTCGATCGCCTCGACCTGCTTGGCCGTCGGCCGGCCGCGGCGGGGTACGAATGTCGGAGCAGCCTTGGTCATGGCGTCGCCCATATAAGACTGGCCCCGCGATACCAAGCCGTCAGCGGACCAGCGCGCTGCGGTCGAGCGAGGCGATCGTCGTGCGCGCGGTCAGCGCCATGGCCACGCGCATCTCCGCTTCCATGAGCTGCAGCATGTGGGTGACGCCCTTTTCGCCGGCCGCGGCCAGCGCGTAGACCCAGGCGCGGCCGAGCAGTACGCCGTGCGCGCCGAGCGCGAGCATGCGGACGACGTCCAGGCCGGAGCGGATGCCACCATCCGCCAATACCGTGAGCCGATCCCGCACCGCATCGGCGATGATCGGCAAGGCCGCGGCGGTCGAGGGGACGCCGTCGAGCTGGCGCCCGCCATGATTGGACACGACGATCCCGTCCGCCCCGAGCGTCGCCGCGGCGCGCGCATCCTCCACGTCGAGAATGCCCTTGATGACGAGCGGCCCGTCCCAGCTCTCCCGGATGAACTCGAGGTCGCGCCACGAGACCGTCGGATCGAAATTGTTGCGCATCCAGGCGAAGAAGTCTTCGAGACCGGTGTTCTTGCCGAGCACGGGGGCGACGTTGCCGAGCTGATGCGGACGCCCGCGGACGCCGACGTCATAGGCCCAGGCCGGGCGCAGCATCGCCTGGACGGTGCGCCGGGCGGACCCCATGAACCCCGACGCCCCCGCCAGCCCCGATCGATAGTCGCGATAGCGCGACCCGGGGACGGGCATGTCGACGGTGAAGATCAGCGCGGAGCAGCCCGCCTCCTTCGCCTGTGCCATCAGGTCGCGCATGAAGCCGCGATCGCGGATCATATAGAGCTGGAACCAGAAGGGCGCATCGGTGCCGGCCGCGACCTCGGCGATCGGGCAGGCGGAGACCGTCGACAGGCAGAAGGGTATCCCCGCCTTGCTTGCCGCGCGCGCCGCCTGGACCTCGCCCCGTCGCGCGTTGAGGCCCGCGAGGCCGATCGGCGCCAGCGCGATGGGCATGGCGAGATTCTGCCCGAACAATTCGGTCGTCAGGTCGAGCGCCGAAACGTCGGTGAGGATCCGCTGCCGCAAGGCGATCGCCTCGAGATCCGCGATGTTCCGCCGCAACGTCACCTCGGCATAGGAGCCGCCGTCGATATATTCGAACAGGAAATGCGGGAGCTTGCGGCGCGCGAGGTCGCGGTAGTCGAGAGCCGATGCAGCCTTCATGGTCTTGCCTTCAGGAAGCCGTTGAACGTGATCCAGCGCAACAGCCCGTCGATCCAGCCTTGCGTCGTGGTGCCCTTGACGCCCAATCCGAAGCCATGTCCACTGCGTTGATAGGCATGGAATTCGAACGGACGGCGTGCCGCGGCCCAGCTTTCGAGCAGACCGTAGCCGGCGCGACCGGACAGCGGATCGTCGGTCGCCATCGCCACGAACATCGGCGGCGCATCGGCGGGTACCGCGATCCGCTCCATCGGCGGGTAGATCGGCGCGATGAAGGCGGGCCGATCGGCGGGCGCCGCCTGAAGCGTGACCCCCAGCGTCGTCCGCGCGCCGGCCGAGAAGCCGATCATGCCGACCCGCGTCGGATCTATTCCCCATTCGCCCGCGCGCGCGCGCACCAGGCGCAGCGCGGCGATGCCGTCGGCGACGGCATAGGACGGCGTCGTGATCTTCAGTCCCTCGCCGGGCTTGCCGATCCAGTTCGTCATCCGCGCCGACATCGCGCGACCAAAGCCGGCCGGGTCGCGCGGCGTCGGGTCGACGCGGTATTTCAGGACGAAGGCGGCGATGCCATGATCGGCCATGACCCGGGCGACCTCCATCCCCTCGTGGTCCCAGGACAGCGTCATGAAGCCGCCGCCCGGGGCGATCACCACCGCGGCGCCGGTGCGCTTGCCGACATCGGGGAGCACCGGCACCAGACTCGCCGACACGGTGTTCCGGACCGACATCGCCCCCGGCTTGCCGTTCCACTGTTCGGGACCGTTGCCGTTCGGCACATCGCCGGTGCGGAGCGGCAATGCGGTCGCGAATTCCGCGGGGACGGGCAGCGACGGCGGCACGGTCTGCGCGGGAGCCGCGAGCGGCGCGAGGAGGAGGGCCAGAAGGGCGGCGGCGCGCATCGGTCTGCCGATCATTGCAGGTTCACATAGGCGCCGCCGTCGACGAGCAGCGCCGCGCCGGTGACGTAGCGCGCCATGTCGGAAGCGAGGAAGACGATCGGACCGGCGAGATCCTCGGGTTCGCCGAGCCGGCCGAGCGGAACCCGCGCCGCCATCCGCTCGCGCTTGCCGGTATCCGCCAGATCGTCGCGGTTGATCTCGGTGAGGATCGTGCCCGGCAGGACCGAATTGCAGCGGATGCCGTACCGGCCGAGCGCGATCGCGGCGGATTGCATCAGCGAATGCACGCCCGCCTTGGTCGGCGTGTAATGCGTCTGATATTCGCCCCCGACCAGCGCCGATATCGACGAAACGGCGACGATCGCGCCGCCACCGCCCTGCGCGACCATCCGGTTGGCGGCGGCCTGCACCATATAGAAGGCGCCGTGCAGGTTGACCGCCATGGTCCGCTCGAACGTCGCGGCCGGCATGTCGAGAAACGCATGGAACGGACAGATGCCGGCGTTGGACACGAAGACGTCGACCCGGCCCAGCGCATCCGCGGCCCGGCCGACGAACGCCGTCGCGGTATCGGGCTCGGCGACGTCGCCCTTCAACGCGACGCCGCGACGCCCGAGCGCCTCGATGCGGGCGACGACGTCGTGCGCGCCTGCATCCGCGCCGATATAGTTGATCGCGACATCGGCACCCTGACGGGCCGCCTCGACCGCGGCGGCGGCGCCGATCCCCGACGACCCGCCGGTGATGAGGACCGTCTTCCCTTCAAGCAACAATGGGGCTCTCCTTGTCGGACCATCCGAGGTCCCGGCTGATGTCGTGCGCGGTCGTGACGACCAGATCGGCCAGATCCCGCATGCGCGCGTCGTTCATATATTGTGCGGCGCTCGACACGCTGAGCGCGCCGACGATCGCCCCGCCGGCATCGCGCACCGGCGCGGCGACGCAGCGGATCTGGTCTTCGTTCTCCTCGAGGTCGAAGGCGCAGCCGGTCGCGGCATAGTCGCGCATCCGCGCCAGCCACAGGTCGCGATCGACCGGCAGGCCGCCGTCGCGCGCATCGGCGTCGAGCTGCGCGATCCAGAAGGCGGCGGGCCGGTCGATCATCAGCGCCTTGCCGAGCCCGGTCGAGGTGAGCGGCTGCCGGTCGCCGATCCGCGACGAGATCGTGATGCGGCGCCGGCCGGGCATCTTGTCGAGGTAGAGCGCGCGGTCGCCGTCGAGCACGCCGAAATGCACCGTATCCTCGGTCCTGGCGGACAGCTCCTCGAGATGCGGCCGCGCGACCTGGACGATGTCCGCCTGCTCGTGCGCAAGCTGTCCCAGTTCGAGCAGCTTCGGCCCGAGCCGATAGCCGGCACGCGGCGTGAACGCGAGATAGCCGCGCTCCACCAGCGAGGAGGCGAGGCGATGCGTCGTGCTGCGACTGAGCCCGAGCTGCGCCGCCATCGGCGTCAGCGTCGTCGCGCCGCGCGCGACCGCCTCGACCACGTCGAGGCCCCGCATCAGGGTCTGGCTGCCGCCCGCCCCGGTCTGGGGCTGGGCCGCGTTTCTCTCCGGTTCCATCCCACGGGCTTACACCATGTTTCATCATGTGGAAAATATTTATTGTACGTAGTCGTATCCTTTCGGTATGCGAGGGGCAACGCAGGAGAGGAATCATGCTGGCGAAGATCAAGCACGTGCGGGCGTTCGTCGTACGCGGCGGTGGCGCGGACTATCACGACCAGGAGGAGGGCCACTGGATCGACGATCACATCGCGACGCCGATGGCGCGCTATCCCGAATACCGCCAGTCGCGGCAGAGCTTCGGGATCAACGTGCTCGGCACGCTGGTGGTCGAGATCGAGGCGGACGACGGCACGATCGGCTTCGCGGTGACCACCGGCGGCGAGCCCGCCTGCTATATCGTCGAGAAGCATCTCGCGCGCTTTCTCGAGGGCCGCAACCCGGCCGATTACGAGAAGATCTGGGACCAGATGTACTTCTCGACCCAATATTACGGGCGCAAGGGGCTGGTCATCAACGCCATCTCGGGCGTCGACCTCGCGCTGTGGGACCTGCTCGGCAAGCTGCGGCAGGAGCCGGTCTATCACCTGCTCGGCGGCGCGGTGCGCGACGAGCTGCAATTCTACGCCACCGGCGCGCGCCCCGATGTCGCCAAGGAACTGGGCTTCATCGGCGGCAAGCTGCCGCTGCACCATGGTCCGGCCGAGGGGCTGGAGGGACTGCACAAGAACGTCGCCCTGCTCGCCGACATGCGGGAGAAGGTCGGCCCCGATTTCTGGCTGATGTACGATTGCTGGATGGCGCTCGACGTCGATTACGCCACCCGCCTCGCCATCGCCTGCCACGACCATGGCCTCAAATGGATCGAGGAGGCGATCAGCCCCGACGATTATTGGGGCTATGCCGAGCTGAAGCGCAACGTCCCCAAGGGGATGCTGGTCACCACCGGCGAGCATGAGGCGACCCGCTGGGGCTTCCGCATGCTGCTGGAGATGGATTGTTGCGACATCATCCAGCCCGATGTCGGCTGGTGCGGTGGCGTGACCGAATTGCTCAAGATCTCCGCGCTGGCGGACGCCAAGGGCAAGATGGTCGTGCCACACGGCTCGTCGGTCTACAGCTATCACTTCGTCGTCACGCGCCACAATTCGCCGTTCGCCGAATTCCTGATGATGCATCCCGGCCCGACCGAAGTCGTGCCGATGTTCGCGCCGCAGCTGCTCGGCGAGCCGGTGCCGGTCAACGGCCGCCTCAAGGCGAGTGCCCTGGATAAACCCGGCTTCGGCGTCGAGCTCAACCGCGCCGTGCCGCTCCACCGCCCCTACACCCATTGAGGATCGATCCATGAAGCTTTGCCGCTATGGCCCCAAGGGCGACGAGACGCCCGGTATCGTCGACGCCGACGGCCACATCCGTGACCTGTCCGGCATCGTATCCGACATCACCGTCGAGACGCTGCGAACGCTCGCCGGCGTCGACGCGGCGACGCTGCCGCTGGTCGGGGGCGAACGGCGCTACGGCGTGCCGCTCGCCGGGATCGGCAAGATCGTCGCGATCGGCCTGAACTATCGCGACCATGCGATCGAATCGAACCTGCCGATCCCGACCGAACCGATGATGTTCATGAAGGCGCTGTCGAGCCTGAACGGACCGGACGACGACGTGATGCTGCCGAAAGGCGCGACGCACGGCGATTGGGAAGTCGAGCTGGGCGTGGTGATCGGCAATACCTGCCGCTACGTCGATCGCGCCGCGGCGCTGGAGCACGTCGCCGGCTACGTGCTGGTCAACGACGTGTCGGAGCGGTTCAACCAGAAGCAGCGCGGCACGCAATGGTCGAAGGGGAAGGGGCACGACACCTTCTGTCCGGTCGGCCCGTGGCTGGTGACGCCGGACGAGATCGGCGATCCGCAGGACCTCGCCATGTCGCTCGACGTCAACGGCGTGCGGATGCAGACCGGCAATACGAAGACGATGATCTTCGCGGTCGACGAACTGATCTCCTACGTCAGCGAATATGTCACGCTGGAGCCGGGCGATCTGCTCATCACCGGCACGCCGCCCGGCGTCGGCGAGGGCAAGAAGCCCGACGCGATCTACCTCGCGGCCGGCGACACGATGACGCTGTCGATCGCGAAACTGGGCACGCAGACGCAGACCGTCGTCGCCTGGCGGCACCCGCGCACGGGAGAGGCGGCATGACGATCTTCCCCGGCCGCTTCGCCGGCCGCGCCGCGATCGTCACCGGCGGCGCCTCCGGCCTCGGCAAGGCGGTCGCCAAACGGATCGTCGCCGAGGGCGGCACGGTCGCGCTGTGGGATCTCAACGCCAGCATGCTCGAGGCCGCGGCGGCCGAGGTGGGCGCGACGCATGTCGCCGCGCTCAACGTCGCCGAACTGTCCGAGGTGGAGGGCGCCTTCGCCGAGAGCCATGCGGCGCTGGGCAGGGTTGACGTGCTCGTCTGCTCCGCCGGCATCACCGGCGCCACCGCGCCCGTGCACGAATATCCCGTGCAGAGCTGGCTGAACGTGATGAGCGTCAACGTCGACGGGCTGTTCTATTGCAACCGCACGATCGTGCCGGCGATGCTGGCGCAGGGCTATGGCCGGATCGTCAACGTCGCCTCGGTCGCGGGCAAGGAAGGCAATCCCAACGCCTCGGCCTATTCGGCATCGAAGGCGGCGGTGATCGGCTTAACCAAGAGCCTCGGCAAGGAACTGGCGGGGAAGGGCGTCGTCGCCAATGCGATCACGCCGGCGACGTTCGAAAGCCCGATCCTCGCGCAGCTGCCGCAAAGCCAGGTCGACTATATGCGCTCCAGGATCCCGATGGGACGGCTCGGCGAGGTCGACGAGAGCGCCGCGATGGTGTGCTTCATGGCGTCCGAAGAGTGCAGCTTCACCACCGCGGCGACCTTCGACACGTCGGGCGGCCGCACGACCTTCTGATACGAAATCGCGGTGACCCGGAACGCCGGGCGCCCCGGGGAGAGGATTATGAACGACATCCCCTTCGTCGACGCGCACGTCCATTTCTGGGACCTCGCGCAGCTGCGCTACGATTGGCTCGCCCCGCCGTTCGGCGACGGCGGGCCGAACGGCGACGTCTCGGCGATCGCGCGAACCTATCTGCCCGCCGATTACCGGGCGGAGACCGCCGCGTGGACCGTCGCCGGCGTCGTCCATATCGATGCCGGCGCGCGGCCGGACGAGGATCTGGCGGAGACCGCCTGGCTCGACCGGCTGGCGGATGCGGGCGGTCTGCCGACGGCTATCGTCGCTTTCGCCGACCTGACCGCGCCCTGCGTCGACGATGCGCTGCACCAGCAGGCGCAGTCGCGGCGCGTCCGCGGCATCCGCCAGATCGTCAACTGGCATGCCGAGACCCGGCGGACCTACACGTTGCAGGATATGACGCTGACGCCGGAATGGCGCCGCGGCTTCGCACGACTGGCGGTACATGGCCTGTCGTTCGACCTGCAATGCTATCCCGGCCAGGTCGCCGGCCTCGTCCCCGTCCTGTCGCGGCACGACGACGTGCCGGTGTTCCTCAACCACATGGGGATGCCGGTGCTGACCGATGTCGATGGCCTCGCCCGGTGGCGGGAGGGCATGCGCCAGCTCGCGGCGCTGCCGCACGTCGCGATCAAGATCTCCGGCATGGGCTTTGCGTGGCGCGACTGGACCGAGGATCGCGTCCGCCCGCTCATCCGCGAGGCGATCGAGCTGTTCGGCACCGACCGCGTGATGTTCGCCAGCGACCTGCCGACCGATCGATTGTTCGGGACGGTCGACCGGCATCTGTCCGCCTATCATGCCATCGTCGCCGATTTCAGCCGCGCCGAACGCTGCGCCTTGTTCGGCGGCAACGCCAATCGCCTCTACCGCCTCAATCTCGATCTGGAGACCCGCCCGTGATGCCTCCCGTCCCCGTCCATGCGGCGGAGGTGCCGCGGCGCACCCTGCGCGTCGCGCTGTCCTTCGCGATCAGCCTCTTCTTCATCTGGGGGCTGGCCTACGGCCTGCTCGACGTGCTCAACAAGCATTTCCAGGACACGCTGCACGTCGGCACGGCCGAATCGACGTGGCTCCAGATCGCCTATTTCGGCGCCTATCTCGTCGTCAGCCTGCCCGCGGGGCTGTGGCTGGCGCGGGCGGGCTACAAGATCGGCATCCTCACCGGGCTGGCGGTGACGGCGATCGGCGCCTTCCTGTTCATCCCGGCGGCGGCGTCGGGTACGTTCCTGCCGTTCGTGCTGTCGATGTTCGTGCTCGCCGCGGGCCTCGCCTGTCTCGAAACCGCCGCGGACAGCTATGTCGCGGTGCTCGGCCCGCCCGAGGATGCCTCGCGTCGGCTCAACCTCGCCCAGTCGTTCAACGGGCTCGGCACGTTCATCGGGCCGCTGATCGGCGGGACGCTGTTCTTCGCCGACGGTCCTGCCGCGGCGGGCGGCGCGCATGACAGCGTGCGGATGATCTATGCCGGCATCGGCGTCGCGATCGTCGTCTTCGCGCTCTTCGTGGCGCGCGCGCATCTGCCGGAGATTTCAGAAGACAGCCACGCCGTCGAGGGCGGGCGCAGCGGCGGCATCCTCGCGCGCCGTCACTTCGTGCTCGGCGTCGCGACACAGGCGATCTACATCGGCGCGCAGGTCGGCATCGGCGCGTTGTTCATCAACGTCGCGGTGACGACCTGGGACGGGCTGACACCGCGCGGCGCAGCCTATCTCCTGTCGTTCGCGCTGATGACCTATATGGTCGGGCGGTTCGCCTCGACCGCGTTGCTCGCCCGCGTCGGACCGCGCCAGTTGCTGACCGTGTTCGCGGTGGCGAACGTCGTCCTGTCTCTCGTCGTCGCCGCGGGTATCGACCGCGTGTCGCTGATCGCGATGATCGGCGTCTTCTTCTTCATGTCGACGATGTTCCCGACCATCTTCGCGCTCGGCGTCCGCGATCTCGGCCGCGGCGCCAAACGCGGCGCGTCGGCGATGGTGATGGCGATCGGCGGCGGCGTCGCCTTGCCCTATCCGATGGGGTTGCTTGCCGAGCGCTACGGCGCACCCGCGGCGTTCGTGCTGCCGGCCGTCTCGTTCGCGATCGTCGCCCTCTACGGCTGGCGCTTCTCGAAGCTCGAGAACGAGCGCTGAGCCCATCGTCACGGGATAATATGATACGAGACCGAACTATATATTGACTCTCGATAGATCAGCCTGTAAGAACTGATCCCACAATATGGTACGTTCCACGTAAGGCGCGGCCATTCGTTTAGGGGAGGACGATCATGCGTCTGAAAACCGTTTCGATCTTGTCGGTATCGTGCATCGCGCTGATGACGGCGCCTGCGTTCGCGCAGCAGGCCGCGGACTCCGCGACCACGCCGGCGCCTGCTGCGACCCAGTCGGCGACCGATACCGCGACCACGCCGCCCGCGCCGGGCGATAGCGGCGACATCATCGTCACCGCCAACAAGCGCGCCGAGCGGCTGCAGGACGTGCCCAAATCGGTCGACGTCGTGCAGGGCGATACGATCCAGAAGCTCAACCTGCGCAGCTTCGCCGAGATCGATCAGCTCGCGCCCGGCCTCAGCCTGACGGCGAAGGAGCCGACGACGAATTCGGTCACCCTGCGCGGCGTCGGCTTCGATCCGAATTCGGGCACGTCGCCCACCGTCGACATCTATTTCAACGAGACCCCGCTCGACGCGAGCAGCGCCTTCCGCGCGCTATACGACGTCGGCCAGATCGAGGTGTTGCGCGGCCCGCAGGGGACGCTGCGCGGCCGGACGTCGCCGTCCGGCGCGATCACGATCGCGACGCGGCGCGCCGACCTCAACGAGATCGACGGCTATTTCCAGCAGACGCTGACCACGCAGCAAGGCATCAATTCGCAGGGCGCGGTCAGCGTACCGCTGATCCCCGGCGTTCTTGCCGTTCGCGCCGCGGGCCTGTTCGACCGGAACATCGGGACGGGCGTCACCAATCTGCGCACCGGCGATCAGGATCGCGACAAGACCGAGAGCGGCCGTCTCAGCGTCGCGTTCCAGCCGACCTCGCGGCTCAATTTCGATCTGACCTATCAGTATCTGAACAACCGGACGCTCACCAGCCCGATGCTGTTCACGCTGCCGGGCCAGACCACGAACCCCGTCCTCACCCCGTCCGACCGCAGCGCGCTGGTGACCAAGCCGGGCCGCTACAATTACAAGGGGCATATCGTCAGCCTCGCCGCGGGGCTCGATCTCGGCGGCGTCGCCGTGAACTATATCGGCGGGTATCAGAATATCGATCAGGGCCGGGTCAACGACATCGCTTATGGCGGATCGCTGCCCAATTTCTCGCAGAACCAGTCGTTCCAGACCAAGAACGAGCAGATCTCGCAAGAGCTGCGCCTGACCTCGCAGGGCAATCGATTCTGGAACTTCCTCGTCGGCGGCTATTACGAGCACAGCACCTCGAACACGACGGTGGCACAGGACCAGTATCTGTTCCAGTTCGTGCCGGCCGGGACGCCGCCGCAATTCGTTCCCAAGCTCGACGTCGGCGTACTCGTGCCGAGCAAGTCGGATACCTATGCCGTCTTCACCGATCACCGTTTTCAGGTGACCGGCAAGGATCAGCTGCAGGTCGGTCTGCGCTATCAGGAGACGAAGGTCCGCAGCGATTTCGTCCAGACGCTGAGCGGCGCGATCCTCGGCCCGGTGCCGATCGTCAGTTCCGGGGTCAGCCCGGACAATCGCAACCGGACCTTCCGTCAGCTCACCGGCGGCGCCAGCTTCCGGCACGAATTCAGCCGCGACCTGACCGCCTATGCGACCTACGGGCGGTCGTATCGACCCGGTAGCCTGAACACGACTACGGCGCGGCTCGACGAGAGCCTGCTGGTCACCAAGCCGGAAACGTCGAACAATTACGAAGTCGGCATCAAGGGCGCGTTCGCCGACCGCAAGGTGCAGTTCACGCTGGCGCTCTACCAGCAGGACTTCAAGAATTACCTGGCCTATACCAACTCCTACCTCGCCGTATCGACGGGCAAGGACGGCGTGGTCGACAACAATGCCGCGCTCACCTTCAACGGCGATGCCCGCGTGCGCGGCGTCGAGGGTACGCTGTCGACGCGCATCGGCACGCAGCTCCAGCTCGGGCTCAGCGCCACCTACAACGATGCCAAGTTCAAGAATGCGACCGCGCCCTGCAACGACTTCAACGGTGACGGCATCCCCGATTCGGTCGGTGCGCAGCGCGTGCCGGTCGGCCAGAACGTCGCCTTCTGCCGCTTGAACGGTCGCCTCAGCGATCAGGCGCCGTGGGGCGTGAGCGTCAACGCCGAATATCGCGTGCCGGTCAGCGGCAATCGCGAATTGTTCCTGCGCGGTCTCGCCAATTACGTACCGAAGCGCGAGGATCCGTTCATCAACGTCAAATATGGCGACCTGCTCAACAACAGCGTCTTCTTCGGCGTGCGCGGACCCAACGACAGCTATGAATTCTCGGTATTCGCGAAGAACCTCGCCAACGTCGCGGTGCTGACGACGCGGGGGTCGACCCAGGTCGACTATAGCGCGTTCCCGACCGGCTATGCGGTCGGCACGGCGGTGCGGCCCCGCGAATTCGGCCTCAACTTCCGGGTGACCTACTGATGACGATGCGGCGGATCGCATGTGTGGCGCTGCTCGCGACGTCGTCCATCGCCACCGCGCAATCCGTCGATCGCACACGGTCTGCGGAGGCGCGGGCGGCCGCGACGGTGCAGGCGATGACGCCGGAAGAGAAGATCCGGCTGCTGCACGGCCCGATGCCGTCGCTGCTCCCCGCCGCCAAACGTCCGGCCGGCGTGCCGATCGGCGCGGGGATCATCATGGGGGTGCCGAGGCTCGGCATCCCCGATCTCACTGAGACCGATGCCAGCCTCGGCGTGTCCAACCTCAACGACCTGCGCAAGGGCGACGTCGCGACCGCGCTGCCTTCGGGCATGGCGCTGGCGGCGAGCTGGGACCCGGTCGTCGCGCGCGAGGGCGGCGCGATGATCGGCGGCGAGGCGCGCGACAAGGGCTTCAACGTCATGCTGGTCGGCGGGGTCAATATCGTCCGCGACCCGCGCGCCGGCCGCAATTTCGAGTATCTCGGTGAGGACCCGTTGCTTGCCGGTACGCTGGTCGGCGCGCAGATCGCCGGCGTCCAGTCCAACCATATCATCGCGACGATCAAGCATTTCGCCGCCAATGCGATCGAGACCGGGCGTAGCGTCCATACCGTCGACATGGCGGAGGCGCCGTTGCGCGAGAGCGACCTGCTCGCCTTCGAGATCGGCATGGAGAAGGGCGATCCCCATGCGGTGATGTGCGGCTACAATCGCGTGAACGGCGTGTACTCCTGCGAGAATCCGTTCCTGCTCAACGACGTGCTGCGGCGGGACTGGGGCTTCAAGGGCTTCGTCATGTCGGATTGGGGGGCGGTGCATTCGTCCGAGGCGATCCTGAAAGGGCTCGACCAGCAATCGGGCGAGCAGATCGACGGCAAGCGCTGGTTCTCCGACTTGATGCAGACCGCGGTCAGCGAGGGCCGCGTGCCGCAGGGCGCGATCGACACCTCGGTGCGCCGTATTCTGCGCACGATGTACGCCAGCGGCGTCGTCGACCATCCGGCGACCGGCGGCGCGACGATCGACTATGCGAGGAACGGCGCGGTCGCGCTGCGTGCGGCGGAGGCGGGGATCGTCCTCCTGCGCAACGAGGGCGGGGTGCTGCCGCTCGCCGCGACTGCGCGCACGATCGTGGTGATCGGCGGCCATGCCGATATCGGCGTGCTGTCGGGCGGCGGGTCCAGTCAGGTTCGCCCGGTCGGCGGCTTCACGCTGGAGGAACGGCAGACGGGTGGCGGCGCGGCATCGTTCGCCAAGCGCAGCTACGGCGGCACCGCGCCGCTCGCGGCCCTGAAGGCGATCCGGCCCGACGCGCAGATCACCTTCGTCGACGGCAGCGATCCGGCCGCCGCCGCGGCCGCCGCCAGAAGCGCGGATGTCGCGATCGTCTTCGGCGAGAAATGGTCGACCGAGGCCGCGGACAACAAGGACCTGTCGCTCGACCGCAACGGCGACGCGCTGATCGCTGCGGTGGCTGCGGCCAATCCCCGCACCGTCGTGGTGCTGGAGACGGGCAACCCCGTCGCGATGCCGTGGCGCGACCGGGTGCCGGCGATCGTCGCGGCATGGTTCCCCGGCCAGCGCGGCGGAGAAGCGATCGCGCGCGTGCTCACCGGCGCGGTCAACCCGTCGGGGCATCTGCCCGTCACCTTCCCGGCGTCGCTTGCGCAACTGCCCAATCCGGTGCTGCCGGGCAGCGATGCGGTGCCGGCCGATGCGGCGACGCGGGCGACCTATGGCCTGATGGCCGGCACCAAGCCGTTCGCGGTGACCTTCCCCGAAGGCGCGGACGCCGGCTATCGCTGGTATGCGGCCAAGGGGCTCGTGCCGCTCTATCCGTTCGGGCACGGGCTCAGCTACACCAGCTTCCGCTACGACCGGCTCGCCGCGACCGGCGGCAAGGCGTTGACCGTGCGCTTCTCCGTCACCAACACCGGGCAGCGCGCCGGCGCCGACGTGCCGCAGGTCTATGTGACCCGGCCGGGCAAGGCCAAGCGCTTGATCGGCTGGGGCAAGCCGATGCTGGCGCCGGGCGAGACCCGCGAGGTGTCGGTGGTCGCCGACCCGCGCGTGATCGGCGATTACGACGCCAAGGCGCGCCGCTGGATCGTGCCGGCCGGAGCCTATGGCATCGAGGTCGGGCCTTCGGCGACGCAGACCAGCCTGCGTGCGCAGGTCAGGCTCTCGAAACAAACCCTGAAGCCCTGATAGAGGATCGAACCGCCATGCGGCTCCACGCGATGATGACCGGGGCGTGTCTCGCCGCATTGATGCTGACGGGGGCGCCCGCGGTGGCGCAGTCGCTGGAGGACGGGTTCCGTAATCCCCCCAAGGAAGCGCGCCCGCGCTTTCGCTGGTGGTGGCCGGGCGGGGCGGTCAACGATGCCGAGATCGAGCGCGAGATCGGCGTCATCGACGCGGCGGGCTTCGGCGGCGCGGAGATCCAGGCGCTGGCCCCCAATTTCGCGACGCTGACGCCCGACGAAAAAGCGCGCGTCAACGATTATGCCGAACCCGCTTTCTTCGGCCATGTCCGCGCAGCGGCGAAGGCCGCAGCGGCGCGCGGGCTGACGCTCGACTATACGCTCGGATCGGCATGGCCGTCGGGCGGCGGGTTCGCCATTCCGCCCGAAAAGGCGTTCGTCGAGCTGACCATGGCGCGCACGCAGGTGACCGGCGGCACCGGGGCGCCGGTCAAGCTGGTCATGCCGGCGCGGACCAAGCGGCTCGGCGCGCTTTCGATGTTCGACGCGCGCGTGAAGGACCCGCGCGTGGCGGACTGGCCGGCACGGATGGACGCGCAGGCGAGGATCGTCGCGGTCGTGGCGATGCGCGGCACCGCGCCGCAGCTGAAGACCGATGCGAGCACGATGATGGGGGTGGAGCTTTCCCCGTGGAAGGACGTCATCGCTTCGGGTGCGCTCGACACGGCCAGCGCGGTCATCCTGACCGACAAGCTCCGGACCGACGGCACGCTCGACTGGCAGGCGCCGGCGGGGACATGGCAGGTCTTCGTCTTCAAGCAATATGCCTCGAACATGGGCGTGCTGGGTTCGGCCGGGCAGGGGCCGCAGCTCATCCTCGATCACATGGACCCGGCCGCCTTCGCCGCGCATGCCGCGCGCGTCGGCGATCCGCTCGGCACGAAGCCCGTCGGCATCCGCTCGACCTTCGTCGACAGTCTGGAGCTGATGCAGGACCTGCCGTGGGGGCGTCAGTTCCTCACCGAGTTCCGCAAGCGGCGCGGCTACGACCTGACGCAATATCTGCCGCTGACCTTGCAGCCGGGCTGGATGCAGGCGTGGAACGAGCATTTCTCGCCGCCCTATTTCAAGGCCGGCGACGCCACCGCCGAGCGCGTCCGCAGCGATTATCGCCGGACCGTGTCCGACCTGATGTTCGACGGCTTCATCAAACCCTATGTCGCGTGGAACCACGCGCACGGCCTGCAAGCCAAGTTCCAGGCGCACGGCGGCGCGATCGACATCGTGCGCGGTTACGGCATCGTCGATATTCCCGAGACCGAGGATCTGGTCCACGAAGGCGATCCCTATTTCATGCGGTTCGCGCGCTCCGGTGCCGACCTCTACGGCCACCGGATCGTCTCCGCCGAAAGTCTGGTGTGGAAGGATCACCCGTATGACGTGACGCCGGACCAACTGCGCCGCCGCGCCGACCTGATCTTCGCCGGCGGGGTCAACAGCCTGGTCGTGCACGGCCATGATTATCGCCTGACCGATGGCGCGTGGCCGGGCTGGCACGCCTTCCAGCCCAGTCCCTTCGCGCTCGGCTTCAGCACGATGTTCACCGAAAGCAATCCGATCTGGGCCGGCGTGCCGACGCTCGCGCGCTATCTCGGCCGCATGCAGTCGGTGTTGCAGCAGGGGCAGCCCGTCGTGCCGCTCGCCTATTTCTACGGGCAGACCGGCTATTATGTCGGGATCGAGGATGGGGGGGCGGGCAAGCAGGCCGCCGAAAAGGCCTTCATCGCGGGCGGTTACGATTTCGACCGGATCAATCCCGATGCGATCGCCGATGCCCGTGTCGAGCGGCGCCAGCTCGTCGCCCGCGGCGGCGCGCGTTATCCTGCGCTGGTGCTGCCGCCGATCGCGGGCATCCGCGCCGAAACCGCCGAGGCAATCGCCCGGTTCGCCAAGGCCGGATTGCCGGTGATCTTCACCGATCGCACGCCGGATCGCGACGAAGGCCTGGCGGATGCGGTCCGGCGCGACCGTCGCGTCAAAACCGCGATCGCCGCGACGCTGAAGGCCGGCGGCCGGGTCCTGCCGCTCGGCGGGATCGTGCCGGCGCTGCGCACGGCGCGCGTGCCGGCCAATCTGACCTTCACCGCCGGCGATGTCGCGGATGTCGTCTATGTCCAGCGGCGCGTCGGCGACCGCACGGTGACCTTCGTCCACAATCTCGCCGACAGCCCGCGCGATGCCGGCATGATCCTGCCCGGCGCGCGCGACGTGTCGCGCTGGAACGCGATGGACGGGTCGATCGCCCCCGTCGCGGCCGAGCCCGGCGGTGCCGGCGTCCGCATCGCGCTGCCGCTGGCGGGGGGCGAAAGCGCCCTGCTGGTGGCCGATCCGGCAACCGGGCCACGGGATATGACCCCGCCGGTCGCGGTCGAGCGGATCGCGCTGCCCGCCTCGGGCTGGACGTTCGGCGCGGCCGGACATAGCGGACGACAGCCGTTCGACCGCACGATCGATGCCATCGCGCTCGGCGACTGGCGTTCGATCGACGGCCTTTCATCCTTTTCGGGAACGGGGACCTACCGGCGGCGGATGCAGGTCGAGCCGGGCTGGCTTTCCGGGGGCAAGCCGCGGATCATCCTCGATCTCGGCGCGGTGCACGACATGGCGACTGTGTCGGTCAACGGCCGTGCGCTGCAACCGGCGATCACCGCGCCGTTCCGCGTCGATATCACCGACGCGGTCCGCGCCGGACCGAACGATCTGGCGATCGCGATCGCCAATACGCCGCAGAATGCGATGATCGACCCGAAGCTGGCGGGGTACAAGATGTTGAAGCCGGTACCCGCCGGCCTCGTCGGGCCGGTGACGATCGAGATCCGGCGATGATGCCGGCACAATGGTGCGCGACGGAGAGTCCATGATGAAAGCCTCGGCATCGATCGCGCTGATCCTCGCGGGCGTCAGTGGCGCAGCCATCGCCCAGCCGGCGGCGCAGGGCTGGATCACCCAGGCGGATCTGCCCGCAGCCGCCAATCCGGTGGTTCTGCATTTCCGGCGCACGGTCGATCTTGCCGTGCAGCCCCGCCGCTATCCGGTGCGGGTGAGCGCGGACAATCGCTTCATCCTCTACGTCAACGGCCGGCGGGTGGCGGCAGGGCCATCGACCGGCGACGTCGCACATTGGCGCGAGACGGCGGTCGATCTCGCACCCTATCTGACGCGCGGCCGCAACGTCGTCGCCGCGGTCGTATGGAACGGCGTCAAGCCGCTGAAGCTGCCGCCGGACCCGACACCGCAACAGGTCCGGAACGCCGAGGGGGCCGCGCTCTTCACGCAGACCGCGCCCAATTTCCAGCAGAGCGTCGCGACCGGCTTCCATCTGGCGGGCGATGGCGAGGCGGCGGCGCTGTCGACCGACCGTCCCGGCTGGCGGGTGCGCCGCGATGCGGGGCACGGCTTCGAGAACGGCTGGCGACAGATCATCAAGGGCGGCTGGTTCTATGTCGCCGGTCATCCCGAAACGATCGACGCGGCCAAGGCGGATGTCGACTGGACCGGCCCGGTCGAGCGCGGCGCCGGCTGGCAGGACACCGTGGCGGCGCCGGAGGCGGCCGGGCGCACGCTCGTCGCTGACCGCTTGCCGCTGCAATCCTATGACGCCACCACGCCCGGTACGGTCGTCCGCACCGACCTTGCCGGCGGCGCGCGTTTTCCACGGCAAGCCGTGACGGTGCCCGCCAACAGCAGCGTCAAATTGCTGATCCAGCGCGACGCGATGGTCTCCGCCTATCCCGAACTCGACGTGAGCGGCGGGGCGGGATCGACGATCACGCTGACCTGGTCGGAGGCGCTGTACGATGCCAACCGCAAGAAGGGCGACCGCAACCTGATCGGCGATCGCGCCATCTTCGGTATCCACGACACCTTCCTGCCCGATGGCCGGCCGCGGACCTTCGCACCCTTGTGGTGGCGGACGTGGCGCTATGCCGAGATCGCGGTGACCACCAAGGCGCAGCCGCTCGTGCTGACCGGGCTGCGCGCGTTCGAGACCGGCTATCCGTTCCGTCAGGTCGGCCGTTTCGCCAGCGACGATCCGACGCTGACCCGCATCTTCGACGTCGGCTGGCGGACGGCGCGGATCGACGCGCACGAAACCTATATGGACACGGCCTATTGGGAGCAGCTGCAATATACCGGCGATACTCGGTTGCAGATGCTGATCTCCTACGCGGTCGCCGGCGATCCCCGCCTCGCCGAACAGGCGATCGATGCCTATGCCGGATCGAACGTCGACGGCGGCCTGATGGACGGTGCCTATCCGCAGCGGACCAGCAACGTCATCGCGCCGTTTTCGCTGATCTGGGTCGCGATGCTCGACGACTGGCGGATGCGGCAGCCCGACACGGCCCCGATCGTCCGCCATCTGGACCGGATGCGGCAGGTGATCGACTGGTTCCAGCCGTGGCAGCAGCCGAGCGGCCTGCTCGGCAAGAACCCGCAATGGAATTTCATCGACTGGGTCGGCCAGCCCGCCACCGACCGCAAGATCTTCCCGTCCTATGGCAGCACCAATGAAAGCTGCCTGATGAGCGTCAGCTGGCTGGGCGCCTTGCAACAGGGTGCGCGGATCGAAGCGGCGTTGGGCGACAGGGCGCGGGGCGAGGCGGACGCGGCGAAGGCGGAAGCGGTCAAGCAGGCGATCCGCACCCGCTGCTGGGTGCCCGCCCGCGGCCTGTTCGCGGACAATCCCGACGGCACGGTCTTCAGCCAGCATATGAACGCGCTGGCGATCCTGTACGATGTCGCGACGCCGGAGGAAGCGAGAGCGATCCTCGACCGGATCGTCGCGCCGGGGAAGGGGATCGACGCGCCCGCCGGCCTGTTCACGACCAGCTATTATTTCGCCTGGTATCTCGCACAGGCGTTCGTCCACGCCGGGCAGGGGGACCGGTATCTGCGCCTGCTCGATACGTGGCGGGATCTGCTCAAGCTCAACTATACGACTTGGCCGGAGGAACGCGGCGACACGCGCTCGGACAGTCACGCCTGGAGCGCGCATCCGACCGCGGACCTGCTCGGCATCGTTGCCGGCATCGGGCCGGGCGAGGCCGGGTACCGGTCCGTCCGGATCGCGCCGGCGCTCGGCGATCTGAAGCGGGTCGATGCGACCGCGGCGACGCCTGCCGGCCCGGTGCGTGTCCGCTATCGTGTCAAGGGCAGCAGCATGACGGCGGAGATCACCCGGCCCGCGTCCCTGCCGGGCAGCTTCGCTTGGCGCGGGCGCAATTACTCGCTCAGCAGGCCGACGACGCGGCTTACGCTGCCGCTGCGCTGACCCGACGCCCCGTCATGCGTCGGCGGCGGCGGTCGGTTCGGTCCAGACCTGCCGGAAGAACGGGCTGCGCTCGGCGGCCCGATCGTAGCACATGCTGTCGATCTGGCAGGTCGGGCACCAATGGCCGCCGCGCAGCAGCAGGTTGGGCGTCATCGCGAAGCGGTGGCCGAGCGCGCAAGACCAGTCCACCGGCCGATCCGGTCCGTCGCAGCTCTCCGCGTGGCACTGGCCGCCCCGGAAATGCGCCGCGTCCTGCAGATCGGCGAGCCGCCAGTCGGCGGGCGCGATCGTCTCGTCATAGCCGTGGTCGAGCAGCGTCGGCGTGCGCGACGGCTGCTTCAGTTCGAACGCCGCCCAGTCGCGCGGGATCGCTTCCCACGCGGCGCGCGAGCCGAAATAGGCGGCGATGTGCGCCGCGTCGTCGGTTGCGAACCAGTGCAGCGATCCGCCCGGCGCGGCCGCGAGGTTTTCAATGCGCTTGCGCACCATCTTCGGCAGCAGCTTCGGCACGAGCCGGGCGAGCGCCGGAATATGCCGGGGCGCTTCCGCCAGATAATCGTGCACCGACTGTTCGCGGAACGGCACCAGCGCCTCGAGCCGGTCGCTATCGGCATACCATTGGCCGTGAAAATTGCGCGTCGCGAACCAGTGCGGGCGCAGGACGTCACGGTAACCGGCCATGCTGCCGGCCATGAATTCATGGTTGACGACGCGCGACGCGGCGCCGCCACCGATATTGTAGAAGCCGCGCCAGAAGCTGTCGGGAACCGCGTCGTCGCATACCGCCGCCATCAGCCGGCCGCTGTCGTTGGCCGTCGACCATTCGAATACGCCGTTGAGCGGATTGTGGAACATGATCGGATCGAACATCCGCCACATGTCGAAATGCGCCATGCCGCTCTGGCGCAGGGATACCCAGTGCCGGATGCCGCTTTCGGCCACGATCGCTTCGGCCTGGGTCTTGGTCACGGCATAATGATCGTAGGTGCTGATCTTGATCGGATCGCCGGTCCGGCCCCAATGGATCGGCGCGTTGCGGCTGCCGGTCTGGGCGACCGTGCCGATATAGACCAATCGGGTACGATCCGGATCGCCGACACGCTTGATTGCCGCGACGATATTGCGCGCGCCCCCGACGTTCACCGCGCTCACCGTCGCGGGCGGCAGATGATCCGCCAGCGGGGAGACCAGTCCCCCGACGTGCAGCACGACATCCGCCCCACGGACGCCGGTCTCGATCGAGCGCGCATCGGTCAGATCGCCGGTGACGATCTCGACGCCCTTCATGCCCATCATCTGCCGCGCAAATTTTCCGTCGCGCTCCTCCGCGCGGAGCAGGACTCGGAGCGTGATATCGTCTTTCGCGGTCAGTCGCTTGACCGCCTCGCGACCCATATTGCCGGTCGCCCCGGTGAGAAACACGACCTTCGTCGACAACGACACCATCCTGACGCCCCTCGTTCTACGTTCGCTTTTGATTAGTACGCTATCGTATCTTAATCAACCGGTCGTTCGCAGCGGTACGGTGGTGTCGTGAGCCGGCAGGCGGAGAGGCGTTCAGCGAGGCAGGTGCGGGTCCTGCTGCCGCTCTGACGGCAGGATGCCGGTCGTGATAGTGTGGATGCTCAGGTCAATGACCGCGCATTCGGCCATTGTGCTGCACCGTGGCAATGCATTCGGTAAGCAGCGCGGCAGCGAGCGTGTGTCCGATCAGATCGGCTTCGACCAGGGCCGCATCCAGCAATGCAAGCAGCCGACCGTTATCCATTTGGCTCGTCATTCGCGTCTCCCTGTGGCATTGGACGCGTGCCGCGGACGATCGATACACCGCCAGCCCGGTGGCGACTACCGAAATGCGGGTGGATCAGGGGTCAACAATGGCGTCATTCGAAAGCTGTCTTGATATGGCCAAGACGCAGGTCGCGCTGAGGGCCTTGCGCTACGGCCATTTTCCCGCCGACATCTTCGACGAATATGCGTGGGACATGATGCTTCACATGTACATTGCCGCGCTGCGGCGACAGACGATGTACATCGACAATGCCGTCAATCTCACGTCGAAGAACAAGATGATCGGCGACCGCTGGATAAAGCACCTGCGGGCGGAAGGCATGATCGAGGTCGACGATGATGTCGTGGCGCTGAGCGAGACGGCGTTGCAGCGGATGAACGCCTATCACGAAGAGGCCCTGACCGCCGTCGAATAGGCCGGATCGACGCTCGTCGGCGCCGCGACTTCTCCTTCCCTGCCGTCACCCCGGGCTCCCGCTTTCCCGATGGGAACCCGTGAAGGACGTAGCGGGACCCCGGATCAAGTCCGGGGTGACGGACCGCCAGAGCAAGAGCCGCTGCAATAATGGATGTCGAGCGGCTCAGGCCGCCATCTGCTGGATCGTGCTAATGACGCGATCCTGACGATAGGGTTTGGAGAAGAAGATCGCATCGGTCGGCAGCGTGACGCCGGTCGGCCACGGCTTTTCCGAGGTGATGATGATCTTGATCGGCGGCCATCGGTCGCGGACGCACGCGGCGAGTTTGATGCCGTCGATCCCGCCGGGCATGTCGATGTCGGTGAAGACGATGCGAATGTCCGGGCGCCTCTCCAGCACGGCGATCGCCGCGCTGGCGCTGCCGACGTCGATCACCGCGAAGCCGGCATCCTCGATCATGTCGGTGGCGAAGAGGCGGAGAAGCGGTTCGTCTTCGACGACGAGTACGACGGGACGTTCGATGATAGCTGTCCCGATCACGTCTGCGCCAACTGGCGGACCGACGCGCGCAGGTCGGCTTGCAGTCCGTCGGGTTCGAAGCGCAGGTCGACGCCGCCGGTCCCCGCCAGGCCGAGCCGCACCAGCTTCGACCCGAAGCCGCGCCGGCTCGGCGCGATGACGGGGGGGCCCCCCGTCTCTCGCCAGCGCACCACGAGCTCGTCGCCAGCCTGGGTCGCCTCCACGCGCCAATTCACCTCGACATGCCCTCCGGTCTGACACAGCGCGCCATATTTGCACGCATTCGTCATCAACTCGTGCATGACCAACGAAAAAGACAAGGCCGCGCGCGAGCCGAGCGCGATCTCGGGACCGTCCATGTGAACGCGATCGCTGAAGCCGACCGCCTCGACGACCGCCGCGGCGACGACGCGCAGGTCGGCATCGGTCCAGCTCTTCTGCAACAGCACGTCGTGCGCCGCGCTGAGCGCCATCAGCCGCTGCTCAAAGCTTTCTACGGGGCGGCGATCGGGAACGTCCCGCAGCGTCTGGCTCGCGATCGCCTGTACCATCGACAGCATGTTCTTCAGACGATGCGCGATCTCGCCGTTCAGCATCTCCTGCTGCTGCTCGGCACGCACGCGCGAGACGCCGGCTTCCAGCCGGTCGGCGACGCTGCGCAGGAAGGTCAGCTCCTCCGGCTGCCAGATGCGCCGCGCGGCGGCGTTGACGATCAGCACCGCCACGGTGCGGCCATGCTGGCGAACCGGCATGTTGACCAGCGCGTGGACGCCGATAGCCGTCATGGCACCGGGATTGTCGATGGTCCGCGGATCGGTCAGCACATTCTCGATGACGAGCGGCTCGCCACGCACGAGGTGATCGCGGATGGCGCCATAATCCTCGAACCGGTGTCGGCCCGCGATGCTGGCGGTGCCGGGCGCCGTCCAGTCGGGCTCGACGTCGATGTGGCGGACATCCTCGTCGACCGAGCCGAATCCGGCTCTCGACACCTGGAGCACGGCGCCGACGATCGCCGACGCGGCGCGGGTCATCGCCTGAACGTCGTGGCTGTTGCGGATGCTTTCGCCGATCTGGACGAGCGCGGTCTGCAATTCGGCGAGGCGTTCGCTGCCACGCGCGATCCGCCGCAGTTCGAGATGATCGCTTGCCTGCCGGGCGAGCGCATTGAGCAACGTCTTCTGCGTATCGCTCAACCCGCCGGGACGCGCCTCGGTGTCGATCACGCACAGGCGTCCGACGATTTCGCCCGATCGCAGCGTCAACGGCGCACCGGCGTAATAGCGGAACGCACGGTCCCCGGTCACGAGCGGATTGTCGTTGGTGCGCATGTCTGCGGTCAGATCGGCGACCTCGAGCACGCCGGGATCGTCGATGTCGAGCCGGCACACTGACTGGTGGATGGGCGTTTCGCTGACATCGAGCCCGATCCTCGCCTTGAACCACTGGCGATCGGTGTCGAGCAGACTGATGAGCGCGATCGGTGCATCGCAGGTTTGCGAGGCGATGAAGACGATGTCGTCGAACGCCTGCTCTTCGGGCGTGTCCAACACGAGCAGTCTCGCAAGCGCTTCTGCCCGACGGGCATCCTTATCGTCTGCCACCCTGCGCCCTATCGTTTTAAGATCCACCCCCCGGCGGACGTTACGTAGGGTAAGCTACTGTTATCGGGTCAGTGTCAAGCCAGCATCGCCGGATCGCGACCGACCGCGCGGTCGCCGAGTGGTTCGTCGAAGGACGCCCTCCGTTGCGGTCACGGATACCGGCATCCGCTCGTTACCCAATGTGGCTTTTCTGATTGAGCCGGATCAAGGTCGGCCCGGATCAGGAACGCCGCGAAGTGCGCCTCGTTCTCCTGTCATGCTATCAACGAAACCGATGTTCAGCTGGGCGGACCCCAGTGAGGACGAAGCGAGCCTGCTGCTCTCCGCCTATATCGCCGATCAAGGCTTCCCCTGCGTCGGCGCCAAGGCGGCGCTGGCGAAGGGGACGCTCGACATCCTCGGCGCGCGCGACATCGCGAGTGCGTGGGACGATCTGCGCATCCACGATCGCCTGCGCTGTTTCGCCGCACAATATCGGGCGGAGCCGTCGCTGTTCCGCAGCTTCGCCGTCGTCTTCTCCGGGCCGGACGACCTCAGCGAGGAAGCGTTCGAACGGGCGATCTGGCAGCGCATCCAGTCGCTGTCGGACAAGGACGTTTGGCTGGGGCAGGCGTGGGACGAACGCGTCAGTCCCGATCCGTCCAACGCGCATTTCTCTTTGTCCTTCGGGGGCGAGGCGTTCTTCGTCGTCGGACTTCATCCGCGCGCCAGTCGCCCGGCACGGCGCTTTTCGCGCCCGACGATGATCTTCAACCTGCACGATCAGTTCGAGACGCTGCGCGAGCAGGGCAAATATGAGACGATGCGCGAGAAGATCATGGTGCGCGACGAGGTGCTCGCCGGTTCGCGCAATCCGATGCTGTCGCGCCATGGCGAGGCGAGCGAGGCGCGCCAATACAGCGGCCGGGCCGTCGACGGCGGCTGGCAGTGCCCGTTCCGGTATTCCGGCAAGTGAGGGATCATCCATTGGCCGATCGAACCGTCGAGATCCCGGAGCGGAGCGGCGACGCGTTTCGGCTCGCGAAAGGGCAGATCCTCACGGTGATCGATCCGCGCGGCTGCCAGGTCGCCGATCTCCTCGCCTTCCGGGCCGACGATCTGGGTGAGGTGCTGTCGTCGGGCCGGACGCTCGATTACGCCGAGACGATCCGCCTGACCACGGGACATACGCTCTACTCCAATCGATCGAATGCGATGCTGGAGATCGTGGCAGATACGGTCGGCGTGCACGATTTCCTGCTGACGCCGTGCTCCTATGCGACGTTCGACCATTTCTATCCCGAACTCCCCCGGCACCGGGGATGTTTCGGCAATCTGGCCGCGGCGCTCGCGCCGTTCGGCGTGACGCCGGATCAGATCCCGGTCGCGTTCAATTGCTTCATGAACGTGCCGATCGATGCGGCGACCGGCAAGCTCTCGGTCCTGCCACCGATCAGCAAGGCCGGCGACAGCATCAGCTTCGTCGCGCAGATGGATCTGGTGATCGGTCTCACCGCCTGCTCGGCGCCGGCGTCGAACGGCGGATCGTTCAAGCCGATCCATTATGTCGTCCAGGATCAGGCGCCGGGCGGCCCGTCGCACGAAAGCGGTGCGACACTTCCGTCAGGGGAGCGGGCAGACCTATGAACGCCACATCCCCCATCGACATCAACACGGCGACCTCCGACGCGCTGGATGCGATCCCCGCGCTGAAGGGCCACGGTTTCGAGATCGCGCGCTATCGCGACGATCGCGGCGGGTTCAGCGATCTTCGTCAACTGGCGGAGGTGCCGGGCATGGCGCACGTCGCGGAGAGTCTCGGCGACGCGGTGACGATCGGCAACGGCTGACCGTCCAAGCGGGACGGCGAGCTGTCACGAATCGGACAGCCGCCCCACCCCATCGGCGAACAGAAGGGGAGGGGCGGCTGCGTCAAGTGCCGACCGTCAGTAATTGGCGCGCAGGATGATGGAATACCGACGATCGTTCGTGAAATAGGATCGCGGCGCCAGATCGTTGGATCCGGCTTTATACGCCTGCAGAAGCTTGGTGGTCGTATTCGTCAGGTTCACCCCCTGAACGCCGAGCTTGATGTACTTGTTGATATTGATGAACGCCGAGGCGTCGAGCTGCCCGGTCGAGTCGTTGAAGATCGACGTATAGGGGAAGATCACGTCGGCTGCGGTCAGCAGGAACCGCGAACGCCAATTGTAGGCGGCGCGTAACGAGATCGGTCCCTTTTCGTAGAAGGCCGTGGCGTTAAAGTTGTGCTTCGACAATCCTTCCAGCGGCAGATTGCCCTTGGCGACGGTCGACCCGGACGACGGTGTCCCACCGTTCAGGAAGGAATTGGGAAGGCCCGAACTGTCGATGAACGTATAGTTGCCGTTAAAGCCAAGGCCATTGAGGAAGCCGGGCAGGAAGTCGAACGTCTGTTGATAGGCGACCTCGAAGCCCCTGATCTTGCCCTTGCCGGCGTAATTTGCCGGACCACGCGCCTGGATGTTCTGCGTGATGCCATTGTTGGTGATCGAGCGATTGACCAGCGACTGATAGAAGAAACCGTCGACGGTCTTGTAGAAGGCGTCGACCGACAACTGGCCGACGCGGGCGAAATACCATTCCGCGGTCGCGTCGAACTGCCACGCCGTGGCCGGCTTCAGGTAAGGATTGCCGGCGTTGATCGTGACGGTGCCCGAACCCGGCTCCAGGGCATAGGTCACATAGGGGCGGATGTTGGCGAAGTCCGGACGCGTCAGCACCTTCGATCCCGCGAGGCGGATGACCACGTCGCGCGTTACCCCCACCTTGAGGTTCGCGCTCGGCAGGAAATAGCCGTAGCTGTTGGTGAAGAACGCGGGTTGCGACGCATAGCCGGCGGTGGCGAACGACCGCAGCCGCTCATATTCGGTCGCGCCCAGGTTGCAGACGCCACCCGGTTGCGTGACCTGGACGGTGCCGTCCGGCAAGGTTCGCGACGTCGCGACGCAGCGGGTGGCATAGGGATCGACCACGCCCAGTTCGCTGCGATTGGGTACCGCCGTTTCGGACTGGGAATTGACCGTCGTGCGGACGTAGCGCAGCCCGACGTTACCCGACACGCGGATGTTGCCGAACAGCGGATCCTTGCTGCCGAACTGCAGCATCGCATAGGCCGAGCTGTCCTGTTGCGTAACGTTCGACACTTCCGAGGGGAGGAACGACGTTCCCGGGATCGCGCCGGCACGCTGGCCCGCGGCCAGGAACCGGTTCGTCGCGGTGGCGCCGTTGGTGTTGCGCCAGATGTCGTTCTGCGTCTGGAAGAAGCTGGTCGCCGAATTGTAGCCGTTGATCAGGTCGCCGTTGTAATAATAAGCGCTCGGCGGAGCACTGGTCTTGCCCCGGAAGAAATTGTCGAAATTGTACAACGACGATCGGCTGGTGTCGCCCTGGTTGAAGGTGACCGGCGCACCCGACCAGATCTCGCTGATCGCGCCCCAATTGTATGCCGTGTAGCGTACGTCCTGCGTCCGCTCGGCATAACGTGCGCCGAATTTGATCCGGTTCAGGAAATTGCCGTCGTCGAACTTGTAGGCGAAATCGCCCTTGATCTGATATTCCGAGCCGACGCTGTGCTCGATGTGGTCCATCGCCGCGCGCCAGAACTGGAAGTCGCGGCTCTGGAAATACTGGCTGTCGGTCGCGGCGGCGAGCGCCGGGTTGGGCGTCGCCCAATTGGCGGCAAGCGTCAGCGGCTTGTGCGGAACGACGATCGGCAGATTGCCGGTCAGGTCGAGTTCGGAATCGGCGAAGGTCGAGCCGAACACGCTGAGATCGGTCACGTCGTGCTTGGCATAGGTATAGTCGACGTCGAGCCCGATCGACCAATGATCGTCCGGATTGATCTTCAGGTTGAAGCCGGCATCCTTGACGAGGTTCTCGTCATAGACCTGCCGCCGCGACAGCGACTGCTGCGTGCCGCCGGTCGGCACGGTGGTGGTCGCCGTTCCGCTCGACGCGGTCCGCCAGCCGGCGCCAGGGAGGGTGACGAAGCCGCTCTGGAACAGCCCGTTGCTGTCATAGGTGAAATTGGGATAGGCGCCGCCGGCCGGATTGTAGCCGTTGCCGCGCTGGTTCGCGCCGAACTGGAACTGGCCTGCGCCATTGAGCTGGCATTCCGCGCGCGTCGTCGCATTGCCGGCGCCGTTGATCGGCCCGTTGCTGTTCTGCTGACAGCCGGCCGGATAGGTGCTGTATTCCGACAGATCCGGCGCGGTCTCGAACGTATGTTCGCCCCAGGCATTGGTGGAATGGGTACGCAGGAACTGAGCGGTGAAGGTGGTGCGCTCGTCGGTGCTTTCCCACTGGACGGCCAGCGCCTGACCATCGCGCTTGCGATCATAGTCCTGGCTGCGGAACTGGCCACCGATCGGGGCATAAGCGATGCCGGTGGGGTCGGCGAAGCCGTCCGCGCCCGC
This sequence comes from Sphingomonas taxi, assembly GCF_000764535.1. NCBI lineage: Bacteria > Pseudomonadati > Pseudomonadota > Alphaproteobacteria > Sphingomonadales > Sphingomonadaceae > Sphingomonas > Sphingomonas taxi. The sequence goes on along the minus strand of NZ_CP009571.1, from coordinate 1,592,565 downwards.
CGTACCGGTGGCGCCGCAGACGTTCGCCGGGTTGGGGAAGGCCGCGCCGCCGACGCCGTTGATCGTGCCGGGCGGCAGCGTGAAGGCATCGGTACTGCCGGGGAGCTGGTTGCGGCAGGTCACTGTCGTGTTGGTTCCGGTACCGGTCGCCGCCTGGACGCCGTCGCGGGTCTGGAAATTGGTGACCTGGATGCCGTCGGCTCGGCTCTTCAGCCGCGAATAGGATCCGTTGACGAGGATGCCGAACCGGCCGATCGGCGTGTCCCAGGTATCCGAGACGAGCAGCGAGCCGGTCGGCGCCCACTTCTTCGCGAAGTCGCCGTAATTCGCCTCGAGGCCGCCACCGATGTGGAAGCCCTTGTTGTCGAAGGGCTTGCGCGTGTTGAGATTGACCGTGCCGGCGAGCCCGCCCTCGATCAGATCGGCCGTGGCGTTCTTGTAGACCTCGACCGAGCCGAGCAGTTCGGAGGGCACGTCGGCGAAGTTGATCGCCTGACCGCCGATGCCGGCGGAGAAGGTGTCGCGGCCGTTGAATTCCGAGCGGACGAAGTTGAGGCCGCGGACGTTGACGCCCGAGCCCTCGACCGAGAAATGGTCCGGATCGTTGTTGCCGGCAAAGCGGTTGATCGACACGCCGGGCACGCGTTGCAGCGCCTCGGTCACCGAGCGATCGGGGAGCGCGCCGATGTCCTGCGCCGTGATCGCGTCGACGACGGTGTCGGAATTGCGCTTGATCGTCTGTGCGTTGGCGAGGCTCTGCCGGATGCCGGTGACGACGATGTCGTTCTCGCCCGCCTCGTCGCGGGCATCGGCTCCCCCGCTCTGCGGTGCGGCGGGATCGCCACCCGGCACGTTGGTCGACGTCGCCGCCCCCGCGGTGTTCTGGCCGCTGGCGGCACCGGTCTGTGCATAAGCGGGTACGCCGAGTGCGAATACGCACATCGCGGTAGCCGAAACGCTGCTGAGAATAGCCCGGCTACGAGTCCGGGTACGAACCACGCGCGCAAGCTGCCTATCGTCGGCCATCATAACATCCCCAACTGTCTTCCCTATCGATGTCTCGGCACGGCAGACCGTGCGGCATCTTGGAACTTCAGGTACGACCGGAAAATGCTCAAGGCAAGCCAATTTGTTTGCGCTACCACGAACTTCCGGATTGCGGGCGAAAGACGGTTCCCGGGCACCCAAATTCCGGTATGACGCGGACAAGGGCGGAGGAAATTACCGCGCTGGTCATGGGCAGAGTGGATGGAACGGGCGGAGCGGCAGCGGGTAGTGGTCGTCGGAGGGGGGACATCCGGCTGGATGGCCGCCACCGCGCTCGCCAAGCTGTTGCCCAGCCGATGCACCGTTGCGCTGATCGAATCGGAAGCCATTGGAATCATTGGGGTTGGGGAAGCAACCCTGCCGCATATCCGGGCCTTCAACGAGCGCCTCGGCATCGTCGAAGCCGAGTTCATGGCGGCGACGCGCGCCACCTTCAAACTGGGTATTGAGTTTCGCGACTGGGGGCGGGTCGGGGACAGCTACATCCATCCCTTCGGCACGTTCGGACGCGGCAGCGGCGAGGTGCAGTTCCACCATTATTACACCCGCCTGCTACGCGCCGGCGTGCCGCTGCCGCCGATCGAGCATTATTCGATGGCCTGTTCGCTGGCGCGGGCCAACCGCTTCGGCCAGCCGGCACGCGACCCGCAGCAGATCGCTTCGACCTTCGGGTATGCCTATCAATTCGACGCGGTCGCCTTCGCGCCCTATCTGCGGCGCATCGCCGAGGGGCTCGGCGTCCGCCGTACCGAGGGCAAGGTCGTCGCGGTGGAACGCGATGCGCAGAGCGGCGACGTCACCGCGCTCGTGCTCGCGGATGGGCGACGCGTCGAGGGTGATCTGTTCGTCGACTGTTCGGGCTTCGCCGCCTTGCTGATCGGTCAGGAACTTGCAGAGCCGTTCGAGGACTGGTCGCGCTGGCTGCCGGCCGACCGTGCCGTCGCGATGCCGTGCCGGACCGCGACGGCGGTGACGCCGTACACCAGCGCGATCGCGATGCCCTCCGGCTGGCGCTGGCGTATCCCGCTGCAGCACCGCACCGGCAACGGCTATGTCTTCGCCAGCGACTTCCTGTCCGAAGGCGCCGCGACCGACGCCCTGCTCGCCGCGGTGGAGGGCACGCCGCTCGCCGATCCGCGCGTCCTGCGGTTCAAGGCCGGACGACGCGCGCGCAGCTGGGTGAACAACGTCGTCGCGGTCGGCCTCGCGTCGGGATTTCTCGAGCCGCTGGAATCGACGAGCCTCTATCTGGTCCAGCAGGCGATCACCGCGCTGATCGAACTGTTCCCTGAGAAACGCATCGCGCCGGTCGATCGCGACGAGTTCAACCGCCTGATCAACATGGAATATGATCGCGTCCGCGATTTTCTGATCCTGCATTATCACGCGACCGAGCGCGACAATTCGCCGTTCTGGACCTACGTCCGGACGATGCCGATCCCGGACAGCCTTGCGGAGAAGATGGCGTTGTTCAGGCGCCGTGGCCGCGTCGTCAAATATCGCGAGGGCGCGTTCCTCGATGCCAGCTGGGTATCCGTCTATCTCGGGCAGCGCGTCGTTCCGACGGGCGCAGACCCGCGGGCGGCGGCACCGTCCACCGACAGCCTCGTCGCGGGGCTCGAACGGATGCGGGGCGAGATCGCCGCGGCGGTCGGCGCGATGCCGGCGCATGCCGCCTTTCTCGCCGATTATTGTCCGATGCCGGCCGCCGCGTGACGCCGCTCGACGCGCCCATCACGCGCATCGCGGTTGTCGGCGGCGGGATCGTCGGCTGGTCGGCGGCGGTGGCGCTGCGCCGGCGCGTGCCCGGCGTGGCGGTGACGATCGTCGCGACGCCGCCGCCGCCCGACGCGCTCGCGGATCGCATCGCGCAGACGCTGCCGTCGACGATCGGCTTCCACGACGACCTCGGCCTGAGCGAGGACGATGCGGTGTTGCGCGCCGGCGGCGTATGGCGGCTGGGCAGCGCGTTCGAGGGCTGGGCCGGGGATCTGCCGGCCTATGTCCATGCTTATGGGCCGTGTGGCCAGCCGTTCGGAACCGCCTCTTTCCACCATCACTGGCTGCGCGCGGCGCGGGCGGGGACCGCGGCGCCGTTCGAGGCGCATGCACCCGCGGCGATGCTGGCGCGGGCCGGGCGGATGCCGATCCCGCCGGCGGGAATCGTCGCGGAGGTGCAGGCGGCGGTGATGCTGGACGTGCCGCGCTATCGGGCAATGCTGGAGGCGTTCGCGCGGCATCTGGGGGTCGAGGTGCGCGATGGCGAGGTCGCCACGGTGCGACGGCGCGGCGACGACGGGTTCGTCGACGCGCTGCTGCTGACGGACGGCACGGTGGTAAGTGCGGATCTGTTCGTCGACGCCTCCGGTCCCCGCGCGACCGTACGCGGCGCGATCGACGATGTCCGGGAGGACTGGCAGCGCTGGCTGCGGTGCGACCGGCTGGTCACGGCGGATGGGCCGCCGGAGCGAATGACCGCGCTGGATCAGGTCCATGCCACGCCGGCCGGCTGGCGCTGGCGCACGCCGACGGTGGACCGGACGTCGCATGGCCTTTGCTACGCGGGCGCCTTCCTGGCCGAGGCCGACGCGCAAGAGGCGCTGGCGACGGCGGGCGCGACGGCGATCGCGCCGGCGGTCGCCTTCCGTCAGGGCACCCGGCCAGAGCCGTGGGCGCACAATTGCGTGGCGGTCGGCGATGCCGCGACGGTGATCGAACCGCTCGACTTCACCAACCTGCATCTCGCCCATAGCGCGATCGACCGGATCGTCGCGATGCTGCCGGGCCGCGCCTGCCATCCGCTGGAGATCGCCGATTACAACCGGCAGGCGCAGGCGGAGGTGGGGCGCGTGCGCGACTTCGTGCTCTGTCACTATGCCACGGCGCAGCGCTCCGAACCGTTCTGGCGCGATTTGGCGGCGCTTCCGGACAGCCTCGCCCGGACGCTGGCGGCGTTTCGGGAGCGTGGCCGCCTGCCGTTCTTCGAGGAGGAGACCTTCTCGCGCGACGATTGGCTGACGGTGCTGATCGGGCAGGGGACGATGCCGCGCCGCATCGATCCGCTGATCGAGACGACCGACGCCGCCGACAGCGATCGCGCCATGGCGGCCTATCGCGCGGCGATCGGCCAGGCGGTGTCGCGATGTCCCGATCTCGACGCGTATTTTTACTCACAGCGGAAACGGCTCGGCAGATGAACGAACATACGATCCGCAGCGTGGTCATCCTCGGCGGGGGGACGGCGGGCTGGATGGCGGCGGCGGCGATGGCACGCTTCCTCAACAACGGCGTCACGCGCGTCACGCTGATCGAGTCCGAGGAGATCGGTACGGTCGGCGTCGGCGAGGCGACGATCCCGCCGCTGCGCACCTTCAACAGCATGCTCGGCATCGACGAGCATGCGTTCATCCGCGAGACCGGCGGCACCTACAAGCTGGGGATCGAATTCGTCGGCTGGGGCGACATCGGCGAGCGCTATTTCCATCCGTTCGGCGCGCACGGCCACGACCTCGGCGGGGTGCACTTCCACCAGCTCTATCTGCGCGAGCGGCAGCGGCGGGTGCTGCCTGATATCTCCGCCTGGTCGATGAGCGCGGTCGCGGCGCAGGCCGGCAAGTTCGCACCCCCGGCACCGCAGGCGCAATCGGCGGTCAAGGACCTGTTCTACGCCTATCACTTCGACGCGGTGCGCTACGCCGGCTTCCTGCGCCGCTTCGCCGAACGCAACGGGGTGCAGCGGATCGAGGGCAAGGTCGTCGCGGTGGCGCAGCGGCCCGAGGACGGTCATGTCACCGCGCTCAAGCTGGACGACGGGCAGACCGTCGGCGGCGACCTGTTCATCGATTGCTCCGGCTTCCGCGGCGTTCTGATCGAGGAGACGCTGGAGACCGGCTATGAGGATTGGCGGCACTGGCTGCCGTGCGATCGTGCCGTCGCGGTGCCGAGCGCCTATAGCGGCGATCCCGATCCGTTCACCCGCGCTACCGCGCGCGGATCGGGCTGGCAGTGGCGGATTCCGTTGCAACAGCGCATGGGCAACGGGCTCGTCTATTGCAGCGACTTCCAGCAAGCCGATGATGCCGAGCGCGAATTGCTAGCCAATCTGGAGGGCGCACCGCTTGCGGCGCCGCGTCATCTCGCCTTCACCACCGGTCGCCGCAAGCTGGCGTGGAACCGCAACGTCGTCGCTTTGGGGCTGGCGAGCGGCTTCATCGAGCCGCTCGAATCGACCTCGATCCACCTCGTCCAGTCCGGCATCGCGCGGCTGATCGCGCTGTTCCCCGACCGGCGCTTCGATCCGGTCGAGCGCGACGAATATAACGCGCAGATGCACGAGCTGTATGCCGACGTCCGCGACTTCGTCATCCTCCATTACAAGGCGACGCGGCGCCGCGACACGCCGTTCTGGGATCGCTGCCGCACGATGGACATCCCCGACAGCCTCGCGCGCAAGATCGCGCTGTTCCGCGGCAAGGGGCGGGTGTTCCGCGAGAACCGCGAGCTGTTCGCGACGACGAGCTGGGTCAGCGTGTGCCTGGGCCAGGACATCGTGCCGCAGGAGTATGAGCCGGCGGTCGACGCACTCGACGAAGAGCGGGTCGCCGGCGCGCTGGAGGAAATGCGCCGCGAGTATCTCGACATCGCCGGTCGTCTGCCGAGCCATGGCGACTTCCTCCGCCATATCTCCGGCCAGCCTGCCGCGCCAGCGGTCGCACCAGCGGCGCCGGCCGCAGCCGCCGGCCCGACCTTTTCGTTCGCATCGGAATCGCCGTTCGATTTCTCGGCGGACCCGCTGTGAGGGACGATGCGATCCGCCGCGTCGTGATCGTCGGCGGCGGCACCGCGGGATGGATGGCGGCGGCGGCGATGTCGCGCGTCCTCGGCGAGATGCCCGGGCTGACGATCGAACTGATCGAATCGGACGAGATCGGCACCGTCGGCGTCGGCGAGGCGACGATCCCGCAGATCGTCCTGTTCAACAAGATGCTCGGCCTCGACGAGGCGCAGTTCATGCGCGAGACGCGCGCGACCTACAAGCTCGGCATCGAGTTCGTCGACTGGGTCCGTCCCGGCCACCGCTACGTCCACCCGTTCGGCAGCTACGGGCTCGACATGAAGGGGATCGAGTTCCACCATTTCTGGCTGAAGGGGCAGGCGCTCGGCGATACCACGCCGCTCGACGCCTATTCGCTGGCGATCGTCGCCGGCCTGCAGGGGCGGTTCGGCCATCCGCGTCCGGATCAGCCGGGATCGCCGCTGTCGAAGCTGAGCTATGCCTTCCAGTTCGATGCCGGCCTGTACGCGCAGCTCCTGCGGCGGCTGGCGGAGGCGAACGGCGTGCGCCGTATCGAGGGGCGGATCGTCGCGGCCGAACGCGACGGCGAGACCGGCCATGTCAGCGCGGTAGCGCTCGCCGCGGGCACGCGGGTCGCTGGCGACCTGTTCATCGATTGCTCGGGCTTTCGCGGTTTGCTGATCGAAGGCGAGATGCAGGCCGGGTTCGAGGACTGGAGCGCATGGCTGCCCTGCGACCGCGCGGTGGCGGTGCCCTGCGCGCACGGCGGCGACCGGCAGCCGCTCACCCGCTCGACGGCGCGTGCGGCGGGGTGGCAGTGGCGCATTCCGCTGCAGCATCGCATCGGCAACGGCTATGTCTATGCCAGCGACTATCTGTCCGACGACGAGGCGGCCGCGACATTGCTCGCCAATCTCGACGGCGCGCCGCTGGCCGATCCCCGCTTCCTGCGCTTTACCGCCGGCCATCGCCGCCGTGCCTGGGTCGGCAACGTCGTCGCGCTGGGACTGGCCGGCGGGTTCCTCGAACCGCTGGAATCGACGAGCATCCACCTCGTCCAGTCGGCGATCGCGCGGCTGCTGACCTATTGGCCGACGCGCCGTTTCGACCGGGTCGAGATCGACAAGTTCAACGCCGCGCACGTCGCCGACTATCTCGACATCCGCGATTTTCTCGTCCTCCATTATAAGGCGACGCAGCGTCGCGACACCGCCTTCTGGGATTATTGCCGCATGCTGGCACCGCCGCCGGGACTCGCCGAGAAACTCGCCGTCTTCGCCGCCAACGGCCGGGTCTTCCGTGAGCACGACGAACTGTTCACCGAAACGAGCTGGCTGTCGGTGATGGTCGGGCAGGGCGTGGCGGCGGGCGGATATCATCCCGCCGCCGATCTGCTGTCGGATGCCGAGACGCTGTCGCGGCTCAATCATATCCGGCGCGTGGTCGAGGAGACGGCGCATCTGCTGCCGCGGCAGGACGAGCTGCTGGCACATTACGGCTGCGCGATGACGGGCGTCGCCGCATGACCGCGCAGGCGCTGCCCGAGATCGCCAACGTCGACCGGCGCACCTTCGACAATGAAATCCGCCCCGCCGGCCGGCCCGTGGTGCTGCGGCAGGTCGGGCGCGACTGGCCCGCGGTGCAGGCCGCGCAGCGTTCGGCGGAGGAGGGCGTCGCCTATCTCCAGCGGTTCAGCCACGGCGAACCGGTCGCCGCGATCCTCGGCGAACCATCGATCGGCGGCCGGTTCTTCTACAACGACGATCTCACCGGGATGAACTTCGTGCGCGGGCAGACGCCGCTCGACCCGTTCCTCGCGCGACTGCTGCGCGATCGGGATCGCAGCGAGCCCTTCGCGATGGCGGTCCAGTCGGTGCCGCTGCCCACCTTGCTGCCGGGGTTCGCCGAGGCGAATGCGACGGATCTGGTCGCACCGGACGTGGTGCCGCGGATCTGGCTGGGCAATGCGATCCGCGTCGCGACGCATTACGACCTCATGGAGAATATCGGCGTGGTGGTGATGGGGCGGCGACGCTTCACGCTGTTTCCGCCGGATCAGGTCGCCAATCTGTACATGGGGCCGCTGGAGCTGACGCCGGCGGGCACGCCGGTCAGCCTCGTCGATCCCGACGCGCCGGATCTCGCGCGCTTCCCGCGCTTCGCCGACGCCGCCAAGGTCGCCCAGACCGCGACGCTGGCGCCGGGCGATGCGATCTACATCCCGTTCCACTGGTGGCATGCCGTCGAGTCGCTCGATCCGGTCAATGCCTTCGTCAACTACTGGTGGAATGCGGCGCCGGCCGAGCTGGGCAATCCCTATGACGCGCTGCTCCACGCGCTACTGGCGATCGCCCCGCTGCCGGCGGATCAGCGCGACGCGTTCCGCGCCGTCTTCGACCATCTGGTGTTCCGCGGACAAAGCGATCCGGCCGCGCATCTGCCGGATGCGGCGAAGGGCGTGCTGGGACCGATCGACGCGACCACCGCGGCCCGCATCCGCGCGACGTTGCGCGACGGCCTCGCCCGGCCGTAACCGCAGGCAGGCCTAGCGCTTGCCGCCGAGCAAGCGGACGAGGAAGTCGCGCAGCCGCTCGGTGCGGGCGGGGCTTGCCGCGGCGAGGATGCCGCGCGCCGCGACGGGGAGATGGTCGCCGACTTCGTCGGCACCGTCCGCAAAGACATAATGGTCGAACCATCCCCGCCACGCGTGGCGCTGCGCCGGCGGAAGATCGCGCACCGCCATCAGCGCGTGGACCAGCGCGCCGAAGGGCGATGCCGCCTGCGCGTCGCCCCACCAGTAATTCACCAGCACGTTGAGCGGGTCGAGCGCCGCGACGTGGTGCCACCAGATCGCCGGCACGAAGATCGCATCGCCCGGTCCGAGTTCCGCGACCTGTGCGTGTGCCAGCGCCGCGGCGAACCGCGGATAGCGGGCAAGATCGGGGTTTTCCGGATCGACCATGCTCGACGGCGGTCCGGCCATCGTATGGTCGAGCGGGCCGACGTAGAGGTTGGCGATCTGGTCGGGGGGGAACAGGGTGAACCGCCGCCGCCCGTGGACGACGCAGGCGATGTTGCTCGATTCGTCGTAATGCGTGGCGACGCGGGTCGCGTTGCCGATCCACAGCCGCGCGGGCGCATCGCCGGTCGGCAGGCCGAGGTGGTTCTCCGCGTCCCAGCCCGGCAGATGCTCAGGCGCCGTCGCCGCGTTGGCGTAGAGCGCGTGGGCATCGACGGCGCCGTCTTCGCTGTAGCGGACGAGCTGACCGAGCAACTGCCGCAACGCGACCTTCTGCCGCTGGAAGTTGAAGCCGGTCAAATCGTCGTTGTAGAAGAAACGTCCGGCGATCTCCGGCGCGCCGATCATCACGTCGAGCGTCTGCCCGCCCTCGAATGCGGCGAGATAGGTCGCCATCGCGCGATCGCCGCCGCGCCCGGCGCGCACCGCCGCCCACGCGTCGACCTGCCCGCGCAGCACTACCGGCACATAGCCCCCCGCGATCTCTCGTGCGAAGGTCGCGGCGTCTACCGCAGGGCGCTCGATGACGGCCGATGTCATCCCCGGTGGCTTTCCATGTCTCTTGCCTCTCGATGGGTGGCGCCGTGCATGTGGGTAGAGGGCCTGCTTCAAAACAAATGAAGCGTGATTTCCGATTGTTACCGGTCTGCCGCAGCCATGGAATTGTCAAGCGCGCGCCGCGCCGCTTGTGGACAAAAGGGGTACATATGGTTAACGGCCGCGGATGGCGGCATCCTTGTTTCTCCTTCTCGCGGTGGTGTTCGCGTTTACCGGCGGCAATGGGCCGTGGGTCATGATCGCGACGATCGTGCTGGCGGCTGCGGCGGGGACGCGGCTGCCCGACCTCGACACGCCGCTGCGGCTGCGGCATCGCAGTGCGCTGACCCACGGTATCCTGCCGCTGGCGGTCGCGCTGCTCGATCATCGGACGTGGCCGGTGGCGGCCGGGCTGGGGTTCGGGATCGGCGTCCATCTCGCGGCGGACCTGTTTCCGGGCACGATGCGGGGCTATGCGACGATCAAGCTGCCCCTGTGGGGCGCGATCGGTGTGGTGCCGTCCTATCTGTGGATCGCGATCAATGCGGCCGCCAATCTGGTCGGCGGAATCGTCGTGCTGGAGCGGATCGCGACGCAGCGGGTGGTCGCCGGCGCGCTGGCGGCGACGGGCGTGCTCGGCGCGGCCTATCTGCTGCGCGCGCAGGGCGGGTGGCCGGCGCTGGCGATGCTGGCACTGCTCGGCTGGCTGATGACGCGATAGCGCGGCGGCGATCAGCGCAGGCGGGCGTGGTCGCGGTGCGCGGTCCGGATGAGATTGCTGAAGATCAGGCGGACGAGATCGACCTGCCGGTTGCTGCCGGTCTTGACGAACACCTGCTTGAGATAGCCGCGCGCGGTGCTGACCTTGACGTGGAGCGATTGCGCCGCCGCCGCCAGCGTCTGGCCCGAGGCGAGCAGGCAGGCGAGTTCGGTCTCGACCCGCGACAGGCGGAACAGCTTGCAGACGGGCTCGGCGAGCTGGTGGATGTCGAGACCGGGATCGACGAAGAACAGCAGCGCGCCGCCTTCGTCGGGCGCGTCCGCTGCGCGTGGCGTGCAGACGAACGACGTCACCAGCGGCGGGCCATGGTCGCGGTGCAGCATCAGCAGCGACATCGGCGCGAGCGCCGCGGTCGTTCCGGCATGCGCCAGCACATGGCCGACCGCGGTGGAGAAAGCGCCGGCGTCGCTGCGGTGCGTCGCCTGCACCTGGCCGCGATGTTCGCGGATGCCGTCCTGCCGGTCCATCAGCAGCCGTGCCGCATCGTTAGCGAAAGCGATCTGGCCGTCGCCGGAGAGCAGCACGATGCCGATCGCGACCAGGTTCAGCCCGGCGCTGACCCCCTCCGCGACGCGTCGCTCGAGCCGCGTCGATTGCCACAGGCGCAGATAGGCGGAGACGCTGGGCCATTCGCGCAGCGACGCGCGCTCGATGGCGATGCGCCGGTGCTCGTCGACCGCCGCGAAGAGCAGATTGACGAATAGGGCGGCGTGGCCCGGCGTGTGCGGGACCGGGATCACCAGCGCGGCGGCGTCGTGCGGCGGCGCCAGCTGCTCGCACCAGACCGGCGCCGGCAGGCGGCGATCCGCCACCGAGTCGATCCGCTCGGCGATGCGCAGCAGCGATGCGACGAAGGCGTCGCCGAGGCCGGCGGCGGCAAGGCAGCTCGGCACGCCCTGGCGCGGCGAGCCGGTCAGCGCCCAGCCGTCGGCCCCGAGCGCACGCGCGAAATGACCGACGACCAGGGCGATATCGTCGGCCGCAGAGGTCGGCTGGTCATCGGTATCCAGAACGATGCGGGCGATACGATCGGCGACCGGCGCCGGTCCCGTCGTAGAATATAGCGCGCCCTGCTCATCGTACGGCGGCAGCCCGTCGCTGCATATGGCGGCCGTACGGAAGAGCAGGGGCAGATGTCTGTCTGCCGCCACCGGACCATCTCTCCCTGCGTCGACCCGTTCGACTCCCGTCGGGTCTCTCTTTGCACGCCTACTCGTCGCTCAGTCTTGCAACATAGGATAACCTGTTTTGAAACAACGACAATAGGGGGAATTCACCCCCCATTTGGGGGTAAAGGCAGCCCCCAGATGAATGGGGAATTGGCCCGCAAAGGGGGGTAATCGTGAACGCAGCATTAACTCTATGAGTCGGTCCGGCTCGGTCAGCAGCAGCGTTGCCGGGCTTAGAGGATCGCCGGGGGTACCGGCCAACAAGGGATGCCTGCCATGAAATCGCGCCTTCTGATCGCCGCATCACTTCCCGTCTTGGCATGGACCGCATCGGTCCAGGCCCAGACGACCCAGCCGGGCTCGACCTATTCCACCACCACGACCAACACCGGCACCGCGGCCGGCGGCGACGCGGCGAACGGCTCGTACAATGCCGACAATTCGCGGGTCGACACCAACAGCTCGACCAACACCGATGCGTCCAACCGCTCGCTGACCTATGCGTATACGTCGAACAAGGCGGTGACCGACAATTCGGTGCTCACCCACAGCGACACTGATACCAACAGTTCGGTCAACGACAGCAACAACACCGCGACCAACACCGACGCGTCGGACCGGTCGACGAGCTGGACCGACGGATCGAACCGGTCGACGACCAACACCGACAATTCGGACCGCTCCACGACGAACACGGACGGATCGAACCGGTCGACGACCGCCACCGACAATTCGAACCGCTCGACGACGAACACCGACGCATCGAATCGCTCGACGACCAGCACCAACAATTCGATGAACGACAGCAACAACACGGCGACCAACACCGCCACCGACGCCTCGAACCGTTCGACGACGTGGACGGATGGGTCGAATCGCTCGACGACCAACACCGACAATTCGAACCGGTCGCAGACCTCGACCGACAGCAGCGGCGCTTCGGGCGCGCAGGTCGCCGCCAACAACGGCAGCACCGCCACCGACAGTCGCAACCAGTCGGTGACCAGCACCGACAATGCCGACCGGTCGTACACCGACAATTCGGATCGCTCGACCACGACGCACACCAGCACCACCAATTCGGCGGCGAGCGGCGCGCAGGTCGCGGCGAACAACGGCGCCAGCGCGTCGGACAATCGCAACCAGTCGGTGACCAACACCGACAATGCCGATCGGTCGTACACCTATAACGACAATGCCGATCGCTCGACGGTGAATACCGACAATTCCGATCGTTCGACCAGCAACACGACGCGCAATTCGTCCGCCTCGGGTGCCCAGGTCGCCTCGAACGGCAGCGGCTCGGCGACCGACAGCCGCGATCAATCCGACAATTCGCACACGTCGAATACGACGACCAACACCACCACCAACACCGACAATTCGGATCGTTCGACCAATACCTCGACCAGCAGCGCGTCGGGCGCACAGGTCGCCTCCAACGGCAGCGGCTCGGCGACCGACAGCCGCAACCAGTCGACGACCGACAATTCCGACCGGTCGAACCGCTCGCAGAACAGCTCGGCGACCGGCGCGCAGGTCGCGGCGAGCAACGGCGACGCCACCGACAGCCGCAACCAGTCGACCAACGACAATTCGGATCGCTCCAGCCGCAACTCCGCGCGCAACGAGGGCAGCGGCTCGGTCGCGACCGGTGGTGACGCCAGCTATGCCGACAGTTCGTCGCGCAGCACCGGCTATGCCACGGCCGGCACCGGCGCCGCGTCGACCTCGAACGTGTTCGGCGCCAGCGCGGTCGTCTCGTCGGCGACGCTGGCCAGCTACGTCACCGGCGTCCGCGTCGATTACAACCAGACGCCGGGTGGCGCGAGCGGCGCGGTCGACAACAGCCTGACCACCGGCGACGGCGCGTTCCAGAACCTCGCCGGGCTGCAGTCGCTCAACATGAACACCGGGGCGGGCGCATCGCAGAACTCGGCGGTCAACGTCAGCGTCTCGGCCGGGTCGATCAACCTCGGTCAATAAGCCGCACGGCGGAAGGGGTGGCGGTGTCACCCCTTCCTTCCATCGATCGATTGGGAGACCGAGCCATGCGTATTCTCTTCATCGGTGCCACGCTGCTGGCGGTCGCGACGCCCGCCATCGCCGCGGCACAGGCCGTCCCGTCGGTGCCGGCGGCCAGCCCGTTCGAAGCGGCGGATGCGGTCGACGATACCGCGCTCAACGCGGTCACCGGCCAATCCGACCTGTCGCAGGTGATCCGCGCGCAGAACACCGGCGTGGTCAGCGGCAACAGCGTCAACGGCCATTCCGAGACCGGCACGATCAGCTTCGATTCCAGCGCGTTCCAGAACCTCAACGGCCTGTCGCTGCTCAGTGCGAACACCGGCAACAACGTGTCGATCAATTCGTCGCTGAACGTGAACGTCGCGATCAACCAATGATGCGTGCGGCGGTGGTCCTGGCGCTGGCGACGATGGTGGCGGGATGCACCGGCATGCCGCTGCCCGAAGGCGGTAACGGCGTGAACTTCTCGCCGACGCTCAACTTCGCCACGCCGGTGACCAGCCTGATCGGGCGCCGGTTCGAAACGGTCGTGCGCCAGCAATATGACTTCAGCTGCGGCTCGGCGGCGCTGGCGACGCTGCTGCGCTATCATTACGACGATCCGCAGAGCGAGCAGAGCGTCTTCCTCGGCATGTTCCGCGACGGCGACCAGGCGCAGATCCGGCGGCTGGGCTTTTCGCTGCTCGACATGAAACGCTATCTGGCGGCGCGCGGGATCGCCGCGGACGGCTTCAAGGTCAGCGTCGAACAGATCGCCAAGGCGGGGATTCCCGGCGTCGCGCTGATCAACTTCGACGGGTATCGCCACTTCGTCGTGGTCAAGGGGATTGACGACCAGACGCTGCTGCTCGGCGATCCCTCGCTCGGGCTGCGGCGCGAGACCATCCGCCGTTTCGCGAAACAGTGGAACGGGGTGTTCTTCGTGCTGAGCGGCCGCAACGCGATCGGCCGATCGCATTTCAACATGGCCGCCGACCTGGTCCGCGCGCCGCACGGCCGCCCCTTCCTCAGCGCTGATCCGCTGGAGAGCGCGCAGCTCGCGCTCACCCGCCCGCAATTGGGAGAGTTCTGACATGCCGATCGCCTTGCTGATCGCCGCGGCGCTCGCCGGCGCCGCCGGGCCGGACGACGACCCGCCCGCGGTTCCCGATGCGGAGCTGGCGACGATGCGCGGCGGACTGCTGCTGCCCAACGGGCTGAACGTCGCGATCGGCATCGACATCCAGACGCGGATCGACGGCGTGCTCGCGCTCCACACCATCTATTCGAGCGAAGGGCCGAACGCCGGGGTGCGCGTCTATACCGACGGGACGACCAGCCCCAGCGCGGCGCCCGGCACCGTCACCGTCGCGACCGGAGATCCCGACTGGCCGACCGTTTCGGTCTCGCGGACGCCGACCGGGACCACGGTGACCGCGCCGGGATCGGACACGCCGGCCAGCGTCAACATCGTCGCCGGTCCCGCGACCGGCTGGCTGGATGCCGCGGGCCAGACGCTGGTGCCGGTGACCGCCAACGGCCCGGCGGTGACGGCGAGTTCGGGTAGCGTGCGGCTGACCAGCGACGATCGCGGGACGCAGGTCGCGCTCGTCACTCCGGCGACCGAGATCCGCCATCTCGTCGGCCAGGCGACCGGCGCGGTCATCGCGAACACCGGCAACGACCGCGCGATCGACACGGTCAGCACGATCAACGTCAATCTGGTCGGCCTGCCGGTCGCGCTGATGAACGGCGTGCTGCTGGTCAACCGGATCGCCGCGGATGCCGCCGGACAGCGCTGAACGACAACGACCTAGAGGGAATCACCATCGATGCGACCGGCCGTCTGCCATGCCTTCCTTCCACTCGGCCTGATCGCACTGCCGGCATCGGCCCAACAGACGGTATCCCCCGCCGCCGCGGCCGTGCCTGCTGCCGCCGACGGCACCGAGGATCTGCGCCGCACCCTGGCCAGCGAACGGCAGGAACTGGAGCGGCAACAGCGGGCGCTCGACGAACAGCGCGCCCGTATCGACCGGCTCGAAGCGCGCCTGTCCGGGCGGAGCGAGCCCGATCGTGCGGTCGCGCAGACCGCGCTGCCCCCGGGCGGCGTGCCGCTGCCCGCCTCGCCACCGCCCGCGCCGCCGCGCGCCGCCGCCGCCCCGGGAACGCAGGTGCAGACGGTCGGCGAGGCGCCGTCCGACCAGCGGCAGGTGCAGGTCGCGGTGCTCGCCGAACAGGGCGGCATCATCACCAAGGCGGGGCGTGCCACCGTCGAGGTCAATTTCGAATATGCCCGGGCCGATCGCAACCAGGTGGTGTTCCGCGGCGTGCAGATCCCGGAGGCGGTGCTGATCGGCGTCTTCGACATCAACGAGAGCCGGCAGGACGTGCTCACCGTCGGCACGGTCGGGCGGCTGGGGCTGACCAGCCGGCTGGAGATCAACGGCCGGCTGCCGTTCGTCTATCGTTCGGACAAATCGGTGCTGGCGCCGGTCGCCAACCCGAGCCAGCCCAATGCCGGGCAGCTCGATCGGCCGGTGAGCGGCGCCAATATCGGCGATATCGACTTCGGCCTGCGCTATCAGATCACCGACGGGCGCGACGGTGCGCCCTATCTGATCGCCGGCGTCCAGGCGGTGGCGCCGACCGGCACCGATCCGTTCAAGGTGCCGCGCGACGCGCTCGGCAATGCACTGAAGGGGGCGACCGGCGCCGGCTTCTGGGGCGTGACGCCGAACCTGACCGCGATCCTGCCGACCGATCCCGCCGTGCTGTTCGCGACGCTCGGCTATACCTATAATTTCGCCCGCGACATCAACCGGCAGATCGGCGCCGCCTATATCGAGCGCGTCGCGCCCGGCAACCAGCCGTCGGCCAGCGCGGGGATCGCGATTGCGCTCAATCCGCGGACGTCGATCAGCTTCGGCTATGCGCAGACCTGGGCGTTGGGCACCAAGACGCGGGTGCGTGCGCTGAACCAGACGACGCAGGCATTGGGCGAGGCGATGACCGCGGAAAGCCGCGACCTGCAGATCGGCCGGCTGCTCTTCGGCGTGAGCTACCGCACCTCGCCCTCGACGACGCTCAACTGGAACGTCGAGGTCGGCGCGACCGATGACGCCGCCGACGTCCGCACGACGCTGCGCATCCCGTTTACCTTCACCGCATATTGATCGACGCGGCGGGTCAGCCGACGCCGGTGGGGCCGTCGATGACGCGGCGGACCTTGGTGGCCAGCTCGCTGCGCTTGTAGGGCTTCTGGATCAGCTCGAATTCGGCGCCGCGCGCATCGACGCGTTCGATCGACGATTCGGCATAGCCGGTGGTGAGCAGCACGCGCATCCGCGGGCGACGACGCTTGACCTCGCGGGCGAGCATCACGCCGTTCATCCCGCCGGGCATGATGAGGTCGCTGAACAACAGGTCGATCGTCCCGGCGCCGTCGAGCAGCTCCAGCGCCGCATCGGCATTGTCGGCACGCAGCACCGAATAGCCGAAATCGGTCAGCACCGCCTCGGCATAGTCGCCGACATCGGCCTGATCCTCGACCAGCAGCACCGTCTCGTTGCCGCGCTTGTCGGCGAGCGGGCGCGACGGCTGCGATCCCTGCGGTTCGACCGCGGCGGCCTCGCACGGGAACAGCATCCGTACGGTGGTGCCGTGGCCTTCCTCCGAATAGAGCCGCAACGAGCCGCCCGATTGCTTCATGAAGCCATAGACCATCGACAGGCCCAGCCCGGTGCCCTTGCCCTGATCCTTGGTCGTGAAGAACGGTTCGGTGACGCGGGCGAGGATCTCCGGCGACATGCCGGTGCCCTGGTCGGCGATCGTCAGCATGACGTATTCGCCCGGTTCGAGCTCGCCGAAGCCCTTGTCGCCCGCCTCGATCGTCCGGTTGCTCGCCTCGATCGTGATCGTGCCGCCGTCGGGCATCGCATCGCGCGCGTTGAGCAGGATGTTGATCACCGCCAGCTCGGCCTGTGTGGGGTCGATCCGGGCGTTGCAGATGCCGGCGCCGCGGTGAATGTCGACGGTGATCGCGCCGCCCGCGGTGCGCTCGATCAGCGGCTGCAACTGGTCGAGCAGATCGTCGAGGTTGACGACGCGGCCCTGCAGCTTCTGCTTGCGCGAGAAGGCGAGCAATTGCTGGGTGAGCGACGCGCCGCGCTCCGCCGCCTGCATCACCGCGCGCATCGAGCGGGCCGCCTTCTTGCGATCGAACTCGCCGTCGCGCTCCAGGTTGTTCAGGATGATGTCGCCGAAGCCTTGGATCACGGTCAGCAGGTTGTTGAAGTCGTGCGCGACCCCGCCGGTGAGCTGGCCGACCGCCTCCATCTTCTGCGCCTGGCGCAGCGCATCCTCGGCGTCGCGGCGGCGGGTGACGTCGAGCTGCGAGGCGAAGAAATAGACCAGCTCGCCATCGGCGTCGAACACCGGCGACATGAACAGCGCATTCCAGAAGGCGGCGCCGTTCTTCTTGTAATTGAGGATCTCGACCGAGGTCTCGTGTCGCTGCTCGATCGCGCGGCGCAGGTCCGCGACCGTCTCCGGGTCGGTGTCCGGCCCCTGCAACAGGCGGCAGTTGCGCCCGAGCAGCTCGTCGAGGCCGTAACCGGTCATGTTTATGAAGGCGGGATTGGCGAAGACGATGGGGTTGTCGTGCTGATGCGGGTCGGTCACGATCATCGGCATCCGCGTCGTCGACACCGCCGCGAAGAAGATGCCGTTCTTGTCGTCGCCCATGTCATGGTTGACGAGGCTTTGCAGATGCGGCGGTGGACCACCCCGTGGTTTTTCCGGCGTACCGTCAGCCATGACGTTCCAAGCGCTAGAGTAAGGCTTGGCCGCGTGGCACCGCCGATCGTGCGGGAAAACCCACTTGGGTTACAGTTGTTCCCAGTTCGGGATGATCCGGATCAGAACGCCGGGTCGTCGCCGGGCAGCGTCGAGACGTGGATGCCGCATTCCACCTTGTCCCAGCCGCGCCAGCGACCAGCGCGCGGGTCTTCGCCGGGCTTGACCTTGCTGGTGCACGGCGCGCAGCCGATCGACAGATAGCCCTGCGCCTCCAGCGGGTGACGAGGCAGATCGTGCTCCTCGAAATAGGCGTCGAGCTGGCTCTTCGACCAGTCGGCGAGCGGATTGAGCTTGAGCCGGCCCTCGTCCTCCTCGAAGCGCGGCAGCGCGGTGCGGGTGCCCGCCTGGAAGCCCTTGCGGCCCGAGATCCACGCGTCGAACGGCGCCAGCGCGCGGCGCAGCGGCTCGACCTTGCGGATCTCGCAGCAGCCGTCGGGGTCATAGGACCAGCGCATGCCGGTCGCATCCTTCAGCCCGAGCATACGCGGATCGGGGCGGAAGACGCGCAGGTCGGTGAGGCCGAGCCTCTCCGAAAGCTCGTCGCGATAGGCGAGGGTTTCGCCGAACATCTTCTGCGTGTTGGTGAAGACGACCGGCACGTCCTTGTCGATGCTCGCCACCATGTGCAGCAGCACCGCCGACTCGGCGCCATAGGACGAGACGGAGGCGATGCGGCCGGCGAGTTCGCCGGTCAGCAACGCGCGCAGCATGTCCGCGGCGGGGACGCCGGCGAAGCGGATCTGCATCGCCGCGGCATCCGCCGTGGTGAAGGGCGGCGCGACGTCCATCACGTCGAGCGCGCGGGCGGGCTCACCCATGACGCAGCTTCCACACCGGCACCACCGCATCGGCGGCGGGCTGGTAGCGATAGTCGTAGCGGTCGAGGCTGCGTTGCAGCGTGTCGGCGTCGATCGGGGCTTCGGGTGCGAAGCTGTCGAAGCCGCAACGGCGCATCAGCGGCAATTGGTCGACGAGCACGTCGCCCGCGGCGCGCAGCTCGCCGGTATAGCCGGCCTCGCGCAGCACCCGCGCGGCGCTATAGCCGCGGCCGTCGCGAAACGAGGGGAAACTGACCTCGACCAGCGCGAGCTGGCCGAGCTGCGGCAGCAGGGCGCGCGCGTCCTCACCGGATTCGAGGCGGACCGCGGTGGCGTTGCTCTGGCCGAGGAAGGCGTCGAGCGTCACCGCGGGCTCGTCGTGCGGCTCGTCGTCGCGGAAGCGGAGCAGGGCTGCATCAACCATAGATCGCCTCCTTGAAGGGTTCGAAGCCGATGCGGCGATAGGTGTCGAGGAAGCGCTCGCCGGGCTCGCGTGTCGCGAGATAGCGGGCGGTGACGCGCTCGATCGCGTTGACGACGCCATCCTCGGAGAAGCCGGGACCGGTGATCTTGGCGAGGCTGACGTCCTCCGCGCCCGAGCCGCCGAGCGAGAGCTGGTAGTTTTCGGTGCCCTTCTTGTCGACGCCGAGGATGCCGATGTGGCCGGCGTGGTGGTGGCCGCAGGCGTTGATGCAGCCCGAGATCTTGAGCTTCAGTTCGCCGAGGTCGCGCTGGCGGTCGCGGTCGGCGAAGCGCGCCGCGATCTTCTGCGCCAGCGGGATCGAGCGGGCGTTGGCGAGGCTGCAATAATCGAGGCCCGGGCAGGCGATGATGTCGGTGATGAGGTCGAGATTGGGCTCGGCGAGACCGGTGTCCGAGAGGCGCCGCCAAACTTCACTAAGGTCGCGCATAGCGACGTGCGGCAGGACGATGTTCTGCGCGTGCGTTACGCGTAACTCGTTGAAAGAGAACCTTTCTCCCAGTTCGGCGAGCAGTTCGATCTGGTCGGCGGTGGCGTCGCCGGGGATGCCGCCGGCGGGCTTCAGGCTGACGTTGACGATCGCATAGCCGGCCTGCTTGTGCGCGGCGACGTTCTGGTCGAGCCAGACCGCGAAGTCGGGATCGCTGCGGTCGATCTCGGTCGGCGCGTCCGCGTCGAAGGCGGGGGCGGCGAACATCGCGGTGATCCGGTCGAGCTCGGC
Source organism: Sphingomonas taxi (assembly GCF_000764535.1). Classification (NCBI taxonomy): domain Bacteria; kingdom Pseudomonadati; phylum Pseudomonadota; class Alphaproteobacteria; order Sphingomonadales; family Sphingomonadaceae; genus Sphingomonas; species Sphingomonas taxi. The sequence continues at coordinate 1,572,330 of NZ_CP009571.1, read as the reverse complement.
GCGGGGCGGATCGATGCCGAGCTGCTTGACCGCGAGGAACTCCTCCTCGACCTGGCGGCGATATTCGTCGGCGCCGATCTCGTGGAGCAGGATCTTGATCCGCGCCTTGTAGATATTGTCGCGGCGGCCGTAGCGATTGTACACGCGTAGGCATGCCTCGAGATAGCTCATCAGATCGTCCGAGCCGACGAAGTCGCGGACGAGATGGCTGATCATCGGGGTCCGGCCCATGCCGCCGCCGACATAGATCGCCGCGCCCAGTTCGCCGTCGCGCCGGACGAGCCGGATGCCGATGTCGTGGAGGCGCATCGCCGCACGATCCTCTTCCGCGGCGATCACCGCGAATTTGAACTTGCGCGGCAGGTAGCTGAATTCGGGGTGGAAGGTGCTCCACTGGCGGATCAGCTCGGCCCACGGGCGGGGATCGGCGACCTCGTCCGCGGCGGCGCCGGCGTACTGGTCGGCGCTGATGTTGCGGATGCAATTGCCGCTGGTCTGGATCGCATGCATCTCGACCGTCGCGAGGCGGGCGAGGATGTCGGGCGTGTCGGCGAGCTTGATCCAGTTGAACTGGAGGTTCTGGCGCGTGGTGAAATGGCCGTAGCCGCGGTCGTAATCGCGCGCGATGCTGCCGAGCATCCGCATCTGGCGGCCGTCGAGCGTGCCATAGGGGATGGCGACGCGCAGCATATAGGCGTGGAGCTGCAGATAGAGGCCGTTCATCAGCCGTAACGGCTTGAACTGGTCCTCGGTGAGCTGGCCCGACAGGCGGCGCTCTACCTGGTCGCGGAACTCGTCGACGCGGGCATCGACGATCGCCTGGTCGTATTGGTCGTATTTATACATGATCGGCTTTCCGGCCTGCGTGCGTGGCGAAGGCTGTTGGGTTCGCGTGAAGACGCGAAGACGCGAAGAGAAGACGGTTTTGGTTCGCTCGGGCGCGCGGGGGCGCGGACATGGCGTTCGTGCAGTGGCGCGGGGCGGCAGACAGAAGGTTTTTGTTCGCGCAGAGGCGCGGAGGCGCGGAGGGGTTGCGTCGGTGACGTGCGGAATGGCCGCCACCTCCCTTCGTCATCCCGGCGAAGGCCGGGACCCACGGTTGCGGTGCCGTCTGGCGGTGGGGGCGCGGCTTGTTCCGGGTGGTTTGGGCCTCGCTTGGCCTCGACCGATCCGGCACGAAGCTGGTGAAGGCTGTTGGGTTCGCGCGAAGACGCGAAGACGCGAAGAGAAGAAGGTTTTTGTTCGCGCAGAGGCGCGGAGGCGCGGAGGGGGTGCGCCGGTGGCGCGCGGAATGGACGCCACCCACCTTCGTCATCCCGGCGAAGGCCGGGACCCATGGTTGCGGTGCCGCTCGGGGGTGGGGGCGCGGCTTGTTCCGGGTGCTTTGGGCCTCGCTTAGCCTCGACCGATCCGGCACGAAGCTGGTGATAGCGGTGTTACCGTTCCGCGTTTCACTGGTCGCATCGCGTCCGTGGGTCCCGACTTTCGTCGGGATGACGGAATGGGGGAGGGCATGCGTGCGTACCAGCCACGGCCCTGCCAGCTGCCGCCGATAAGCGCGCGAGCCGGTTACGGCAGGCGCAACTCCTCCGCGCCTCTGCGCCTCTGCGCGAACCAAAACCTTCTTCCGTTCGCGGCGTCGCGTCTTCGCGCGCATCATATCACCCAGCTGCCCGCGGACGGGTCGGCCGGCTTGAGCGTCAGGTCGGGCCGCACGGTCGGACCCAGCGCACGGATGCGGTCCTTGATATGCGCCGGTCGCGGGCCGTCGGGCGTCGGGATCGCGTCGATCAGATAGGGCACGTTGACGCGGCGTGCGCCTTCCTCGGTGCGCAGGATGCCCTCGCCCTCGGTGCCGACGTCGACCGCATCCTCGACATGGCGCGACCAGCCGGTGCCGGTCCACCACACGACGTCGCCGGTCGGAAGGTCGTTGCCCGTCAACAGTCTCATGCTGCGGTCTCCTCGGCGGGCCCCACGAAAGTATTACTTTCGTGGGTTCCCTCGGCGATCCGCGCCCAGCGGGCAAGCTTGTCCTCGGCGTCCGAGAGTTCGACCACCTCGCCGACGACGATGATCGCCGGGCTCTGCACCGCCTCGCGCGTCACCATCGCGCCGAGATCGGCGAGGAGGGTGCGGATCGCGCGGCTGCCCGCCAGCGTGCCGCGTTCGAGCACCGCGACGGGCATGTCGGGGGCGACGCCGTCGGCCATCAATTTGTCGGCGATGTCGCTGGCGGTGGCGACGCCCATGTAGATCACCAGCGTGCGACCCTGACCGGCGAGGCCGGACCAATCCTGATCGCTCAGCCCCTTGCACTGGCCGGCGACGAAGCTGACCGCGCTGCTGTGGTCGCGATGGGTGAGCGGCAGCATCGCCTCCGCCGCGCAGCCGAGCGCCGCCGAGACGCCGGGGATGACCTCGACCTTGAGGCCGGCGGCGCGCACCGCCTCGACCTCCTCGCCGCCGCGGCCGAAGATGAAGGGATCGCCGCCCTTGAGCCGGACGACGATCGCGCCGGTCTTGACGTGCGCGACGATGAGGGCGTTGATCGCCTCCTGCGGCAGCGTGTGGCGCGCGCGGCTTTTCGCAACGGAGATGCGCTGCGCCTGCGGCGGCGCGATGTCGAGCACGCGCGGATCGATCAGGCCGTCGTGGACGACGATATCGGCACTGCGCAGCGCCTCGACCGCGCGGACGGTGAGCAGGCCGGGATCGCCCGGACCGGCACCGACCAGGATGACGCGCCCGCGGGCGTTGGGGTCGAGAAGCGTAGCCATATCCGCCAGATGGGCCGGGGCGGACGGACGGACAAGCCAGCGTTGCTTTGGCGGGGGTTAGGGGAGCTTGTGGCTACGGTCGGAGAGCGAGTGACGATGGCCGCGGAAAGGAGCAACTCGTTGCCAGTCCAAAACGGACAGGTATACTTCAGGGTGATCAACAGGGAGTATCACAATGCCTGCTGCCGAAGCCGATCTAGTCGAACGTATTGCGCGCCTCGAGCGGCGGTTGCGGATCGCATCCATCGCGGTCGTTCTGGCGGTGGCCTGTTGCGGGTTGACGTTTCTGGGCGCTGTGAGCAACCGGGCCAGTGCGGCGCCGGCAGCGGCGCCGGCAGCGGCGCCGAAAATAGTCGACGTGCTGCGGGTGCGCCAACTCGACGTGGTCGACCACGCCGGCGTCACGCGCGTCAAGCTCGCTGCGCCGCTGCCCAACGCGACGATCGACGGCAAGACGCTGACCCGCGGTGGCCGACCGCAGGATACGATGTCGGGAATGCTGCTGTTCGATGCCGAGGGCGTCGAGCGCAGCGGTTACGTCACGGCCGATCACGGCTATTCCAACGTCCTGCTGACGCTCGACGACAAGCACAAACAGCATGCCATGTTCATCGCCGAGCCGACCGGCGCGACGACGCTTCGCCTTTTCAACGGCAATACGCAGGATCGCGTCGACGTCGGTATCGACGAGGACGGTCCCTCCATCACGATGGTCCGCCGCGGCAAGGAATTCTACCGTCAACCCGCCCGATAGCGATGACGGCGACGGGGTGGCGGACGGCATCGTGACCACGCATGAACGCGAAGGATAACCCCATGTTCACGAAGCCTTAGCACCCGTGTCGATAGGCAAGGCAGCATGATACAGGTCAAGCCAGCCGGATGTCAGGGATGCCGCGGCGAGGAGCATGATTTCGCCATCGCGATGGCGTTCCAGCCGATCGTCGACGTCACTACCGGGCAGCCCTTCGCCTATGAAGCGCTGGTGCGCGGCGCGGATGGCGCCGGGGCGGCGAGCGTGCTGGCGCAGGTGACGCCGGAGAATCGCTACGCCTTCGACCAGCAATGCCGGGTCGCGGCGATCGAGGGCGCGGTGGCGGCGGGGATCCTCGACGGCGATGCGCGATTGTCGATCAACTTCCTGCCCAATGCGGTCTATTCGCCGCTCGCCTGTATCCAGCTGACGCTGAAGACCGCGCATGCGACCGGCTTTCCGACCGACCGGCTGATCTTCGAATTCACCGAGAACGAGGAGATGACCGACACCGCGCACGTCAAGACGATCGTCGAATCCTATACCGCGATGGGTTTCGGCACCGCGATCGACGATTTCGGCGCGGGTCATGCCGGGCTCGGGCTGCTCGCCAAGTTCCAGACCGACTATATCAAGCTCGACATGGATCTGATCCGCGGCATCGAACAGAGCCTGCCGCGACGGATGATCGTCGAGGGCGTGGTGCGCATCGCCGAGTCGCTCCGCATCGCGGTGATCGCCGAGGGGATCGAGACGGTCGCGGAATATGAGACGCTGGCCGGGCTCGGCATCCGCTACATCCAGGGCTATCTGCTCGCGCGGCCGGGGTTCAGATGCCTGCCGGCGGTGACTTTGCCCGAGACGCGGCGCGTCGCGGTCGGGTGAGGCCGGCGGCGCGGTAGAAGGCGATGCGGATCAGAAGTAGCTGATCACCGATGCGTCGCCATCCGGATTACGCGCTGCGGCACGGGCGAGGAGCGCGCGCTTTGCGGTTTCCGCGCGAAATGTCATGAGTTGATCCGTCCGCGCCTACGCCGTTACCCCGGAATCTTTCCGGGGGCCACGCCGCGGCGAGGAGAAAGGCTGGAGGCGAGGCCGCTTCTTTGCGGTCCGGTAGACCCCGGAACGAGTCCGGGGTGACGAAGCTTTTGGGGTAAACGGCTCGCGCCTCGCTTGCCTCCGCGTTTCCGCTTTCCTTTTCCGTGCCGCGTCAGGCGTCGCGCAGGCCGATGCCGATGTTGGCGCGGGCGGCTTCGGCTTCGTTGCTGACCACCGGATAGGCGCAGTAATCGGCGGCGTAATAGGCGCTGGGGCGGTGGTTGCCGCTCCAGCCGATGCCGCCGAACGGCGCCGACGACGAGGCGCCGTTGGTCGGGCGGTTCCAGTTGACGATGCCGGCGCGAATGCCCGCCCAGAAGCGGTCGTAGAGCGCCGGGGTCTGGCTGACCAGCGCCGCCGACAGGCCGTAGCGGGTGGTGTTGGCGAGCGCGATCGCCGCGTCGAAATCGGCGGCGCGATAGACTTGCAGGATCGGGCCGAACAGCTCGATGTCCGGATGTTCGGTGGCCGCGGTCATGTCGATCAGCGCCGGGGTGAGAAAGGGACGGTCGGCTACGGTGCGTTCGAGATGGCGGATCGGGCGGCCGCCGCGCATCAGCAGGGCGAGGAAGCTCTCGCTCAACTGGTCGGCGACGTCATTGTCGATCACCGGCCCCATGAACGGCTGCGGATCGTCATGTGGGCTGCCGACGATCAGCCGGCCGACCATCGCGCAGATCGCGTCGATCAGCGGCTCGTAGAGACGATCCTCGACGATCAGGCGGCGCGCGGCGGTGCAACGCTGGCCGGCGGTGGTGAAGGCGGACTGGATGACGAGCACCGCGGCCGAATGCAGGTCCGGCGTGTCCCAGACGATGATCGGATTGTTGCCGCCCATCTCCAGCGCGAGGATCTTCTCGGGCTTGGCGGCGAAGGCGCGGTTGAGCGCGAGGCCGGTGCGCGCCGAGCCGGTGAACAGCAGGCCATCGATATCGTCGTGGTCGGCGAGCGCCTTGCCCTCCGCCGGGCCGCCGATCAGCAGGCGGACGCAGGCCTCGGGCACGCCGGCGGCGCGGTAGCAATCGACGAGGAAGGCGCCGCTCGCCGGGGTCTTTTCCGACGGCTTGAAGACCACCGCATTGCCGGCGAGCAGCGCCGGGACGATATGGCCGTTGGGCAGGTGCACGGGGAAATTGTACGGCCCGAGCACCGCGAGCACGCCATGCGGCTTGTGGCGCAGCGCCATGCGGCTGCCCATCGGCGATTCGAGCCGGCGCTGCGCGGTGCGTTCGGCATAGGCGCTGACCGATATGTCGACCTTGGCGATGACGCTGTCGATCTCGGTGCGCGCCTCCCACAGCGGCTTGCCGGTCTCGCGCGCGAGCAGGTCGGCGAACGCTTCGTGGCGCTGGCGGACGACGTTGCCGAAGCGGCGCATCGTCTCGATGCGGACGGTGAGCGGCTGCGCGGCCCAGCGCGCCCAGCCGGCGCGGGCGGCGCCGACCTCGGCATCGGCGTCGCCGATCGCGCCGCTCCACAGCTCGGCACCGGTGGCGGGTTCGTAGGAGATGATCGCGTCGGCCATGCGTACCCTGTCTGTGCTGTTCAAGGGGTTAGGCGAATGGCGGCGGGGCGGCAAGGTGGGGGCGGGGGTGGTGTGGGGAGGCTGCTACGCCATCGCCTCGCCCATCTGCCGGATCGCCGCCACCTTCGCATTCAGCGCGCTCCAGTCGTCGGCCTCGGCGATCGGCGCCCAGATCGCCTCGACCTCGTCGATCAGCATGCTGCAGGGGTCGCCCTGCCAATAAGCGTGGCTGCGGTCCTTGCGTGGGGCATAAGCGGCGAGCGCGTCGCGGAACGGTTGCCAGTCGTCGCCGTAGCCGTCGGGTAGCGTGCCGCCGAAGACGTCGAAGAAGAAGCGGTCGAGCGGCACGGCGGCGCTGCGCAGCGCGCGTTCCATCGTCTGCACCAGCGCCCGGTCCGCCTCGTCGCCGCGCCGCAGCACGCCGAGCCGCCAGAGCAATGCGGCGGCGATCTCCGGCTGGTAACGCGGGCCGAACGTCTCGAGCGTGGCGATCAGCGGATCGCTCTCGGCGATCAGGCGCAGCGAGGCGGCGAGCTGCATCACGTCCCAATGGATCGCCTCGGGCTGGCGGCCGAAGGCGTAGAGGCCGGCATGGTCGAAATAGGCGGCGGTGAACGCCGGGTCCCAGGTCGGCGCGAAGCGCCACGGGCCGTAATCGAAGCTCTCGCCGGTGACGTTGATATTGTCGCTGTTGAGAACGCCGTGGACGAACCCCGCCGCCATGTAGCTTGCCGCGAGCGTCGCGGTGCGGCCGACGACGAGGTCGAGCAGGCGCAGCGGATCGTCCGATTCCTCGCCGTAGAGATTGGCGAGGACGTAGCGGACCAGCGCGCGCATGCCCGCCTCGTCCCGATGATAGGCGAGCCGCTGGAAACTGCCGATGCGGATATGGCCATGGCTCAAACGTACCAGAACCGCCGAACGCGTCGGCGACGGTTCGTCGCCGCGCACCAGTTCCTCGCCGGTCTCGATCAGCGACAGCGTGCGGCTGGTGGGGACGTTGAGCGCCTCGAGCATTTCGGTGGCGAGGATCTCGCGCACGCCGCCTTTCAGCGTCAGCCGGCCGTCGCCGAAGCGGCTGTACGGCGTGGTGCCGGAGCCCTTGGTGCCGAGGTCCATCAGCCGGCCGTCCGCGTCGCGCAACTGCGCGAAGGTGAAGCCGCGGCCGTCGCCGATCTCGGGATTGTACTGGCGGAATTGATGGCCGTGATAGCGCAGCGCGAGCGGCTGCGGCAGCGTGCCGGGCAAGGGCACGAACCGGCCGAACGCTTCGGTCCATTCGTCGTCGCCCAGCGTGTCGAGCCCGATCTCGCCGGCGGCGCGGTCGTTGCGGAAGCGCAGGCGGGTTTCGGGGAAGTCGGCGGCGGCGACCGGATCGGCCAGCGTCGGCCCGAGATCGAGCAACGCGGTGGCGGGGCGGTATGCTTGCGGGGATGGGGGCATGTGTGGATATGGAGGTCGCCAACCGCAGGACGCAACCATGGCCGCTTATGAAAACTGCTATTGGCTGTCGGCCGACGGGCTGAAGCTGCATTATCGTTCCTATCCGGGCGACGAGCGCCTGCCGCCGGTGCTCTGCCTGCCCGGCCTCACCCGCAACGCGCGCGATTACGACGCGCTGGCGGCGCGGCTGGCGGGGCGGCGGCAGGTGATCGCGGTCGACTTCCGCGGCCGCGGCAAGAGCGAATATGCCAAGGATCCGATGACCTATGTCCCCGCGACCTATGTCGCGGACGTGCAGGCGCTGCTCGCCGAACGCGGCATTACGCGCGTTGTCGCGGTCGGCACCTCGCTCGGCGGGATCGTGACGATGCTGCTCGCGCAGGCGGGGGCGGGGATCGCCGCGGCGCTGCTCAACGACGTCGGGCCGGAGATCGAGGCGAGCGGGATCACCCGCATCCGCGGCTATGTCGGCAAGGGCAGCAGTTGCCCGACCTGGATGCACGCCGCGCGCGCGTTGCAGGACGGCAATGCCGACGTCTATCCCGACTGGAAGATCGAGGATTGGCTGGCGATGGCCAAGCGCGTCTACCGGCTGACCAGCAGCGGGCGGATCGTGCTCGATTACGACCTCAAGATCGCCGAACCGTTCCGCACGCCGGGCAACGAGAGCGGGCCGGACATGTGGGCGGCACTGTCGGCGTTGCGCGCGGTGCCGGTGCTGATCGTCCGCGGCGGTCGCTCCGACGTGCTGTCGCAGCCGGTGGCGGAGCGGATGCTGGCGGCGCTCGATCAGGGCGAACTGGTGACGCTCCCCGGCGTCGGCCATGCGCCGACGCTGAGCGAGCCGGCGTTGCAGGCGCCGATCGACGCGCTGCTGGAGAAAGCGGTAGCGTGACGCCCGCTGACGACGAGCCGGATGGGGCGCCGCGGCTCGTCTTGCTCGATATCCTGCGCGGGGTGGCGATCCTCGCCATCCTGCTGATGAACGTCAGCGAGATGGGCGCGTCGATGACCGCCAATTGGTCCGACATCCGCCATATCGGCTGGAGCGGCGCCGATCGGGTGGCGTGGTGGCTCGACACATTGCTCGTCGAGGGGACGGCGCGCGCGCTGCTCGAGATGCTGTTCGGCGCGGGGATGCTGATCCTCACCGAACGGATCGCGGCGGCGAGCGACAATCCGCTGGCGGTGGCGCTGCGCTACGGCTGGCGCAATGCGGTGCTATGGGCGCTGGGCATCGCGCACATGTTCCTGCTGCTGTGGCCGGGCGACATCCTGCACACCTATGCGGTGGCGGCGCTGATCGCCTGTGCTTTTCGGACGCTGTCGACGCGGGCGCTGTTCGTCCTTGGCCTGTCCTATGCGGCGTTCACGCTGGCGAGCGGGCTGACGACCGAAATGCCGGCGTCGGCGCGGGTGCAGATGGCGCGGGAGAATGCCGCCGCGGTGGCGCGCGAGGATCGCTTCGGCCACGGCAGCCCTGCCGACTGGACCGCGGGGCAGCGCCGCGTCGGACTGGAGCGGCTCGGCGGCGAGGAGATCGTCTACGTCTGGGAGGCGGTGGCGACGATGCTGATCGGTGCGGGACTGTTCCGGCTGGGCGCGTTGCAGGGTGGCTGGTCGCGGCGGCGCTATTGGCGGATGCTCGCCTGGGGCTATGGCATCGGATTGCCGCTGCGCGTGTATGGCGCGTGGGAGGCGACGCGCTTCGACGGCCGGATCGGCGTCGCGTGGATGTGGGACGATATCGCGCGGCTCGCGATGACGCTGGGGCATGTCGCGGCGGTCGCGCTGCTCGTCGGCAGCGCGCGCGGCGGGCGGTGGCTGGCGCCGTTCGCGGCGGCGGGGCGGACCGCGCTGACGCTGTACGTTGCGCAGACGCTGATCGTGTCGTGGCTGATCTTCTCGCCTTACGGGCTTGGCCTGTACGGGCGGATGGGCTGGGCGGCGATGATGGCGCTCGCGCTGGCGGTCGACGCGCTGCTGCTATGGGCGGCGGTGCTGTGGGTGCGGCGGTTCCGTATCGCGCCGGTCGAATGGGCGTGGCGATCGGTGGTCGAGGGACGCTGGCTGCCGCTGCGGTAAACCGTTCTTCCGCGAACCCCGCCGCGCCGCTACACGACACGGCATGCCGCAACCCGTTCACATCCTGCACCTCCATTCGAGCTTCAGCCTGGGCGGCAAGGAGGCGCGGGCGGTGCGGCTGATGAACGCCTTCGGCGATGCCGCGCGGCATACGATCGTCAGCGGCGTGCCCGACCAGCTCGGCGCGCGCGCCTCGATCGCCAGGGGCGTGCGCTATGAGATCGCGCAGGACCCGCCGGCGCTGACCGGGCGGCCCTCGGTGGCGCGCTACGAGGCGCTGGCCCGGTTCATGCGGCGCTTCGATCTGGTGCTGACCTACAATTGGGGGGCGATCGACGGGGTGATGGCGCGGCGCGTCTTCCCCAAGGGTGCGCCACCGCTGATCCATCACGAGGACGGCTTCAACGCCGACGAGGCCAAGGGGCTGAAGATCGAGCGCAACGTCTATCGGCGGATCGCGCTCGGCGCGGCGCACGCGCTGGTGGTGCCGTCCGAGGTGCTGGAGGACATCGCGTTCAGGACGTGGAAGCAGCCGGCGGCGCGGGTGCATCGTATCGCCAACGGCATCGACACCGCCCGTTACGCGCAGAAGCCCGACCTGCGCGCGATCCCCGGTTTCGTGCCGAACGGCAAGGAGGTGGTGATCGGTGCGCTCGCCGGCCTGCGCGAGGTCAAGAACCTGCCGCTGCTGGTGCGCGCCTGCGGCGGCATCGCCGGCCGGTTCCGGCTGGTGATCGTCGGCGAGGGGCCGGAGCGTGCGGCGATCGAATCGACCGCGCGCGCGATGGGGATCGCCGATCGCGTGGTGATGCCGGGGTTCCTCGGCGAGCCGCATCGCTTCGTCGGCCATTTCGACATCATCGCGCTGTCCTCGGCGAGCGAGCAATTTCCGATCAGCGTCGTCGAGGGCATGGCCGCCGGCCTGCCGGTGGTGAGCACCCCGGTCGGCGACGTGCCGCGGATGGTAGCGGCGGAGAATGCGCCGTTCGTCACCGGCGGCGACGAGGTGCTGCTGCGCGACGCGTTGCAGACGCTGGTGTCCGATGCGGCGCTGCGGTCGCGGGTGGGCGCGGCGAACCGGGCGAAGGCACGCGCCGCATTCGACGAGGCCACGATGATCGCGCGGTACAAGGCGCTGTACGGCGCGGCGATGGGACGGCCGGGGGTGCTGGGGTAGGGGCCGGCGTTCGTTTCGCGGCTTCGTCGCCGGGGCCGGGCTGTCGGTTATGAACCTTCATTTGTCCCGGCCGGGTCCCGAACCCACCCCGTCACCCCGGACTTGTTCCGGGGGCCACCCTGCGGCGGGGAGAGAGGCTGGATTGGATACCCTTCTCTTGCGGCTGGGTGGACCCCGGAACAAGTCCGGGGTGACGAATCTCTTGGGGAAACCGATCGAGCCTCATCGGCGTAGCCATATGCGATAGCTCCGGGCTCTCGGGCTGCGGGGACCAAGCCGCACTTCGGCTCAAGGCGAGCCTTCTGCAAAAATCCGCTCTTTACCTGCTGAGCGGCTGTCGCGGTACTTCAGCCGGCGTGGGAGCGCGGGCCCTGCCTTCGGGTTCACGCCTCCTCGGCGAGTTCCTCGCCGAGCCGTGTGGCGAAGTGGAGCGCGGCGGCGGCGCCGCCGGAGGTCGCCAGCGCGAGGTCGGCGGCGCCTTGCAGCAGGCCGTCCTCGACCTCGGGTTCCTGCGCCTCGGCGGCGGCGATGGTCGCGGCGAGGATCGCGCGGGCGTCGGTTTCGCCATAGGTCAGCGCGAATGCGTCGAGTGCGGCGGCGAAACAGGCGTGGTCGCTGACCGGAGCGGCGCCATGCTGCTGGAGCGAGGCGCAGGCCGCACCGAGGACATAGGCGCGCGACCAGGCCGAGCCGGTTGGGCCGTGATCGGGCAATGCGCCAGCGACGCAGCCGAGCTGCGCGAATTGCGGCAGCAGCAGCGTGCCGAGCGGCGACTGGGGCTGAACCGGCAGCAAGGCGCCCGGCGCCCGCCGCGGCGCGATCAGGTGATTGAGGACCCCCATCGGTATTGCCTTCCCCTCGCGTGACGCGTCGATCGCGCCTGTGTGGCGCAACGGGGTTAACCGCGGCCTAAGCCGCGACGGGGGGGCGGCGGCGGGCGCGCAATTTCTTCGCTTCCGGGCATCCTTCTTGTATAGCCGGTCGTATTTACCCCCGGATGAGGTGCATTTTTCCGTGTTCAAGGGCCTGAAGCCGATTGTCTACAATGGCCGCGAGGTCTGGCCGCTCGTCGAGGGCGGCAAGGGCGTTGCCGCGACCAACCATGCCTCTGCCGGAGCATGGGCCGCCGCCGGTGGCATCGGTACGGTTTCCGCGGTCAATGCCGACAGCTACGATCCCGAGGGCAAGATCATCCCGCAGGTCTATCGCGCGCTGACCCGCCGCGAACGGCATGAAGAGCTGGTCGAATATGCCATCGAGGGCGCGGTGCAACAGGTGCATCGCGCCTATGAGATCGCCGGCGGCAAGGGTGCGGTCAACATCAACGTGCTGTGGGAGATGGGCGGCGCCCAGCGCATCCTGCACGGCGTGCTGGAGCGGACGCGCGGCATGGTCGCGGGCGTCACCTGCGGCGCCGGCATGCCCTACAAGCTGTCCGAGATCACCGCCTCCTACGGCGTGTCCTATCTGCCGATCGTGTCGTCGGGCCGGGCGTTCCGCGCCTTGTGGAAGCGTGCCTATTCGAAGGCGGCGGAATGGCTGGCGGCGGTGGTCTACGAAGACCCCTGGCTCGCCGGCGGCCACAACGGGCTGTCGAATGCCGAGGACCCGCTGAAGCCGCAGGACCCGTTCCCGCGCGTCGCCGAATTGCGCGCGGTGATGCGCGAGGGCGGCATCCCCGACAGCACGCCGATCGTGATGGCGGGCGGCGTCTGGTATCTGCGCGACTGGAACGACTGGATCGACAATCCGGAACTCGGCACGATCGCCTTCCAATATGGCACGCGGCCGCTGCTGACGCAGGAAAGCCCGATCCCGCAGGACTGGAAGGCCAAGCTGACCGAGATCGAGGAAGGCGAGGTGCTGCTGCACCGGTTTTCGCCGACCGGCTTCTATTCGTCGGCGGTGCGCAATCCGTTCCTGCGCAATCTGGAAGCGCGGTCCGAGCGGCAGATCGCCTTTTCGACGCAGGAGGCGGGCGATCACGTCTTCCAGCTCGACGTCGGCGTGAAGGGCAAGAATTTCTGGGTGACGCGCAACGACCTGCTGCGCGCGCGCCAGTGGTTCGGCGAAGGCTATACCGATGCGCTGAAGACGCCGGACAATACGTTGGTTTTCGTGACGCCGGTCGAGAAGGGCATCATCCGCAAGGATCAGGCGGATTGCATGGGTTGCCTGTCGCAATGCTCGTTCTCGAGCTGGGCGGATACCGACACCAATTCGACCGGGCGGCTCGCCGACCCGCGCAGCTTCTGCATCCAGAAGACGCTGCAGGATATCGCGCATGGCGGCGACATCGACCAGAATCTGATGTTCGCGGGGCATGCGGCGTATAATTTCAAGCGCGATCCGTTTTACTCGAACGGCTTCGTGCCGACGGTGAAGCAATTGGTCGATCGCATCCTGACCGGGGACTGAGCGGACCGTCGGCGCGATGGACGCGGCGGTCGAAACGGCATTGGTCGCGGTGGCGCAGGCGATGCGCGCCGCGGTCGCGCCGTGGTGGATCATCGGCAGCGCGGCGGTGGTGCTGCTCGGCGGCGAGACCGCGGTGGCCGATATCGATCTGCTGACCAGCGAGCGCGACGGTCGGGCGCTGGCGGCGCGATTGGGCGTTGCGCTGGTGGCGAGCGATGCGCATCCGCGCTTCCGATCAAAGGTGTTCGCGCGCTGGCAGCGGAGCGATCGCGACGTCGAGATCATGGGCGGGCTGATGCTCGCCGAAGGCGCGGGCTGGACGGCGCTGGTGCCGGCGACGCGGGTGGCGGTCGCCGTCGGTGGCGAAACGCTGTTCGTGCCGGCGCGGCACGAGATGATCGCGATCCTCGGCCGCTTCGGGCGGGACAAGGACAGGGTGCGGGCGCGACTGCTTGCCCGGTGTACGGGAGCGCCGGGTTGAGGCGCTCGACGCTCCCGAACCTCGTTTAGTCGGCGACGGTGCCGACCACCGCGCCGCCGGCGCCGCCGACCGCCGCACCCTTTTCGACGCTGCCGCCGGTCGCCGCGGCGACGCCCGCGCCACCCGCGGCGCCGATGCCGGCACCCTTGAGCGTCGAACAGGCCGACAGGCTGATCGCGGAGCCGAGCAGGAGCGCGGAGACGGCGAGCGGCTTGATCTTCATCGTTGATTTCCCTTGCTGATCTGAAGCGGCATAAATGGTGCTGCGCAGCAAGATGTTCCGGCCGGCAACATTTTGTCACCGGGCGGCGGGGCGATCAGGCCCAGCCTTCGAGCACCTGATCGGGCGGGCGATGGCCGTCCGCCCACATGCGGATGTTCTGGATGACGCGCTCGCCCGACGCCTGCCGGCCTTCGAGCGTCGCCGAACCCATATGCGGCGTCATCACCACATTGGGCAGCGCGAGCAGCCGCGGATCGATGCGCGGCTCATGCTCCCACACGTCGAGGCCGGCGCCGGCGAGCCGGCCCGCTTCGAGCGCGTCGACCAGCGCGCCTTCGTCGAGGATGCCGCCGCGCGAGGTGTTGATGACATAGACGTGGGTGCGCATCAGGCCGATGCGGCGGCGGTCGATCAGGTCGCGGCTGTCGGCGTTGAGCGGCGTGTGGATGCTGACGATATCGGCGCACCCGAGCAGGTCGTCGAGATCGGCATGGAAGGTTGCGCCCAGTTCCGCCTCGACGACGGCGGGCAGGCGGCGGCGGTTGTGGTAATGGATCGACAGGCCGAAGGCGCGCGCGCGCCGCGCCACCGCCTGGCCGATGCGGCCCATGCCGACGATGCCGAGCGCCTTGCCGCCGATCCGGTGGCCGAGCATGCCGCCGGGGCTCCAGCCGTGCCATTCGCCCGAGCGCACCAGTTTCTCGCCCTCGGCGAGCCGGCGCGGCACCGAGACGATCAGCGCCATCGCCATGTCGGCGGTATCCTCGGTCAGCACGCCCGGCGTGTTGGTGACGATGATGCCGCGCGCGCGCGCCGCCTTAAGCGCGATATGGTTCACGCCGGCACCGTAATTGGCGATCAGGCGCAGCCGCTCGCCCGCGCCTTCGATCAGCGCGGCGTCGATCTCGTCGGTGACGGTGGGGACGAGCACGTCGCAATCCGCCATCGCCGCGGCGAGCTGGTCGCGCGTCATCGCCGCGTCGCCGCGATTGTTGGTCGTGTCGAACAGCGCCTCGAGCCGGTCCATCACCGTGTCGGCGAGCTCGCGGGTGACGATCACCCTGGGGGTCTTGCGGGGCTCTGGCATCGCGGCATCGGCTTGGCGGAGCGCGTGGGTCGCGTCAACGGATCGTTGCTCCTGCCCGCGTCCGCGCTAGAGAGGGGCATCCAGATTGAGGAATGTTATGATGCGCCATTGGGCTTTAGCGGTCGCGGGACTGGCGATGCTGGCGGTCGACGGCGGCGCGCTGGCCGCCGAGGCGAAGAAGACGTTGCCTTATTATGCGTCGATCAACGCCGGTCGCGCGCGGATGCGCACCGGCCCCGACAAGACCTATCCGGCGAGCTGGCTGTACCAGCGCGCCGATCTGCCGGTGCGCGTCGTCGCGACGTTCAAGCAATGGCGCAAGGTCGAGGATCCCGACGGCACGCAGGGCTGGATGCTCGCCGCGCTGCTGAGCGAACGGCGGACGGCGATCGTCCGCGGCGCGCAGCCGGTCGAGATGCACGAACGCGCGTCGAGCGGCGCGAAGCTGCTGTGGCGTGCCGCACCGGGCGTCGTCGGGCGGCTGAGCGCCTGCGGCGGCGGCTGGTGCCGGTTCGACGTGCGCGGGCAGGCGGGCTTCGTCGAGGTCGGAAGCCTGTGGGGCGTCGAGCCGACCGAGCGGCTGCCGTGATGCGCTAGGCGCTCCCCTCCCGTGCAGGGCAGGGCTATCGCATATGGCTGCGGTAATGAGGTTCGATCGGTTTCCTCATCTGATTCGTCACCCCCGACTCGTTCCGGGGTCCACGGGGCCACAGGAGAACGGTAACGAATCAAGCCTTTCCCCTCGCCGCAGGGTGGACCCCGGAACAAGTCCGGGGTGACGGGGTAGGCCTGGGACACGGCGGGCTCGAATGAACGTCGATATGCGACAGCCCTCCCCGTGCAGGGGAGGGGAGGCGCGTCAGTTCATCAGTTCGACCGCCATCGCGGTCGCCTCGCCGCCGCCGATGCACAGCGACGCCATGCCGCGGCGCTGGCCGTTCGTCTCGAGCGCCGACAGCAGGGTCGCGAGGATGCGCGCGCCGCTCGCGCCGATCGGATGGCCGAGTGCGCAGGCGCCGCCGTGGACGTTGAGGCGGGCGGGGTCGATGCCGAGATCGTGGATCGCGATCATCGACACCACCGCGAACGCCTCGTTGACCTCGAACAGGTCGATGTCGTCGCGGCTCCAGCCGGCGCGGTCCATCGCCTTGCGCATCGCGAACACCGGCGCGGTGGTGAATTTGGCCGGATCGTGCGCGTGCGCGGCATGCGCGACGACGCGGGCGATCGGGGTGAGGCCGAGCCGCTCGGCGACGCTGGCGCGGGTCATCACCAGCGCCGCCGCACCGTCGGAGATCGACGAGGCGTTGGCGGCGGTGATCGTGCCCTCCCGCGAGAAAGCGGGCTTAAGCGTCGGGATCTTGGCGACGTCGCCCTTGGCCGGCTGTTCGTCGAGCGCGACGGTGGTCGAACCCTTGCGGCCCTTCACCTCGACCGGCACGATCTCGCGATCGAACGCGCCCGACCCCTGCGCGCGCTGCGCGCGGTGCAGCGACTCGATCGCGTAATCGTCCATCGCCTTGCGGGTGAACTGATAGTCGGCGGCGGTATCCTCGGCGAAATTGCCCATCAGCTTGCCGGGCTCATAGGCATCCTCGAGCCCGTCGAGATACATATGGTCGTAGAAGGTGTCGTGGCCGATGCGCGCGCCGCCGCGATGCTTGCGCGAGAGATAGGGGGCGTTGGTCATGCTCTCCATGCCGCCCGCCACCAGCAGGTCGACCGACCCCGCGGCGAGCGCATCGGCGGCCATGATCGCCGCCTGCATGCCCGATCCGCACATCTTGTTCACCGTCGTCGCCTCGACATGCGTGCCGAGCCCGGCGCCGATCGCCGCCTGCCGGGCGGGGGCCTGGCCGAGCCCGGCGGGCAGGACGCAGCCCATGTAGATACGCTCGATCGCCTCCGCCGAGGCACCGGCACGGTCGACCGCGGCCTTGACCGCGGCGGCGCCGAGCTCGGTCGCCGAAGCGCCGGCGAGCGCACCCTGGAACGAGCCCATCGGCGTGCGGGCGTAACTGACGATGACGACGGGATCGGTGGACATACGCTCTCCGGTGTTTCTAGTTGAGGGCGATCTAGGGTGTGGCAGGGGGCGGGGCAATGACGGGATACGGCGGGTCCAGCGTTGCTGCCGGTCGGCATAATGGTCGCGGGAGGAAAGGCCGTTCTCAATCCTCCCCCTGGCGGCAGGGCTATCGCATATGAAGGTCGGTATGGGTCCGCCGTCTGCCAAATCCACCTCGTCACCCCGGACTTGTTCCGGGGTCCACTCTGCGGCGAGGAGAAAGGCATGATCCAACACCATTCTCTTGCGGCCCGGTGGACCCCGGAACGAGTCCGGGGTGACGAAGACCATGGGCAAGCGGCTCGATCCTCAACACCGCAGCCATATGCGATAGCCCTGCCCTTGGCGGCGGAGGAATTGATCGCCGGGATACAATTCCACGCCCGCTCGCTCAGCCGCCATGGAAGAATTTATCGAGCCTATACGGTGGTTTGCGTCGATCAGCGGGATGATTGCGGCGACCGTGGTGGCGTTGGACTGGGGGCGGCGCGATACCGGCTGGGCGATGGTGCTGTTCTGCCTGTCGGCGGTCGCGTGGCTGGTCGGTGCGGCGGTGATGCGCGACTGGGCGCTGGGATCGCAGAACATCGTGCTGCTGCTGATCGATCTGCTCGGTGTCTATCGCTATCTGATCCGCAATCCCGATCCGCAAACCGAAGGGGCATGACGTGAGCGCCGTCGGCTGGGCGGCGCTGCTCGGCGGGCTGGGGGCGATCTTTGGCAGCTTCATCGCGGCGCTGGTGATCCGCTGGCCGGCGGGGCGATCGATCGCGGACGGACGGTCGGCGTGCGACGCATGCGGGCGGACGCTCGCGCCGGTCGAGCTGGTGCCGATCGTCAGCTTCGTGGCGCAGCGCGGTCGGTGCCGGGGCTGCGACGCGCGGATCGATCCCGGCCATCTGTGGATCGAGCTGGCGGCGCTGGCGATCGGCATGCTGGCCGGGGCGGTCGCACCCGGTTGGGCCGGCGTGGCGGGGGCGGTGTTCGGCTGGCTGCTGCTGGCACTCGCGGCGCTCGATATCGTCGCCTTCTGGCTGCCCGACCGGCTGACCGCATTGCTCGCGCTGGCCGGGCTGGCGAGCGGGGCGGCGGGGCTGGCGCCCGCGCTGGCGGATCGGCTGATCGGCGGCATCGCCGGCTATGCGGCGCTCGCCGGGATCGCGCTGGGCTATAAAGCGTGGCGGGGCCGCGAGGGGATGGGTGGTGGCGATCCCAAGCTGATGGGGGCGATCGGATTGTGGCTCGGCTGGCGGATGCTGCCGGCGGTGCTGGTGATCGCGAGCCTGGTCGGGCTGGGGGTCGCAGTGTTCGCGCATCTCAGCGGGCGGCGCATGGCACGCGACACCGCGCTGCCGTTCGGCGCATTGCTCGGCGTGGCGGCTTACCCGGCGTGGCTGGCCATGGTAACGATCGCGCCATGATCGCGCTGTTCCTCGCCGTCGTCGCCCAAGCCGCCGCGCCCGCTGCCCCCGCTGCGCCGTCCGTACTCGGACCGATCGGCCAGCAGCGGCTGCCGGCCAAGGGCTGTGCCGCCTATCTGTGGAACCCCGCGGACCGGCAATTGGTGGCGATGGCGGTCGCCGATCCGGCGACGCTGCGCCTGTCGATCGGCGGCAAGACGATCGATCTGGCACGAAGCGGCGGCGGCGAGGGGCCGGGGCGGCTCGGTTTCGCCGAGGCGATCGACTATCGCGGCGGCGATCTCAGCGTGCGGCTGGCGATGGAGATCGTCCAGCAGGACGGGCTGACCGCGGGGGCGCGGGTGCCGAGCGGGTCGATGCAGATCGAGCGGCCGGGGCAGGATGCGATCGCGGTGCCGGTCGCGGGCCTGATCGGCTGTCGCAGCTGAGGCACGACGCGGCGAGCGTTGCCGATCGGCCACGGTCGCCAAAATCGTTTCGGCTGGCGAACCAATGGCGTTTCGGTCCGTTGTCGACCCTGCGGGGGCGGGTCTCCGCGTTGCTCCGACGGACCTTCGATGACGCTACGCTTCGTATTCGCCAGCCTTTCCATTGCCATGTTGCTCACCGGCACCGCGCACGCCCAACAGGTCGATGTCGGCGCCTCCGCGCCGCCGCCCGACACCGCCGAGGCGACCCCCGACAGCAGTCAGGGCGATACCCAGCACCGGCCTCGCACCGCGATCGCCCGCACCCGCGATACCTCGCCCTCGGCGCTGATCGGTGACACGCAGAGTGCGCCGCCGCCGGGCCTGATCGGCGACTGGCAGGAGATCCGCACCCGGCTCGGCCAGCGCGGGATCGGCGTCACCGCGCGTTATGCCTCGGAAAGCGGCTACAATGTCTCGGGCGGCGACCGGAAGCTGTTCCGCGAGACCGGCCAGTTCGACGCCGGCGTCCTGCTCGACCTCGACAAGCTCGCCGGGCTGACGGGCGGCGCGTTCCAGGCGACGGTGACGTGGCGGCGCGGGCGCAACCTGACCGCGGATGCCGGCATCGATTCGCTGCAGCAGGTGCAGGAGGTCTATGGCCGCGGCCAAACGGTGCGCGTGACGCAATTATGGTATGAGCAGCGGATCGGCCCGCGCGTCGAGATCAAGCTCGGCCGCACCAATCCGGGCGAGGATTTCGCGGTCTTCTCGTGCCATTTCATGAATTTGAGCTTCTGCGGCGCGCAGCCGGGCAATCTCGTCGGCGATTATTGGCAGAATTGGCCCGTCGGCCAATGGGGTGCGCGGGTCCGGGTCGACCTCCCGCGCGACCTGTACGTGCAGGGCGGCGTCTACGAGATCAATCCACGCAATCTCGACAACGACTTCTTCGTCTGGCGCTTCCACGGTGCGACCGGCGCGCTGATCCCGGTCGAGGTCGGCTGGACGCGCGGCGGTGACGACGGGCAGGTCGGTTCGTACAAGGTCGGCGCATGGCTCGGCACCGCGCGGGGCGACGACGTGCTGCTCGACGTCAACCGCAATCCCAGCGTCGTCACCGGCCTGTCGCCGCTCCAGCATACGAGTCGCTACGGCGTCTACGGGACGATGCAGCAGCAGCTCACCGGTACGTCGAAGGACGGCAAGGCGCTGACCGGCCTGTCGATGTTCGCCAATGTCACGCAGGCGGACCGGGCGACTTCGGTGACCGACAACCAGGTGTCGCTCGGGGTGTTCTACAAGGGGCTGGTGCCGGCGGTGCCGGGCGACGTGCTCGGTGTCGCTGCCGCGCGGACCAACGTCAACGGCCGCGCCGCGACCGCCGACCGGCTGATACCGGGGACGCCGGTGCGCCATGCCGAATATGCCGCGGAGGTCTATTACAGTATCCACCCCGCCGACTGGCTCGAGCTCAGGCCCAACCTGCAATATATCCACCATCCCGGTGGGGTGCGCGAGGCGCATGACGTCGGCGTATTGGGGATGAAGGCGGCGATCACGCTGTGAGGGGTGGGGGTACGATCCTCCCAACCCGCATCGTCACCCCCCAATTTATCCGGGACCTTTCAAACGTCACTGTGCTCCTGCGAAAGCAGGAGCCTAGGAGTCACAAGCGCTGGCCTGCTTGGCCCTGGGTTCCTGCTTTCGCAGGAACACTGCGCCGCTGCCTCGCGAGCCTCAGAAAGCGCCCCGGCGCGGGACGCGATGGCGCTTGTCGTTGCCGCTTCGCCGGGGTACACCGCTGTTATACACGTTAAACAGAGGTATAGCATGCAAGCCGCCAGCCAGGTCCTCGATCGCGTCCTCGTCCTCGAGATGGTGCGCGTCACCGAAGCGGCGGCGATCTCCGCCTCGACGCTGACCGGGCGCGGCGACGAGAAGGCCGCCGACGCCGCGGCGGTCGAGGCGATGCGCGCGGCGCTCAACGAACTCGACATCGACGGCACCGTGGTGATCGGCGAAGGCGAGCGCGACGAGGCGCCGATGCTGTTCATCGGCGAGAAGGTCGGCACCGGCAACGGTCCGGCGATCGACATCGCGCTCGATCCGCTGGAGGGCACGACGATCTGCGCCAAGGCGGGACCGAACAGCCTCGCGGTGCTGGCGATCGCCGAAAAGGGCGGCCTGCTCAATGCGCCCGACGTCTATATGGACAAGATCGCGGTCGGCCCGAACCTGCCTGCCGGCGTCATCGACCTCGACAGGACGCCGACCGAGAACGTCCATGCGATCGCCGCCGCCAAGGGCGTCGCGCCGCACGAGATCATCGCCTGCGTGCTCGACCGGCCGCGCCACGAGGCGCTGATCGCCGAGCTGCGCAGCATCGGTTGCGGCGTGATGCTGATCGGCGACGGC
The DNA here is from genome assembly GCF_000764535.1 of Sphingomonas taxi. Classification (NCBI taxonomy): domain Bacteria; kingdom Pseudomonadati; phylum Pseudomonadota; class Alphaproteobacteria; order Sphingomonadales; family Sphingomonadaceae; genus Sphingomonas; species Sphingomonas taxi. The sequence continues at coordinate 1,550,945 of NZ_CP009571.1, read as the reverse complement.
GACGTCGCGGGGGTGATCGCGACGGCCGATCCCGATACGACGATCGACGTCTATATGGGCTCGGGCGGCGCGCCGGAGGGCGTGCTGGCCTGCGCGGCGCTGCGCTGCGTCGGCGGCCAGTTCAAGGGCCGGCTGCTGTTCCGCAACGACGACGAGCGCGCGCGGGCGCACAAATGGGGCATCGACGACCTCGACAAGCAATACGACCTCGAAGAGCTGGCCAAGGGCGACTGCATCTTCGCCGCGACCGGCGTCACGGACGGGTCGCTGCTCGAGGGGGTCAAGCGCCGCAAGGGCAAGATGACCACCGAGAGCGTCGTGATGCGCGCCTCGACCGGCACGGTGCGCTGGGTGAAGGGCGAACACCGCACGGATTGATCCGGGGGGCCGAGGGCCCGTTCATTCCCAAATCGTCATCCCGGCGAAGGCCGGGACCCATGGACACGGGTCGGTGAGGTTTCGCGCCACACCCAATCACCGCAACCATGGGTCCCGGCCTTCGCCGGGATGACGATCCGAAGATGATCTCTGGCACACTATCGACAGTGGACTTCGCGCCGCATCCGCGCTGAGTGGCCGATATGCTCGTCGCCATCCTCCTTGTCCTCACCGTCGGCTATCATCTCTTCCTGTTGCGGCGGGGGCGGATGTTCGCGTGGCGGCGTATCGCGTTCGGGGCGCGTCATCTGCGTTGGGCGGCAACGCTTTGGCTGGGCTATGGCGTCACCGCGCTGGTCGGTTTGCTGGCGGTGCAGCGGCTCGCCGGCATCTGGGCGCTTCCCGACGAATTTCAGGCTCTGGCGATCGTCGCGGGCGTCCCGCCCGGCACGATCGATGCGCAGACCGTCGCGATCGGGCTCGGCGCGGGGAGCCTGCTCGGGCTGATCCTCACCTGGTGGCGGGCGCGGCGCGGGCGGGCGCCGTGGACCGCGGGCGACGCCCGATCGGTGATGCCGACCAGCGACGCCGACCTCTGGCCTGCCGCGGTGCTGGCGCTGGCCGCCGGGACGGCGGAGGAATTGTTCTACCGCCTCTGGCTGCCGCTGATCGTCGCGATGGCGACCGGATCGGGGCTCGCCGGGGTGATCGTCGCCACCACCGCCTTCGCCGCGATGCACCGCTATCAGGGTCGGGTCGGCATGGCGGCGACCTTCGTCGGCGGCGGGCTGCTGACCGCGCTCTACATGGGGACCGGCGCGCTCTGGGTGCCGATGGGCGTCCACGTGCTCGTCGATCTCAACGCGCTCGTGCTGCGCCCGGCGCTGTCGGCGCGGGTGCGGCGGCGGCTCAGTTCTTCAGCCGCCAGCCGCTCTTGAAGATCCAGGCGATGATGCCGAGGCAGACGACGAGGAAGCCGAGCGTCACGCCGAGGCTGACCGCGATATCGACGTCGCCCTTGCCGAAGAAGCTCCAGCGGAAGCCGCTGACCAGATAGACGACCGGGTTGAACAGGCTGACCGTCCGCCACGGCTGCGGCAGCATGTCGATCGAATAGAAGCTGCCGCCGAGGAAGGTCAGCGGCGTGATCAGCAGCATCGGCACGAAATTGAGCTGTTCGAAGCTCTTCGCCCAGATGCCGAGGATGAAGCCGAACAGGCTGAAGGCGATCGCGGTGAGCAGCAGGAAGGCGATCATCGCGCCGGGATGGAGGACGCGGATCGGCACGAAGAAGGCCGATGTGGCGAGGATGATGACGCCGAGCACCACCGACTTGGTCGCCGCCGCACCGACATAGCCGAGCACCATCTCCATCGCCGACACCGGCGCGGACAGCAGTTCGAAGATCGTGCCGGTGAATTTGGGGAAATAGATGCCGATCGAGGCATTGCCAACGCTCTGCGTCAGCAGCGACAGCATGATGAGACCCGGCACGATGAAACTGCCGTAGCCGACGCCGTCGACGCTCTGCATGCGGCTGCCGATCGCGCCGCCGAAGACGATGAAATACAGGCTGGTGGTCAGCACCGGCCCGACGAGGCTCTGCCACAGGGTGCGCAGCGAGCGCGCCATTTCGAAGCGATAGATCGCCCAGACGCCGTGGAGGTTCATGCGCGTTGTCCCACCAGATCGACAAAAATGTCCTCAAGGCTGGATTTGGAGGTCTCCAGATCCTTGAAGCCGATATGCCGCTCAGCGAGTTCGCGCAGCAGCGAGGGGATGCCGGTATGTTCCTCGGTCGCGTCGAAGACGTAGCGGAGCACCTTGCCGTCGCTCTGCAGGCTGAGCTGCCAGCGTTCGAGGCCCGCTGGGACGGCGGCGAGCGGCTCGACCAGCGTCAGGTCGAGCTCGCGCTTGCCGAGCTTGTGCATCAGCGCCGCCTTCTCCTCGACGAGCAGCAGCCGGCCCTTGTCGATCACGCCGACGCGGTCGGCCATCTCCTCGGCCTCCTCGATATAATGGGTGGTGAGAATGATCGTCACGCCGCGTTCGCGCAGGCCGTGGACCAGCTTCCACATGTCGCGGCGGAGCGCGACGTCGACGCCCGCGGTGGGTTCGTCGAGGAACAGGACCTCCGGCTCGTGCGCCAGCGCCTTGGCGATGAGCACGCGGCGCTTCATCCCGCCCGAGAGTTCCATGATCTTGGAATCGCGCTTGTCCCACAGGGAGAGTTCGCGCAGCACCTGTTCGATATAGGCGCTGTGGCCCGAGCGGCCGAACAGCCGCCGCGAGAAGGTGACGGTGGCGAGCACCGTCTCGAACATGTCGACCGACAGTTCCTGCGGCACGAGGCCGATGCGGCGGCGGGCGGCCTTATAGTCGGTGATGGCGTCGTGACCGGCGACCTGGATCGTGCCCGTCGAGGGGGTGACGATGCCGCAGATGATGCTGATCAGCGTCGTCTTGCCGGCGCCATTGGGGCCGAGCAGCGCGAAGATCTCGCCCTTGTTGATCGTAAGATCGACGTGATGGAGCGCGGTGAAACCGCCCTTGTACGTCTTGGAGACGCCGGCGACGGCGAGAATCGGTTCTGGCATTGGGGTCCCCCGGAGTGGGCCGGAGATAGGGCGGGGGGTGTCGGTTGGTAAGGGGGTGATATCCTTGGGGTTGCTGTTCATTTTCGTCATCCCGGCGAACGTGATGACGAAGGGTGGCGATACCCTCCTCGACCATTGTCACTCCCACGAAGGCGGGAATCCATAGACGCTGACGATGCGGTTCTTGCCGTGAGGCCTGCGCGTATGGATCCCCGCCTTCGCGGGGATGACAGTGTGTGGGAAGCGGGGGCCTATTTCCCCCGCGCGGCGGCGATCGCCTTTTCCAGTTCCTCGACCGGCAGCGCGCCGGACAGCACGCGGTTGCCGACCACCCAGCTCGGGGTGCCGTTCATGCCGAGCTTGGCCGCGGTCGCCATGTTCTTGGCGATCTCGCCATCGATCGCGCCGGTGTCGAGCGCCGCCAGCGTCACGCCCGCCTTCGCCGCCGCGCCCTTGATCGAGGCGTCGCTCACCGGCCCGCCCGCGTAAAGCGCGTCGTGGAAGCCGAGGAATTTGCCCTGCTGTGCCGCCGCGAGGCTGGCGCGCGCCGCGGTGCGGCTCGCCTCCGACAGGATCGGCAGGTCGCGGTAGACGATGCGCAGGTTCGGATCGCGCTTGAGCAGATCGGCGATCATCGGCAGCGACGCACGGCAATAGCCGCAATTGTAATCGAAATATTCGACCAAAGTGACGTCACCCTTGGGATTGCCGGCCCAAGCGCTGCCGAACGGCGTCAGGATCGCGTCGCGATTGGCGGCGACCGTCTCGCCCGACTGGCGCTCCTGCAACGCCTGCATCGCCTGCGGGATGATCTCCGGATGGGAAAGAACGTAATCGTGGACGACGCGCTCGATCCGCGCCCGATCGGCGCCCCCCGGTGAGGTGAAACGCTCGGAACTCCACACGGCGCCGGCGCCGATCAGGCCGCCGAGCACCACGACCAGCGGCAAGGTATAACGGCTCATCGTTTCTTATATTTCTTCGGATTGTCGTCCATGTCGTTCTGCGCGGCCATCGCAATGTCTTGCGCGCGGATCCAATCGGACGTGTTGGCGGGAAGGTTGGCGAGCGCATAGCGCGCGCTCTGCGCGGCGGTGCGGTGGTCGCCCTCCATGCTGGCACGCTCGGCGGTGGCGAGCGCGGCGCGCGGCGTGTCGCCGGTCAACTCATAGACGGTGCCGAGCTGATACCAGGCGAACGGATTCTCGTCGTCGCGACCGACCGCGACGCGCAGCACCTTGATCGCTTCGGGATAATTGGCCTTGTTCTCGGTCGCGATCAGCGCGTGGCCGAAGGTGGTGGCGATCAACGGATTGTTGCGCGAGCCTTCGGTGGCGGCGCGTAGCGGCGGAATCGCGTCGACGGGGCGGCCGGCCTCGAGCAGGATCTGGCCACGGATTTCCTGGAAATAGGGATCGTCGGGTTTGGCCTTAATCAGCGCGACCGATTCGGCGTCCGCCTTGTCGGGATAGCCGGCCTTATGCCAGGCATAGGCACGGGCGTAATGCGCGTAGATGCTGCCGTCGCTCTCGGGGAAATCCTTCAGCGTCCGGTCGGGCGTCATCACATAGCCCTCCAATTTCGCCTTCACGCGCCGGAAGCGCTCCTCCAGCGCGGGGTCGGACGGCTTGCTCCATGCCGGCGAATTCTGCAGCACCGCGGTGAGATTGGCGATCCGCTCGCCGGACAGCGGGTGGGTCTGCATGAACGGATCGATATTCTCGACGCCGTAGCGATATTCCTGCTGCTGTAGCGTCTTGAAGAAGCTCAGCATGCCCTTGCCGGTGACCCCCGCGGCGTTGAGGAAGCGCGCGCCGGCGGCGTCGGCGGAGTTTTCCTGCGTCCGGCTGAACGAGAGATATTTCGCCATGCCGGCGGACTGGCCGAGCGCCATCAATCCCGCGCCGGCCTCGCCCGCGCCGGCGGCCACCGCGGCGAGGCCGAGCACCATCGACAGCAAGGTGATGTGCATCGCCGGCTTGATGCCGTTGTCGGCGAGGACGACGTGACCGTCGGCGATATGGCCGAGTTCGTGCGCGATCACGCCCTGCACCTGGTTGGCATTGACCGCCGCCTGCAACAGGCCGGAGTGGACGTAGACCGTCTGCCCGCCGGCGACGAAGGCGTTGATCGATTCGTCGTTGATCAGCACGACCTTGACGTCGCGGGGCGACAGGCCGGCGGCCTTGACCAGCGGCACCGCCATGTCGCTGAACATCGACTCGGTCTCGGCATCGCGCAGGATCGATTGCGCCTGTACGGGCGCAGCGGAGACGAGCGCCGCGACGGCAGCGAAGCAGGCGAGACGTTTCATGCTGGGGACGGTCCGGAAGATCACGGCGTGAGTATAGGCGGGCGGCGTGGGGAGGTCACGGCGAAAGCGGTGCGCGCCTCGGGCTGAACGGGGGATGAGTGGCGGTAAATTCCTTCCCCGCAATGGCACGGCTATCGCACATGAACCTTGATCCAAACCCGCCGACCTCCAAGCCCACCCCGTCACCCCGGACTTGTTCCGGGGTCTACTCTGCGGCGAGGAGAAAGGCTTAAGTCGACACCATTCTCTTGCGGCTGGGTGGACCCCGGAACAAGTCCGGGGTGACGGATCCAATGATGAAACCGATTGAACCTCATCAACCTAGGCAAATGCGATAGCCCTGCCTGCAAGGGGGATGGGGACCGCTCGGCGCATGCCGAGTGGTGGAGGGCGAGGAATTGTCGACCGACTCTCCCCGCCATCCCGGCGTGCGCCGGAATGACGGGACAGGTGGGGTGAGGGTGGCAACCGGGCGCGAACCTGCTACACGCCGGCGCCTGAACCATGGCGTCCGAAGCTCCCCGCACCTCCCGATTCACCGCATTCCGCGATCAAGGCGGGCTGCGCGGCCTCGTGCGTCGCGTCTGGCGGCGCTGGTGGGTCAAGGGGCTGGCGATCCTCGCGCTGCTCGCGGCGATCGGCTATGGCGTGCTGTGGGTGACGATCCTGCGCGACCTGCCCTCGGTCGACCAGTTGCGCACCTACGAACCGCCGCTGCCCACCAACGTGCGCGGCATCGACGGGACGCCGATCCAGTCCTACGCCCGCGAACGCCGCGTCGAATTGAGCTTCGCCGAATATCCGCCGATGCTCGTCCGCGCCTTTCTCGCCGCGGAGGACAAGACCTTCTTCGAGCATCACGGCGTCGACTATCCCGGCCTCGGCGGTGCGGTGATCGATTATGCGCGCAAGTTCGGCACCGGCCGGCGCGCCAAGGGCGGCTCGACCATTACCCAGCAGGTCGCCAAGAACCTGTTGATCGGCAACGCCTATTCGCCGACGCGCAAGCTCAAGGAGGCGATCCTCGCCTATAAGATCGAGGATACGCTGACCAAGCCGCAGATCCTCGAACTCTATCTCAACCAGATCGCGCTGGGGCGGAACGCCTTCGGCGTCGAGGCGGCGAGCCACGCCTATTTCGACAAGGAGCTCGACGAGCTCGACCTCGCGCAGCTCGCCTATCTGGCGATCCTGCCCAAGGGGCCGTCGAACTACGATCCCGTCCGCCACGCCGACCGCGCGATGACGCGGCGCAATTACGTGCTCGGCGAGATGCTGCGCAACGGCTTCATCACCCAGGCCCAGCACGACCAGGCGGCGGGCGAGCCGCTCGGCACGATCCTGCGCCGCACGCCGAAATTCGAGCGGGTCGGCGGCTATTTCGTCGAGGAGGTACGTCGCCAGCTGATCGGCAGGTTCGGCGAGACCGCGCGCGACGGGCCCTATGGCGTCTATCAGGGTGGCCTGTGGGTGCGCACCTCGCTCGACACGCGGTTGCAGGATCTTGCGGCGGAGGCGCTGCGCGATGGTCTGTTGCGCTACGATCGCGGCCGCGGCTGGGCCGGGCCGATCGCGCACAAGGACGTCGACGGCGACAACTGGCTCCAGACGTTGCTCAACACCAATATCGGGCTCGACTATAGCGACTGGCGTGCCGGCATCGTGATCGCGCGCGACGGCGACGCGTGGCAGATCGGGTTCTCCGACGGCCAGACCGGTCGTCTGCCGCGGGGCAACGCCCAAATGCCGGTGCGCGGCAAGGGCGGTACGAGCTTCGGCGCGATCGAGCCGGGCGACATCATCGCGGTGGCGCCGGCGGGTGGCGAATACAGCCTGCGCTCTGTGCCCAAGGTCTCCGGCGGCTTCGTCGTCGAGGAGCCGGCGACCGGGCGCGTGCTGGCGATGCAGGGCGGCTTCGACAGCCGGTTGCAGGCGTTCAACCGCGCGACGCAGGCGCTGCGCCAGCCCGGCTCGACGATCAAGCCGATCGTCTATTCCGCCGCGCTGGAGAATGGCATGACGCCGGCGTCGATCATCATCGACGGGCCGTTCTGCGTCTACCAGGGCGCGCGGCTCGGGCAGAAATGCTTCCGCAACTTCGGCAATATGCGCGCCGCCGGGCCGCATACGATGCGCTGGGGCATCGAACAGTCGCGCAACCTGATGACCGTGCGCGCCGCCGCGACCACCGGCATGCCGAAGGTGGTCGACGTGATGAAGCGGATGGGGGTGGGCGACTATCAGCCCTATCTCGCCAATGCGCTCGGCGCCGGCGTCACCACGGTCAGCCGCATGGTCAACGCTTATGCGACGCTGGCCAACAACGGCCGTGCGCACGCGCCGACGCTGATCGACTTCGTCCAGGATCGCCACGGCAAGGTCATCCTGCCCGAGAATTGGCGCGCCTGCGACGGCTGCAACGCGCGCGACTGGGACGGCAAGGCGATGCCACGCCCCGGCGACCGCGCGCGGCAGGTGATCGATGCGATGACCGCCTATCAGATGGTCCATATCACCGAGGGCGTGATCCAGCGCGGCACCGCGGTCGTGCTACGCGATCTCGACCGGCCGATGTTCGGCAAGACCGGCACGACGACCGGCCCGACCGACGTCTGGTTCGTCGGCGGTACGCCGCAATTCATCGGCGGGCTCTACGTCGGCTACGACACGCCGACCAACCTCGGCGGCTATGCGCAGGGCGGCACCTTCGCCGCGCCGATCTTCAAGGAGTTCGCGGTCAAGGCGTATGAGGGACTCGAGAAGATCCCGTTCCGCGCCCCCGCCGGCATCCGCATGGTGCGCATCGACCGGGCGAGCGGGCGGCCGGTCTACGGTACCTTCCCGACCGACGCCGATCCCAAGGCGGCGGTGATCTGGGAGGCGTTCAAGCCGCAGAGCGAGCCGCGCCGCGCGATCCATCGCGGGCCTTCACCGGCCGCCGCGGCGGCGACCGCCGCCCCCACCCGCGCGGCCAATACGCCCCGCGACAGCGATTTCTTGCAAAGACAAGGCGGAATCTACTAGCGCCTGCTCCTACATAGGCGCTTCCATCGCCATTCAGCTTACCCGGAGAGTTCCCATGCGCGCCGAAGCGCAGTCCCACGTCGACAGCATCAAAGAGGCACTGGCATTGCTGCGCCGGTTCCTCGATTGGGACCGTGCGCTCCGCCGTCTCGACGAACTCAACGCCCGCGTCGAGGACCAGGCGCTGTGGAACGACCCCAAGGCCGCGCAGGAGGTGATGCGCGAGCGGCGGCGCCTCGACGAGGCGATCACCGCGACGCGCGCGATCCAGTCCGAGCTCGACGACACGGTCGAGCTGATCGAGATGGCCGAGGCCGAGGGCGACACCGCGATGGAGGCGGAGGGCGTCGAGGCGCTCGCCGCGCTGGCGGAACGCGCCGATCGCGACAAGATCCAGGCGCTGCTCGCCGGGGAGGCCGACGCGAACGACACCTATATCGAGATCAACTCGGGCGCCGGCGGCACCGAGAGCCAGGACTGGGCGGGCATGCTGCAGCGCATGTACACGCGCTGGGCCGAGCGCCGCGGCATGAAGGTCGAGCTGATCGACTATCACGCCGGCGAACAGGCGGGGATCAAGTCGGCGACGTTGCTGGTCAAGGGCGAGAACGCCTACGGCTATGCCAAGACCGAGAGCGGCGTGCACCGGCTGGTCCGGATCAGCCCCTATGATAGCGCGGCGCGGCGCCACACCAGTTTCTCGAGCGTCTGGGTCTATCCGGTCATCGATGACGACATCCAGGTCGAATATAACGAGAGCGACCTGCGCATCGACACCTATCGCGCGAGCGGAGCGGGCGGCCAGCACATCAACACGACCGATTCGGCGGTGCGCATCACGCATATCCCGACCGGCATCGTCGTGCAGTGCCAGAACCAGCGTTCGCAGCACAAGAACAAGGCGGAGGCGTACAACCAGTTGCGCGCCCGCCTGTACGAGCGCGAACTCGCGATTCGCGAACAGGCGGCAAACGCCGAGAATGCGACCAAGACCGATATCGGCTGGGGGCATCAGATCCGCAGCTACGTGCTCCAGCCGTATCAGCTGGTGAAGGACCTGCGCACCGGCACGACCTCGACCGCACCGAGCGACGTGCTCGACGGCGCGCTCGATCCGTTCATGGCGGCGGCGCTGTCGCAGCGCGTGACCGGCGAAAAGGTCGAGGTGGAGGACGTGGATTGAGCCTGCGCCGGACCCTGATCGTCGCGTCCGTGCTGGCGCTGGCCGCGTGCGACGGGTCCAAGCCGCTGATCAAGCGCGACGAACAGCCGATGCTCTTTCCCGTGGCGGATCGGCCGGTGGCGCATATCGTCTCGGCGCGCTGGTCGAACGAGGAGGCGCGCGACCGGCTCAACGAGGCGAGCGAGGTGATGAACAAGGCGGGTATCGCCAAGGGCATGACCGTCGCCGACATCGGTGCAGGCGAGGGCTATTACACGATCCGTCTGGCGAGCCGCGTCGGCAAGGCGGGACGCGTGCTGGCGGAGGATATCGTCGCGAGCGTGCGCGACATGCTCGCCGAGCGCGTCGCGCGCGAGGATCTGGAAAACGTCTCGGTCCGGCTGGGCGCGCCCGCCGACCCCAAGCTGCCCGATGCGAGCTTCGACCGTGTGCTGATGGTTCACATGTACCACGAGATCGAGCAACCCTATGAGTTTCTGTGGCGGCTGCGGCCGGCGCTGAAGCCCGACGGGCTGGTCGTCGTCGTCGACGCCAATCGCCAGACGCAGAATCACGGCACCCCGCCGGCGCTGCTCCGCTGCGAGTTCGAGGCGGTCGGCTATCGCCAGGTGTCGATGACGGAGATGCCCTCCGCCGGCGGCTATCTGGCGACCTTCCGCGCGGTCGGCCCGCGGCCGGAGCCGGAAGCGATCAAGCCCTGCGTCCTCCGCTAGGCGGGGACGCGCCGAGCGGGATCGTGTTCAGTCGAATTCCTCCTCCGTCAGGGGGAGGGCTATCGCATATGGCTGCAGTGATGAGGCTCTATCAATTTCCCCATTAGATTCGTCACCCCGGACTCGTTCCGGGGTCCACCGGGCCGCGAGAGAACGGTGTCGAATCAAGCCTTTCTCCTCGCCGCAGGGTGGACCCCGGAACGAGTCCGGGGTGACGGAGTGGGCTTGGAAGACGACAGGCTCACACGAGCCTCCATATGCGATTGCCCTGCCCTACTAGGGGAGGACTTTTTCCGCAAAGCCCTGAGGTCGAACCCGCCTAGATCAGTCCCGCGTCGCGCAGGCTCGTCACCTCGGCGCCCGCGACGATCAGATGGTCCGCCAGCACCAGATCGAGCGCGTCCGCCACCCGTGCGAGCGCGCGCGTATAGGCCATGTCCGCGGCGCTCGGCCGGGTGCTGCCGCGCGGATGGTTGTGCGCCAGGACCAGCGCCGTCGCGTCGAGTCGCAGCGCCTCGGCGATGATCGCGCGCAGCGGCGGCGTTACCGTATCGGCGGTCCCGACGAAGTCGGACCGGCCGAGAAGCGTCCATTGCGGATCAAGATAGAGCACGACCGCGCGCTCGATCGCCGCGTCCGCCAGCCCGGTGAGCAGGACGGCAGCCGCGCGCGCATCGGCGATCACGATCGGAGCAGAGGGATCCGGCACCAGCGATCCTTGCCGCAGCCACCCGCGCTACGCAGCAAAAAGCTCGCCCAAATCGGCCGCAGGCGGTACGCGTCGCGCATGCGGCAATATCTCGATCTCATGGACCGCGTGCTGACCAGCGGCGCGGAGCAGATGGACCGGACCGGCACCGGCACCTTGTCCGTCTTCGGCGCGCAGATGCGCTTCGATCTGGCGCAGGGCTTTCCGGTGCTCACCACCAAAAAGTTGCACCTGCGCTCGATCATCATCGAATTGCTCTGGTTCCTGCGCGGCGACACCAACGTGCGCTGGTTGCAGGAGCAGCAGGTCCGCATCTGGGACGAATGGGCGGACGCGGCGGGCGACCTCGGCCCCGTTTACGGCAAGCAATGGCGGGACTGGGTGGCGGCGGACGGTCGGCACATCGACCAGATCGCGGAACTGGTCGAGCAGATCAAGACGCAGCCCGCCTCGCGCCGCCAGATCGTCTCCGCCTGGAACCCCGGTGACCTCCACGCGATGGCGCTGGCGCCCTGCCACTGCCTGTTCCAGACGCATGTCGCCAACGGCCGGCTGTCGCTGCAACTCTATCAACGGTCGGCGGATATCTTCCTCGGCGTGCCGTTCAACATCGCCAGCTATGCGCTGCTGACTCACATCCTTGCGCAGCAATGCGGGCTCGAGGTGGGGGAGTTCATCTGGACGGGGGGCGACTGCCATCTCTACACCAACCACCTTGATCAGGCGCGTCTGCAACTGACGCGGACGCCGGGGCCGCTGCCGCGGCTGGAGATCCTGCGCCGGCCCGACTCGATCGACGCCTATGCCTATGAGGATTTCGTGCTGCACGATTATGCCGCGCAGCCGCATATCAAGGCGGCGGTGTCGGTGTGATCAGCTTCCACTTGGCGCGCGCCGACAATGGCGTGATCGGCCGCGACGGCGGCTTGCCGTGGCGGCTGCCCGCCGATCTCAAGCGCTTCAAGGCGATGACGCTGGGACGGCCGATGGTGATGGGGCGCAAGACGTTCGAGAGCTTTCCCGCACCCTTGCCGGGGCGGCGGCATATCGTGCTGACGCGGGACCGGAGCTGGGCGGCGGCCGGCGCCGAGGTGGTTCACGACGTCGATGCCGCGCTGGCACTGGCGGGCGACGACGTCGCGGTGATCGGCGGGGCGGAGGTGTTCGCGCTGTTCCGCGATCGGGCGGACCGGATCGAGCTGACCGAGGTGCATTGCGCTGCCGAGGGCGACGTGACGATGCCGGGCTTCGACGGCTGGCGCGAGGTGGCGCGGGAGGACGTCGCCGCCGAAGGCGAGCGACCGGCCTATAGTTTCGTGACGTTGGTGCGCTAGGCCGGGTCGATATTCGGTATCCTTTCGGTTCCGGGAGGGTGATGCTCGCCGAAGCGTCGCCCTTTTGTCACCCGGGAGCTAGTCGAAACCTCTGGAAACGCCCCCCGGCGCTCCTGCGAACGCAGGAGCCCGGGAGTTCCACACCCCACGAGGCTTCGGGTTGCTTGGCCCTGGGCTCCTGCGTGCGCAGGAGCACTATGGTGAACCGCGGATGATGCGACCTTTTGTGGAGGTTTCGATCACCCGGCGGTGAAGGTCAGGCCCGCCTCGTCCTGCAACCGGTCGCGCAGCGTCGTGCCGAGCAGCGCGCCCGGCGTCCACACGCCGCCCGCGCCTTCGGTTTCGAGCAGGCAGCGCGCGGTCTCGGCGATCATCTTGCTGGTCGAGCCATAGCCGGGATCGCGATCGCCGGTGACCACCGCGTCGAAGCGTGCGCCATCCGGCATCAGGCCGACGAACAGCAGGTCGTAATGGCCCGCGTCGCGCTCCGCCTTGCTCGGGCCCTCGCCGGGCTTGGGGCCCTTGTCGCTGGCGAGCGGATTGAGCTTGGCGATCGCCTCTGCGGCGGCCTTGCCCATCTCGCCGAGGCCGGCGACCATCATCTCGTCGTAGACGAAATCGGTGCCGTAGCGGTGGCCGAGCAGGAAGTTGGTGCGGTGGACGTTCTTGGTGTTGATCGCCGCCATGATGAACGGCGCGACCCAGGTGTTCAGCGTCGCGTCGAATTCCGGGAACAGCCCGGTCGGCTGGTGAGGGCCGCTGAACCCCGGCGTCAGCGCGAAGGGATTGGCGAGCAGCCCGAGGATCGACGGATCGCGCGCCGCGGCGGCGAGCGTCGCCTTGAGGCTGGCCGCCGTGCCGCCGGAGAAACCGCCCTGCATCGCGCGGACGCGGCCCTTCACCCGCGGCGCGGGGTGGCCGTATTTCGCGCGCGCGCATTCCTGCAAGGTGAGCACCCCGAGATCGAAGGGGATCGAATCGAAACCGCAGGAGAAGACGATGCGCGCACCGCTCGCCTGCGCGGCGGCCTGATGCGCGTCGATCATCTGGCGCATCCACGCTGGCTCGCCGCACAGATCGACATAAGCGGTGCCGGCGGCGACGGAGGCGGCGACCAGGGCTGCGCCATAGAGCTGGTAGGGGCCGACGGTGGTGACGACGACGCGGGTCGATTCGGCCATCGCCTTGAGCGAGGCGGGATCGTCGGCGTCGGCGACGATCAGCGGCGTGTCGGCGGGCGCGCCGATAAGGTCGCGCACCTCCTCCAGCTTGGCGCGGCTGCGCCCGGCCATCGCCCAGCGCGTGACCTGCTGCTGGCTGAGATAGTCGGCGACGAGGCGGCCGGTAAAGCCGGTCGCGCCATAGACGATGATGTCATGGTCGCGCATGGGTCTCTCCTGTTCTGCTGTCCGTACCGGTGATGGGCGTGGACGGGCGCGGGATCAAGATGCCGTCCTCCTCGCTCACCGCCCTCCCGTCATGCCGGCAAAAGCGAAACCTTTGCGAAAGCGCCCAGTGCTCCTGCGAAAGCAGGAGCTCAGGAGTCCCGCACGCCAGACGAGGTTGTTCTGCTTGGCTCTGGGCTCCTGCTTTCGCAGGAGCACTGTGACCTCGCCCTACCCACATCGTCATCACCGCGAAGGCGGGGATGACGGTCAAGGCGAGGGCTACGCCGCCTCGCTGAACTGCAAGCTCGCCAGTCGCGCATACAGCCCGCCGCGGCCGATCAGCGAGGCGTGGTTGCCTTCCTCGACGATGCGGCCCTGGTCCATCACCACGATCCGCTGTGCGGCGCGGACGGTCGCGAGCCGGTGCGCGATGACCAGCGTCGTGCGATTCTCCATCAGCCGGTCGAGCGCCTGCTGCACCAGCCGCTCGCTCTCGGCGTCGAGCGCGCTGGTCGCCTCGTCGAGCAGCAGGATCGGCGCGTTGCGCAGCAGCGCGCGAGCGATCGTCACGCGCTGGCGCTGGCCGCCCGACAGCCGCGCGCCGCCCTCGCCGAGGTTGGTGTCGAGCCCCTGCGGCAGCGCGCGCAGGAAGTCGGCGGCATTGGCGACCTCGGCGGCGGCCCAGAGTTCGTCGTCGGTCGCCTCCCAATGGCCGTAGCGCAGATTGTCGCGTGCGCTGGCGCCGAAGATCACCGTGTCCTGCGGCACCATCGCGATCTGCGCGCGCACCGCGGCGGGATCGGCCTCGCGCAGGTCGACGCCGTCGAGCAGGATGCGGCCCTCCGCCGGATCGTAGAAGCGCTCGGCGAGCTGGAACAGCGTCGACTTGCCCGCACCCGACGGACCGACCACCGCCACCGTCTCGCCGGCGCGGATCGCCAGCGTGAAATCCTCGAGCGCCGCGACGTCCGGCCGCGTCGGATAATGGAAGCGGACATGATCGAAGGTCAGCGCGCCGCTGACCGGCACCGGCAGCGGGATCGGCGCGGCGGGGCGGGTGATCTCGGGCTGTTCGCGCAGCAGCTCGGCAAGGCGGCCGGCAGCACCGGCACCACGCAGCAGATCGCCATAGACTTCGGTGAGCGCGCCGAACGCGCCGGCGACGATGCCGCCGGTCAGCACGAAGGCGGCGATCGCGCCGCCGGTGATGCGGCCGGCGGCGACGTCGGTCGCGCCCTCCCACAGCACCAGAGTGATCGAGCCGAAGATCAGGAAGATCATGATCGCGGTCATCACCGCACGCAGGCCGATGCGGCGCTTGGCCGCGGCGAAGGTGGCGTCGACCGCGGCGGTGAAGCGCTGCGCCTCGCGCGGTTCCTGACCGAAGGCCTGGACGATCTTCATCGCGCCCAGCGTCTCGGTGGCGAGCGAGCCGACGTCGGCGACGCGGTCCTGCGACGCCCGCGACAGGTTGCGGATGCGGCGGCCGAGCACGGTCACCGGCAGAATGATGAGCGGGATGCCGAGCAGCAGCATGCCCGCGAGTTTCGGCGACAAGGCGAACAGGTAGATCATGCCGCCGACGCCGGTGAAGGTGTTGCGCAGCGCGATCGACACGGTGCTGCCGACGACGCCCTCGATCAGCGTGGTGTCCGAGGTGAGGCGCGACGCGATCTCCGATGGGCGGTTCTCCTCGAAGAAGCGCGGCGTCAGGCCGAGCAGATGCGCCTGCACCTGCGTGCGGATGTCGGCGACGACGCGCTCGCCGAGCCAGGAGACGAAATAGAAGCGGATCGCGGTGGCGATGGCGAGCACCGCGACGATCATCAGCAGATAATGGAACGAGGACGCCACCGAGCCCTCGCCGCCGGGCGTGAAGCCGCGGTCGATCACCCGCTTGAAGCCATAAGGGATGCCGATCGTCGCCGCCGACGTGGTGGTGAGCGCGGCGAGCGCGATGGCGAGCTGGCGCGGATAGGCGAGGACGCGATCCCACACGAGGCGCAGGTCGCCGAGGCGGCGGGTGGTCGGTAGCGAAGGTTTGGCCATCCTTACCGCGCCTAGCAGGCGTGGGGGAGCGGCTCAACGGCACCGGCCGATGCGGACAGGGGCCTCGTCGGCGATCTCGGGCGTTCAGACTGATCGGAGCGTATGGTTGGTCCGATTGCATCGAACGTGATACGGATTACGTATACGGCAACCTTTTTGGGCGAAGATATCAGCATGCTCTATGATGCCTATGAAATGCAGCGCTCGATGCTGGCCGGGGCGAGCGCCATGGCCAGCTTCGGTGCCGACTGGATGCGCAATCCCGCCAATCCGTGGTCGTATATGGATGGGGGATCGGTGGTCAGTTCGGCGCTCGAGGTGTTCGCCCATGCCTCGGCGACGCGGGGGAAGCCGGCGTTCGGGCTGACGCACACGACCATCGACGGCCGCGAGGTCGCGGTGACCGAGGAGATCGTGCTGCAGAAGCCGTTCGGTCAGCTCAAGCACTTCCGCCGCCAAGGCATCGAGGGCGGGCCGAAGCTGCTGATCGTCGCCCCGATGTCGGGCCATTTCGCGACGTTGCTGCGCGGTACGGTGGAACGGATGCTGCCGAGCGCCGACGTCTATATCACTGACTGGCGCGATGCGAAGCTGGTGCCGTTGAGCGAAGGCCGCTTCGATCTCGACGATTACATCGATTATCTCATCGCGTTCCTGGAGACGATGGGGCCCAACGACGGACAGGGCGGCACGCATATGCTCGCGGTCTGCCAGCCGTCCGTACCCTGCTATGCCGCCGTCGCGCTGATGAGCGCCGACCGGAACCCGAGCCGTCCGCGCACGCTGACGATGATGGGCGGTCCGGTCGACACGCGCGAGGCGCCGACCGCGGTCAACACGCTGGCCACCGAACGGCCGCATGCCTGGTTCGAGCAGAATGCGGTGGTGACCGTGCCGATGATGTATCCGGGCGGCGGACGGAAGGTCTATCCGGGCTTTCTCCAGCTTGCCGGCTTCATGTCGATGAACCTCGGCAATCACATGATGTCGCATTGGGAGATGTTCAAACATCTCGTCCAGGGCGACGAGGAAAGCGCCGACGCCACCAAAGGCTTCTACGAGGAATATCGCTCGGTCTGCGACATGACCGCGGAATTCTACCTGCAGACGGTCGAGCTGGTGTTCCAGAAGCATGCCTTGCCGAAGGGCGAGATGATGCATCGCGGGCGGCGGGTCGATCCGGCGGCGATCACCGACGTCGCGATCCTGGCGATCGAGGGAGAGCGCGACGACATTTCCGGTCTGGGACAGACCAAGGCGGCGCTGACGCTGGCGACCAACCTGCCGGACGAGAAGAAGCGGTATTATATGGCGGAAGGTGCCGGCCATTACGGCATCTTCAACGGCTCGAAGTGGCGCAACCGGGTGGCGCCGGTGGTCGAGGAATGGATCGCGGCCAACGGCTGACCGCGATGACGGGGCGGCGCGCGGCCGCCCCGGTTTCGATCAGGCGACCGAGCCGACCACGGCGTGGCTGCTCGATTCGTCGCCATGAATGGTGCCGCCGAAGAGCATCTTGACGCGGCCGGAGATCGAGATGTCGGTCTCCCACAATTCGGCGCTGTCGATGTCGAAGCGCAGCAGGGTCAGGTTCGGGTCCTGCTTGCCGCCGGGAAACCACGCCTCGACCTGGTTGTTCCAGAGCTTGTCGATCTGTGCGGGATCGTTATCGGTGGTCACCGAGCCGGCGAGGCAGGCGAAGAAGTCATGCCCCTTGCCGACGAACTGCGCCATGGCGTCGCCGCCCTTGGCGATACGATTGTCGCGACCGGCGAAGAAGAACAGCGTATTGGGCTGATCGTCGTCGATTTGTGCGGTCATAGGTTCGGAATGCTCGCCGTCGATCAGGCCGATCATCACGAACGGGCTGCTGCGCAGCTTCTCGAGGAACTTGGCAGCGATTTCCTGCGGGCTGTGCTGATCGGCCATGCGTCTTCTCCTATGGGGTTGGCGGGAGAACGAGCACCGCTGGGGTTGGTTGCGCGATAGGGCCGGTGTGGTCATGATCGCTCGCGGCGGCGATCCTGCCGCCGAACAAGGAGGTGCCATCGATGACGGTGACCGACTTGTGCCAAATCCTGGGCGTCATCATCGCCTTTGCGGCTCTGGCCGTGGAGATCGGTGACAAGCGCAGGTAGCGGCACACGGGCGGGGTTCGGGTAGCAGCCTGAACCCCAAACGTTTTGAGCTCCGACCG
Organism: Sphingomonas taxi; assembly: GCF_000764535.1. Classification (NCBI taxonomy): domain Bacteria; kingdom Pseudomonadati; phylum Pseudomonadota; class Alphaproteobacteria; order Sphingomonadales; family Sphingomonadaceae; genus Sphingomonas; species Sphingomonas taxi. The sequence continues at coordinate 1,533,059 of NZ_CP009571.1, read as the reverse complement.
TAGCAGCGGTCGGAGCCCATACAAGGAGGGCATCGATGACAATGCCCGATCAGAATATACGCCGGCTTGGGCAGCGTTTCAACCTCACAGCACCTCGAACAGGCCCGCCGCGCCCATGCCGCCGCCGACGCACATCGTCACGACGACATACTTTGCGCCGCGGCGCTTGCCTTCGATCAGCGCATGACCGGTCATGCGGGCGCCCGACATGCCGTAGGGATGGCCGATCGAGATCGCGCCGCCGTTGACGTTGAGCAGCTCGTCAGGGATGCCGAGCGTGTCGCGGCAGGAGAGGACCTGCACCGCGAACGCCTCGTTGAGTTCCCACAGGCCGATGTCGGCCATCGTCAGGCCGTTCTTCTCGAGCAGCTTGGGGACGGCGTAGACCGGGCCGATGCCCATTTCGTCGGGCTTTGTGCCGGCGACCGCCATGCCGACATAGCGGCCGAGCGGGGTGAGGCCGCGCGCGGCGGCGACGCTCTCCTCCATCAGCACCGCGGCCGAGGCGCCGTCGGAAAGCTGGCTGGCGTTGCCGGCGGTGATGACGCCGTCGGGGCCGACGACGGGTTGCAGCGCCTGCAAGCCTTCCAGCGTCGTGTCGGCACGGTTGCCCTCGTCCTTCGACAAAGTGACGTCCTTGGTGCTGACCGCCTTGGTCGCCTTGTCGACCACGTTCATCGTCGCCGACAGCGGTACGATCTCGGCGTCGAAGCGGCCGGCGGCCTGCGCGGCGGCGGTGCGCTGCTGCGACTGGAGGCCATAGGCGTCCTGCGCCTCGCGGCTGATGCCGTAGCGCTTGGCGACGACCTCGGCGGTCTGGAGCATCGGCATGTAGATGTCGCCGTGCATCGCGATCAGCTGCTTGTCGGGGGCGACGCGCATCTGCGGGGTCTGGACGAGGCTGACGCTCTCGACGCCGCCGCCGACCGCGATGTCCATGCCGTCGAGCACGATCTGCTTGGCGGCGGTGGCGATCGCCATCAGGCCGCTGGCGCATTGGCGGTCGAGCGACATGCCCGGCACCGAGATCGGCAGGCCGGCGCGCAAGGCCGACTGGCGGGCAATGTTGCCGGCCTGATGGCCCTGCTGGAGTGCGGCGCCGATCACCACGTCCTCCACCTCGGCGCCGTCGAGGCCGGCGCGCTGGACCGCGTGGCTGATCGCATGGGCGGCGAGCGCCTGCGGCGTGGTGTCGTTGAAGGCGCCGCGATAGGCGCGGCCGATCGGGGTGCGGGCGGTGGAGACGATGACGGCGGAGCGCATGGGCTAACTTCCCTAACTTCACGCATAAAGCGTGGGGTGGATATCCAGAAAACTTATATTAAACAAAGGCTTGGCTGATCCATTCGGCGATCAGCGCGGGCTTGTCCGCGCCTTCGATCTCGACGGTGAATTCGGTCGTCTGCTGATATTGGCCGGGTCGCTTTTCGTCGAAGGCGAGCAGGCGGAAGCGGCCGCGCACGCGGCTGCCCGAGCGGACGGGGGTGAGGAAGCGGACCTTGTTGCCCCCGTAATTGACGCCCATCTTCACGCCCGCGAGCTGCGGCGCGTCGGGCACGCTCGCGGCGAGCAGCGGCATCAGCGACAGCGTCAGGAAGCCGTGCGCGATGGTGCCACCGAACGGCGTCGCGGCGGCGGCGACGGGATCGACGTGGATGAACTGGCGATCGCCGGTCGCCTCGGCGAAACGGTCGATCATCGCCTGGCTAACCTCGACCCAGTCGGAGACGGTCTCGGTGCCGATCCGGTCCCGCATCTGGTCGGCGCTGATCGTCGTCACGGCAATTCCTCCGTTGGTTTCCGGCGCCGCCTTTTGGCGCCCGACATTTGGCGCTAGATGCGACGCATTCTCTAGGCGCGGGAGGGTGTCTCTCGCAAGCCTTGGCCGACCGAAAGCTTGAACATGTCCTCTGCCGTAACGTCCGATGCCCGCAAAACCATGTCGCAACTGTATCGGGCGAGCGAACCCGATGTTCTAAAACCGTTGCTCGACCGCGCCGCGACCTCGCCTGATTCGCGTGGGCGGATCATCGACCACGCCTCTGGCCTGCTCGCCGACCTGCGCGCGGCGCAGAACCGCGGCTGGGTGAACCAGTTCCTGCAGGAATATCGGCTCAATTCGTCGGAGGGCGTCGCGCTGCTCAGCCTCGCCGAGGCGTTCCTGCGCGTGCCCGATCCGGAGACCGCCGATCTGCTGATCGCGGACAAATTGGGCGACGCCGACTGGCGCGCGCACGCGGGCCAGTCGAACAGCAAATTGGTCAATACCGCGACCTGGGGTCTCGTCGTCGGCCGCGTGCTGGTCGGCGAGGGGCCGTCGGGGCCGCTGCGCCGGCTGATCAGCCGCGCGGGCGAGCCGTTCGTCCGCCAGGCGGTGGGCACGGCGATGAAGAAGATGGGCGAGATCTTCGTGATGGGCCGGACCATCGACGAGGCGATGCGGCGGATGCGCAAGCCCGACAACAAGGGCTTCACCGCCAGCTTCGACATGCTCGGCGAGGCGGCGCGCACCTTCGCCGACGGCCGTCGCTATTTCGACGCCTATGTCGGCGCGATCGACGCGGTCGGCAACGATCCGGCGGCGGGCCATTCGATCTCGGTGAAGCTGTCGGCGCTGCATCCCCGCTACGAAGTGGCGCGGTGGAGCGAATGCGTGCCGGCGCTGACCGAGATGCTGGAAGCGCTGGCGGTGCAGGCGGCGGGCAAGGGCATCGCGCTGACCGTCGACGCCGAGGAATCCGAACGGCTGGAGATGAGCCTCGACATCATCGGGTCGGTCGCGGCGCTGCCGAGCCTGAAGGGCTGGGACGGATTCGGCATGGCGGTGCAGGCCTATGGCAAGCGCGCACGGCCGGTGGTCGCCTGGGCGAACGCGCTCGACCGGGTGATGAACGTACGGCTGGTCAAGGGCGCCTATTGGGACAGCGAGATCAAGCGCACGCAGGTCGAGGGGCTGGCCGACTATCCGCTGTTCACCCGCAAGGCGGCGACCGACGTATCGTATCTGGCGGTGGCCAAGGACATGCTGGCGGCGGAAAACATCCGTCCCGCCTTCGCCAGCCACAATGCGCTGACCGTCGCGACGATCCTCGAATGGGCGGGCAATTCGCGCGATTTCGAGTTCCAGCGGCTGCACGGCATGGGCGACGGCCTGTACGAGCGGCTGGTGCGCGAGAACGGCTATCACTGCCGCATCTATGCGCCGGTCGGCGGGCATCGCGACCTGCTGGCCTATCTGGTGCGGCGCCTGCTGGAGAATGGCGCGAATTCGAGCTTCGTCCACCAGCTCGCCGATGCGCGGCTGAGCGAGGACGAGATCCTCGCCGACCCGGTGGCGAAGATCGCCGCGGTGGGCGGCGCGCGGCATCCGAGCATTCCATTGCCCAAGGACCTGTTCGCGCCGGGGCATCGCATTTCGCGCGGGCTGGACCTGAGCGACGTCGCGACGCTGGACGCGACGGTGCGGGCGGTGAAGGCGCCGCTCGCGCTCGGCGATACGCCGGCCGCGATCGCGGCGGAGGCGGGTGCCGCGGTAGCGGCAGCGGTCGGACGCGCGCAGGCGGCGTTCCCGAGTTGGTCGCGGACCCCGGTGGACGCGCGTGCCGCCTGCCTCGAACGGCTCGCCGATTTGCTCGAGGAGAATCGCGATCGGTTGATGGCGATCTGCGTGCAGGAGGCGTTCAAGACGATTCCCGATGCGATCGGCGAGGTGCGCGAGGCCGCCGATTTCTGCCGCTATTATGCGGGCGAGGCGCGCAGCCGGCTGCGCGCGGTCGAGCTGCCCGGGCCGACCGGTGAGCGCAACACGCTGCACATCGAGGGACGGGGCGTGTGGGCGACGGTGGCGCCGTGGAACTTCCCGCTCGCGATCTTCCTCGGCCAGACGGTGGCGGCGCTGGTCGCCGGCAACAGCGTCGTCGCCAAGCCCGCGCCGCAGACGCCCGAGATCGCACGTTTCGCGGTGGAACTGGCGCATCGCGCCGGGGTGCCCGAGGATGCGCTGGTGCTGGTGACCGGCGGGCCGGAGGTCGGCGCGGCGCTGACCGCGGACGTGCGCGTCGCCGGCGTCGCCTTCACCGGATCGACCGCGACCGCCAAGCGGATCGCGCGGACGCTGGTGGCGGACGACGACCGGCCGATCGTGCCGCTGATCGCCGAGACGGGCGGGATCAACGCGATGATCGTCGACAGCACCGCCTTGCCCGAACAGGTGGTGGCGGATGTCGTCACCTCGTCGTTCCGCTCGGCGGGGCAGCGCTGTTCGGCGTTGCGGCTGCTGCTGGTGCAGGCGGATGTCGCCGAGGCGGTGATCGAGATGCTGAGCGGCGCGATGGACACGCTGCGGCTGGGCGATCCCGCCGATCCGGCGACGGATGTCGGGCCGGTGATCGATCGCGCCTCCTACGACAAATTGATGGCGTATCGGGCGAGCGTGACCGAGCGGACGGTCAAGACGCTGGCGGCGCCGGCCGACGGATTGTTCGTGCCGCCGACGCTGGTGCGGCTCGATGCGATCGAGGATCTGGATCGCGAATGGTTCGGGCCGATCCTGCACGTCGCAACCTGGGAAGCGGGCAAGCTCGAGGAGACGATCGCGCGGGTCAACGCCAAGGGTTATGGCCTGACGATGGGGCTGCACAGCCGCATCGCCCGCGCCGCCGAGGTGACCGAGGCGGCGGCGGCGGTCGGCAACCTGTACATCAACCGCTCGATGATCGGCGCGGTGGTGGGGTCGCAGCCGTTCGGGGGCGAGGGGCTGTCGGGCACCGGGCCGAAGGCGGGCGGGCCGCATTACCTCTACCGCTTCTGCGCCGAGCGGGCGGTGTCGGTGGACACCACCTCGGCCGGTGGGAATGCGTCGCTGCTGTCGCTGGACGAAGGGGGGATTTGAGGGGCGGGGTGTTGCCGGAGAGAGCCGTTACCACGGATTGCAGAGCTATCGCATATGGCTGCGGCGATGAGGCTCGACTGGTTTTCTCATCAGGTTCGTCACCCCGGACTGGTTCCGGGGTCCACCGAGCCGCACAGGCATGGCGCCGTCTCCGGCCCCCCTCCTCGCCGCGGGGTGGACCCCGGAACGAGTCCGGGGTGACGGGGTGGGTGCGGGAACAGGTTGCCCCGAGCCCGGATGTATCCGCGATAGCGATGGTCGCTACGGGAGGGACGCCTGCCTGCTGATGCACCCCGGCGAAGGCCGGGGCCCTGTCGGGCGAAGGTTCGTAATGACTTACGATGGCTTTCCCAACTGGGCCCCGGCATCCGCCGGGGTACATCGGCTGTTTTGCAGAGGTCGAACGAGCTACAAAGAATTTGTCACGCGGAGGCGCCGAGACGTATCGCGTGGTGCCGCTCGGCGTGGTATATCCCTGCGGCATATCCCATGTATGCGGCGGAGAATACAGCATGACCCGTACGTCCCTGTTCCAGTCGAACCGGTCGCAGGCCGTGCGCCTCCCCAAGGATGTTGCGTTTCCCGAAGGCGTTCGGGAAGTGACGATCCTGCGTGACGGGGTCCGGCGCGTGATCGTGCCGGCGGATCGGGCGTGGGACGATTTTTTCGCCGCGCCGGGGGTGGAATTGGGCGAGCGCGAGCAGCCGGAGGATCAGACGCGCGAGGCGCTGTGATGCTGCGGTACATGCTCGATACCAATTTGTGCATCCGGGTGCTCCGCGATCGGCCGCAGGCGGTTGGCGAACGGTTCAATGCCGAAGCGGATGGCTTGTCGATCTCGACGATCGTGTTGACGGAATTGCTGCACGGCGCGGTCAAGTCGGCGCGTCCGGCCGAGAACCGCCGCGCGGTGGAGCGATTTGCGGCGCGACTTGAGGTCTTGGCGTTCGATGCCGAGGCCGCGGCGCACGCTGGCGATATCCGCGCCACGCTCGAACGTGAGGGGCGGTCGATCGGCAGCTATGACGTGCTGATTGCCGGCCATGCCCGCAGCCGTGGCCTGATCGTCGTCACCGGCAACCTCGGCGAATTCATGAGGGTGGATGGTCTGCGTTGCGAGGATTGGCTGCCGGCGAACTGACCGGCGCATCCGTCGCCGCCGCATAGGGCATCACCAATGTGCCGTCGGGGGCGGCGGTGTAGTTGGTTTGCGTCGGATAGGGGATGGAGATCCCCTCCGCGGCGAAGCGGGTCATGATGCCGACCATGATGCGGTCGCGCATCGGGTGGGCGGTGGCCCAATCGTCGCCGGGAATGTCGAATTGCAGCGCGAAGTCGAGGCTGGAGGCGCCGAACGTCTCGAAGCCGGAGCGGGCGACGGTGCCGCCCTCCGCCTCGACGATCTCGCGGAGCAGGGCCGGGATGCGCGCGAGCGTCTCGGGCCGGGTTTCGTAGGCGGCGCCGATGGTGAAGCCGATGCGGATGTGGTCGCGCACGCTGGTGTTCTGGATCTCCTTGTCGAGCAATTGCTTGTTGCTGATGACGCGCAGCTCGCCGGTGAAGGCGCGGATGCGGGTGCTCTTGAGGCCGATCGATTCGATGACGCCGCTGGTGGTGCCGTAGCTGATCTTGTCGCCGCGGCGGAACGGACGGTCGAAGATGATCGCCAGCGCCGCGAACAGGTCGCCGAAGATGCCCTGTGCGGCGAGGCCGATGGCGATGCCGCCGACGCCGAGACCCGCGACGAGGCCGGTGACGTTGACGCCGAGATTGTCGAGCACGACGACGAGCGCCACGGCGAACAAAGCGACGGTGACAAGCAGGCGGATGAGGCCCATCGCGCTGAGCAGCGCCTCGCCGCTGTAATGTTCGCTGCTGGTGCGATGCTCGATCGCGCCGAGGATCAGCTCGCGTGCCCAGATCGCCGCCTGGAAGACCGAGGCGACGGTCCACAGGAAATTGACCGTGGTGGCGACCTGGCTCGGCGCGCCGGCGTAGCCGACGACCAGTTTGGCGGCGAGCATGACGATGAAGAAATTGCTGGTGCGGGTGATCGCGCGGCCGAGGATCGTGCCCCAGCCGCGGCGGCCGACGTCCTTGCCGCACAATTTCCTGCCGAGCCGGCGCAGGCCGTGCAGCGCGATGACGATCACCGCGCCGATCGCGAAGGCGATGAGGATCTGCAACCAGTGGGTGTGCAGCCAGATCTCGCTGGCGGTGTAGAATTCGCCGACTTGGTTCTGGACGGTGTCGGCGTCGAAGATCGGCGCCTTGGCCGCGGCGGTGGTGTTGGCAGACATGACGGACCTTTTCAGGCGGCGGCCTTGAGGACGGGCAGCGCGGCCGGCGTTCCCGCTTCGAGGAACGCGATGAGGCCGCGTTCCTCGCGGCTGAGATAACGCGCCGAGCGCGGCAGGCGGAGCGCCTTGCGGAAGGCGCTCTGCCCCTTTTTCACGAGGTCGATGAGCGAGGGGTGAACGTAGCTCTTGCGCGCGATCGCCGGCGTGTTGCCGAGCCGCGCGACGACGGGTTCGAGCAACGCCTTGAGGCTGAGATCGGCCTCGGCCGAGGCGAGCGCCTCGAACGCGGTGACGCTGGCGCCCCAGGTGCGGAAATGCTTGGCGGTGAAGTCGCCGCCGCCGGCGCGGCGGATATAGTCGTTGACGTCGGACGAGGTGACCGGATGCGCCTCGCCGGCATCGTCGACCCAGGCGAACAGATGCTGTTCGTCGAGATCCTGCATCTTCTTGACGGTGGCGGCGAGGCGCTTGTCGGTGACCTGCATGTCGCGCTCCTTGCCCGACTTGCCCTTGTAGCGCAGCTTGAGCGTGTCGCCGCGGACGCTGCCGTGATCCTTGCGCAGCGTGGTCGCGCCGTAGCTCTCGTTCGCCTCGGCATAGGCTTCGTTGCCGACGCGGATATGGCCGATGTCGAGCAGCCGGACGACCGCGGCGATCGCGCGGTCCTTGCCCAGGCCGCGCGCGGACAGATCGGCTTCCACCCGCTTGCGGATTTTCGGCAGGCAAAGGCCGAAATCGGCGCATTTCTCGTATTTCGCCGCCTCCTGCGCCTCGCGGAAGCCGGTGTGGTAGCGATATTGCTTGCGACCCTTCTCGTCCCAGCCGATTCCCTGGATATGGCCGTTGGCGCGCGGGCAATACCAGGCGTCGCGATAGGCGGGGGGCAGGCCGACGGCGTTGAGCCGGTCGATCTCGTCGCGGTCGGTGATGCGGGTGCCGTCGGGGGCGAAATAGGCCCAGCCGTTGCGCACCTTCTTGCGGGTGATGCCGGGTTTCGAGTCGTCGCAATAGACTATTCGCGCTGCCACCCTTTGCTCCTTGTGTACGGGTCGTCCGAAAATGCGCGGGGGTCGCCGTCTGTTCCGGAACGTGCGGCGGGCGCGACTGTTGGTGCGTCGCATCCCCACAGGAGACATGACATGGCCGACCTTGCCCAAGCGCGCGTGCTGATCCTCGCCACCGACGGTTTCGAGCAGGACGAACTCTTCAAGCCGCGCCAGGCGCTGCTCGACGCGGGGGTGCAGATCAGCCTCGCCTCGATCAAGACCGATCCGATCCAGGGCGTCGTCAACGACAGCGAGAAGGGGGAGAGTATCACCCCCGACCTGACGCTCGACGACGTCGACACCGACGATTACGACGCGCTGTTGCTGCCGGGCGGCGTCGGCAATCCCGACAAGATGCGGTTGCAGGACCGGGCGATCGAGATCGTCACCGAATTCATGGAGGACGACAAGATCGTCGCGGCGATCTGCCACGCGCCGTGGCTGCTGGTCGAGGCGGACGTGGTCGACGGACGCCGGGTGACGAGCTGGCCGTCGGTGCGCACCGATCTGGAGAATGCCGGTGCCGACGTGGTCGACGAGCAGGTGGTGGTCGACGGCAATCTGATCACCAGCCGCAAGCCGGACGATATCCCCGCGTTCAACCAGGCGATCCTCGATGCGCTGGCGGAAGAGCTGGCCGAGGAGAGCGAGGAGGCGTGAGTCAGCGCGATTCCTCCCCCTGGCGGGGGAGGAACAGGCGGTTGACGTGGTGTTGCGCGGGGCGTTCGATCCAGCGGTACAAGGCGGCCGACACGATCAGTACCAGCAGCAGGTAGAGCACGATCAGCGGCGGGGCGAGCGTGGCGGCGGCGAGCGGGAGCTTGAACGCCTTCCACAGCAGGAAGTGCGAGAGATAGGTCGCGTAGCTGATCTCGCCGAGCCAGTGGAGGCGGCGGCCCTCGAGCGGATGGCCGGGGCGGCCGGCGGTGAGGGCCAGCAGCAGCAGGAGCGCGGCAAAGGTCGCGGGCGCGACGAGCGTCTCCGGCGTCCCGACCGCCCATGCGGTGGCGGTCGTGAGCGCCGCCGATGCCGGCCAGATCGCGCGTGGCTGGCGCAGGTAGAGCGCGGCGAGCAGCGTGCCGGTGCCGAATTCCGTCAGGCAGCGGGTGAGGCCGTGGCGGGGAATGTCCTCGCCCAAGGATGCGGCGCCGTGCATCGCGGTGTGGAGGGCGAGCAGGAGCGCGGTGGCCAGCGCGAGCAGCGCGACGCTCGGCAGCTTGCGCCAGTCGGCCGCCAGCGCGAGCAGCGGGAACAGCAGATAGGCGGCGAGTTCGCAGCTGATCGACCAGGCGGGGTCGTTCCAGCGCAGCGCGTCGGTGACCCCCCAATTCTCGACGAGCAGCAGGTGCAGCGGCAGTTCGGCGAAGGGAAAGGCGGGGTCGGTGCGGCCGGTCGTGCGGAGCAGCAGCGCGAGCGCCACCGCGGCGGCGAGCATCACCGCGTGCAGCGGCCAGATGCGGGCGATGCGCTTTTGCAGGAAGCGCGGGATGGCGGCGGGATCGCGCAGCCGCGCGTGCCAGCTCAGCCAGATGACGAAGCCCGACAGCAGGAAGAAGACATCGACCGCGAGATAGCCTTTGGCGAGTACCGCCTCGACGGCGGGCGGCAGGCCGGCGATGCCGCCGCGGATATGATAGAGGACGACCAGCCACGCCGCGATGCCGCGGACGCTGGTGAGCGCGCGCAATTCGGTCATCGGCGGGATGGGGTGCGCGCGGCTGCGACACGGGGTTCGTCACCCCGGAGATGATCGAGGCCTCCGCGAAAGTCGCCCAGTGCTCCTGCGCAAGCAGGAGCCCAGAGCCAAGCAAAGAAACGTCTTATGGCGTTCGGGACTCCTGGGCTCCTGCTTTCGCAGGAGCACTGGGTTGGTCTGCCGGTAGTCGGGACGTTCACCGAGGTTTCGCACGGGTCCGGGATGACGGATTGGGCTCGGTCCGGCCAGCGCAGGGGACGGGTCACGCCGTCACCGACCCTGCCGCGCGCGGCCGCCGCATCGGTGCCTGCGCCGTCTCCGCGCGGCGCCGGGCGAGGTAGGAATCGAGGCCGATCTGCGCGCCGATCAGCATGTAGACGAAGGGCTGGAAGGCGATCGCGATGAAGGCGGCACCGAGCAGATAGACGAGGTGCGCGGTCTGCAAGGCCGCCGCCAGCGGTCCCGCCCAGCCGAACGGCCTGGCGGGGTCGCGGTAGCGGCGGCGCAGCACCTCCATGCGGACGATGCCGATCAGGCTGATGCCCAGCCACAAGGCAAGGCCGAGATAGCCCTGTTCGCCGAGCATCTCGAAATAGGCGCTGTGATAGCCGCGCGCCTTGTCGGTGACCGCCTGGTCGGACACCGCGGGCGCGGGGCCGGCGCCGTCGGTCTTCTTGATCTCATAGCGGATGTGGTTGCCGCGATAGGCCTCGAACCCGCCGCCGAACGGATGCGCCTTGGCGTAGTCGATCGTCCATTGCCACACCGCGAGCCGGGTCGAGGCGGATTCGTCGGCGTCGTGGCTCTTGATCGTGCTCATCCGGTCGGTGAAGCTCGCCGGCAGGAACGGCACCGCGATCACCGCGGCGGCAGCGATCATCGTCAGATAGAGTACCTTGCGGCGCGCGTTGCGCAGCGACAGCAATGCGACGAGCACGATGCAGAGCAGCCCGGTGCGCGTCGAGGTGCCGATCGGGATCAGCAGGCAGGCGAAGATCAGGCACAGGCAGAAGCCCTTCACCTTCCAGTCGGGGCGGAAAATCGTGCCGTAGCGCATGAACCACGCGATCAGCGGCACGATCGCGATCGCGACGGTGGAGATGGTGCTGCCTTCGTAGAGGCCCGAATTGTTGTTCACCATGAGGTCGAGCTGGCCATAGCCGCCGCCGCCCGCCGCGGTCTTGATGCCGCCGACGATGATGATCGAGGCGGCGGACAGGATCATGAACAGCAGCAACGCCTCGATCCGAAGCCGCGTGCGCAGCGTCAGCGGCAGGAAGGCGGCGAAGGCGAGGCATTTCCACACCCAGTCCCATTTGTCCTTCGCATCGAGCGGAAAGTCGGCGCCGAGCGTGGTCGCCCAGCAATAGAGCAGCAGCGCGACGATCAACCCTTGCCGCGGCGTGAAGCGGCTGTCGCTTTTGTCGTCCATCAGCAGCCAGCCGCCGACCGCCAGCGCCACCGCGATCAGCGAGATCGGCACGGTGTTGAGCAGGATGTAGGTCAGTCGCTGCGGCGAGACGATGTCGATATAGACATAGGCGAGGACGAGGATGAACGGCCGCCGCAGCCCCATGCCGAAGATCGCGGCGAGGAAGGCGACGAAGACGAGGTCACGCACCGGGCCGGTCGTCCTCGGGCGGGTTTGGGGGGGGATTGCCGCGGGCGCGCCAGTGGCGGGGCGGCGGCGCTTCCGAATCGAGATCGGTGCGCTTGAGCAGCAGCCATGCGGCGAGCAGCATCAGCCCGTGGGTGAGCGCCAGCGACAGATTGTCGATCATCGGGTCGGGGCGTCTGCGGTCATCCGCCAAGCCTATGGGATGGTGGGGGTTGATGCCACGTTAAGTGCGTTGCGGGTCGGGGGGGGTAGAGGCGGCCGGCCGGGGGTGTGGGCTGTCCTGTATCGCTACGATGATGACGGGCGAGCCGCTTCCCCATCGTATTCGTCACCCCGGACTCGTTCCGGGGTCCACCGGTCCGCCGGGAAACGGCATGACGCTCAAGCCTTTCGCCTCGCCGCGGCGTGGACCCCGGAACACGTCCGGGGTGACGGGGGTGGGTTGGGAAAGGCCGGCGTTCCTCATGCGCAACTCTGCCAGTGCTCCTGCGGACGCAGGAGCCCAGGAGTCCCGGACGCTGTAAGCCGTTGCTCTGCTTGGCCTTGGGTTCCTGCGTTCGCAGGAACACTGTGAAAGGCGTGCCAAGGCTTTTTCAACAGTTCGCCTGCGCCGGGGTATGCAGCAGAGCGGCGGCGACACGTTTCGGGCGACGGGAAGAAGGGTGGTTCGCGCAGAGGCGCAGAGGCGCGGAGGCGCGGAGGTGTTGCGTGTGTCGGCGCCGTGGCGATCTCCATCCAGCCGAGAGAGCGGGCCACGCTTCACCATTCGCTCCATCTCCGCGCCTCCGCGCCTCTGCGCGAACATATCTTCTTCTTACACGAAGGTGTCGGCGGGGTCGCCCGAACCCAAAGGGACGCCACGCGGATTGACGCGTCCTTAAGCGGCTGTGGCATAAGCGTGGGTGATGCGTATCCTCCACGTCCTCGATCACGGTCTGCCGCTCCAGAGCGGCTATACCTTCCGTACGCGCGCGATCCTGAAGGCGCAGGAGCAGCGCGGCTGGCAGGTGGCGGCGGTGACCGGGCCGCGGCAGGGTGCGGTGGCGGATGCGGTCGAGGCGGTCGACGGGCTCACCTTCCATCGCACGCAGGCGGCGTTGAAAGGCGGTGTCGTCGGCGAGCTGGCGGGGATCGCCGCCTTCGCGCGGCGCATCGCGGCGGCGGTCGACTCGTTCCGGCCCGACGTGCTCCACGCGCATTCGCCGGTGCTCGACGCGCTCGCGGCGCTGCGCGTCGCGCGGCGGCGGGGATTGCCTTTGGTCTATGAGATTCGCGCCTTCTGGGAGGATGCCGCGGTCGGCAACGGCACCGGGCGCGACGGATCGGCGCGCTATCGCGCGACGCGGGCGCTGGAGACCTGGGCGGTGCGCCGCGCCGATGCGGTGGCGGTGATCTGCGAGGGGCTGCGCGGCGATCTGATCGCGCGCGGCATCGACGGTGACAAGATCGTCGTATCGCCCAATGGCGTCGACCTGACGGTGTTCGGCGCACCGGTGGCGCGCGATCCGGCACTGGCGGCGGAACTGGGGCTGGACGACGCGGAGACGATCGGTTTCATCGGCAGCTTCTACGATTACGAGGGCCTCGACGATCTGATCGCGGCGATGCCGGCGCTGGTCGCCGCACGGCCCCGTGCGCGGCTGCTGCTGGTCGGCGGCGGGCCGATGGAGGCGGCACTGCGCGCGCAGGCGGCGGCGTCGCCCGCGACGGCGGCGATCCGCTTCGTCGGCCGCGTGCCGCATACCGAGGTGGAGCGCTATTACGCGCTGGTCGACGTGCTCGCCTATCCGCGCAAGGCGATGCGCCTGACCGAGCTGGTGACGCCGCTCAAGCCGCTGGAGGCGATGGCGCAGGGCAAATTGGTCGCCGCCTCGGACGTCGGCGGGCATCGCGAGTTGATCCGCGACGGCGAGACGGGCACTTTATTCGCGCCCGACGATCCCGCGGCGATCGCCGGCGCGCTGGCCGGGCTGCTCGCCGACCGCAGCGGCTGGGACCGGCGCCGCGCGGTGGCGCGGGCGTTCGTCGAGCAGGAGCGTAACTGGTCGTCAAACATTTGTCGTTACGAACCGATTTACCAGCGGCTGACGGCGGCCGCGACAGTGGATGGATCATGGCAGCGTTCCCCGGCCGGTATATGAAGCGGTCTCACGTCACCGCATGGATCGCGCCCGCGGGCGGCGCGCTCGCCGGGCTCGCCGTAGCGGCGCTGTTCCTGCTGCTGCCGCAGACGACGCTGGAGGATTGGGTATGGCAGAGCGGCTTGCCCGCGCTGATCGCGGTGGCGGCGCCGCCGCTCGGCGACACGGCGCGTGCGGTGCTCGCGCTGGCCGGCGGCGGGCTGGCGGCGGCGGTGACGTGGTCGGCCTTGTTCCTGCTGTTCGGTGCAGGCGGACTGTTCGCGCCGAGGCCGGCGGCGGACGGCGGCGTACCGGTGCTGCGCCGGGCCGACGCGCATCCCGACGCGCCGGCACGCCGGCCGATGTCCGCCGCCGACCTCGGTACGCCGCTGCCGCCGCCGGCACCGCCGGCGAGCGACGCGGCGGCGGTGGCGCAGGAGGGTGCGTCGACGAGCGACGCGGCGTTGCCCGAGGAGCGCTCGATCCCGGCCGATCTCGACCTGCCGCTCGCCGCCTTCCACCCCGACGCCTTGCCCGAAGTCCCGCGCGAGCCGGTGCGCCCGGTACTGCCGCTGCGGCCGCCGGTGGTGGTGACCGTCGAGGAGCCCGTGGAGGCCGCGGACCCCGTCCCCGTCGCGGAGACGGCGGCCGAGCCCGAAGCGCCGCTTGCACCCATCGAGGTGCCATCGATCGAATCGCTGCTCGACCGGCTGGAGCGCAGCACCCGGCGACGCTTGCGCGCCTAGCCGCGGCGCCGCTTAGAATATCGGGTATCGTTTTCGGGCTTATCGAACCGTCCTGCCTCTGTTAGCCTCCGGCGAAACGCGCGGGAGAGGGCGATGGCCGGGACGGTGGCGGATGCGGGCGGTGGGGAGCAGCAGGCGTCGCGCTACGCCTGGTACGTGCTCGGTATCCTGTTCGTCGTCTACGTGCTCAACTTCATCGACCGGCAGGTGATCTCGATCCTCGCCGAGGACATCAAGCGCGATCTCCACCTCAAGGACGAGGACCTCGGCTTCCTCTACGGGACCGCGTTCGGCGTCTTCTATGCGCTGTTCGGAATCCCGCTCGGGCGGCTGGCGGACAGCTGGCATCGGGTGCGGCTGATGACGGTCGGGCTGGCCCTGTGGTCGACGATGACCGCGCTGTCGGGCTTCTCGCGTACCGGCGGGCAATTGGCGCTGGCGCGGATCGGCGTCGGAGTGGGAGAGGCGACCGCGTCGCCGTCGGCCTATTCGCTGATCTCGGACTATTTTCCCAAGCGGCTGCGCGCGACGGCGCTGTCGATCTATTCCGCGGGGCTGTACGTCGGTGGCGGCGTGTCGCTGTTCATCGGCGGGTTGATCGTCCAGGGCTGGAACCGGGCATGGCCGGGCGGCGGGCCGCTGGGGCTGGTCGGCTGGCAGGCGGCGTTCCTCGCCGTCGGGCTGCCGGGGCTGATCGTCGCCGGGTGGATCGCGACATTGCGCGAGCCGATCCGCGGGCTGGTCGAGGGACTGCCCGAGCCGGAGCGGCATCCGGCGCCGTTCCAAGCCTTCTTCGCGGAGTTGCTGACGATCATCCCGCCGCTGACGCTGATCGGTGCGGCGCGGGGCGGGGTGCGGGCGCTGCTCGTCAATCTGGCCGGGCTGGCGGTGGTGGTCGGCGTGGTGGCGCTGCTGATCGTGCTGGGCGAGCCGAAGCCGCAATGGCTGGCGGTGGGGACGGGCGTCTATGCGGTGTTCTCGTGGGGGTGCGCGCTGCGGCGGCGCGATCCGGCGACCTTCGCGCTGATCGTCGGGACGCCGGCGTTCCTGTGCACGGTGGTGGCTTATGGGCTCAACGCCTTCCTGAGCTATGCGGCGAACTTCTGGGCGGCGCCTTATGCCTTGCGTACGCTCGGCGAGACGCCGGCGCGGGCGGGGCTGTTGCTCGGCAGCAGCGGCGCGCTCGCCGGCTTCCTGGGGGTGACGATCGGCGGGGTGGTCGCCGACCGGCTGCGGCGGGGCAATCCGGCGGGGCGGCTGATCGTGGTGATGGTCGGCGCCTGCGTGCCGGTGCCGTTCCTCATCGCGGCGTTCACCGCGAGCGATGTCTGGGTCTTCTATCCGTGCCTGTTCCTCGCCGGGATCACCGCCAGCGGCGCGCTGGGCTCGGCGGCGGCGACGACGCAGGATCTGGTGCTGCCGCGGATGCGGGGGACGGCAACCGCGACCTTCTTCATCGGGACGACATTGCTCGGGCTGGCGATGGGGCCGTATCTGGCGGGGCGGATCTCGACGCTGTCGGGGAGTTTGTCGGTGGGGATGCTGTCGCTGCTCGCGGTGGTGCCGCTGACCCTGGGCTGCGCGGTGGCGGCATACAGGTTGGTGCCGGCGGCGGAGGCCTCGCGCGAGGCACGGGCGCGGGCGGTGGGGGAAGTGGTTTAGGGGGACCCTGCTGGCGGTGCCGGAGTGGGCGCTGCCCACTCCGGTCGTCCGTTACGGCGCGGCTTAGGCGGCGCCGAAGACGCCGCAGGCGATGCGGCCGCCGCTGTTGCCGGCGGGGTCGGTCATCAGATCGTCGGGGCCGGCGTGGATGACGATCGCGGCGCCGTCGGTGTCGAGCAGACCGGCCATCGTCGCGCCGGGCACCGTCACGCCGAGCGTGCCGCGGCCGTCGGTGCCGACGATGAGATTGGGCAGGTCGCCCTCGTGCGGGCCCTGCGGGTTCATGCTGCCATGCTTCATCGTCGTCGGGTTCCAATGGCCGCCGGCGGTGGTGAAGTCGGGCGCGTCGCAGCGGCCGGTGGTGTGGATGTGCGCGCCGTGCGTACCGGCGGGGAGGCCCTTGACGTCGACGGTGTAGCGGATGCCGCCGGCGACTTCGGTGGCGGTGGCGCGGCCGGCGTCGAGCCCGGTGGCGGTGCGCAGCGATGCGGTGGCGCGGGCACCGCCGACGGTGGGGCTGCCGACTGCGACCTCCTCCTTCTGGGTACAGGCGGCCAGCGCCAGCGAGGACAGGCCGGCGAGGATGAGGATAGCGCGCATCAAAGGTCTCCCGAGGTTTCCTTACGAACCCGGCATGACCTGCGGCGGTTCCGCGGGCGGCGCAAGGGGCCAGCGCATCACCGGCGCATAGCTGGCGCCCTCGCCGCCGAGATGGCTTTCGTAGAGGATCAGATGCGGCATGGTGAAGGCGGGGCTGGCGAGTCCGGCATGGACCGCGAGCCAGCCGTCGATCTCCGGCGCGGCACCGGCGCTGCGCGGCAGGCGGGCGAGCGTGACGTGGGGCCGATAGGCGCGGCGTTCGGGCGGCAGGCCGGCGCGGACACAGGCCTGATCGACCTTGCGGGCGAGATGGTGGAGCGCGTCGCCCGGCGCGAGCCCGGCCCACAGGGTGTCGGTGCGGCCCTTGTGCGCGAAGCGGCCGACGCCGGCGATCCTGACCCGCGGCGCAGGGGCGTACAGGCCGGCGAGCGCGGCGGCGACATCCTCCGCCTGCGGCCGGTCGACGTCGCCGATGAAACGCAGGGTGCAGTGGAGTTGCGCGTCGTCCTGCCAGCGGGCGTGCGGCACCCCGCCAGTCGCGGCGAGCAGCGATTCGCGGATCGCGGGGGGCGGACGCAGGGCGACGAACAGGCGCATGGCGGGACCGGCGGCTCTTTGTAAAGTTCTGTTGCTTCGGAACCGAGGCTTAGCCGGTTTCGCTTGAAAAGGGACCGCGGCAGGCCGATATTTCGGTCATCCGACATCTGGTCGGTAAAGGAGTTTTGGATACCATGGCTAACTGGTCTGACCCCCGGCCGAGCGCCGCGCCGTTCGGGGCCTCGCGCACCGACGCAGCGCGCAGCGGTGCCTATGACGCGGGTCTGCGCTCGTACATGCTGTCGGTCTACAATTATATGGGATCGGGCGTGCTGCTGACGGGCATCGTCGCGCTGCTGTTCGCCTGGGGCGGGGCGTCGTCGCCGGCCGCACAGGTGTTCATGGGTGGCGGCATCCTGCGTTACGTGCTGATGTTCGCGCCGCTCGGCGTCGTCTTCGCGATGAGCTTCGGACAGGGGCGCATGCAGACCTCGACGTTGCAGATGCTGTTCTGGGCGTTCGCGGTGCTGATGGGCCTGTCGCTGTCGACCATCTTCCTGGTCTATAGCGGTACGTCGATCGCCGGTGCGTTCTTCTCGACCGCGGCGGGCTTCGCCGGTCTCAGCCTCTACGGCTATACGACCAAGAAGGACCTGTCGGCGTTCGGCACCTTCCTGCTGATCGGCCTCGTCGGCCTGATCGTCGCGAGCCTGATCAACCTGTTCCTGCAGTCGAGCGTGATGGAGCTGGTCATCAGCATCGTCGGCGTGCTGCTGTTCGCGGGCCTCACCGCCTATGACACGCAGCGCACCAAGAGCCTGTACTTCCAGGTCGCAGGGTCGGACATGGTCGGCAAGGCCGTGATCATGTCGGCGCTGTCGCTGTACCTCGACTTCATCAACATGTTCCTGTTCGTGCTTCGCCTGTTCGGCGCACAGCGCAACTAAGACCGACGTTCGATCGTCATATCGGGAGCCCGGTGGCCGATGCCGCCGGGCTCTTTCGTTTGTCCCGAAGGAATGGCCGATGCGGATCTCGATCGAAGTCGACCTCGATTATGCCATCATGGGGCCGCCGACCGACGTCTTGCTGCAGATCGAGGCAGCGGCGATGGCCGACCAGCGTATCGTCTCGGAGGCGCTGACGGTGTGGAGCGACACGCCGGTGGTCGCGGTCCGTGGCGAGGAGGGCATCGGCCAACGCTGCTGGATCCGCGCCGAGAACTGGCTGAAGGCGGAATATCGCGCGGTCGTCGAGATCGACCGGCAGCCGGTCGATCTCGCGCGCCTGCCGGCGACGCCGGCGCGGGCGCTCGACGGGGCGCTGGTGCCGTACCTATTGCCGAGCCGCTATTGCCAGTCGGACCGGCTGGAGGGCTTCGTGCGGCGCGAGTTCGGCGGCATGGGCGGCGGCGCGCTGGCGGTGGCGCTCACGGACTGGGTGGCGGATGCGCTGGAGTATCGCGCCAATACCAGCAGCGGCGAGACGACGGCGATCGATACCTTCGCCAGCCGCTCGGGCGTGTGCCGCGATTACGCGCATCTGCTGGTCGCGCTGGCGCGGGCGGGGGAGATTCCGGCGCGCTGCGTCGCTGCCTATGCGCCGGGCGTCGATCCGCCCGATTTCCATGCGGTCGCCGAATTGTGGCTCGACGGCGCGTGGCGGATGATCGACGCGACGCGGATGGCGCCGGCCGAGACGATCGCGCGCGTCTGCGTCGGTCGCGATGCGACCGACATCGCCTTCATGACGGTGTTCGGCATCGCCCAGTTCGTCAACCAGCGGGTGCAGGTGACCGCGGGCTGATCGCCTGACCGGCAGGAACGGAAACGATCCGGCAATCGTTGCTCCTTGGTAAACTCAGGAGGGTGTCACATGACCGGAATCGACGAAAAGGCTCTGGACAGCCTGTCGGTCGCGCCGTCGGCCAGCAACCAGGAGCGCGACCCGCGCCAGGATGCCGGACAGGACAAGTCGATCAACAAGCGTCTCGAGAAGAACCCCGGCAGCGCGGATGCGCGGCTCGACGCCGGTCTGGACGAATCGATGGATGCGAGCGATCCGCCGTCGCTGACGCAGCCGGGTCACGATCACGATCCGGCGCCCTCGTCGGGCTATGACGAGGATGCGGAGCGCGACCGGCAGGGTTGAGGCTTCGCGCGGAATGGAGCGAACGGCGGTCCCGCGAGGGGCCGCCGTTTTGCTGTGTGGAGACTGGATGCGGGCGTTCCGGTTCCTGGAACGACCCGTCACCCCGGACTTGTTCCGGGGTCCACGGGGCCGCAGGCGCGCGGTCTCGCCTCAAGCCTTTCTCCTCGCCGCGGGGTGGACCCCGGAACGAGTCCGGGGTGACGGGTGGGTGGTGGACGGTCGGGCTTATGACCCCCGCGAGCGCCTTTGCGACCAAATGCACTCCGCTCGTCGCAACGGATGTTGCGCTGCAACAGCTTTCGTGATGCTTTTGTTACGTCGGACGGTCCCGCGTTAAGGATGCTGTTAACCATCGTGGCGCAGGATCGGCCCGACTTCTCTGGCGGGGTGGGTGACGATCATGGGTGCCAAGAACAGACCGGCCGAAGGCGCGATGACGCTGGCGGAAATGAAGGAATTCGCGGGGTTTCCAAGCTCGACGCAGCGGTACATCCGGCGCAGCCTCGATATCGGGCTCGATCGCGACGATGCGATGACGCGCTGGTCGCGCGACATCGTCGAGGCGGCGAGCATCCGCGCGCAGGCGCGGCTGTATCGCGCGCTGCCCGAACTGCGCCAATTGGTGCCCGACGATGCCGATCTCGCCGCGGTCGAGCCGTTTCTGGCGCCGCTGGTGACATTGGTGGGGTTCGATCTGGGGCAGGGGCGGCTGACCAGCTTCTCGGCGTTCCGCTTCCTGTACGAACGGCTGATCGGCGCGTCGGCGCGGCCGTGGCTGCCGAGCGCGTTCTGCGCGGCGGCGGCGCTGCCGCACCTGCACCCCGAGGTGCGGCGCAAGTTGCTCCAGTCGATCAGCGAGGCGGCGGCGACCGCGTCGGGCTGGTCGAACCGGCAGCCGGTGTTCTTTCCGCATTGGGTGGAGAAGGTCGATACCGGGGCGGCGCTGCCGCACTGAGCGGGGGGCGCCGCATCATCGACAGGCGCGCCACCCCGCGGCCCGGTCCGCCTGGTCGAGGTGGAGGTGATCGCGGTGGGCGGCGTTGTAATCGGGGGACAGCGTCGTCGCGAACAGCTGGCAGGCGCCGTCGCGGACCTCGTGCAGGAACGCCGCCTTCGCGCCCTTGCCGCGCCAGTCGCCGACGACGGTGATGCGGCGGCCGTCGGCGAGGCGGAAGCCGGCGACGTCGACCGCGTCGGCGGTCGCGTGTTCGCTCCACGTGCCGGCATCGCGGCCGTAGATGCGGCGGCAGGAATAGCTGCCGAAATGGTCGATCGTCACGACGCGGCTGCCGAAATGGCGTTGCGCGGCGGGCTGGACGACGTTCCATTCCCACGTGGCGAGCGCGGCGGCGACCGGACAGGCGACGCCGAGGCCGGCAGGGCTGAAGTCGATCGTCCGCGCGCCGCCCGCGGTCAGGCGGATGCCGTCGTCATACCCGCAACCCCCCGCGCCGCGCCGCGGCGGCAGCACGGTATAGCGGACGCCGGCGTGGTCGAGCAGCGCGCGGCATTGCGGAAAGTCGCGGGTGAGCGCGGTGAGCTTGCGGCCCGTGAACAATCCGGTCGGCGCGCCGAGGTCGAGTGGGGCCCACGGCATGTCCTGCGGCCGCCCGCGCGCGATCGCCCAAAGCAGCAGCGCCGCCGCGCCGAGCGCGAGCAGCGCCGCGATCCAGCCGATTGCCCGACGCAGGGCACGCATCAGCCGCGCTGCGCCCGCGTCATCGCCTCGCCGGTGACGGGATAGCCAAGGTCGTCGGGGATGCAGAGGTGCGGCACGCCGTCGCGCGTTTCGACGAAGGGCGTGATGGTGCGGATCGGATAGGCGCGCGCCTGCGCGACTGCGGCGTCGTGATCGGCGAACAGTGCGAGCCGTTCGAGCGTGCGGCGCGTGGGGTAGATGATCGTCGCGCGGCCGGCATCCGCCTCGGCGAGCAAAGCAGCGGCGCCGGTCCAGACGAGGCGGACGTTCTCGGTCGCGTCGACGGTCGCCGCGGCGCCTTCCGGTGCGCGGGCGAGGAAGAACAAGGTATCGAAAATCCGCGTCGTCCGATGATCGGGCAGCCAGCGCGCGAACGGCACCAGGGCGTCGAGGTCGAGCGTCAGCCCCGCATCGGCGAGGATCGCGGCGAATGGCGCGCCGCCGTGCAGCCGCGCGCGGATCGCCGCCAGCGTCGCCGCCGGGGGAATGGGGTGGAGGCCGATGGCGAGGCCGGCTTCCTCGATCGTCTCGCGGATCGCGGCGATGCGCGCGGCGCCGTCGTCGCCCGCACCGATCATCGCGGCGAGCGCGTGGTCGCCGGGATCGATCCGGCCGCCGGGAAACACCATCGCGCCGCCGGCGAAGACCATCGCCTTGGCCCGCTCGACCATCAGCAGGTCCGGCGGCGCATCGCGAAGGTCACGGAAGACGACGAGCGTCGCGGCGGGGATCGGTGCACTGGCCATAGACCGGTGTAACGCGGCAGCGGGCCGTTGGTAGCGCCGCCATTGTCGGGGGATGGGTGGGGAATTAGCGGGGTGGTGGTGGAGCTGAGGGGAATCGAACCCCTGACCTCTGCAGTGCGATTGCAGCGCTCTCCCATCTGAGCTACAGCCCCGCACCCCGGCTCGGGCGAGCCCGAGAGCGACGCCATTAGCCGCCCCTTGCGGGCGATGCAACAGGCCCGATCGACCGATCCGAAAATTCCCATGCGACGGACCGATGGCTGCGTGCGACGCAAAATCGTTGCCCTGCCGTAACTTCAGGAACGAAGGCGGGACCTGATCTTTATCTGGATCAGGAGCACGGTCGCGCAGCAACGACGTGACCGGCACCCGCAGGAGCTATCCTACAAGGAGACGATCATGGTCTACGAACGCAATCCCCGCAGCAACGCACCGGGTGACACGTACGGGCGCGACGACGGTCAGGGCTACGGCCGCGACTATGGCTCGGGCCGGGACTATAGCTATTCGAGCGCACGCGAATATCAGGCGGCCGGCCGGCTCGATGGCGACCGCCAGGGCTATGGCGCGCGCGACTATGGCAACCAGCGCTACGATCGCTACGACCAGAGCCGCGGACGCGACGATTATGGCGCGACGCGCGGCGGCTACGATCGCTACGCCAATGACGGGCGCGACAGCCACGGCCGGTACGATCAGGACCGTCAGTCCGACTATCGCTATGGCGAGCGCAGCCGCTACGGCGCCGACGCCGGCCGCGATCGTGGCGAACGCGAATATCACGGCAGCTACGGGTCGGGCGGTCACCGGTTCGAGGATTTCGGCCCGTCTCGTCATGCCGACGACGACGATTATCGCAATCGCGCCCGCGGCGGCCGGGATCAGGGTCAGGGCCGGCAGGGCTATGGGCGTCAGCCGCAGGGCTATGACTATGAGGATCGCGGCTTCTTCGCACGCGCCGGCGACGAGGTGCGCTCGTGGTTCGGCGACGAGGAAGCGGAGCGCCGTCGAGACTTCGATTCGCGGCTCGACGAGCGCGCCTATAACGATCGCGACAACGATTATCACAGCTGGCGTCGCGGTCAGATCCAGTCGCTCGATCGCGACTATGACGAATATCGCCGCGAGCATCGCTCGAAGTTCGAGAATGAGTTCAGCTCGTGGCGCACCAACCGCCAGTCGCAGCGCGACCTGCTCAACAAGGTCGAGGAGCATGCGGATGTCGTCGGCTCGGACGGCGAGCATGTCGGCACCGTCGACAAGGTGCGTGGTGACCGCATCCTGCTGACCAAGAACGACGCCGACGCCGGCGGTCGCCATCACTCGATCCCGTCGAGCTGGCTGCAGTCGGTCGACGGCAAGGTGACGCTGAGCAAGACTGCGGCGGACGCCAAGAAAGCGTGGCGCGACGAGGAGCGCAACCAGGCGCTGTTCGGCGACGATGACGACGGGGCGCGCCGCGAACCCTATGCGACGGGCCGTTCGGCCGCGACGCAGACGCAGGCGGACGGCACGCGCTCGACCTCGTCGGCGAGCGCCAGCAGCAGCGGCACGACCGGCACCGACGGCGACAAGACGCTGAACCGGAGCTTCTCGGGCACCTATTGAGCCCGATCGAAGACCCACGCGGAGGCCCGGGCTTGTCCCGGGCCTTTTGCGTTGCGATCTGCAACGGATCGGCCCAGACTGGCCGGCCGGATTTTGAGGAGAATGAAACTATGGCACGAGCGTGGAGCCTGACGTCGCGGCCGCAGGGCCTGCCGACCAGCGACAATTTCGCGCTGATCGATCTCGATCGCCGCGATCTCGGCGAGGGCGAGGTGCGCATCGCCAATAGCTGGCTGTCGGTCGATCCGTATATGCGCGGGCGGATGAACGACGTGAAGAGCTACACGCCGCCGTTCGAGATCGGCAAGCCGATGGACGGCGGCGCGATCGGCACGGTGGTCGAGAGCCGCTCGGACCGGTTCAAGGAAGGCGACACCGTCCAGCATTTCGCCGGCTGGCGCGACGAGGCGGTGCTGCCCGCCGACCAGGTCCAGCCCCTGCCCGAACTCGACGTCGATCCGCAGGCCTATCTCGGCCAGCTCGGCATGCCGGGGATGACCGCCTATTTCGGCTTGCTCGAGGTCGCCGGCGCCAAGGAGGGCGATACGGTGTTCGTCTCCGCCGCGGCGGGTGCGGTCGGATCGACCGTGGTGCAGATCGCCAAGGCCAAGGGGCTGCGGGTGATCGGCTCGGCGGGCGGCGCGGAGAAATGCGCCTGGGTGGAGTCGCTCGGCGCCGATGCGGTGATCGATTACAAGAGCGGTACGCCGGTGGTGAAGGCGCTCGGCGAGGTCGCGCGGAACGGGATCGACGTCTATTTCGACAATGTCGGTGGCGAGCATCTCGATGCGGCGCTGGCGCATGCCAATCTGCACGCGCGGTTCGCGGTGTGCGGCATGATCGACGTCTACAACAGCAGCAAGCCGACCGAATTGCGCTACCTCGCGCGGCTGATCGGCAATCGTATCCGTATCCAGGGGTTCATCGTCAGCGACTTCAAGGATCGCTCCGCCGACTTCTATCGCGACATGGGCGGTTGGCTGAAGGACGGCAAGCTTAAGCGCAACGAGACGGTGTTCGAGGGGCTGGAGACGATGCCCGCGGCGTTCCTCGGCCTGTTCTCGGGCGGGAACATGGGGAAGATGCTGGTGCGTCTCTAATCCATGGCGCGGGCATAGAGGCGGTCGACGCGCTCGCTCAGCACCGAGCGGTCGACCAGCCGATAGTGCCGATCGAGTTCGCGCTGCACGAAGTCATAGGCGGCGCGATCGGTGACGGCGGGATCGATGCTGCTGATCACGACATAGGCCGGGCGTCGCGCCATCACCCGCCGCAGCTCGGCGTGCGGGTCGACACCGGTCGTCCGGTTGTCGCCCCGCTCGCTGAGGAAGGTCGGGAAGGCATAAGCGGTCGGGACGCAGGAGCGGGTGAGCTGGTAGAGGATCGGATCGCCCTGGAAGACGAACAGGCACCCCGCGGGTGATTGGCCGATCCGCGCCGCGAGGCGGCGGACGCCTGCGCCATCGCCGCGGGTGGTGCGCAGGATCGCGGTGTTGATCGCGACATAGGCGAGCCCGATCAGCAGCACGGGAACGACGACCGGCACCCTGCCGATCCGTTGCGCGAGCAGCGGCGCGGCGAGGATAGACAGCGGCAGGACGAGCGGCAGCGCGTAATGATCGAAATAGGTCCCGAACACGAGCAGACCGACGATCGCCGCGGCGGCCCAGCCGGCGAGCAGCGGACCGATCGGCCGTATCCTGCGGAGCCGTGGAACCGCGAGCGCCGCGACGATCGCGATCGGCAGGAGATGCGCGCCGATCAGCGCGAGCCGCGCGATCATCAGCGCGGCGTCGGGGGGCTGGCGGAGGAACACCGATTGGAAATTGGCGAACACCAGCGTGTCGAGCGCGCCGATATGCCAGTAGAAGGCGACGACGGCGGCGGTCGGCAGCAAGGCGATCAGGCACCATGACAGCGCCGCGAGCGCCGCGGCCGGCAGGCTTGCGCCGGTCCGCAGCGCGCGGACGACGAGCGCGAGGCCGAAGAACGTGCCTTCGAACAGCACCGAATATTTGATCTGCAAGGCGAGGCCGAACAGGGCCATGACGAGGCACGACCGGGCGTAGGCGATGCGGTCGAAGCGGCGGCGGCGATAGGCGCCGACGACGCACCACGCCGCGAGCGCGACGGGCAGGTTGTAGAAGACCGGGCTCTGGCCGCCGTCGCCGGCGTTGACCGACAGGTAGACGATGTAGACGAGGCCGGCGAGCATCGCCGCGCCGGGCGGCGCGACGTGGCGTGCGATACGTACGACGCACCATGCGGTCAGTGCGGCGAAGATCGTGGCGACGACCTGATAGGCGAGGATGCCGTCACCGCCGAAGGCGCGGATCGCGGCATAGATCAGGAACAGGCCGAACGGCTTGCGATCCCAAAAGTCGATGAAGGGCAGGCCGAGGCCATGCCAGAGCCGATCGCCGACCAGCAGATAGAATTGCTCGTCGATCTGGATGACCGGATTGCCGAACTGCCATCCCCGGATGGCGAAGGCGGCGAGGGTAAGGAGGAGCAGGCTCGGCCAGCGAGACGCCGACGGTTCTGGAGCGACGGCGGAAATGGCACGGACCTCAGCGGAGTGGAAGGGTCGCTATCGGGGGACGGACGGTGTTCGTCAAACGTCCAATTTGGTCCGGTACGGGTGCGGTGTGGTTTGGAGGCTCTGGCAGGCCGTTTAGCGGTCGTCACGGGGCCTTGGTGCGGGGTCCCGTTCTCGTCGTGGTCCGGAAGAAGCGGGACCCCGGCGCAAGTCCGGGGTGACGGGGGCGGTTTGGAACGCGAAGGACTTACACTTGCGTCCCTATCCGATCCCTCCTGGAGCAGGCCTATCGCCTATGGCCGTCTGTATGCTTCGGACGCTTTTCCAAAGCCACTTCGTCACCCCGGCCTTGCGCCGGGGTCCCGCTTCTCCGGACGGTGCGAAGAAGCGGGATGCCGGATCAAGTCCGGCATGACGGGGCTCCAAATGCCGTCGCGCAACTTCAAATGGTCATCTGCGCTCCCCCTCCCATGGAGGGAGGGGGAGTGGGGATCAGGCGCCGAAGGTGCGCTGCCACCAGCCGCGGCGCGGCGTGTCGCCGGCTTCGTCGGCAGCAGCGTCGGTGTCGACCTCGGCTGCCGGGACGGCCTCGTCCTGCGTCGGGGCGGGCGTCGGCGCGACCGGGGCGGGGGCCTCGATCGTGTCCGCCGGCGCCGCCTCGGTCGTCGCGGCCTTGCGGGTGCGGCGACGCTTCGGCTTTTCCTCGGCGACGGGGGCCTCCTGCGGTGCTTCCGGGGCGGGCGCCTCGGTCACCGCCTCGACGTCCGCCTTCTTCTTGCGGGTGCGCTTCGGCTTGGCGGCCGGTTCCTCGGCGACCGGTTCGGCGACCGCCGCGGGGGCGGCTGCCTCGGCCACCGTCTCAACGGCGGCTTCGGTCGCCGGCGCGGCAGCGCTGCGGGCGCGGGGACGGCGGCGCGTCTTGGGCGCCTCGACCGGGGCCGCGTCCTCGACCGTCGCCGGTTCGGGGGCGTTGAGGCCGGTGATCACCGGACCGGCATCGCCGGCTTCGACGATCGGCTCAAGATCGGCGGGCGGCAAATCGTCCTCGGCGGTGTCGCCACCGGCGTCGACGGTCTGCGCGGCGTCGGCGCCGCCCTCCTGACGACGGCCACCACGGCGACCGCGACGGCCACGGCGACGACGGCCTTCGCCCTCGGGACGTTCGCCGGTCTCGGCATGCGTCGTCTCGGCGTCGCCGGCAATCGCTTCGGCCTCGACGCCGTCCTCAGTCTCGCCTTCGGGCTCGCCGCCGGTCTCGTCCTGCGACGCCTCGCCATTCTCGTCCTTGCGACCGCGACGACCGCGACGGCGACGACGGCGGCCACGACCGCGGCCCTCGCCCTCGTCCTCGCCGCGCTCCTCGCGCTCGGGACGGCGACCGCCCTCGCGACGCGGCTCTTCCTCCGCCTCGACGATCTCCTCGTCTTCCTCTTCCTCTTCGATCTCCTCGGGGACGTCGTCATATTCCTCTTCGACGAGCGCCTCGATCTTGGGGGCGTAAGCGGGCGGCGGGCCAGAGGCCTCGACCGACATGCGCGCGCCCTCTTCCTCGCGATCGGGGATGATCTCGACCTGGACGCCGTAGCGATCCTCGATTTCGGCGATATCGGCGCGCTTGCGGTTGAGGACGTAGATCGTCGCTTCCTGGCTGGCGCGCAGCGTCAGCAGCGAGCCGCGGCCGCGCGCGGCCTCTTCCTCGATCAGGCGCAGCGCCGACAGGCCCGCCGACGAGGCGGTGCGGACGAGGCCGGTGCCTTCGCAATGCGGGCAGGCGCGGGTCGAGGCTTCGAGCACGCCGGTGCGCAGCCGCTGACGGCTCATCTCCATCAGGCCGAAGGACGAGATGCGGCCGACCTGGATGCGGGCGCGATCGTCCTTGAGCGCGTCCTTCATCGCCTTCTCGACCTTCCGGACATTGGAATTGTTGTCCATGTCGATGAAGTCGATGACGACGAGCCCGGCCATGTCGCGCAGGCGGAGCTGACGCGCGATCTCCTGCGCGGCTTCGAGATTGGTCGCGGTCGCGGTCTGCTCGATATTGTGCTCGCGGGTCGAGCGGCCGGAGTTGATGTCGATCGACACCAGCGCCTCGGTCGGGTTGATGACGAGATAGCCGCCCGACTTCAGCTGCACGACCGGATGGTACATCGCGGCGAGCTGGTCCTCGACATGCGCGCGCTGGAACAGCGGCACGGCGTCGGCATATTGCCGGACGCGGCGTGCGTGGCTGGGCATCAGCAGCTTCATGAAGTCCTTCGCCTGGCGGAAGCCCTCCTCGCCCTCGACGATGACCTCGTCGATATCCTTGTTGTAGATGTCGCGGATCGCGCGCTTGATGAGATCGCTGTCGCCATAGACGAGCGCCGGCGCCGCCGAGCTCAGCGTCGCCTCGCGGATACCGTCCCACAGCCGGGCGAGATAGTCGAAGTCGCGCTTGATCTCGACCTTGGTGCGCTGGAGGCCCGCGGTGCGGACGATGCAGCCCATCGACGGCGGCAACTGCATATCGGCCATGATCGATTTCAGGCGCTTGCGGTCCGACGCGTTGCTGATCTTGCGGCTGATGCCGCCGCCGTGCGACGTATTGGGCATCAGCACGCAATAGCGGCCGGCGAGCGACAGATAGGTGGTCAGCGCCGCACCCTTGTTGCCGCGCTCTTCCTTGACGACCTGGACCAGCAGCACCTGACGGCGGCGGATGACGTCCTGGATCTTGTAGCGGCGGCGCAGGTTCATGCGACGCTGGCGCAGCGCCTCGACCTCCTCGTCATTGGCGCTGCGCGGCTTCTTCGACGTGCCCTCGGCGGCGCCTTCGCCCTCGTCGTGCTCGCCGTCGTCGTGATGGTCGGCGTCGTCAAAATCGTCGTGGTCGTCGTCGCCGTGCTCGTCGCCGTCGTGATCGTCGTCGTCGCCGTCATGTTCGGCGCGCAGCGCGGCTTCCTCGGCGGCATGCTCCGCCTCCTCGCGCAGCAGCGCGTCGCGATCCTCCTTGGGGATCTGATAGTAATCGGGGTGGATTTCGCTGAACGCGAGGAAGCCGTGGCGATTGCCGCCGTAATCGACGAACGCCGCCTGCAGCGACGGTTCGACGCGGGTCACCTTGGCGAGATAGATATTGCCCTTGAGCTGCTTGCGCTCGGCGCTTTCGAAATCGAACTCTTCGATCCGGTTATTCTTGACGACGGCGACCCGGGTCTCTTCCCGGTGGCGTGCGTCGATCAGCATACGCGTGGTCATTGAATGGTCTCCGCGCGCGTGGCGCTCCTGCAACCGGGTCGCAGGGCGCGCATGCGCGTTGATAGATGGCGCCGGGCGGACCGGCGCGGGATGGTGAGAATGCGTCTGCTCGCCGCGCACGTCGGGGGGCACGGCCCTCCCACACGCTCGCCACGCCGCCGGCCGAGGCCGGGCGGTGTCGAGCGTTGGATAAGTGCGTCATGCGAGCGTCAACCTGGTTAGAACCGCGCCAGGACGGCGCGGGGACCGATGCGTCGCTTGCACGAATGAAGCGCGACGCACGGGTGCAGTCCGTTGGTAGCATTGCGCTTCTCGTATCGCAACTGGCACGAATCTGCCGGAGCGGCGGCAAATTCATGCCGAATCGTGCATTAACCGCGCCGCGCAACCGGGCGTTGGCGCCTGCCGGTCATGATGCTCGTTCAGGCGCCGGCCAGACGTCGGCGCCCAAGGAACGTGCCATGGCTTTTCGCTGGACCGGCGCCCCCGCGGCGCGGCAAGGTCGCCCGATGATCGCGATCGTTGCCCTGATCCTCGGCTGGTGCGCGAGCGTGCCGGCGCATGCCGCGACGGCGATCCGCAGCGTCGTGGTCGACGGCGGCCGCATCGTCGTGCGGTTCGACGGGCCGGTGATCGACGCCACGGGCATGGTACTGCGCGGCAGCCGCCAGATCGCGGTCGACGTCGCGCAGGCGATCCCCGGTGCGGAAGTGGTCACCGGCGGGCTGGTGCGGAGCATCAGGCAGGTGCGGCAGGGCGACGGCACGCGGTTGCTGCTCGATCTCGCGCGACCGGCGGTGATCGCCGACGGCGGCTTCGATGCCGACGGCAATCTGGCGCTGTCGATCGCCCCGGCGACCGCGGCGCGCGTCACTGCGGCGGCTGCGGCGGGGCCGGTG
Source organism: Sphingomonas taxi (assembly GCF_000764535.1). Lineage (NCBI taxonomy): Bacteria > Pseudomonadati > Pseudomonadota > Alphaproteobacteria > Sphingomonadales > Sphingomonadaceae > Sphingomonas > Sphingomonas taxi. The sequence continues at coordinate 1,502,964 of NZ_CP009571.1, read as the reverse complement.
CGCTTCTTCGCGGTCGATCTCGGCGAATGGGGGGCGCGGCCCAAGTACAAGCTGTCGATCCCCGTGCCGCCGCCGGCGCGCGCCGCGGCGCTGCCACGCGTGCGTGGCGACGACAGCCGGCCGCTGGTGGTGATCGACGCCGGTCATGGCGGGGTCGATCCGGGCGCGATCAACGCGGTCACCGGGCTGCGCGAGAAGGACGTGACGTTGCGCATCGCGCGGTCGATCCGCGATGCGTTGCTGGCGAGCGGGCGGGTGCGGGTGGCGCTGACCCGCGACGACGACCGCTATCTGGTGCTGCGCGAGCGCTACGGCATCGCGCGGCGGCTGAAGGCGAGCCTGTTCATCTCGGTCCATTGCGACAGCGTCGGCAGCGGCGATGCGAGCGGCGCGTCGGTCTATACCTTGTCCGAAGTGGCGTCGGACAAGGAAGCGGCGCGGCTGGCGCTGCGCGAAAACAAGGCGGACGTGATCGCCGGGGTCAATCTGGGCGACGCCGGGGCGGACGTCTCGTCGATCCTGATCGATCTCGCGCAGCGCGAGACGATGAACAGTTCGGCGAGCTTCGCCCGGCTGCTCGGCCGCGAGGCCAAGCCGCGCATCCCGACCAAGCCGGTGTTCCACCGCATGGCGTCGCTGATGGTGCTCAAGGCGCCGGACATGCCGTCGATCCTGTTCGAGACGGGCTATATCTCCAACCCGGTCGATGCGGCGTTCCTCGACAGCCCGGCGGGGCGCGAACGGATCGCCGACAGCGTGACCAAGGCGGTCGAGGTGCATTTCGCCCGGCAGCTGGCGGGGCGTTAGTTCCGCTCCATGCGGGGAAGGGTCCATATGACCGTCAGCGTAGGTCAATCGCTGTCCCAGCTCACATCGTCACCCCGGACTCGTTCCGGGGTCCACTCTGCGGCTGGGAGGAGGGCTGGAGGCGGTACCGTTCCCTCGTGGCCCGGTGGACCCCGGAACGAGTCCGGGGTGACGGAGCTTTTGAGTCAGGGCAATCGCGCCTCGACACCGCTGCGATACGCGCCCCTCCCTCGCGAGGGCGGGGCGGCCGTCAGATCGCGCCGCTGAACGTGTCGCACTGGGCGGGGTCGCCGGTCTGTATGCCGCGTTGCAGCCAGTGCATGCGCTGCGCCGAGGTGCCGTGCGTGAAACTGTCGGGGACGACGCGGCCGGTCGATTCCTTCTGGAGCGTGTCGTCGCCGATCGCCTGCGCGGCGGTCAGGCCCTCTTCGAGATCGCCCGGCTCCATGCGGCTGCGGTTCTGCGCGGCCCACACGCCGGCATAGCAATCCGCCTGCAGTTCGAGGCGGACCGAGGCGGCATTGCCTTCGGTTTCGCTGCCGCTGCGCTGGACGTTCTGCACCTTGTCCGACGTGCCGAGCAGATTCTGGATGTGATGGCCGAATTCGTGCGCGATCACGTAATCCTGCGCGAAATCGCCCTTGGCGCCGAAGCGGTTGGCGAGTTCGTCGAAGAAGCTGGTGTCGAGATAGATGCGCTGGTCGGTCGGGCAATAGAACGGCCCCATCGCCGATTGCGCGGCGCCGCAGCCCGACTGGCCGTTCTGCGAGAAGAAGCGCAGGCCGGGCGCGGCGAAACGCTGGCCGCTCTGCGCGAACAGCGCGGTCCATGTCTTCTGTGCTGAGCTGAACGCGTCGCAGGCCGCTTTCTTGGCTGGATCTGAGGTACAGACCGCGGTCGCCGAGCCGCCTTCGGACGGCGCGCTGCGCGTCACCTGCGTGCCGCTGCCGCCACCGCCGCCGACGAGGCTGCCGAGATTGCCGAGCCCGCCGAACACCGCCATCAGCAGCAGCACGACGATGATGCCGCCGCAGCCGAAGCGGCTGCCGATCAGCGGCAGCAGGCCGAACAAAAGTCCGCCGCCGCCACCGCCGCCACCGAAACCGCCGCCGCGGTTCCCCTGATCGCCGACGTCAATATTGGGATCGAAATCGTCGAGGCGCATGCAAGGCTCCGTTTAGCTTGCGTTACGAATGCCCGAACCCTGCCCCCGGTTGCAACAGCGCGCGCATCGACGCAGACGGGAGGCATAGCAGGAGAGCACGTCTATGGTCCTCAAGGGCAAGACCGCGATTGTCACCGGGTCCACGTCGGGCATCGGCCTCGCCTATGCGCGGGCGTTCGCCGCGGAAGGCGCGGCGTTGGTCATCAACGGCTTCGGCGAGGCGGAGGCGATCGAGACGATCCGCGCCGAGCTCGCCGCGACGAGTGGCGCGGCGGCGCTGTACGATGCCGCCGACATGACCAAGCCGGACGAGATCGCCGCGCTGGTCGAGCGTGCGGCGCGCGAGACCGGCCGCGTCGACATCCTCGTCAACAATGCCGGCGTCCAGCATGTCGCGCCGATCGAAGCGTTTCCGCCCGAGCGGATGGAGGCGATCCTGGCGATCAACCTGACCAGCGCCTGGTATGCGATGCGCGCCGCCGTTCCGCACATGAAGGCGCAGCGCTGGGGGCGGATCATCTCGACCGCTTCGGCGCACAGCCTCGTCGCGAGCCCCAACAAATCGGCCTATGTGATGGCCAAGCACGGGCTGGTCGGACTGACCAAGACGATCGCACTGGAGACGGCGCAGCATGGCGTGACGGTCAATTGCATCTCGCCGGGTTACGTCTGGACGCCGCTCGTCGAAGCACAGATCCCCGACACGATGACGGCGCGCGGGCTGACCCGCGAGCAGGTGATGAACGACGTGCTGCTCGCCGCGCAGCCGACCAAGGAGTTCGTGACGCCCGAGCAGGTGGCGGCGCTGGCGCTGTTCCTGTGCCGCGACGAGGCCAAGGCGATCACCGGCGCCAATCTGTCGGTGGACGGCGGCTGGACCGCGGCATGAGGGTGGGGCGTTTTCTGGCGGTGACGCTCGCCGGCGCGATGCTCGCCACCGCCGCGGTGCGCGCGCAGGACACGGGCGACAGCGACTGGCGCAAGGTCGCGACGCGGCAGGACCGCGAACGCCTGCGCGGCTGGCGCGACGCCTGGATACAGGCGCTGACCAAGGTGCGCGCGACGCCCGAGGGACGCGAGCGGCTCGCCGCCGACGCGGACCTGTTCGACCCCGACCGGGTGATCGAGGGCGCGGCGCTGCTGCCCGGCGTCTATCGCTGCCGGGTGCACCGGCTCGGCGGGATCGGACCGGGTGTGCGACCGCTGCTGAGCGGCGGCTGGACGAGCTGCCGGGTGAGCGAGGCGGGGATCGTCCGCCAGTTCGTCACCGATGGCGACCAGAGGGCGAGCGGCAATCTGTTCGACAGCACCGATTCGCGGACGATCTTCCTCGGCACGCTGGCGCTCGGCGACGAGGACCGGCCGATGCGCTACGGCCGCGACCGGCAGCGCGACATGGCGGGGCTGGTCGAGCGGATCGGCACGGCGCGCTGGCGGCTGGTGCTGCCGTTCCCGGGCTTCCATTCGACGCTCGACGTGATGGAGATCGTGCGGGGGTAGCTGGGGGATCGGGTTTCCGAGACCCGTTGGCCTTGAGCCGGTCGAAGGGGGCGGGTGAGTCTCACCGTGCTTCGACAGGCTCAGCACGAACGGGGGGGGCGTCGGTCCGAACGGGGAGGGGGTGTGGTCAGTGTGCCGGTAGCGGCTGGATCATCGCCACCGGAGCCGGAGCCGGTGCCGGTGCCGCCGCTGCGCTTACCGGCGCCGCCGTCAACGGCGGCAGCGAGGCGAGATAGGTCTTGCCGTGCATGTGGATCACCGCGACGCGGTCGGGATTGGCCGCCGCGACCGCCTGCAGATAGGATCGCGGCTTCTTCATCAATTTGGGATGATCGAGACCGGTCAGGCCAGCGATGCGGGCGGCTTCCTTGACGAAGTGGATGCAGTTGCGATCGTTGAGATTGTAGCGTCCGTCGCCGGTCTTCTCGTCCCAGGCGGCGATCAGCGTCAGCATCTGCGCATATTGTGCGTCGCTCAGCACCACCGAGAATTGGGCGTCGCTGGTGCCGATGTAGAAGGGGCGCGAGATGTCGAGCCGACCGGCGACGCTGCCCATCAGCAGCGCGGGCGAAACCGACTTGGCGGTGAAGCCGTAATTGACGTCGACCGGCGGCCCGCCGGCATCCTGCACGCCGCGCAGCGTGAAGAAGGCGTGCGGGAAGCTGTTGCCCAGTTCGTGGCTCCAGAAGGTGATCGTCACCGCCGCCCACGCCGGAGCCGACCCGAACAGCGTGCCGAGCAGCAGCAGCGTAGCGAGGAGCGGGCGGAGCAGGGACCGGTGCATGGTGTTCATACTAGACGGAATATTAGCCCGCGGACATTACGATTATCCTACCTGATCCAGGTCGATGACAGGGGCCGCGGCCTCGCCTAAGACGCAGCCGTGACGTCGCTCCGCCGCCTGTTGCTGGATCATCGCACGCTCGCTTTGTGGCTGGCGGCGCTGGCGCTTGCGGTGCGGCTGCTGGTGCCGGCGGGGTTCATGGTCGGCAGCGTCGATGGGCGGCCGGTGCTGCAAGTGTGCAGCGGCTACGGTCCGGTCGCGCCGATGGCGATGGTGCATGGCGGCCATCACGGTTCGGGCGGCCATCGCGAGGCGGATCATCCCGCCACCGACATGCCCTGTCCCTTTGGCGCGCTGGCGCAGGCGGCGACGACGCCGGTCGATCCGGTGTTGCTGGTGCTCGCGATCGCCTTCGTCATGGCGCTCGGCGTGCGCGCGACGCGCTGGCCGGCGTTGCGCGACCGCGCGCATGTGCGGCCGCCGATGCGCGGACCGCCGCGCCTTTCCTGATCCATCCACAACGACACTGACGGTGCGGCCCGGGAGAGGGCACGCGCCAGGATCGGGAATTGCCTGCAATGATCTTCCTACGAACCGCCACGGCGGCGGGCGTCGCGCTCGCCCTCGCCCCCGTCCTCGCGACTCCGGCATGGGCGCAGCGCCACGACCATGATGCCGATACCAACGACACCAGTTTCTCGGTCGGCGACATCGTCGTCACCGCGCGCGACATGGCGCGCTCGACCAGCAATATCGTCACCTCGATCGACCGGCTCGGCGGCGACGTCGCGCAGCGGCAGAGCGTCGACAACACATGGGAGCTGTTCGCGCGGCTGCCCGGCGTCTCGCTGACCGACTTCAACCAGGGGACGACCTCGGGCCGCTTCTCGATCCGCGGCTTCAACGGCGAAGGCGAGATCAACGCGGTCAAATTGCTGATCGACGGCGTGCCGAGCAACGCCAACGACGGCGGCATGCCGTTCATCGACGCGGTGATGCCGCTCGACATCGCGCAGGTCGAGCTGGTGCGCGGCACCGCCGATCCGCGCTACGGCCTGCATGCGATCGCCGGCAGCGCCGATATCGCGACGCGGATCGGCGGCAATTATCTCGACGCACGGGGTCTCGGCGGGGCGTTCGGTACTGCCGAGGGACAGCTTTCGGCGGGTGTCGAGACGGGCAAGCTTAGCCAGAATTACTTCGTCGGCTATCGCCACAGCGATGGTTTCCGCGATCACGCCGGGCTCGACCGGGTGAGCCTCGCGGGCAAATGGTTCTACGACTGGGGTGCGGTGCGGCTCGGCGGGATCGCGCGCTACGCGCAGGTCGAGGCGCAGGAGCCCGGCTATCTCACCGACGCCGACGCCTATGCCGACCGGCGGCGCTCCTATCCGGTCTCGGCGACCGACGGCGGGCGGCGGCAGATGAGCCAGTACAGCCTGCACCTCGATGCCGATCTGACCGATACGCTCGCGCTGAGCGCCAAGGGCTATGCCAATGCGCTGCACGACGACCGGTATGTGCGCTTTTCCGCCACGGTGGCGCAGCAGCGGCGGCTGGCGCGCGAGGACCAATATGGCGGGCTGGCGACGCTCCATTATCACCCGAGGGTCGCGTTCCTGCACCGGCTGATGCTGGAGGTCGGCGGCGACGTGCAGGTACAGGACAATCAAAGCCTGCGCTGGCTGACCGCCAGCCGCATCATCACCAGCCAGACGCGCGACCAGGCGTTCAGGCTGACCGTCGCGGGCGGCTATGCGCAGGCGGTGATCGAGCCCACCGCCTGGCTGAGCATCACGCCGGGCTGGCGGTTCGACACCGTCTCCGGGAATCTGCGCAACCGGCTGAACGGGCAGCGCTATCCGATCAACGACTATGGCACGATCAGCCAGCCCAAATTGAGCGTCGCGATCACCCCGCTGGCGGGCGTCACCGCTTACGGCAATTACGGGCGGACGTTCCAGATCGGCGTCGGCGCGGGGGCCTATAAGGTGCCGCCGCGCACCACCAATCTCGCGCCGTCGATCAACGAGGGCTGGGAGGCGGGGGTCAAGCTGGCGCGCGGGCGCTGGCTGGAGGCGCGCGTCGCGCTGTGGGAGCAGACCGCGAGCGGCGAGATCAAGCGGCGGCTCAACGATCCTTCCGGTGACAGCGACAATCTCGGCGCGACGCGGCGGCGCGGGCTCGACGTGCAGGTCAGCGTGACGCCCGTGAAGGGGGCCAATCTGTGGGGCGCCTATTCGTACCAGCGGGCGCGGATCGTCACGCCCGATCCGGCGACGCCGTCGCAGGCGGGCAATTGGATCGACCATGTGCCGCAGAATTTGTTCTCCGGCGGGGTCGATGTCGTTCCCGTCGAGCGGTGGCGCGTGTCGCTGTGGGGCAATGGCCAGTCGAGCTACGAGCTGACGCCCGCCAACACCTTGCCGCGCTACGGCGCCTATCTGGTGGTGGCCGGCGAGGTGGCGTGGCGGGTGCTGCCGCGGCTCGAGGTGGCGGCGCAGCTGAAGAACATCGGCAACCGTCGTTACGAATATGTCTGGTATGACGGGACGCAGGTGCTGCACTCGCCGGCCGACAGCCGCGCGCTTTATGGCAGCGTGCGGTTGACGCTGTGAGGGCGCGGGTCGTCGTCCGGCGCATCCATCTATGGCTGGGGCTGAGCGTGGGCGCGCTGTTCGCGCTCACCGGGCTGACCGGGAGCGTGCTGGTCTTCTACACCGCGATCGACGGCGCGCTGCATCCGGGCCTTGCGCAGGTCGCGGCGGGGGCGCGGCCGGCGTCGTGGCAGGCGGTCTATGACGCGCTGCGTCGGGCCGAGCCGCAACGGACCGGGGCGTGGCGGATCGAGGTGACGCCCGACGGCGGGCCGATCCCGGTTCGCTATTACCAGCCCGTCGAGACGCGGGGGCGGGCGTTCGCGCCGCTGATGCTGTGGCTCGACCCGGTCAGCCTGCGGGTGGTGCGGCGCGGCCATTGGGGCGATTACTGGACGACGTGGATCTACGATCTCCATTACCGGCTGCTGCTCGAGGAACCGGGGGCGATCGTAATGGGGATCGCCGGGATCGTCATGCTCGCGATGCTAATCAGCGGTTTGTGGGCGTGGTGGCCGCGGCCCGGCGGATGGCGCCGTTCGCTGGCGTGGAAGCGTGGTGCGGTGCGGTCGCGGCGTCTGTACGACTGGCACAAATGGACGGGGATCGGCGGGGCCTTGGTGCTGATCGTCGTGACGGTGACGGGGGCGATGCTCGACCTGCCCGATCAGGTGCGCCCCGTGGTGGCGCGGACCTCGCCGCTGTTCGTGCCGCCGCGACTGGCGAGCGTGCCGCGGGCGGCGGGAGCTTTGCCGCTCGACGATCTGGTGCGGCGGGCGGAGCGGGCGCTGCCGGGCGGCGCGCTGGCGTGGATCGAGACGCCGGCGGACGCCCGCGGCGTGGTGCGGGTCAATTTCGCGCTGCCCGGCGAGCCGAGCCGGCGCTTCCCGCGCAGCAACGTGTGGCTCGATCCCTATGACGGGCGGGTGCTGGCGGTGCGCGACCCGCGGCGCGACAGCGGCGGCGACGTGCTGCTGACGTGGCTGCATCCGCTGCACGACGGGGAGGCGTTCGGATTGTTCGGGCGCTGGCTGGTGTTCGTGTCGGGGCTGTTGCCGGCGGTGCTGTTCGTCACGGGGGTGTGGCGGTGGCGGGTGCGGGCGCGTTCCGCGGCTGGCTGAGGAGGTGTTCACGCGAAGACGCGAAGACGCGAAGAGAATGGTTTACGCGGAGGCGCGGAGGCGCGGAGAAGAGATACGTGTCTTCGGAGACACGCCTGATCTCGCTGACTCACCCCCAGTCCGTTCGCCCTGAGCTTGTCGAAGGGCAGGTGAGTCGCACCGTACTTCGACAAGCTCAGTACGAACGGTGGTGGAAGGATGCCGGGTGATCCACTGACCGATTCTCAATCTCAAAGTCTCAACGCTTCAGCGTAAATCATTCGTCTCGCGCCTCCACGTGAACACCCTTCTTCGCAGCCGCAGCATGAACCATCGCAAGCAAGGGAGCCTTAACCGCGGTCGTGCGTGTTAGCCCGATGCGTATCCCCTATCTCGACGTGACGTTGCCCGAATGGCAGGCCCGGCTGGCCGGGGTACTGGTCTTCGTGCTGATCCTGGCGGTGGTGCATCGCATCCTGTTCGCGGTGCTGCGCAAGGTCGCCAGCCGGACCGCGACCAAGACCGACGATATCCTGATCGCGCGGCTCGGGCGGCCGACCTTCTGGCTGATGATCGGCGTCGCGCTCGCCGCCTCGGGGCCGGGGCTCGACCTGCCGCGCTATTGGGAGACGATCTGGCAGCGGGTGATCGGATTGCTCACCCCGGCGATGTTCGGCTGGATGCTGCTCGCCGCGCTCACCGCCTATCGCGACCTCAGCGAGGTGCGGTTCGACATCACCGCCACCGACAATCTGCGTGCGCGGCGGCGGCGGACGCGGATCAGCATCCTCCACCGGATCGGCGTGTTCGTGCTGATCCTGTTGACCGTGATGATGATGCTGATGAGCATCCCCAGCGTCCGCACGATCGGCGTGACGCTGGCGGCCTCCGCGGGCGTCGCCGGCCTCGCGATCGGTGCCGCCGCGCAGCCCGCGCTCAAGAATTTGATCGCCGGCATCCAGATGGCGTTCACCGAGCCGATCCGCATCGACGACGTCGTCATCATCGACAATGAATGGGGGCGGATCGAGGACATCCGCCTGACCTATGTCGTCGTGCGCATCTGGGACGACCGGCGGCTGGTGGTGCCGGTGTCCAAGTTCCTCGAGAACAGCTTCCAGAACTGGACGCGCGAGACGAGCGCGTTGCTCGGCTCGGTGTTCTGGTATCTCGATCCCGCCGCCGACGTGCCGCGCATCCGTGCCAAATTGGAGGAGGTCGTCCGCGCCAATCCGCGCTGGGACCAGCGCTTCTTCAATCTGCAGGTGACCGATTCGAAGCCGGACGGGACGATGGAGCTGCGCGGGCTGATGACCGCCAAGGACGCCTCGACCGCCTTCGACCTGCGCTGCGACGTGCGCGAGGCGATCTATGCCTTCATCCGCGCGGAAATGCCCGAGGCGCTGCCCCGGGAGCGGATCATGCGGGCTCCGTCTGCTCCTGCTCCGTCTCCACTGTCGGACCCATCAGCGCATCGGTGAAGGTCTTGCGCCACCAGCCGATATCCTCGCGGGTGATGACGTCCATCATCTTGGTCCAGCGTTCGATCCGTTCCTCGCGCGGCATGCGCAGCGCGAGCATGATCGCGTCGGACATCTCCTCGGCGGAATAGGGGTTGATGAGCACCGCGTCGGTCAGCTGGCAGGCGGCACCGGCGAAGCGCGACAGGATCAGCACGCCGGGGTCCTCCGGATTCTGCGCCGCGACATATTCCTTGGCGACGAGGTTCATGCCGTCGCGCAGCGGCGTGACGAGGCCGATCTTCGCGGCGCGATAGATGCCGGCGAGCACATCGCGCGGATAGCCCTGATTGACGTAGCGGATCGGCACCCAGTCGATATCGGCATAGCCGCCGTTGATCCGCCCCGCGAGACCTTCGAGCGTGCTGCGGATCTTCTGATAGCTGCCGACGGTCGCGCGGCTGGGCGGCGCGATCTGGAGCAGGGTGACTTCCTTGCGCTCTTCCGGATGCTCGTTGAGGAAGCGTTCGTAGCCGAGGAACCGCTCCTCCAGCCCCTTGGAATAATCGAGTCGGTCGACGCCGACGATCATGTCGCGGCCGACCGCGGCGTCGCGCATCTGGCGGAAGGCGAGGCGCCCGCGCGTGCTGGTGGCGAGGCCGGCGAATTCCTTGGCGTCGATGCCGATCGGGCAGGCCATCACCTTCACCCGGCGATCGTCGAGGATCAACTCGTCCCCCTCCATCCGCGCGCCGAGTTCGGCGAGCGCATAGTCGCGGAACGAATGCAGCCATTCGTCGGTGTGGAAGCCGATGACGTCATAGGCGAACAGGCTGCGCACCAGCGCCTGCGCCTCGGGCAGGATCGACAGCAGCCGGCGCGGCGGCCAGGGAATGTGCAGGAAGAAGCCGAGCCGGTTCGTTGCGCCGCGCTTGCGCAGCTCCTCGCCGAGCGGGAACAGGTGATAGTCCTGGATCCAGACCGCGTCTTCTTCCTCGATCAGCGGCTGGACGGTATCGGCGAAGCGTTCGTTGACGCGCTGGTAGCCGCCGGCAAATTCCCGTTCGTATTCGGCAAGATCGACGCGGTAATGGAACAGCGGCCAGAGCGTGCGATTGGCATAGCCGTTGTAATATTCGTCGATATCCTGCTCTTCGAGGTCGACGGTCGCGGTGGTGACGCCCTCGTTGCGCTGGAAGGTGATCTGTCCGGTATATTCGTCGGTCTGATCGCCCGACCAGCCGAACCAGATCCCCTTATATTCGCGCAGCGCAGACGCGAGCGCGACCGCAAGGCCACCCTGTGCACCAGAGTCGGAGCCCTTCGGGGCGGAAACACGATTGGATATGATGATCAGGCGGCTCAGCGGATCGAACTCCATGGTTTTGACAACAGGGCGGCACAGTTGATCATGCCGACCAGCGAATAGGTCTGCGGGTAATTGCCCCACAATTCCCCCGATGTCGGGTCGATATCCTCGGAGAGAAGCCCCGCTGCGGTGCGCCGTGCCAGCATCTCGTCGAACAGCGCGCGCGCATCGGCGTGGCGGCCGGTGAAATGCAGCGCCTCGATCAGCCAGAAGGTGCAGACGTTGAACGCGGTCTCGGGCAGGCCGAAATCGTCCTCGGTATCGTAGCGCAGCATGTGGCTGCCGCGGCGCAGGCCCTTTTCCACCGCCTCCAGCGTGCCGATGAAGCGGGGATCGTCGGGCTCGAAGAAGCGCAGGTCGAGCAGCTGGATCAGGCTGGCGTCGAGATCGTCGCCCGAGAAGGTCGCCGACATGCGGTTGGTCTCGGGCCGCCACGCGCGCGTCTCGATTTCGGCGCGTATCGTGTCGGCGCGATCCTGCCAGAAGGCGCGACGATCTTCGAGGCCCAGGACGTGCGCGGCATTGGCGAGCCGGTCGCACGCCGCCCAGCACATCGCCGACGAATAGGTGTGGACGCTCTGCCGCGTGCGCAGCTCCCACAATCCGGCATCGGGCTGGTCGTGGAACTGCCACGCCCGCTCGCCGACATGTTCGAGGCTCTCGAAATCCTCGCGGCCCGACTGGCGGAACAGCCGTTGGTCGAAGAAGGCGTGGACGCTGCACAGCACGATCTGGCCGTAGGCGTCGTGCTGGATCTGCTCATAGGCCTGATTGCCGACGCGCACCGGCCCCATGCCGCGATAGCCGGTGAGGCCGGGGGCGAAGCGCTCCTCGAGCGTCGGTTCCCCGAGCACGCCGTATAGCGGCTGGATATGGCCGCCCGCCGCGCTGTCGACGATATTGCGCAGATAGCCGAGATAGCCCTCCAGCACGTCGAGCGCGCCGAGCCGGTTGAGCGCCTGCACGGTGTAATAGGCGTCGCGCACCCAGCAATAGCGATAGTCCCAGTTACGCTCCGACCCGGCATGTTCGGGGATCGAGGTGGTGAGCGCGGCGACGATCGCGCCGGTCTCCTCGTGCTGGCATAATTTGAGCGTGATCGCCGAGCGGATCACGACGTCCTGCCATTCCAGCGGGATGGCGAGGCCGCGCACCCATTCCTGCCATTCGGTGATCGTCTGCGCGAGCATCGCCTCGAGCGTCTCGGCGAGGTCGCCGCTGAAACTCTCGTCCGGCCCAAGGAAGAAGTGCAGCGGCCGTTCGAGGCGGAAGGCGCGCTCTTCCTGCACCATGCCGATCGGCGCGGTGGTGGTGAGACGCAGCTGCATCGAATCGAGCAGGATGCGCAGATGGTTGGAGCCGCCGATCTGTTCGCGGCAGGTGCCGCCCCAGCCGCAGGTGGTGCGCAGCTTGACGGTGACGCGCGGGCTGCCGGCGATCGGCCGGACGATGCGCGCGAAGGCGACCGGGCGATAGGTGCGTCCCGTCCGCACGAAACGCGGGCAGAAGTCGGTGACCTCCAGCACGTTGCCGGCATCGTCGGTATGCGTGCTGACGAGGATCGGCGTGTTGCGGATGTAGTGCTGCTCGACCTTGACCGAATTCTCGATGCCGATCGACCAATAGCCGCTGTCCGGCTCCGCGCCGCCGACCAGCGCCGAGAAGAGCGGATCGCCGTCGACGCGCGGCACGCACGCCCAGACGAAGCGGCCGGCACGATCGATCAACGCGCTGACCTGGCAATTGCCGATCGGCCAGAGGTCGACGCTCATCGCGGACGCATCGGGCTCAGGGGTCATGCGGCGAGGCTTTCGGTTGCGGCTTCGAGCCAATGGAGGGTCTGGGCGACGGTATCGAGACGATAAGCGGCGGCGGTGTCACGCGGCGCGCCGATCAACACGCCGGCGCCGCCAAGCGTGCGCGCGGCGACCATCGCCGGCTCGTCGGTATCGTCGTCGCCGAGGAAGACGGGGCGGCGGCCGGCCATCGCGGGACTCTGCATGAGCGCGTGGAGCGCCGTGCCCTTGTCGGCGCCGGGGACGCGGACCTCGACCATCATCTTGCCGGTCTGGAGGTGCAGGCCGGCGTCGGCGGCGAGGCGGGTGGCGAGGGCGTGCGCCGCGGTTTCGGCGGCCGGCACGGCGCGATAGTGGAGCGCGGCGCCGAGCGGCTTCTCCTCGACCAGCACACCCGATGTTGCAGTTGCGAAGGCTTTCATCTCGGTCACTATACGGTCGAGGGCGGCCGGGCGTTCCGCGCGTTCGTGCCGTCCGTCGGGCCAACGCACCTCAAGCCCGTGGCTGCCCGAGATGGCGAAATGCGGATCGCCGAACAGGGCGCGGATGCCGCTGACCGGGCGGCCGGAGATGATCGCGACGCGGCCGTCGAGCCGATCCGACAGCCGCTCTATCAATGCGGCGAGGCGCGCGTCGACCGCGACCGCCTCCGGATGCTCGGCGAGTTCGACGAGCGTGCCGTCGAAGTCGAGGAACAAAGCGGCGTCGCGGAGCAGGTCGGCGGGGGGCGGGGGGAGGTGCGTCACGCGGCGCGGTGTCGGGGATCGGGCGGCGGGGGTCAAGGTGGTGACAGCGACGGGGCGGGGACAGACGACGTTGCAAGGAACGGCAGTGATGCTAGATCGTTACAAATGTTCGGCGTGAAAGGCGATTGACATGAAAGTTGCCATATCTTTCGCGGTCTGTTTAGCCGCATGTGGAACGGCTACGGCCCAGATGCGACAGGGCGTGCCATATCCTTCCAGTGCGGAGATCCGTGCCGCAGGGCAGGGTGCTATTGGGCGTTTGCAGGGCGATGCTTTTTACGGTTCCGGCAATCGTGCTGCCGAAAGGCACTGCCTGACGGAGCGCAAGACCGGCCGAACGGTCTGTAAGACCAAGGAGGAGTGGAAGCGCGAAGCCACGCGGATCGCATCTTCGCAGCGGCAGGATGGTACTGGCCGCTGACGTTCGCGACTAAGACGTCTTTCTGACTTCGCCAGTTGCCGCGTCTTCGGATAAAATCCTCTCCCGCGAGGGGAGCGCCGGGTCAGGCCGCGAGCTTGGTCATCCAGCCTTCGGCGTGGGCGAATGCCGGCGCGTCATCCACGTCCAGCCAGTCGAGGTCGCTGCAATCGACGATCTTCGCGCTGCCTTCGGCGGCTAGCAGGCGGACGCCTTCGGTCAGCGACGGGCTGTCGAGCGTCGCCAGCACCTCGAAGAAGCGTTGCGAGACCGCGAAGATGCCGGTGTCGTAGCAATCGTGCGGTTCGAGGCCCTTGCCGATCGCGACGATCCCGTCGCCGCGCGTCGCGACGCAGGTGACGTCGAGCGGGTCGACCCAGGCATGGCCGAGACGGCGGTCGATGCCGAGCCGCAGGCCGTCGCCGGCGCCAGCCCTGGCGAGACGGCGATAGTGGCGCGGCTGGACGAGGTGATCGCACATAGCGAGCACCGCGCCCTGCGGCCCGATCAGCGCGCGCGCCGCCAGCGCCGACACGCCGTTGGGCTGATGATAGTCGGTCATCACCGTCACCACCTCGAGCGGCCATTGCCGACCGGCGAGGTGGGCGGCGATCGCGTCGGCGCCATAGCCGAGCGAGACGATCGCACGCGTCAGCCCCGCCGCCGCCATGCCGTCGAGCGCATGGTCGATCAAGGCGCGCCCCGCCACCGGGCAGAGCGGCTTGAACGGCGTTACCGCACGGAGCCGGCTGCCCTGTCCGGCGGCGAGCAGCAGGCCCGTGGTGATCATCAGGCGGCCTTGATGAACGCTTCGACCGCGGTCTGGGCGAGGTCGTCGGTCATCTGCGTGCGCGGGTGCTTGCAGAAATAGGCCGAGGCGGGATCGATGACGCCGGCGATGCCGCGGTCCTTGGCAATCGCCGCGCAGCGGATCATGTCGATCGCGACGCCCGCCGAATTGGGCGAATCCTCGACCGAGAGGCGCAGTTCGAGGTTCATCGGCACGCCGCCGAACAACTGGCCTTCCATGCGCAGGAAGCAGACCTTGTTGTCGTTCTGCCACGGCACGTAATCCGACGGGCCGATGTGGACGTTGTCGTCGTCGAGCCGCTCCGCCGCGACCGACTGGACCGCCTCGGTCTTCGAGATCTTCTTCGATTCGAGCCGGCGGTGGTTCGACATGTTGAGGAAGTCGGTGTTGCCGCCGGTGTTGAGCTGATAGGTCCGGTCGAGCTTGACGCCGCGCTTGGCGAACAAATCGGTCAGCACGCGGTGGACGATCGTCGCGCCGAGCTGCGCCTTGATGTCGTCGCCGATAATCGCGACGCCGGCATCCTCGAACTTCTTCGCCCATTCGGGGTTCGACGCGATGAAGACGGGGATGTTGTTGACGAAGGCGACGCCCGCCTCGAGCGCGCATTCGGCGTAGAATTCGGTCGCCTGCTGGCTGCCGACGGGCAGGTAGTTCATCAGCACGTCGGTGCCGCTCGCCTTGAGTTCGGCGACGACGTCGGCCTTGCTCGGCTGCGTGTCGTTGGCGACGATGAAGGTGCGGTCGTCCTTGTAATCGGCCATATGGTCGGCGACGCCGTCGAGCACCGCGCCCATCTTCACGACGGTGCCGGTCGCCGGCACGTTGGCGGCGAAGACGGCGGTGCAGTTCGGCTTGGCGAAGATCGCCTCGGCGACGTCCTTGCCAACCTTGCGCGTGTCGACGTCCCAGGCGGCGACGACCTTGATGTCGGAAGGCTTATAGCCGCCGAGTTCCCAGTGCATCAGGCCGACGAGATCGTTGGCGCCTTCGCGATAATGCTCCAGCCCCTGGACGAGCGAGCTCGCGCAGTTGCCGATGCCGACGATGGCGATGTTGATGCTCTTCATGAATGACCCTGTTCGCTTGGATAAAGAATGGACTGCGGCGTGGCGCCGTGAACGAAACGGCGCTCGACGCGCCGGTGGCGGTAAAGACCGACCGCGCAGACCAGCGTCAGCGGGACGATCTCGAACCAGAAGAAGAGGCGTGGGCTGCCGAGCAGGCACGCGGCGCACACCGCCCAGACGCGGACGTTGGCGGTGAGCAGCGACTGCAGTCGCATCACCGGAACGGCGGCGGCGGCATAAGCGGCGGCGAAGGCGGACGGGTCCTCGGCGGCGCCGAAGCGGCGCTCGAACGGCATCGAGATGCGGTCGACCGACCCCGCGACGCTGTCATACAGGCGGACGAGGACCATGCCGGTCGGCACCGGCACCGTGGCGAGCGGCGTGCCGCGGGTGCGGCGGTGGAAGCGGGCGCGCTCGCCTTCGTAAAGGCTCGACTGGACCGCGTGGCAGCCGCCCGCGGCGATGGCGAGCATCCAGCCGCCGGTCGTGCCGATCGTCCAGGCGAGCGACAGATAGATCAGCGCGAAGACACCGTGGTCGCACAGCCCGTCGAGCGTGCGGCCGAGCGCGCTCGCGGTCTTGGTCGCGCGCGCGATCATGCCGTCGAGTCCGTCGGCGACCAGCCAGGCGACCGAGAATACCAGACCGACCAGCGCCATCGCCGGATCGCGCCAATGCGCATAGGCGACCGCCGCGACCGTGCCGCAGGCAAGGCCGATCAGCGAGACCATATTGGCCGAGACACCGTGCCGCAGGGCAAGGGGGAGCAGGGCGTGCGACGCTGGGTGAATCAGGTAGAGATTCGATGGGTCCTCGATCCGGCGATCGCGCGAGCCATCCCGGGGAGGCGGTGTCATCAGATCTTCATAATGCGCCTGCCCCCTTATAAAGGCAAGATTCTATGGAACGTTTCGGCGCAACTCGTCGAGCCACACGGCCGCCGTGCCGTCCGAGGGGGCGCGCCAGTCGCCGCGCGGGCTCAACGCGCCGCCGCCCGACACCTTCGGCCCGTTGGGAATGGCGGAGCGTTTGAACTGGCTGAGCTGGAAGAAACGGACGACGAACCGCTCCAGCCAATGTTTGATCGTCGGCAGATCGTAAGCGGTGCGCGCCTCGGCGGGAAAGTCCGCCGGCCAATGCCCTGACGCCGCGTCGCGCCATGCATGCCAGGCGAGGAAGGCGACCTTCGACGGGGCGAGCCCGTGACGGACGACGTAATGCGCGAAGAAGTCGTTGAGCGGATAGGGGCCGATCATCGACTCGGTGCTCTGCATCGTGCCGTCGGCCCCGGCCGGGACGAGCTCGGGGGAGATTTCCTGGCCGAGGATCGTCGACAGCACCCCGTTGGTGGCGTCGTCATATTGGCCGGTGCGGATGCACCAGCGGATCAGGAACTGGATCAGCGTCTTGGGCACGCCGCTGTTGACCGCATAATGGCTCATCTGGTCGCCGACGCCATAGGTGCACCAGCCCAGCGCCAGCTCGCTGAGATCGCCGGTGCCGAGCACGATGCCGCCGCGCTGGTTGGCGAGGCGGAACAGGTAATCGGTGCGCAGGCCCGCCTGCACGTTTTCAAAGGTGACGTCGTAGACCGCCTCGCCGTTGGCGAAGGGGTGGCCCATGTCGGCGAGCATCTGGCGCGCGGCGGGACGGATGTCGATCTCGTCGGCGGTGCAGCCGAGCGCGCGCATCAGCGCCCAGGCGTTGCCTTTGGTGGCGTCGCCGGTGGCGAAGCTTGGCATGGTGAAGCCGAGGATGTCGGCGCGCGGCCGGCCGAGCCGATCCATCGCCTTGGCCGCGACGATCAGCGCATGCGTCGAGTCGAGGCCGCCGGACACGCCGATGACCAACGTCTTCGACTTGGTGGCGGCGAGCCGCTTGGACAGCGCCTCGACCTGGATGTTGAAGGCTTCGTAGCAATCCTCGTCGCGGCGGGCGGGGTCGTTGGGGACGAAGGGGAAGCGGCGGATCGGCCGTTCGAGACCGATGTCGGTGAGACTGGGTTGGTGCGCGAAGCCGATGCGGCGGACGCGCGTCTCGGGATGACCGGCGGCGGCGGCCGAATCGTTGAACGTGCCGTTGCGCAGCCGCTCCTGCACGATCCGTTCGAGATCGACGTCGACGACGGCGAGTTCGGGCGCCTGCACGAAGCGCTTCGATTCGACCATCAGGTCGCCGCATTCGTAGACGAAGCCCTGACCGTCCCATGCGACATCGGTGGTGCTCTCGCCCGGGCCGGCGGCAGAATAGACGTAGGCGGACGACGTGCGCGCCGATTGCGCGGCGGCGAGCAGCATCCGCTCGCGCCCCTTGCCGATGACGATGTTGGAGGCGCTGAGGTTGCAGCAGATCGTCGCGCCCGCGAGTGCGCCGGCGGTCGAGGGCGGGGTGGGCGCCCAATAATCCTCGCAGATTTCGGCATGGACGACGAAGCCGGGCAGATCGTCGGCGGCGAAGAGCAGGTCGGTGCCGAACGGCACGTCGGCGTCGCCGAGGCGGATCGTCAGGCCGTGCAGGCCGAGGCCGGAGGCGAACCAGCGCTTTTCGTAATATTCGCGGTAATTGGGCAGGAAGGTCTTGGGCACGACGCCGAGGATGCGGCCGCGGTGGAGCGCCACCGCGGTGTTGTAGAGCCGGCCGTTGCGGACGAGCGCGGCACCGACGAGCAGCAGCGGCGCGAGGCCGGCGGTCTGTTCGGCGACCGCGAGGACCGCGGCCTCGCTGGCGCGCTGCTGCGCCGATTGCAAATGGAGATCGTCGATCGCGTAGGAGGTGAGGTTGAGCTCGGGGAAGACGACGAGATCGACCCCACGATCGTGCGCCTCGCCCGCCATCGCGACGGTCGCGGCGACGTTGGCGGCGACGTCGCCGACGCTGGCGAGCGGCGTCGCGGCGGCGACGCGGGCGAACTGATGGCGGTGGATCGAGGGGAAGGCGTCGGTCATGGAGCGGTGGTAGCCGTGATGATGGGGAGAAGTCACCCTTTGCAACGACTGGTCCGGGAGGGGGCAGGATGCATGGGTGGCGTGAAACTGGTCTCGCCCGCGACCGGGTGGGCAGTGGAATGCGCTTTCTCTGATCGTCATCCCGGCGCAGGCCGGGACCCACGGATGCGGAACGCCGATGGTGGGGGCAGACGCTGGCTGCATCGTGTCCATGGGTCCCGGCGTTCGCCGGGATGACGATGGGGCGTACGTCCGATCACCTCGTGGCAACGCGGACGGTTATACGGGGCGGGGGGTCATACGGGGACACCCCATCCGTCGTCATCCCCGCGGAGGCGGGGATCCAGATCCGCAGGTGTCGCGATGGAGCGGTGAGGTCCGCGGGTATGGATCCCCGCCTGCGCGGGGATGACGGTTTGGGGGTGGGGGATACGCTCTCCCCCTACCGTCGTCCCCGCGCAGGTCGGGACGCATGGAAGCATGGCGCCGATGGTGAGCGCGTGGCGTCCTGCTCACGGCGTGGTAAGGGCGCCGCATGAACACGATCGTTTATGGCATCCGCAATTGCGACACGGTGAAGAAGGCGCGGGCGTGGCTGGACGGGGCGGGGATCGCCTACGAATTCCACGACTATAAGACGCAGGGCGTCGACCGGGCGCGGCTGGAAGGCTGGGTGGAGCGGCGCGGCTGGGAGGTGCTGCTCAACCGCGCCGGGACGACGTTCCGCAATCTGCCCGACGCGGACAAGGCCGACCTCGACGCGGTGCGCGCGGTCGCGCTGATGTGCGCGCAGCCGTCGATGATCAAGCGACCGGTGATCGAGGCGGGCGAGACGCTGCTCGTGGGGTTCAAGCCGGCCGAATGGCAACAGGCGTTGGGGGAAGGCGGCGCCGCGATACGGTAAGCAGGGCGCCGATCGACGGCTCTGGATCGCGTCCGCGCCGCGCGGTACAGCCGCGCGATGTCCACCACCTATACCATCGATACCGCCACCAGCCGCGCCAATCCCACCCCGGCGCCGCGCAAGCGGTTGACCGTGCCGGCGATCCGCCGGCGCAAGTCGAGCCGGGAGGGCGGCGGCGAGCCGCTGGCGATGCTCACCGCTTATACCGTGCGTACCGCGCAGTTGCTCGATCCGCATTGCGACATGCTGCTGGTCGGCGACAGCCTGGGGCAGGTGATCTACGGCCTGCCGTCGACGGTGCCGGTGACGCTGCAGATGATGGCGGCGCATGGCGCGGCGGTGGTGCGCGGCAGCTATCATGCCGTCGTCGTCATCGACATGCCGTTCGGCAGCTACGAGGCCTCGCCGCAGCAGGCGTTCGAAAGCGCGGCGTTCCTGCTCAAGGAAACCGGCGCGGCGGCGGTGAAGCTGGAGGGCGGCGAGGCGATGGCGCCGACGGTGCGCTTCCTTAGCGAACGCGGCATCCCGGTAATGGGCCATGTCGGGCTGACGCCGCAGGCGGTCAACGTGCTCGGCGGCTATGGCGCGCGCGGCAAAAGCGAGGCGGAGGCGGCGAAGATCGTCGCCGACGCCACCGCGGTCGCCGAGGCGGGCGCCTTCGCGGTGGTGATCGAGGGGGTGATGGAGCCGATCGCGATCCGCATCACGCAGGCGATCGCCTGTCCGACGATCGGCATCGGCGCCTCCGCGCAATGCGACGGGCAGGTGCTGGTGGCGGAGGACATGCTCGGCCTGTTCGAGCGCACCGCGCGCTTCGTGAAGCGCTACGACGACATGGCCGGGCGGATCTCCGCCGCCGTCGAAGCCTATGCCGGCGAGGTCCGCGCGCGCGTCTTTCCGGGACCCGAGCAGATCTATCCCGCGAAGGACTAGGCAGGCGACGCCCTCAACCCGCCACATTTCCCGTGCTTTCGTTTCGCCGACGTCGCCGCTAAGAGTGCGCGCCACTTCCTCTGTCTGTTCCGGAGCCCTCCTTGGCCCTCACGCCGCAAAACAACCAAGCGTTCCTGCGCGAAGTCGACGACGAGCTGCGCCGCGATCAGTTGACCAGCTTCTGGGAGCGCTACGGCCGCTGGACGATCGCGGGAATCGTGGTGGCGCTCGCGGCCTTCGCCGGCGTCCTCTACTGGCAGCATCGCCAGACCGAGGCGGCGGGGGTCGAGGGCGAGCAATTGCAGGCGGCCTATGACTCGCTCGGCGCGGGGCAGGCCGATCAGGCGAACAAGGCGCTCGCGCCGATCGCCGGCTCGGGCCGCGAGGGCTATCGCGCGCTCGCGCTGATGACGCAGGCCGACATCCTGCTCGGCAAGAAGCAGGACAAGGCCGCCGCCGCGCTCTTCGCCAAGATCGCCGCCGACACGAGCCTCGCGCAGCCGTTCCGCGACATCGCGCTGATCCGCCAGACCACCGCCGAATTCGACACGCTGAAACCGCAGGTCGTCATCGAGCGGCTGCGGCCGCTGGCGGTGCCGGGCAACGCCTATTTCGGCAGCGCCGGCGAGCTGGTCGCGATCGCCTATCTCGACAGCGGCCGCAAGGACCTCGCCGGCCGGCTGTTCGGCCAGCTCGCGCAGAGCGACGCCGTCCCCGACTCGATCCGTCAACGCGCGGTTCAGATGGCCGGCACGATGGGGGTCGACACTGCGGGTGCCGACGGCGGCGCGAACGTGCGCATCGTCTCCCCCGCCAGCGCGGCCGCGGCACAATCGAAGGAAGCACCTGCGCAATGACGACCAGATATCGGGCCTCGGTGGCCGTCGCCGCGCTGATCGCGCTGTCTTCCTGCGGCATCTTCAAGGGCGGCGCCAAGAAGACCCCGACGGTCGGCGAGCGCGTGCCGATCCTCGCCTCCGAAAACGCGATCGAGGCGGACAGCACGATCGCCGACATCCAGGTGACGCTCCCCGCTGCCGAGGCGAACGATGCCTGGACGCAGCCGGGCGGCAATGCCGCCAAGTCGATGGGCCAGCTCGCACTCGCCGCGACGCCGTCGCGCGCGTGGCAGGCGTCGATCGCCGGCGGCTCGAACCGCGAGCGGCTCGGCGCGGCGCCGGTGGTCGCGGACAACAAATTGTTCGTCGTCGACGTCGCCGCGCAGGTCCATGCCTTCGCCGCCGATACCGGCGCGAAATTGTGGGACGCCTCGGTCAGCAGCGGCGACGAGAACCGCCCGGCGCGCTTCGGCGGCGGCGCGAGCTATGACGAGGGCCGCGTCTTCGCGACCGACGGCGTCGGCGACGTCGTCGCGCTCAATGCCGCGGACGGCAAGGAGATCTGGCGTGCCAAGCCGGGCGGGCCGCTGCGCGGCGCGCCGACCGTCGCCAACGGCTCGGTCTATGTGCTGAGCCAGGACAATCAGATCTTCGCGCTCGATCAGAGCGACGGCAAGGTCCAGTGGGCGCAGTCGGGCACGCTCGAGACGCAGGGCGTGTTCGGCGTCGCCGCACCCGCCGCCAGCCAGGGGACGGTGGTCGCCGGTTTCTCGAGCGGCGAGCTCAACGCCTATCGCTACGAGAACGGCCGCGTGCTGTGGGGCGACGCATTGTCGCGCACCTCGATCACCACCTCGGTGTCGAGCCTATCGGACATCGACGCGGCGCCGGTGGTCGACAACGGTCGCGTCTTCGCGGTCGGCCAGGGCGGACGCATGGTCAGCCTCGACCTCGCCACCGGCCAGCGGCTGTGGGAGCAGAATTTCGCCGGCATCTCGACGCCATGGATCGCGGGCGAGTGGCTGTTCGTCGTCACCGACGATGCGCGCCTCGTCTGCCTCGCGCGGTCGAACGGCAAGGCACGCTGGATCGCGCAATTGCAGCGGTTCAAGAACGCCAAGAAGAACAAGGGGCCGCAGGTCACCTGGTTCGGCCCGGTGCTGGCGGGCGGGCGGCTGGTGCTGACCAATTCGCTGGGGCAGGTGGTGTTCGCCTCGCCGACCGACGGCAGCATCGCGACGACGGTCGAGGCGAAGGACAGTTTCGCGCTGCCGCCGATCGTGGTGAAGTCGACGCTGTACACGCTGGGACAATCGGGCAAGATCACCGCGTATCGGTAAAGCCGATCCTCCCCGGCACGGGGAGGGGGACCATTTGCGAAGCGAATGGTGGAGGGGGGCTTCCACAAGCGAGTCGTGCGTGGAAGCCCCCCCTCCGTCAGCGCTGACGCGCTGCCACCTCCCCGTGCCGGGGAGGATTGGTATTTCCCGCCACCTCTTCTAAGAGCCGGGGCATGTCCCGTATTCCCACCGTCGCGATCGTCGGCCGTCCCAACGTCGGCAAGTCGACGCTGTTCAACCGTCTGGTCGGCAAGAAGCTCGCGCTCGTCGACGACCGGCCCGGCGTCACCCGCGACCGGCGCGAGGGCGATGCGCATCTGATCGGCCTTGACTTCCGCGTCATCGACACCGCGGGCTATGAGGATCACGACGCCCAGACGCTGCCCGGCCGGATGCGCATCCAGACCGAGGCGGCGATCGGTCAGGCGGACGTCGCGCTGTTCCTGTTCGACGCGCGCGCCGGCATCGTGCCGCTCGACGAGGAGATCGGCCGCTGGCTGCGGTCCTCGACCACGCCGGTGATCCTCGCCGCCAACAAGGCCGAGGGCAGGGCGGGCGAACAGGGTATCCTCGAATCGCTCAGCCTCGGCTTCGGTGACCCGGTGCAATTGTCCGCCGAACATGGCGAGGGGATGGGCGACCTGTTCGAGGCGCTGCTGCCGCATATCGAGAAGGCGCTCGCCGCAATTCCCGAGGAGGACGAGGACGACCGTCCCGACGCGCCGCTCAAGCTCGCGATCGTCGGTCGGCCCAACGCGGGCAAGTCGACGCTGATCAACCGCATGCTCGGCGAGGACCGGATGATCACCGGCCCCGAAGCGGGGATCACGCGCGATTCGATCGCGGTCGACTGGCTGTGGCACGATCCCAAGGGCGAACCCCGCCCGGTGCGGCTGATCGACACCGCCGGCATGCGCAAGCGCGCCAAGGTGCAGGACAAGCTCGAGAAGATGTCGGTCGCCGACGCGTTGCACGCGGTCGACTTCGCCGAGGTCGTGGTGCTGCTGCTCGATGCGACGCTGGGGCTGGAGGCGCAGGACCTGCGCATCGCCGACAAGGTGCTCGAAGAGGGGCGCGCGCTGGTGATCGCGCTCAACAAATGGGACGTGGCGGAAAATGCCTCGTCTTTGTTCAACGGCGTCAAGCGGGCGTTGGAGGATGGCCTCAGCCAGGTGAAGGGCGTCACCGTGATGACGGTATCGGCGGCGACCGGCAAGGGCATCGACCAGCTGATCCAGGCGGCGTTCGATACGCGCGAGGCGTGGTCGAAGCGCGTCGGCACCGGCGAGATGAACCGCTGGTTCGAGCGCGCGATCGAGGCCAACCCGCCGCCCGCGCCCGGTGGCAAGCGGATCAAGATGCGCTACGTCACGCAGGTCAAGACGCGGCCGCCGAGCTTCGTGGTGTTCGGCACCCGCGTCGACCAATTGCCGGCAAGCTACGAACGCTATCTCGTCAATTCGATGCGCAAGGAACTGGGCTTCGGCGCCGTTCCGGTGCGAATGACCTTTCGCGCGCCGAAGAATCCGTTCGACAACAAGGAATAAGCGGAAAGACTTGGCAACGTCGTGTTTACCGCTTGGGCTTAGGATCGCCGGCGAACCGATGTGGGATGTCCCCACGGCCGAGGGGAGAAGGCAGTGTCGTTCGCAGGCAGCACGTTGGTGGACTGGGCCGTGTTCGCGCAGGCGCGCAGCGACCTCGGCGCCGGTTTCGTGCGCATCCTCGGCTATTTTCGCGAAGACGGCGTCAAGTCGGTGGTCGCGATCGAACAGGCGATGCGCACCAGCAGCGCCGCGGCGATCGTCATCCCCGCCCATACGCTGAAGGGCGAGGCGCGCCAGTTCGGTGCGGAGCCGCTGGCGACGCTGGCCGAATCGATCGAGGAACTCGCCCGCGGCTGTGTCGAGCGGCAGGACACCTGCGAGGAGGCGCTGGAGCTGGTCGTGCAACTGCGGCCGCTGTTCTTCGAAACGCTCGGCCTGCTCGAACGCGAAGCCAATCCGCTCGTCCCGCGCCGGCCGGTGCCGGGGGGCTTCGGGCGCAAGATCTAAGGCGGGATCGACCCTCACTGGCGCCGCGGCTCCTGGGCTCCTTCGTCCGCAGGAGCACCGCGCTTTCTCAG
This sequence comes from Sphingomonas taxi, assembly GCF_000764535.1. Lineage (NCBI taxonomy): Bacteria > Pseudomonadati > Pseudomonadota > Alphaproteobacteria > Sphingomonadales > Sphingomonadaceae > Sphingomonas > Sphingomonas taxi. The sequence goes on along the minus strand of NZ_CP009571.1, from coordinate 1,478,255 downwards.
AAGTCTTGATCAAGCCCCGGGTGACGAAAGAGCGAACTTCAACGACCAAGGCCGTTAGGCCAAGCCGTTGATACCGGCGACGGCACCCGCGAATATCGTCGGCAGGCCATGCTCGACATACAGCGCGCGGGCATAATCGAGCATGACGTCGTGGCGATAGGCGGTCATGTCGTTGCCGAAAGCGATCACCGCATAATGTTCGGCCAGCGCTGCCAGCAATCCCTGCTGGTCGGCGGGATCGAGGCATTGGATCTCGAAGTGGATCACCTGCGGCCGGGCACCTTGCACGAGGATGTCGTCGATGATCTCGCGGTCCATGCCTTCGGCATCGACGACGAGGATGTCGGGGGCTCGCCCGCCCGCCTCGGCAAGCATCATCGGGTGATCGATGACCGGCACGGGGATGCGATCGATGCAGCGGTGGATCCGCTCGGTCGTCGCCGCGTCGATCGTCTTGCCGCCAAGGGCTTTGCGGTCGTCGTAGACCGAAGAGATACCAAGCACCCAGTCGGGAAGGGCGAGCGCGACGGCGCGGGCCGGATCGATCGCGTTCAGGATCAATGTGCCGGCGCGCGTGCCATAAGCGACGGGAAGCAGGCGGCTGTTGCAATTGCCGGCATAGGCCTGTTTCAGCATCGCGAAGAGATGCGGGTTGGGCTCGAGCAACACCGCCGGCGGGTCGTAATTGACCAATGCCGGGCGCAGCGGGTCGACCAGCGTGCCGTCGGCGGCGCCGATCTGCCACACCATGCGATCCGCATCCTGCGACAACAGCCAATCGACCACCTTGGCGAATTCGAAGGCAGGCCGATCATGGGGTCTAATCGCCAGATCCGGGAACAGCGCGGGGCCGACCTGCAGCGTCTTTTCCCGGATGTCGCGGATCGTGTCGATCATTGCGGCGGCATCCTGCGCCCATGGTCCGTCGAGGCGCGCGACGATGGCGGCGGTCTCGGCGATATCACCCTTGCCGAGCAGCTTTAGCGCGATGTCCTGCTTCGCGGCAGGTGTCAGCCACGATCCGCCCCAGATATGGACACCAAACGTCTGATCGAGGTCGCGCATCCGGGTCGCCGCCAGCGGCTCGTCGTAGAGATAGGGATAGAAAGCCGCGGGCGGCAGCCGCCGGTGCGGGTGCCGTTGCAGCGCCGCGCCGAACAGCCACGGTCCAGTGGAGACGTTGGGACGCGTCTCGTCGATCGGGCTTTGCAGGATATGGTTGGTCAGTTCCAGAAATAGCGGATGGCCGGGCGGCGTGGCGATGAAGCCGATCGAGCAGTAATCGGTGGCCTCGGTCTCGTTGCAGACCGTAAGCCGGCTCGTCATGTCATCGACGGCGAACGGCAGATGCGGCCTGATGTCGCAGTCGAGATAGATGCCCCCCTCCGCGTGGAGAATCTCGTAGCGGGCGAGGTCGGCCCGGGTGGCGTGGCTTGTGAACTCCTGGAGGCGATCGCGGCTGAGCGGCAGTCGATCGATGTCCGCATCCGTCCAAGTGACGAACCGGCATTGCGGAAACTGACGCTGCCACGCCCGCCAATATTGCTCGTACCGCTCGGGAATCGTCGCATCGCCGAACCAGATGCGATGGAAGGTCGTCACTAAGGCATTGCGGCGGCTGGAACAGGTCATCGTGCGTCATGTCTCCCCGGCGGACATCCGCAGCGTGGGCATGCCGTCCAGGGATATTGTAGACGTGGGGGAAGGTCGGCGTTTGCCGCGATGGAAGATTGGATCAGGGAAACCGCGGGGGAGAGTCCGTCAGCCGGTACACTCGATCCCCCGCGTCCCGAAACGTGCCGGTGCCGGCTTTTACCGGCTGGCTCCGCTCCGTATATTTCGTTGACGGCGCGTTCTGGGCAAGGATCGAATAGCGCAGTCCGCGGCCAAAAAAAAGGCCGGTCTTGCGACCGGCCGAAAAGTTTTTAGGAGAGGATGCCTGAAAGGCACGGTCTTTGTGCATCGCAGCAAGGATCGGTGCAATTGCAAAAGGCGCAATCACGCTTTCGTTAATGACAATCGTCATGCCGTCACGGCGACCGCGGCGGTTGTGCCCGCGTCGGGATCGGCATAGCGGAGTGGCATGCGTCTGCCCTTGATCCTGCTTGCTACCATCGCTCTGTCCAGCGCCACGCCGGCGGCGGCACCGCGCGAGCCCGCCATCGTCCGGGTGCGCCTCGACACGCCTTATGGTCCGATCGTGCTGGCGCTGGATGCGCGCCATGCGCCGCGGACGGTCGCCAATTTCATGGGCTATGTCGATGACGGGCGGTTCGACGGGATGAGCTTCTACCGGTCCGCTCGCAATCGCAGCGCGCCGACCTATGGCTTCATCCAGGGCGGTATCCGCACCGATGCGCGGCGCATCCTGCCGTCGTTCCCGCTGGAGACGACGGCGATGACGGGGCTGCGCCACGTCGACGGCACGATTTCGATGGCGCGGCGTGCCGAGGCCGGGTCGGCGGGCGGCAATTTCTTCATCACCGTCGGCGCGATGCCGAGCATGGACGCCAAGGGCGACTATCCCGGCTATGCGGCCTTCGGTCATGTCGTGTCGGGCATGCCGGTGGTGAAGCGTATCCTGGCGCTGCCGACCGGGGGCGGGATGGGCGGACAGCTGCTGCTGAAGCCGATCCGGCTGGTCGCCGCACGCCGGCTGACCGGCACGCCGCACCCCACGGGACTGGTCAAGCCGTGGCTGGTGAAGACCACGGACCGCAAAGCGAATTGAGCCATATCAAGGGGCTGGTGCAACCATTGCCCGCCGGCCCGGTTATCACGCTATCTTTCAGGAGAGCAGCGATGAAGACCGGATTTCTAGCCGTACTGGCGACCGTGGCGATGGTATCGCCGATCGCCATGGAGCCGGCCTCCGCGCAGCGCGGTGATCGGTATCAGGATCAGCGGCGCGACAATCGCTGGCAGGGCGACAATGACGGCAATTGGGACCCCGCCAATTCCTATCGCGACGGCCGCTATCGCGAGCGCCGCCTCGGCCGCGACGACCGGATCTATCGCGGCCGCGACGGCCGCGCCTATTGCAAGCGCAACGACGGCACGACGGGCCTAGTGGTCGGTGCGGTCGGCGGCGGCGTGCTCGGCAACCTCGTCGGCGGCGGCACGCTGGGCACGCTGCTCGGCGCGGGCGGCGGCGCGTTGCTGGGCCGGTCGGTCGATCGCGGCAAGGTCAAGTGCCGCTAAGCTGAACGTTCGACGGCCCCGCGATCACGCGGGGCCGTTTTGCATTGGGGATCAGCCGTTGAGATGCGGCGCAGCGCCGGCTTTCGGCGAATCATGCTCGCTGATCGAGTTGAGCTGCACGTAATTGTGGATACCCATCCGCTCGATCATCTCGAACTGGCGCTCGAGCGTGTCGACATGTTCTTCCTCGCTGGCGAGGATCCGCGTGAACAGGTCGCGGCTGATGAAGTCCTTGACCTCCTCGCAATAAGCGATCGCGCCCTTGAGCTGGACGACGGCCTCTTCCTCCATCGCGAGATCGGCGCGGAGGATCTCCTCCACCGTCTCGCCGATGCGCAGCCGGCCGAGCAGCTGGAAATTGGGCAGGCCGTCGAGGAAGAGGATGCGCTCCGACAGCCAGTCGGCGTGCTTCATCTCGTCGATCGATTCCATCCGCTCATACTGGGCGAGCTTGTAGACGCCCCAATGGTCGAGGACGCGATAGTGCAGCCAATATTGGTTGATCGCGGTCAGCTCGTTCTTGAGCGCTTCGTTGAGATATTCGATGACCCGCGGGTCGCCCTTGATCGCCATATGTCCACCCTAGATTGTCCGTGTTGCGGACGATCTAGGCTTCGGAAGGGTAGTGCTGCAAGCAAAAAACCGCAGAAATCTGCCGTTTTTTACGTTGCGAACGTCAGGCAGCAGCGCGTTCGGTGTCGATAATGGCTCTCGCTACCACGACGCACTGGCCGCATTTCGCCCGGCAGCCAAGCGATTGATAGGCCTGGCAGGCCGTCTGGCAGCCGCTGCGCGCGGCGGCACGGACCTGGGATTCTCGTATGGCATTGCAAACGCAGACAACCATGGATGCTCCTCGCTTCGCCGCCTGTATGCGGATACTGCGAGACGTTCGCAAGTGGATTTGCGACTAATTCGCAGTCGCTGACGCACGGTTCGTCGCAACTGCGAAAATCCTCCCCCGTCAGGGGGAAGGGGGACCGTTCGGCGTTAGCCGAATGGTGGAGGGGGAGGACAGGTGGGAGCTCCATAACGGAACGCCCACCTGTCCTCCCCCTCCGTCACGCCTTCGGCGCGCCACCTCCCCCTGGCGGGGGAGGAACCGGAACCTCAAGCCAGCGCCGAGTCGGTACCCATCAGTTTCGGGAAGAAGCCCTCGTGGGCGCTGCGCAGCGCCTCGATCGTGGCGACGTCGTCGCGGTCGGGGCGTTCGAAGATGAGGCGCTTGCCGCCGGTGCGGCCGAGCGGTTCGGCTTCGACGCCGGCGGCGTGCGCGGCGCCGAGGAAGTCGAGCAAAGCATGGTCGTGGACGGTGACGACGTAGACGCCCTGATCCTCGGCGAAGAAGGCGCGGGCGCAGTCGAACGGCTGCTTGCGGTCGATCATCGCGCCGATGTTGCCGGCAAGCGCCATCTCGGCGAGCGTCACCGCGATGCCACCGTCGGAGACGTCGTGGACGGCGGAGAGCTGGCCATCCCGGATCGCGGTGCGGATCAGGTCGCCGGTCTTGCGCTCGGCATCGAGGTCGACGGGCGGCGGCGGGCCTTCCTCGCGGCCGTGGCATTCGCGCAAATAGAGCGACTGGCCGAGATGGCCGCCGCGCTTGCCGACGGTCAGGATGATGTCGCCGGTGCCCTTGAAGGCGATCGTCGCGTTCTTGGTCCAGTCCTTGAGCAGGCCGACGCCGCCGATCGCCGGGGTCGGCAGGATCGCGCTGCCGCCGCCGGTCGCCTTCGATTCGTTGTAGAGGCTGACGTTGCCCGAGACGATCGGGAAGTCGAGCGCGCGGCACGCCTGCGCCATGCCGTCGAGACAGCCGACGATCTGGCCCATGATCTCCGGGCGCTGCGGATTGGCGAAGTTGAGGCAGTTGGTGATCGCGAGCGGCGTCGCGCCGACCGCGGTGAGGTTGCGCCACGCCTCGGCGACCGCCTGCTTGCCGCCCTCGACCGGGTCGGCGAAGCAATAGCGCGGGGTGCAGTCGGTGGTGATCGCCAGCGCCTTGTCGGTGCCGTGGACGCGGACGACGGCGGAGTCGCCGCCGGGGGCCTGCACCGTGTCGGCGCCGACCATGTGATCGTATTGCTCCCAGATCCAGCGGCGGCTGGCGACGTCGGGCGAGCCCATCAGCGTCAGCAGGTCGGCGGCGATGTCCTTGCTTTCCGGCACGTTGGCGAGCGGCGCGGGCTTGGGCGTCGGGACGTGCGGACGATCGTAGAGCGGCGCCTCGTCGGCGAGCGGGCCGAGCGGGATGTCGCAGACGGTCTCGCCCTTGAAGGTCAGCACCATGCGGCCGGTGTCGGTGACGCGACCGATGACCGCGAAGTCGAGCTCCCATTTGCGGAAGATCGTCTCCGCCTCGGCCTCGCGGCCGGGCTTGAGGACCATCAGCATGCGCTCCTGCGATTCGGAGAGCATCATCTCGTACGGCGTCATGCCGGTTTCGCGCTGGGGGACGTCGTCCATCACCAGCTCGATGCCGACGCCGCCCTTCGACGCCATCTCGACCGAGGAGGAGGTGAGGCCGGCGGCGCCCATGTCCTGGATCGCGACGATCACGTCGGTCGCCATCAGTTCGAGGCACGCCTCGATCAGCAGCTTTTCGGTGAAGGGATCGCCGACCTGTACGGTCGGGCGCTTGGCGTCGGCGTCCTCGCCGAAATCGGCCGACGCCATCGTCGCGCCGTGGATGCCGTCGCGGCCGGTCTTGCTGCCGACGTAGACGATCGGATTGCCGATGCCGCTGGCGGCCGAATAGAAGATCTTGTCCTGATCGGCGACGCCGACGGTCATCGCGTTGACGAGGATGTTGCCGTCATAGGCGGGGTGGAAATTGACCTCGCCGCCGACCGTCGGGACGCCGACGCAATTGCCGTAGCCGCCGATGCCGTGGACGACGCCGGCGATGAGGTGGCGCATCTTGGGGTGCGTCGGCGAGCCGAAGCGCAGCGCGTTCATATTGGCGACCGGGCGCGCGCCCATCGTGAAGACGTCGCGCAGGATGCCGCCGACGCCGGTCGCCGCGCCTTGATAGGGCTCGATATACGAGGGGTGGTTATGGCTCTCCATCTTGAAGATCGCGGCCTGGCCGTCGCCGATGTCGATCACGCCGGCATTCTCGCCGGGGCCGCAGATCACCTGCGGGCCTTCGGTGGGGAGCTTCTTGAGGTGGATGCGGCTCGACTTGTAGCTGCAATGCTCGGACCACATTACCGAGAAGATGCCGAGCTCGACGAGATTGGGCTCGCGGCCCAGCGCGTGCAGGACGCGCTCATATTCTTCCGTGGACAGGCCGTGGTCGGCGACGATCTGGGGCGTGATCTCGGTCATGCGCGGGGCCTTAGCGGGGCGGGGCGGGTTCGTCACCTGTGGTGATCGGTTGACGCTGTACGACAGACACGGGCAGGGCGCGCGGCACTAGATTTCTGGAGACGATGATGGCCGCGATTCCGTTCGACATTCCCCACAGCCTCGGTCGCGCGGAGGCGCGGCGGCGGATCGACGCGGGGCTGCCGAAACTGGCGCAGCATATTCCCGGCGGCGGCACGGTCGATGCCGAATGGACCGGGCCGGATGCGCTCGCGCTGGCGATCGTCGCGATGGGACAGAAGGTCGCGGTCGACATGGCGGTGGGCGAGGGCAACGTCAGCGGTACGGTGAAGGTGCCGATGATGCTGGCGATGATGTCCGGCCCGATCGCCGAATTCGTGAAGACGAGTGCGGAGAAGATGCTGGCGAAGGGGGCATAGCGGGAGGTTCGCCTTGCCCTCGCCAGTTCAAGACCTCCGCGAAAGTCGACCCGGCCATGGTTGCTGTGCAGTGTTCCTGCGAACGCAGGAACCCAGGGCCAAGCAGAGCAACGGTTGACGGCGTTCCGGACTCCTGGGCTCCTGCGTTCGCAGGAGCACTGGTGGGGTTTCGCAGAGGTTTCGATCAAGTCCGGGGGGATGAAGGAGGTTTGTCCAGTATAACGGCGTTCCCGGTTGCTACCGCAGCCGCTCGGCGTGCCACGCGAGGTGGTCGGCCATGAAGGTCGAGATGAAATAATAGCTGTGGTCGTAGCCCGGCTGCATGCGCAGCGTCAGGTCGATGCCCGCCGCTTCACATGCCGTCGCCAGCAGGTGCGGCTTGAGCTGTTCCTCGAGGAACTGATCGGCATCGCCCTGATCGACGAGCATCGCGGGCACGCGCGCACCGTCCTCGATCAGCGCGACCGCATCGTGGCGGCGCCACGATGCGCGATCATCGCCGAGATAGCCACCGAGCGCCTTCTCGCCCCACGGCACTTGGCTCGGCGCGACGATCGGCGCGAAGGCGGAGATCGCCCTGAACCGCTCGGGCAAGGTCAGGCCGATGGTCAGCGCGCCGTGGCCGCCCATCGAATGGCCCATGATCGACTGGCGATCCATGTCGGCAGGGAAATGCGTGGCGACCAGCGCCGGCAGTTCCTCGGTGACATAGGACCACATGCCGAAATGCGGCGCCCACGGTGCCTGCGTCGCATCGACGTAGAAGCCCGCGCCCTGACCCATGTCATAGGCGGGATCGTCCGCGACGCCCTCGCCGCGCGGCGAGGTGTCGGGGGCGACGAAGATGAGCCCGAGTTCGGCGCAGGCGCGGCGGTATTCACCCTTGTCGGTGACGTTGGCATGGGTGCAGGTCAGTCCCGACAGATACCAGACGACCGGCAGCCTCTGCCCTTCTTTATGCGGCGGTACGTAGACCGAAACGGTCATCGGCGTGCCGGTCGCGGTCGAGTCGTGGCGGTAGACTCCCTGCGTGCCGCCGTAGGCTTTGGCGGTCGAGACGGTTTCGAACGTCATCGCTCAGGCCGCCATGCGATGCGCGGCGCACACCTTGTTGCCGGCGGGATCGCGCAGATAGGCGAGATAGAGCTTGCCGAAGGGCGATTCGCGCGGGCCGGGCGCATCCTCGATCGCGGTGCCGCCGTTGGCGAGGCCGGCGGCATGCCATGCCTCGACCGCCTCGGGTGAGCCGGCGGCGAAGCCGATCGTGCCGCCATTGGCGTGGCAGGCGGGCTCGCCGTTGATCGGCTTACTCAGCAGCAGCCGGCCGCCGGCATGCATATAGGCGGTACGGCCCTTGGGATCGCTGATCCCGGCAGGCACGCCGAGTGCGCCGAGCGCTGCGTCGTAGAAGGCTTTCGAGGCAGCCATATCGTCGGTGCCGAGCATGACGTGGGAAAACATCTGGTTTGTCCTTGTAGCGCCGAATGCGCGGGTCAGTAGATCACGACGCTGCGGATGCTTTCGCCGGCGTGCATCAGGTCGAAGCCCTTGTTGATCTCGTCGAGCGTCAGGCGATGCGTGATCATCGGATCGATCTGGATCATCCCGTCCATATACCAGTCGACGATCTTCGGCGTATCGGTCCGCCCGCGCGCGCCGCCGAAGGCGGTGCCGCGCCAGTTGCGCCCGGTGACGAGCTGGAACGGCCGCGTGCTGATCTCCTTGCCCGCCTCGGCCACGCCGATGACGATCGACGTGCCCCAGCCGCGGTGGCAGCATTCGAGCGCCTGGCGCATCACGTCGGTGTTGCCGGTCGCATCGAAGCTGTAATCGGCGCCACCGTCGGTGAGCTGGACGATATGCGCGACGATGTCGCCGACGTCGCGCGGGTTGGCGAAATGGGTCATGCCGAAGCGGCGGCCCCAGTCCTCGCGGTCGGGGTTGATGTCGACGCCGACGATCATCTTCGCGCCGGCGAGCTTCGCGCCCTGGATGACGTTGAGGCCGATGCCGCCGAGGCCGAAGACGACGACGGTGTCGCCCGGCTGCACCTTGGCGGTGTGGACGACCGCGCCCACCCCGGTGGTGACGCCGCAGCCGACGTAGCAGCTCGTGTCGAACGGCGCGTCGGGGCGGATCTTCGCGACCGCGATCTCGGGCAGCACGGTGAAGTTCGAGAAGGTCGAGCAGCCCATGTAATGGAAGATCGGCTGGCCCTTGTAGCTGAACCGGGTGGTGCCGTCGGGCATCAGCCCCTTGCCCTGCGTCGCGCGGATCGCGGTGCACAGATTGGTCTTCTGGCTGAGGCACGACTTACACTGGCGGCATTCGGGCGTGTAGAGCGGGATGACGTGATCGCCGACCGCGACGCTGGTCACGCCCGCACCGACCTCGCGGACGATGCCGGCGCCCTCGTGGCCGAGCACGCTGGGGAACAGCCCCTCGCTGTCGAGCCCGTCGAGCGTATAGGCGTCGGTGTGGCAGATGCCGGTCGCCATGATCTCGACCAGCACTTCGCCGGGCTTCGGCCCTTCGAGGTCGAGTTCGACGATCTCGAGCGGCTTTTTGGCTTCGAAGGCGACGGCGGCGCGGGTCTTCATGGGGCAGGCTCCGGTAAGGCGTGCGCGGCGGTTACCGCCTGTCGGTAGGGCAGGGCAAGCACAGGGTGGGCCATGCGGATGATACTCATTCGCAAGACGGTTGAAATATGTGGCTTTGCCCGCTAGCCGGGAGCGGTGAGCACCGTCCGATCCGTTTCCGCCGCTCCGGCACGTCAGGCCAAGCGCAAATGGCGCGGCTGGTGGCTCAAGCAATTGCACAGCTGGCACTGGATGAGTGCGGCGGTGTCGCTGGTCGGCATGCTGCTGTTTGCGGCGACCGGGATCACGCTCAACCACGCCGCGTCGATCGGCGCGACGCCGGTGGTGACCGACCGGGCGGGGACGCTGCCGCCGCCGCTCCTGCGCGACCTCAAGGCACCGGCACCGGCGGCGGCCGATGCGGCCTTGCCGCCGCGGGTTGCGGCGGCGGTGGCGCGCGCGGTGGAGCTCGATGCGGCGGGCAAGCCGGGCGAATGGTCGGACAGCGACGTCTATGTCGCGCTGCCGCGGCCCGGCGGCGACGCCTGGGTCAGCATCGACCGGACCAACGGCAGGATCACCGCCGAAGTGACCAGTCGTGGCTGGATCGCCTATCTCAACGACCTGCACAAAGGCCGCAATGCCGGAGCAGCGTGGGGCTGGTTCCTCGACGTGTTCGCGGTCGCCTGCATCCTGTTCACGCTGACCGGACTGCTGCTGCTGCAGATGCACGGCAAGCACCGCCCGGCGACCTGGCCGATCGTGGCGCTCGGCGTGATCGTTCCGGTCGTCCTGATCCTCGTCTTCATCCACTGATGCCGTGACGCCGATACCCGACGAGAATTGATTGATTTGAAAGGGGAACGAACCATGCGCCCAACGACCTTTGCCCTGCTCGGCGGCGTGATCGCCGCGCCGGCGGGTGCCGCGACCGTCACCGTGACGATCCCCAAGCAGGACGTCGCCGAATATCACCGGCCCTATGTCGCGATCTGGCTGGAGCCCGCCGGCGGCGGCGCGGCGCGGACGGTGGCCCTGTGGTACGAGACCAAGAAGACCGGCAAGGATGCGGGCACCAAATATCTCGCCGACCTGCGCGCCTGGTGGCGCAAGGGCGGGCGGTCGATGACCGTCCCCGCCGACGGCATCAGCGGCGCGACGCGCGCACCCGGTCAATATAGCGTCAAGCTGCCCGACGGGCTGAAGCCCGGCGCCTATGTGCTTACCGTCGAGGCCGCGCGCGAGACCGGGGGGCGCGAGCTGGTGACGCTGCCGCTGACCGTCCCCAATCCCAGCGCGCGCGGATCGGGCAAGACCGAGCTCGGCGCCGTCACCGTGTCCGCCCGCTGAAAGGAGCGCATATCATGAAGCCCTTCACCGTCCGCCTGCTCGCCGCCGCGGCGCTGCTCGCCACGCCGGCGATGCTCTCCGCGCATCGCATGTGGCTGCTGCCGTCGGGCACGGTCTTTTCCGGCACCGACAGCTGGGTGACGATCGACGCCGCGGTGTCGAACGACCTGTTCTTCTTCGATCACCAGCCGCTGCGGCTCGACGGGATGAAGGTCTGGCAGCCCGACGGCACGCCGGGGCAGCTCCAGAATGGCGCGACCGGGCGCTATCGCTCGGTATTCGACGTCCAGCTCGACAAGCCGGGGACGTGGAAGGTCGGCACCGCCATGTCGGGGGTGATGGGCAGCTTCAAGGTCGACGGCGTCGAGAAGCGAGTCGGCGGTCGCGGCGGCCCGCCGCGTCCCGGCCAGCCGGCGCCGCTGACCGTCGCCGACATCCCGGCCAATGCGACCGACGTGAAGCTGACCGAGACATCGTCGCGCAACGAGGTGTTCCTGACCGCGGGCGCACCGACGACGACGGTGTTTGCGCCGACCGGCAAGGGCCTCGAATTCGCGCCGGTGACGCATCCGGACGAACTGATCGCCGGCGAGGCGGCGAAATTCCGATTTTTGATCGATGGCAAGCCGGCGGCGGGGCTCAAGGTCACCGTCATTCCCGGCGGTAAGCGCTATCGCAACGACGAAAACGCGATGACCCTGACCACCGGCGGCGATGGCGTGGTCAGCGTGACCTGGCCGGCGGCGGGCATGTATTGGCTCAACGCCACCGCGACGGACGCGAAGACCACGACGCCGCGCGCGACCGAGCGGCGGATGAGCTACGTCACGACGCTGGAAGTGCTGACGCCGTGACGGCGGCGCGGTGAGGATCGCGCTTCCCGCGGCGATCTCCGCAGCGGCGATCGCGGCGTGCGATCCGGCGGCGGTGGTGACCGATCTCGGCGGCGAGACGATGGGGACGCGGTGGAGCGTGCGCGCCGTCCTGCCGGCCGGGCTGGGCGCGAGCGCGGTGCACGCGGCGGTGGTCGCGCGGCTCGACGCTATCGTCGCGGAGATGAGCCACTGGCTGCCTACGTCGTTGCTGTCGCGCTTTAATCGCGCGGCGGCGGGGAGCGCGATGGTGCTGCCGCCCGACTTTGCGGACGTCATGGCGCGCGGGCTGGCGATCGCCGCGGCGACCGGCGGCGCGTTCGATCCGGCGATCGGACGGCTGGTCGACCTGTGGGGTTTCGGGCCGGTGCTGGTGGCGTCGGCGCCGGACGCGGCGGCGCTCGACGCGGCGCGCGCCGCCTCCGGCTGGCGGCGGCTCGGCTGGAGCGCCGGCGATCGGCGGCTGTCGCAGCCGGGCGGGGTGGCGCTCGATCTGTCGGGGATCGCCAAGGGCTTCGCGGTCGATGCGGTGGCGGCGACGCTGGCACGGCTCGGTGTCGTCCATGCCCTGGTCGAGATCGGGGGCGAACTGGTCGGGCGCGGGGTGCGGCCGGACGGCCAGCCGTGGTGGGTCGATCTGGAGGCGCCGCCGGGGATGGATGTCGCGCCGCTGCGCATCGCACTGCACGGGCTCGCGGTGGCGACCTCGGGGGATTATCGGCGCGGGGGGCATACGATCGATCCGCGGACGGGGCGGTCGACGGATAACGGCGTGGTGTCGGTGAGCGTGATCGCGGCGGATGCGCTGAGCGCGGATGCCTGGGCGACCGCGCTGACCGTGCTCGGGCCGGACGCGGGTCGCGCGCTGGCGGCCGGGCAGGGCGTCGCGGCGCGGATCGTGGTGGAGGGTGGGGACGAGACCCTGACCCCGGCGTTGGAGGCGATGCTGGCGGACTGAGCGGGATGGTTGGAGGCTGCTGAATTGTATGCCCGCGAAAACGGGCGTTCAGGTCGGCCCTACGCTTTCCCAACCCACACCGTCACCCCGGACTCGTTCCGGGGTCCACCAGGCCGCGAGAGAGCGATTTCGCCTCAAGCCTTTCTCCTCGCCACAGGGTGGACCCCGGAACGAGTCCGGGGTGACGGATCCTTTGGGGATATTGATGGAGCCTCATCGCCGTCGTGATATGTGATCGCCCTGTGTGACCGCGGACGCGCATTGGGAGGTCAGCGGCGTCCCCCTTCCGCCTACTTTCCCCGGAATACCGCGCCGAAGATCATGATCGTCTCGGTGGGTTCGCTGATCTGGATCGTGCCGCCGGCCTGCGTCACCAGGCTGTGGACGAGATAGGCGGCGGCGGTGCGCGGGGTGACGCCCTCGGGGCCTTCGCCATGGTTGAGCGCGGTGCGCAATTCGGGCGCGAGGATGATGCGCGGCCCCTCGATCTTGACGACGATCTCGAGCTGGCCGTTGTTCTCCTCGCCGCCGACGTCGAGCGTGCCGCCGCGCACCAGCGATTCGCTGGCGATCAGCGTCAGGTTGAGCATCACCTTGAGCGCCGCCTTGGGCAGCGTCTCCGCCTCGACCCACCAGTTGAAGGTGGTGCGCTTGTTGTCGATCAGCAGCCCCTCGATCGCCGCCTTCGCCTCGCGGCTGTCGACCTGCTCGCCGAAGCCGCCGGCGCCGCCGAAGGCGAGGCGGAAGAATTTGAGCTTGTTGGCCGAGGCGCGGGCACTCTCGCTGAGCAACTGGAAGACGCGTGCGCGCATCTCCTCGTCGGTCTCGTCGGTCAGCAGTTCCAGCCCGTTGTTGAGCGCGCCGACCGGCGAGAGCAGGTCATGGCACAGCCGCGAACAGAGCAGGCTGGCGAAATCGACCGGGCTGACGGACATTCAGGTTCCTCGAAAAAGCGACGACCGATGTGGCCGAGCCGGCTCCGGTGCGCAAGGGTCGTCGCCGAGCGCGACGGGATCGAACCGTCCCTCGACGGCACCGCCAGCGCCGGCACGCCAGCCGCGCAGCACGCCACCCGCGGCGATCAGCCACAAGGCGCCGTCCGGCGCGGCGCTCGCCGCGTCGCGCGGGGAGGGGCGGGGATCGCCGTTGGGGTGCGAATGATAATGGCCGACGATCGCCGGACCGCCGCTGCGCTGCGCGCGATGCGCGGCGATCAGCGCGGCGGGGTCGATCTCGAACCAGCAAGCCGGATCGGCCGCGACGTTGCGGCACGGCTGGATCGCGGTGATCGCGGTCGCGGTGCCGAACAGCAGGCCGCAGACCTCGGCTTGGGGCGTAGCGGCGGCGTCGCGCAGGATCTGTCCGACAAGATCGCTTGTAATCGCCACCGTCATGCCCACATCCCTATCCCATGGACCGGGGGGTTTCCATCATCGACGCGACGATCGCACCGGCGGCGAACGGCTGGCGGCTGGATCGCGCGCTCGCCGACGCGGTGCCGACGCTGTCGCGCGAGCGGCTCAAGGTGCTGATCGCCAGCGGCGCGGTGACCCGCGACGGGCAAATGGTCCGCGATGCCGCGAAGAAGGCGGCGGCGGGCGACACGTTCGCGGTCGCGGTGCCGGTGCCGACGCTGCCGCATAACGAAGCGCAGGATATCCCGCTCGTCGTCGCCTATGAGGACGAGCATCTCATCGTCATCGACAAGCCCGCCGGGCTGGTCGTCCATCCCGCCGCGGGCAATCTCGACGGAACCCTGGTCAACGCGCTGCTCCATCATTGCCAGGGCTCGCTGTCGGGGATCGGCGGGGTCGCGCGGCCGGGGATCGTCCATCGCATCGACAAGGACACGTCGGGGCTGATGGTCGCCGCCAAGACCGACCGTGCGCATGAGGGGCTGGCGCGCCAGTTCCACGACCACAGCATCGACCGCCGCTATCGCGCGATCGTCGGCGGCGTGCCGCGGCCGCCGGCGGGCAAGGTCGACGCACCGCTCGCGCGCTCGGCGACCAACCGCAAGAAGATCGCGATCGTCCAGGGCGGCAAGCGTGCGGTGACGCATTTTACCACGATGCAGTTGCTGCGCGACGCGGCATTGGTCGAATGCCGGCTGGAGACGGGGCGGACGCATCAGGTCCGCGTGCACATGGCCTCGATCGGCCACGCCTTGCTGGGCGACCCGGTCTATGGTAGAACAAAGGGTGCTCAAAAGGCGCTGCTCGAAACCCTCGGTTTCCGCCGTCAGGCCTTGCATGCGGCGCATCTGGGGTTCATCCATCCGGTGAAAACCACCGCTTTGGCGTTCGATAGCGTTATGCCTGCCGATATGCAGGAACTGTTCACCGAGCTTCACGTATAGGTTCGAGCCGTTCGTCGCCGCAGTGCGGGACGAATGCCTCCGCAAGAAAGGGAGATCAGATCATGGCAGCCCGCAGCAACGTCCCCGCGACGATTCCTGCCCTCGGCGGGGAGCAGAGCCTCAACCGCTACCTGTCCGAGATCAAGAAATTTCCCATCCTCGCGCCCGAGCAGGAGTTCATGCTCGCCAAGCGCTTCCAGGAGCATGGCGATACCGATGCGGCGGCGCAGCTCGTCACCTCGCATCTGCGGCTCGTCGCCAAGATCGCGATGGGCTATCGCGGCTATGGCCTGCCGACGTCGGAGCTGATCTCCGAGGGCAATATCGGCCTGATGCAGGGCGTGAAGAAGTTTGAGCCCGATCGCGGCTTCCGCCTCGCCACCTATGCGATGTGGTGGATCCGCGCGTCGATCCAGGAATATATCCTGCGCTCGTGGAGCCTGGTGAAGATGGGCACCACCGCGGCACAGAAGAAATTGTTCTTCAACCTGCGGCGGATGAAGTCGAAGCTCGATGCGTTCGAGGACGGCGACCTGCGGCCCGAGCATATCACCAAGATCGCCACCGATCTCGGCGTCGCCGAAAGCGACGTGATCAGCATGAACCGCCGCATGGCGATGGGCGGCGACACGTCGCTCAACGTCTCGATGCGCGAGGACGGCGAGGGCCAGTGGCAGGATTGGCTGCAGGACGATGCGCCGTTGCAGGACAGCGTCGTCGCCGAGGCACAGGAGGCGGACGTCCGCCACGGCATGCTCGTGTCGGCAATGGACGACCTCAACGATCGCGAGAAGCACATCCTGACCGAGCGGCGGCTGACCGACGACCCGAAGACGCTTGAAGAGCTGAGCCAGGTCTATGGCGTGTCGCGCGAGCGGGTCCGGCAGATCGAGGTGCGCGCGTTCGAGAAGCTCCAGAAGGCGATGATGCGCATCGCCGGCGAGAAGCGGCTGCTCGCGGCGTAAGATGGTCGGCACCGTCGTGATTGGCGGCGGTGCGGCCGGTATTGCGGCGGCGCGGCGGCTCCACGATGCCGGCGAGGACGTGTTGCTGGTCGAGGCCGGGAACCGGCTCGGCGGGCGGGCGCATAGTCTCCGCCTGTCGGACTTGCAGCGCGCCGCTTCCCCTATCCCGTTCGCCCTGAG
The DNA here is from genome assembly GCF_000764535.1 of Sphingomonas taxi. Classification (NCBI taxonomy): domain Bacteria; kingdom Pseudomonadati; phylum Pseudomonadota; class Alphaproteobacteria; order Sphingomonadales; family Sphingomonadaceae; genus Sphingomonas; species Sphingomonas taxi. The sequence goes on along the minus strand of NZ_CP009571.1, from coordinate 1,462,042 downwards.
CCTGTCGAAGGGCCTCTCTCGGCCGCAGACCGGGGCTTCGACAGGCTCAGCCCGAACGGACCGGGAGGCGGTCCTCGACGCTGGCTGCGGCTGGCTCCATTCCGCCGGACGTAATCCGTGGACTGCGATCGCCGAGCGCGAGGGGTTCACGATCGACCGTTCGTCGCCCAATTGGGGTGTGCAATGGCGCGGCCTCGGCTATCCGCCCGAGGAACAGGCGGCGTTCCGCGCGGCTTACGAACGATGGGACGAGTCCGCCCATGCGGCGCTTGACGGTCCCGACCGGCCTTTGTCCGACTTCGTCGCTGCCGGGGACGAGCCATGGCGGCCGATGATCGATGCGATCTCCGGCTACGCCAATGGTGCGCCGCTCGACCGCGTCTCGCTGCACGATTGGGCGGCATATGAGGATGCGGCGACCGAGGACAATTGGGCGTTGCCGGCGGGCTATGGCACGCTGGTCGTCGACCACGCCGGCGATGTGCCGGTGCGGCTGAACACGCCGGTGACGCGGATCGATCATGCCGGCCGGACGATCCGTCTCGACACCCCCGCCGGGACGATCGCAGCGGACCGCGTCGTCCTCGCCATCCCGACCACCGCTTATGCGGAGATCGTCTTCGATCCGCCGCTGCCCGAGAAGCAGGAGGCTGGGGCGGCACTGCCGCTGGGGCTCGCCGACAAGGTATTCCTCGCGGTCGATCGCCCCGAATGGCCGGCGCAGGCGCATCTGATCGGCGATCCGCATAGCGCCTGCACCGCGAGCCACCGGCTGTCGCCCTTCGGCCTGCCGATCGTCGAGAGCTTCTTCGGCGGCGCCTGCGCCGAGGCGATGCCCGACGGCCGTGCCGCGAGCGACTTCGCGATCGAGGAACTGGTCCGTCTGCTCGGCGCGGATTGGCGCAAGCGGCTCGTCCCGCTGCACGCGACGCACTGGCGCGGGCAGGCGTATATCCATGGCAGCTACAGCCATGCCCGCGTCGGTCAGGCCGGCGCCCGTGCGATCCTCGCCGCGCCGGTCGACGACCGGCTGTTCTTCGCCGGCGAGGCGTGCTCGCCGCATGATTTCTCCACCGCGCACGGCGCGTATCGGACCGGCACCGCCGCCGCCGCCGCGATCCTCCACTTGAAGGGGGCTGCGCCGTCCCCGTAAGGAGCGGGGATGATCCGCATCCTCCTCCTCCTGTTCAAGGCCGGTCTGGTCTTCGTCGCGATCAGCCTGCTGTGGGTCGGCATCTACCGGTTCGTGCCGGTGCCGTTCACCTGGACGATGGCGGGCGACCTGCTCGGCGGGCGCAGCGTCACCAAGGACTGGATGCCGCTGTCGCAGATGGACCCCGACATGCCGCGCGCGGCGATCGCCGGCGAGGATGCGCGCTTCTGCGAGCATCACGGCTTCGACTGGAAGGGAATCGCCAGCGCCGCCTATAGCAACGCGCAGGGCAAGCGGCTGCGCGGTGGCTCGACGATCAGCCAGCAGACCGCGAAGAACGTCTTCCTGTTCCAGGGCGGCGGCTATGTCCGCAAGGCGTTCGAGGCCTATTTCACCGTCCTGATCGAGACCTTGTGGGGCAAGCGGCGGATCATGGAGGTCTATCTCAACGTCGCCGAGACGGGGATCGGCACCTATGGCGCCAATGCCGCGGCGCTGCGCTATTTCCACCACGACGCGTCGCACCTGTCGCCGACCGAGGCGGGACGGATCGCCGCGGTGCTGCCGCTGCCCAAGAAGCGCGCGGCGATCGACCCGCATGGCTTCGTGCGCCGGCATGGCAATGCGCTGTCGCGCTACGTCGGCGTGGTGCGACGGAGCGGGCTGGATAGCTGTTTGAGATAAGGGGTTTCCCGCTCCTCCCAAATCATCGTCATCCCCGCGCAGGCGGGGATCCATAAACGCTGGCGTTGCGGCTCAAGAGAAATCCGCGCGTCTGGATCCCCGCCTGCGCGGGGATGACAGTCCTTGGTAAGGAAAGGTCAGAACGGCAGTTTGAAGCCCGGCGGGAGGGGCAGACCGCTGGTCATCTTCGACATTTCAGCGCCCGACACCGCGTCTGCCTTGGTCCGCGCGTCGTTGAACGCCGCCGCGAGCAGATCCTCGAGCATCTGCTTTTCCGACACTTCGATCAGCGAATCGTCGATCGCGATGTTGATGATCCGGCCCTTGGCGCTCGCCTTGACCTTGACGAGGCCGCCGCCCGAGACGCCCTCGACCTCGATCGTGTCGAGCTGGTCCTGCGCCTTCTGCAATTCGTTCTGGACGTTCTGCGCCATGGCGAGGATTTCGTCGATATTCTTCATGCGTTGCTCCGTTTGCCCGGCCAGGCTTCCAGTTCGGCTTCGGGAAAGGCCGCGAAGGCCGCCCTCACCAGCGGCGTGGCGAGGATCGCCTGCCGTGTCGCCTCTTCATCCGCCTTGGCCTTCTCGCGCAAGGTAGGCGCGCCGGGCGCATCCTCCAAGACGATCTTCCATACCTGCCCCGTCGCCGCCTTCAGCGCCTCGGCGACGTCGCGCAGCGTGTCCGCCGACATCGGCCGCGATCCGCTGAGCACCAGCTCGGGCGCTTCGTAGCGGACGACGCGCGCGCCGTGGCTGAGCTGCGCGGCGACGGCGAAATGGCCCTTGTCCTCGAGCAGGGTGACGAGGCCCTCGAAATCGGCGGGCGCGCCGGGCCGTTCGGCAGCGACCGGCGCGGCCGGTGCTGCGGGGGCAGCGGCCGCGGGCGCCGACAAAGCGCCGAGCTTGCCGCTGGCGATCTGCTTCGCCAGCTCGCCGGGGTCGGGCAAGGTCGAGGCGTGGATCGCGCGCAGCAGCGCCATCTCCGCCGCCTCGATCGGCAGTGCCGCCCTGGCGACCTCGTCATGCCCCTTGAGGAAGAGCTGCCAGAGCCGGTGCAGGGCAGGGAAGGACAGCTTTTCCGCCCATTCGGCGCGCGCGTTGCGCTCCTCGACCGGCTGCGCCGGGTCTTCGGCGGTGCCGACCTTGGCGAGCGTGATGCCGTGGACGCTCTCGAGCATCGCGCGCAGCACCGATTGCGGATCGACGCCGTAATCGTACTGCCGCCGCAGGCTGGCGAGGGCGCCCGCCGCATCGCCGGCGAGCACGAGGGCGAGCAGGTCGCGTACCGCGCCGCGATCGGACAGGCCGAGCATCTGCCGCACCGCCGCCGCGGTCACGCCGCCGCCTTCGAGCCCGGCATGCGCGATGCCTTGGTCTAGGATCGACAGGCCGTCGCGCGCCGAGCCTTCCGCCGCACGCGCGATCAGCATCAGCGCCTCGGGCTCGGCCTCTACGCCCTCTTGCCTGCAGACGAAGGCGAAATGCGCGGCGAGCTGCTCCGCCGAGATGCGGCGCAGGTCGAAGCGCTGGCAGCGCGACAGCACGGTGATCGGCACCTTGTTCACCTCGGTCGTGGCGAACAGGAATTTGACGTGCGCGGGCGGCTCTTCCAGCGTCTTCAGCAACGCATTGAACGCGTTCTTGGAGAGCATGTGGACCTCGTCCACGATGTAGATCTTGTACCGCGCCGACACCGCGGCATAGCGGGCCGCGTCGATGATCTCGCGCACGTCGTCGACGCCGGTATGGCTGGCGGCGTCCATCTCGATGACGTCGATATGGCGCCCTTCGGCGATCGCGCGGCACGGTTCGCAGACGCCGCACGGATCGATCGTCGGGCCGCCGGTGCCGTCGGGACCGACGCAATTGAGCGCCTTGGCGATCAGCCGCGCGGTCGAGGTCTTGCCGACGCCGCGCACGCCGGTCATCAGAAAGGCATGCGCCAGCCGGTCGCGCTTGATCGCATTGCCGAGCGTGGTGACCATCGCATCCTGCCCGATCAGCTCGGAAAAGGTCTGCGGACGGTATTTGCGCGCGAGCACGCGATAGGGGGCGGCCTTGGCCGCGGGCTGCGGCGGTTCGCCCAGATCGAAGGAATCGGCCATTGGCTTGCATATAGGGCGGCGGGGGGCCGGTGTCGAAGGTGCATAGGGTCGGCACTCCGTCGCGCGCGCTATTCGATCTGGCCATTGGTCGCGGAGCGGCATAGCCTGTGGCGATGGATTTGCTGTCGCACCTGCTGAACGCCTTCGGTTCGACGCTATTGGTCGCCGCGGTGGCCTTCTGGGGAATACGGTGGTTGGCGCCGCTCGCTCCGGCGCGGTTCGGCGCCTTCACCTTGGCGATCGGCTATGCCCTCGCCCGGTATAGCGGGTCGGCGCCGCCCTGGGCGGCGATGCCCTTGCTCGTCCGGGCGATCGGGACGCTATCGGCGCTGACGCTGCTTTGGGTCTGGTGGTTCCGAAACGCGCATGCGAGCGAGGACGCAAATAGATAGAGGTACCTCGGGCAATATGGTTACGATAACGTCCGTTCTGCCCTAAGGCATGAGGGTGCCTGATCGTGGCACCTATCCCGGAACCCCTCGACACCCATGACCCCCGTTCTCGGCGTATCGCATTCGATTCTCGGCCAGCCCTGGCATTGGCGCAGCCTCGCCGCCGACGCGCGCGACGGTTTCGGTGCCGACGATCTCGTCACGCAATTGCTGCTCGCCCGCGGCGCCGAGCGCGAGACGCTCGACCAGCATCGCGCGCCGTCGATCCGCGCCTTCATGCCCGACCCGTCGGTGTTCCGCGACATGGACCGCGCCGCGATCCGCCTCGCCGATGCGGTGCAGGCGGGCGAGAGCGTCGCGGTGTTCGGCGATTACGATGTCGACGGCGCGACCTCGGCGGCGCTGATGATCCTCGTGCTGCGCGATCTCGGGCTCGAGGCGCGGCCGTACATTCCCGACCGGTTGCTCGAAGGCTATGGCCCGTCGGGCGACGCGCTGGTCCGGCTGGCGGGGGAGGGGGCGTCGCTGATCGTCACCGTCGACTGCGGCGCACAGGCGTTCGAGGCGCTGGCGATGGCGCACGCGCATCCGGTCGACGTCGTCGTCGTCGACCACCACAAATGCGCCGCCGCGCTGCCGCTGGCGCATGCGCTGGTCAATCCCAACCGGCTCGACGAGGACGAAGGCGCGGCGCACGGCCATCTCGCCGCGGTCGGCGTCTGCTTTCTACTGGCCGCGGCGCTGCTGCGCACGCTGGAGGCACGCGGCTTCTTCGCCGATCGGCCCAAGCCCAATCTGATCCACCATCTCGACATCGTCGCGCTCGGCACCGTCGCCGACGTCGCGCAGCTGCGCGGCCTCAACCGCGCCTTCGTCGCTCAGGGGCTCAAGGTGATGGCGCAGCGCCGCAACGTCGGCCTCGCCGCGTTGATCGAGGCGTCGCGGCTGACGCGCGCGCCGACGTGCAGCGACCTCGGCTTCGCGCTCGGGCCGCGGATCAACGCCGGCGGCCGGGTGGGCCGCGCGGATCTAGGCGTGCGGCTGCTCACCACGCGCGATCCCGACGAGGCGCGCGCGATCGCGGAGGAACTCGACCGGCTCAACGAGGAGCGCCGCCTGATCGAGGCGGGGGTGCAGCAAGCCGCCGAGCTGCTCGCCAACGACGGCCGCCGCGTCGTCGTCGTCTCCGGCGAGGGCTGGCATCCCGGCGTGATCGGCATCGTCGCCGGACGGCTGAAGGAGAAGTTCGGCCGGCCGGCGATCGTCATCGCGATCGGCGAGGACGGGCTCGGCAAAGGCTCAGGCCGGTCGATCGCCGGGGTCGATCTCGGCGCGGCGGTGCTCGCGGCGAAGGAGCAGGGCCTGCTCGTCGCCGGCGGCGGCCATGCGATGGCGGCGGGGCTGACGATCGCCGCCGACGGCATCGCCGCCTTCGCCGATTTCCTCGAAGAGCGGCTGGCCGCCGGCGTCGACCGCGCGATCGGTGAGCGCGCGTTGCTGGTCGACGCGGTGCTCGCGCCCGGCGGGATCAACCCGCTGCTGGTCGAATCGCTCGATGTCGGCGGACCGTACGGCATGGGCTGGCCGGCGCCGCGGATCGCCGCCGGGCCGGTGCGGATCATCAAGGCGGACGTCGTCGGCAGCGGCCACGTCCGCGCGGTGGTGGCGGGCGACGACGGCCGCAGCTTCAAGGCGGTGGCGTTCCGCGCCGCCGACACCGCGCTGGGGCAGGCGCTGCTCGCCGCCGCGCCGCACCGCCGGCTATGGCTCGCCGGCCGCGCCAGGATCGACGATTGGGGCAGCCGCCCGGCGGCGGAAATGCACCTGGAAGACGCCGCCTGGGCGAATTGATGCATCACAACCCCTTGACCGATCGCCGACCCCCCTCTAGCAGCACCCCTCGCTGGCCCCTTCGTCTAGCGGTTAGGACGCGGCCCTTTCACGGCTGAAGCACGGGTTCGATTCCCGTAGGGGTCACCAGCAGCGCAACCGGCCATGGTCGGCATGCCGCTGGTGACGGCATTCGCAGAGTTCCAGCATCATTCCGGCGACAGCGGTGCGGCGGGGTCGCTCGGCGCCGGTCCGGCTTCCTGCGGGCGGTCGAAGGTGACCACCCATTGCGGATAGCCGTCGGGTGCCATCACGATGTCGGCATGGCCGACGGGGTCGTTGCCCGTCTCGATCCAGCCGGCGCCGTGACAGGTGTCGCAGATCGCGCGCTTGCAGCGGAAGCTGACCAGGTCGATCTCGACGTTCCACTGGCCATAGCCGTGGCAGATCGGGCATTTCGCATCGAGCGTGCCGTTACGCGGCTGCAGCGCGATGATGTCGAAGGCATGCGGGCTGTTGGGGCCGTCGCAATAGACGACGTTGCTGGCATGGGCGATCTTTGGTCTCCTCGGACAGACACGGGCGGTCGGCGGCGTGGCGGATCAGTCCGGCACCACCCAATTGAGCTCGTCCGCCGCCGCCTCGGCGGTCTTGACGAGATGGCGGACGTAATCCTGGAAGATCGGCACCGTGAAGGTGACGAGCACCGGATCGGCATCGGGCTCGTTGAAGGTCAGCACCACGAAGCGGGTGCCGGTCTCGTCGATCATCAGGCCGGCTTCCATCGCGCCGGGCCCGCTCGGGCTGATTACCACCTCTGCCATGGATCAGCGCGGCTCGCCGGCATGGCGCGGTCGGAGGATATCGGGTCTTGGCATGGAGGCTCCTGCACGGGTCGGACGGGTATAACGCCCGATGACGGTTTCCGCCCACGCGTCTTTCGCGGCGGTGGTTCGTTTCCTGCCGACGCGCCGAGGCGGTGCGACTTGGAGAAGACGATGCGGTTCGTTCAGATCGAGATACTGCCCACGGGCAAGGCGCTGGTCGATATCGACAAACTGACCCATGCGGTGCCGGAGGGCGAGGGCAGCCGCCTGTTCCTGGGGGCGCAGCATCTCGACGTGCCGCATACGCTCGGCGAACTGGAGAATATCCTCGCCGGGCGCGAGCGGACCGATGACGGCGAGAGCAGCGCCGCCGGTTTCGGCCTGCGCTAGGCGGTCAGGCGCCCCATTCCGGCCCGTCGTCGTCGGGATAGAAGGCGTCCGGGTCATAAGGTGCGGACCGTCGCGCCGGCGCGGATGGCGTCGGCAAGGTCGGCTGGCCGCCGCCGAAGCGCAGCCGGATATAGGCCGCATTGCCGTCCATGCCCTGGAAGATCGCCGCCACCGCTTCGCCGCGACCCAGCCGCATGCCGACATAAGGCGCCCGCTCGGCGCTGAGATAGCCGAGCTGCACGCCGCGCGGGCCGATGACCGCAATGGCATTGCCGTCGTGCTTGTTCTTCGGCTCCGGCACCAGGGCGACCGGCTCGCCTGGCAGCGTCATCATCGTTTCGGAGCGGCGGTTGCTGCCGTCGGCATTGGCGAAGTCGATGCCGACGACGGCGAGGGTCAGTTCCTGCATCGGCGCGGTTCAGATTTTGGTCGCATCGGCGGCCTCGACCAGCTCGATCACCCAATCGCCGGCGCGCAGCTCGCGCGCTTCGGGTTGCAGGACGCCGATCGCCCGGTCGTCGCGATAGATGCGGACGATCTGGCCGTCGGTGCCGTCGCGCGGCGCGGTACCGATCTCGTCGGCGCGGACCGGGCGTTCGCGCAATTCGATCTGGCCGCCGCGGGTGACGAGGTCGGCGACATAGTCGGCGACGTGCGGGCCGGCGGTGCATTGCGCGAGCAACTGGCCGCCGAAGCTCACCGGGTTGACGATGATGCTGGCACCGGCGTCGCGCGCCAGCAACTCGTTCTCGATCGCCGCGATCGAGACGGCGATGCCGGCATGCGGCGCGAGGCGACGGCAGGTGAGGATGATCAGCACCGCGGTGTCGTCGCGGCCGGGGCAGATGATGACGTTGCGCGCGGCACCGACCTTGGCGGTTTCGAGCACCTTGTTGTGGGTCGCATCGCCTTCGACGGTGGCGACGCCCCATGCCTCGGCGAGGCGCAGCCGGTCGGCGTTGGCGTCGACCACGACGATCCGCTCCGGCGGATGGCCGCGTTCGATCAATTCGCCGACCGCCGCCGAGCCCGAGCGGCCGAAGCCGCAGACGATGACGTGATCCTTCAGTTCGTGCCTGACCAGTCCCATACGCCACCGCTCCCATCCCTGCCGCAGCATGAAGCTGTAGGCGCTTCCCAGGAAGATGAGGAACACGAAGATGCGGATCGGCGTGACGACGAACGTATCGAACATCCGCGCCGAATCGCTGACCGGGACGATGTCGCCATAGCCGACCGTCGTCACGGTGATGACGGTGAAATAGACGATGTCGAGGAAGCTGACCGCGCCGTCGGTATTGTCGCGCAGGCCCGCCCGGTCGATCCAGTGACCGCCGAGCGCGATGCCGACGAGCAGCAGCACGGCGGCGGCGCGGATCGCCAGCGTGGTGAGCGGGCCGAGCCGCCCGGCGCGATAGAAGCGCGGGCGCACCGGGCGCAGGGCCGCCGGTGCGGCCATCCGCCCGGGTGCCAGCGCCGGCCGTGGGGTATGATGCCGGTTCACGGGGCGGGGGCGGTGCTGACCATGCGCTTGTGGTGCGGGAGGTTGCCGGTGGAGTGCAAGCGCCGCGTTGCGAGACCTCTTGGAAAATTGGTGTGTTACCTGCCGGGGGTGAAACTTCCGAAAACACCATCAGTGCTCCCGCGCAGGCGGGAGCCCAGGAGTCACGCACGCTATAGGATATTGTTTTGCTTGGCCCTGGGCTCCCGCCTCCGCGGGAGCACTGGCTTGGGTTTGCATCGCGGCGCTATCGCATATGGCCGTCCATATGGGCCCGGCGCTATCCAAGCCCACTCCGTCACCCCGGACTGGTTCCGGGGTCCACCCCGCGGCGAGGAGAAAGGCTGGAGGCGCGACGTTGCCCTTGCGGCCCGGTGGACCCCGGAACGGATCCGGGGTGACGGATCTGTCGGGGAAACCGATCGAGCCTCATCATCGCCTGCGACCGCCTGCGTTACGTGCGGGTTCGCAAACCCTCGCGTTGCCCGCCCGACAGTGGCGGGAACCGAATGGGTGACCAGATGTACCGACTAAGTGCCGGCGCAGCCTGCGGTGCGCGCACGGGGGGGCGGTAGGATGAGCATGGACGCTGGGACGAGCGATGGACATGGCGAGCGGCCGTTGCTCGCGGTGCGCGCGCTCGGCAAATCGGTGCCCGGACCGCGAAGGCTGTTCCGCAATCTCGACCTGTCGGTCGCGGCGGGGGAATTGGTCGCGATCATCGGCGAATCCGGTGTCGGCAAGTCGACGCTGCTCAACATCCTCGCCGGGCTCGACGACGCCGACGAGGGCAAAGTCGCGATCGACGGCATTCATCTCGGCACGCTCGACGAGGCGGCGCGCACGCGGCTGCGCCGCGAGCGGATCGGCTTCGTCTTTCAGGCCTTCCATATCCTGCCCTATCTGACGTTGCGGCAGAATGTCGCCTTGCCGCTGGCGCTGGTCTCGCCGGACGCGGCGGAGGCCGACCGGCGGGCCGATGCGATGCTCGATGCGGTCGGGCTGGACGGGCGCGGCGGCGGCTATGCCCGCGACCTGTCGGGCGGCGAGTTGCAGCGGGTCGCGATCGCGCGGGCGCTGGTCCATCGCCCGGCGCTGATCCTCGCCGACGAACCGACGGGCAATCTCGACCCCGATACCGCGGCGCGGGTGCTGGCGCTGTTCGCCACCGCGGTGCGCGGTCATGGCGCAGCCGGCGTGATGGTGACGCATTCCGAGGCGAGCGCGGCGATCGCCGACCGCGTGCTGACGCTCGGCGCGGACGGACTGGTCGATCGGCGTGGCTGAGCGCGCCGGGCTGATCCGGGGACGGCTGGCGCTCGGCTGGCTGATCGGCGGCGAGTGGCGGTTCCATCCGGCGCGCTTCCTGACCACGGCGGTGGCGATCGCGGTCGGCGTCGCGCTGGGCTTCGCGGTGCATCTCGTCAACGGATCGGCGCTGGCGTCGTTCGACGGCGCGATGCGCGGCATCAGCGGCGAGGCCGAACTGTCGGTGCGCGCGACCAGCCCGCTCGGCTTCGACGAGGCGCTGTATCCGCGCGTGGCGACGGCGCGCGGCGTCGCCGATGCCAGCCCGGTCGTCAGCCTCGACGCGCGGATCGGCGGCACGCGCCTGACGCTGCTCGGCATCGACGTGATCCGCGCCGCGGCGGTGACGCCGTCGCTGATCGGCATCCGCCCCGCCGGCCCCGATACCGGCAACGACGGCGTGTTCGACGAGGCGGCGTTGTTCCTCTCCCGCCGCGCGCTCGCCCAGACGAAGGCGCGGGTCGGGGAAATCGTTCAGGCGACCGCCAACGGCCGGACGGTGCCGCTGCGGATCGCGGGGACGCTGCCGGGGGCGGACGAGACCGCGGTCGGCGTGATCGACATCGCCGCGGCGCAATGGCGGTTCGGCCGGCTGGGGCGGATCGACCGGCTCGATCTCGCCATGTCCGATCGCGACGCGGCCGAGCCGACGTTACGCGCGCTGCTGCCCGCCGATGCCGTGCTGTCCTCTCCGGCGTCGCAGAACGCGCAGGGCGATGCGCTGTCGCGCGCCTATCGCGTCAATCTCGACATGCTGGCGCTGGTCGCGCTGCTGACCGGCGGTTTCCTCGTCTACTCGGCGCAATCTTTGTCGGTGGTCCGCCGGCAGCGCGCCTTCGCCTTGCTGCGGACGCTCGGCATGCCGCGCGGCGGGGTGATCGCCGCGGTGGTGGTGGAGGGCGTCGCGATCGGGCTGGTCGGGGCCGCCGCGGGTCTTCTCGCCGGCTATGGCCTCGCCTGGGCGGCGCTGCACTGGTTCGGCGGCGATCTCGGCGCGGGCTATTTCGGTGGCGGTCGTGCGCAGGTCGTCTTCCAGCCTGCGGCGGCGTTCGGCTTCTTCGCGCTCGGTCTGGCCGCGGCGATCCTCGGCAGCGCGCTTCCGGCGCGCGTCGCGGCGCGGGCGGCGCCGGCGGCGGCGCTGAAGAATGCGGGCGACGTGCTCGATCCGCGCCGGCCGGTCGCCTGGTGGCCCGCCGCGACCCTGCTCGCCGCCGGCGCGGCGGCGGCGCTGCTACCCGCGGTCGCCGGCCTGCCGCTGTTCGGCTTCGTCGGCATGGCGCTGATGCTGGCGGGCGGGGTGGCGGGCGTGCCGTGGTTCGCCCGGACCTTGCTGGCGCCGCTCGCGCGTCGCGGCGGTGGCGACGTGCCGCGCCTGCTGGCAGTGCGGCACCTGCACGGCGCGCCGGGCGAGGCGGCGACCGCCTTGTGTGGCATCGTCGCGTCGACCGCACTGATGATCGCGATGGCGACGATGGTGACGAGCTTCCGCGGCGCGGTGGACGATTGGCTCGGCGACGTGCTCGGCGCCGATCTCTACGCGCGCACCACCGCTGGGGCGTCGTTCGATCCCGCGACGCGCGCGCGGCTGGCGGCGACGCCGGGCATCGCGACGGTGGCATTCAGCCGGCAATCGCCGCTGACGATCACCGCCGACCGCCCGCCGATCAGCCTGATCGCTCGACCGGAGCGGGGCGGCCGCGATCCGCTGCTGGTGCTGATCGACCGCGCGCCGTCGCTGCCGCGCGGCGCCTTGCCGGTCTGGGTGTCGGAGCCGGCGCAGCGTCTGTACGGCTGGGACCCCGGCGAGACGATCGAATTGCCGATCGCCGGCCGCACCCGCTTCGTCGTCGCCGGCGTCTGGCGCGACTACGGCCGGCAGGCGGGCGCGGTGCTGGTCGACGAGCGCGACTATCAGCGGCTGACCGGCGACGAGGGCCGCGACGAGATATCGGTGATGCTGACGCCGGGGCAGGACGCCGGCCGCGTCGCCGCCGCGCTCACCGCACGGCTGCCCGCGAGCTTGCGCGGGCAGGTCGAGATCACCCGGCCGGCGACGTTGCGGCAATTGGCGCTGACGCTGTTCGACCGCAGCTTCGCGGTGACCTATCTGCTCGAGGCGGTGGCGATCCTCGTCGGGCTGGCGGGGGTGGCGGCGACGATGTCGGCGCAGACGATCGCCCGCGAGCGCGAATTCGGCATGCTCCGCCACCTCGGCCTGACGCGCCGCCAGTTGACCGCGATGCTCGGGATCGAGGGCGCGATCGTCGGCTTGACCGGGGCGCTCGCCGGCATCGGACTCGGCCTGCTGTTGGCGCAGGTGCTGATCCACGTCATCAACCCGCAGTCGTTCAACTGGACGATGACGACCCGCATCCCGTTCGGCACGCTGGTCGGCGTCGCCACGGCGCTGACCGGGGCGGCGGCGGTGACGGCGGTGCTCGCCGGGCGGCGCGCGACCGCACGCAGCGCGATCACCTCGGTACGGGAGGATTGGTGATGAAGCCTCTGGCGACGATGACGGGCTGCCTGGCGGCGGTCGCGGTGGCGGCCCCGGCGGCGGCGCCCTATCCGCAGGTGCGACCCGGCATCGTGCTGCGCTTTCCCGTCGATCACGGAGCGCACCCCGCGTTCCGGACCGAATGGTGGTACGTCACCGGCTGGCTGAAGACCGCGGAGGGGCGCGATCTCGGCTTTCAAGTCACCTTCTTCCGCACGCGTCCGCCGGTCGATCCGCGCAACCCCAGCCGGTTCGCCGCCGGGCAGGTGCTGTTCGCGCATGCCGCGCTGTCCGATCCGGCCACCGGGCGGCTGCTGCACGGCGAGCGCTCCGCGCGGCAGGGCTTCGGCCTCGCCGCGGCGCGGACCGGCGACGCCGACGTGGCGATCCGCGACTGGCGGTTGCGGCGCGCCTCCGACGGGCGCTGGCAGACCGCGGTGACGGCGGACGGCTTCCGGCTGGCACTGGCGTTCCGGCCGACGCAGCCGCCGCTGCCGCAGGGACGCGGTGGCTACAGCCGCAAGGGACCGCTCCCCGACGAGGCGAGCTATTATTATTCGATCCCGCATCTGCGGGTCGCCGGGCAGGTGCAGATCGGCGGGCGCGCGGTCGCGGTGACCGGCGAGGCGTGGCTCGATCGCGAATGGTCGTCCAACTACCTTGCACCCGCGGCGCAGGGCTGGGACTGGACCGGGCTCAACCTCGACGACGGATCGGCGTTGATGGCGTTCCGCATCCGGCGCAAGGGCGGCGGAACGCTCTGGACGGGCGGATCCTTGCGCCGGCCCGACGGACGGACGACGGTACTGGCGCCGGGGGACGTCGCCTTCCGGCCGGTCGCCACCTGGCGCAGCCGCGCGACCGGGGCGGTCTATCCAGTGATGCAGGATCTCAGCATTCGCGTCGACGGCAAGGTCACGACGCACCGGCTGACGCCGCTGTTCGCCGCGCAGGAACTCGACGCGCGGCGCGGCGGCCTGCCGGTCTATTGGGAGGGGGCGGTGCGCACGCCCGGCGGGCGCGGCTATCTGGAACTGACCGGCTACGACAAGCCGCTCGCGATGTAGTCGCCGGCGATCCGGCAACCTTTTGCCCGGGCGATGGCTTTGGTCGCTGTCTCCCCAGCTGCGTGATCGAGGATTTTTCATGGCCTTTCCCGAACCCTATACCGCCGCTGCCGGCCGCTACGATGCCGGCATGTCCTATCGCCGCACCGGCCGCAGCGGCTTGCGCCTGCCGGCGATCAGCCTCGGGCTGTGGCAGAATTTCGGCGGCACCGACGTCTTCGAGACCGGCCGCGCGGTGCTGCGTCGCGCCTTCGACCGCGGCGTCACCCATTTCGATCTCGCCAACAATTACGGCCCGCCCTACGGATCGGCGGAAGAGAATTTCGGCCGCGTCCTCGCGACCGACTTCAGGGCGCATCGCGACGAGCTGATCCTGTCGACCAAGGCGGGGTGGGACATGTGGCCCGGTCCCTATGGCGACATCGGCTCCTCGAAAAAGTATCTGATCGCCAGTTGCGACCAGAGCCTCAAGCGCATGGGCGTCGATTACGTCGACATCTTCTACTCCCACCGCGTCGATGCGACGACGCCGCTGGAGGAGACGATGGGCGCGCTGGTGCAGCTCCACCGCCAGGGCAAGGCGCTGTACGTCGGCATCTCCTCCTACGAGCCGGGGCTGACCCGGCAGGCGGCGGCGATCCTCGCCGAGGAGAAGGTGCCATTGTTCATCCACCAGCCGAGCTACTCGATCCTCAACCGCTGGATCGAACGCGAGCTGCTCGCGACGCTGGCGGATCTGGGTACCGGCTGCATCGCCTTTTCGCCGCTCGCACAAGGTATGCTCACCGCAAAATACCTCGATGGCGTGCCGGGCGATGCGCGGGCCAGCCGTGACGGTTCGCTGTCGCAGACCTTGCTCAGCGAGGCGAACGTGGCGGCGATCCACGCGCTCGACGGGATCGCGCGGGCACGGGGCCAGACGCTGGCGCAGATGGCGATCGCCTGGGTGCTGCGCGATCCCCGCGTCACCTCCGCACTGATCGGCGCGCGATCGGTCGCCCAGCTCGACGATTCGCTGAACGCGCTGAACAATCCGGCATTCTCGGCGGACGAACTCGCCGCGATCGACGCGGCCGCGGTCGATGGCGGGATCAATATCTGGTCGGATTCGTCCGACATCGCCGAGCTGCCGGCGCGGCAGGGGGTCCCGCTCGCGTCACGATAGACGCCGGGTCAGCGCTGCTTCTTGGTGATGGTGGCGGTGAAGTCCGGGTCCTTGTTCGCCACCCAGTCGACGAACTTGCGCGTCGCCGGGTCGGCGAGCAGCCCCTCGGCGTTCATGCCGTGGCGCTGCAACTCGGAATTGGTGAAATTGGCGGTCACCGTCTGCTGGCAGATCGGATGCATCGGCACGACGTCGCGCCCGCCGCGGCTCTTGGGCACCGGATGATGCCAGACGATCGTCTTGCCCGTCGGCCGGCCGCACAGCCAGCAGGGGGGCACGGGTGCCGCCTCCTCCTCGGCGGGGAGGTCGTCGTCGTACCGGAATTTGCCGTGCTTGCGGGCCATGCGTCTGCCTCGATCGGTCGCCTACAGGGGCGGTGTCGTGCGCTTCGCTACACCAGCATGCGGGCCACGCCGAGCGGGAAGTGACGATGGTCCGGCGCGGCACGGCCCGCGCCGGCACCTACCAGCCGCTGCTGTCGTTGCTATCGTCGTCGTCGTCGCCGTAATTGTTGATCACGACATTCTCTTCGGGCGCACCGAGGAAGCCCTGGCCGCCACCGCCGAAGCCACCGCCGTGGTGGCCGCCGAACAGGTCGGAAAGCCCGCTGAACAGCATCTCGCCGCCGGCGACGCCCGCCGCCGTGGTGCCGGCCGACCGCAGGAAACTGCCGAGGCCGCCACCCCCCGACAGGATGCCGGGCCGTGCCTCCGGTGCCGGTGGCGCATAAGCGGGTTGCGACCCGCCCCATGGTCCGCGGTCGGTCGGCAGAAAGCTTGGCGATGGCGCCGGCGGGGCGATTTGCCGCTCCAGCTCCGCGATCCGGGCCTGCGCGGCGTGCAGCGACTGGTCGGCGACGATCGCATGCTGGACCAGCACGTAGCCCGCGTCGGGATTGGCGGCGAGCGCCTGCCGGATCAGCGCGTCCGCCTCATTGTCCTTGGCGACGCCGCGCGTCGCGACCAGCTCGTTGAGGAAATTCGTCAGAAGGGTGCGTTCGTCGGGTGTCATGCTTCGTCCTCGCAGTGAACGGCGGCGGAGATCGGTCGCCGACCCGCTGCGTTCAACCTCGCCGTGCCCCCGACACGTCATCGTGACGCGGAATTCACCTGCCCGTCATCCCGCTTGCCATCGGGGGCGATGATGCGGGATGTACAACGGAACGGAGATCGACATGACCGACGATGCGACGCCGCCCGACAGCAAGCTGACCCGCTCGAAGCGGCGCTGGGCGAGCGAGCACAAGTTCCTGACCGGCCATGGCGCGCGACCCGAGGGCGAGCGGTTGCCGCCCGGGCAGCATCTGGTGCGTGACTGGCCGGTGCTCGATCTCGGTCGCCAGCCGGATATCGCCACCGACCGGTGGGAATTGCGCATCGGCGGCCTGGTCGAGCGGCCGGTGACGCTCGACTGGGCGGCGTTCATGGCGCTGCCGCAGACGCAGGACCGGTCGGACATCCACTGCGTCACGACCTGGTCGCGCTACGACAATGAATGGGCCGGCGTCGCGACGCGCGACCTGCTCGACGTGGTGCAGCCGAGCGCCGCGGCGGCGTTCGTCATGCTGCACGGCTATGACGGTTACACCACCAATCTGCCGCTCACCGATTTCGCGGCGGAGCAGGCGATGGTGGCGCACAGCTGGGACGGTGCGCCGCTGACGCGCGCGCATGGCGGCCCGGCGCGGTTGCTCGTCCCGCATCTCTATCTGTGGAAAAGCGCCAAATGGCTGCGTGCCATCGACATCCTCGGCGCCGACGCGCCCGGCTTCTGGGAGGTCAACGGTTATCACATGCGCGGCGATCCCTGGACGGAGGAACGCTATTCCTGAATCCGGTCAGCGCGCGGTGCTCCCGTCGATCACCTGGATGATCTCGGCGCGATCCTCGCACAGGTGCAATGCGGTGAGTACGCCGGTCTTGTAGGCGCCGGTGTCGATGCCGATACGGTGCGGCAATACCGTCGGGCGGTCGCCCGTCCAGGTGTGGCCGTGGACGATGATCGACGCGGCGGGTTTCGGATGGTCGAGGAACCCCTCGCGGATCCACAGCAGGTCGTCGCGGCGCTGGGCGTGCAGCGCGACGCCGGGCACGACACCGGCGTGCACGAAGGCATAATCGCCGATCTCGATCAGCAGTTCGAGCCGGAGAAGCAGATGATAATGCGAGGTCGGCATTGCATCGAGCAGGCTGTCGCGCAGCGCGGTCAGCGCCGCCGGTCGTTCCAGCTCGGCCGGCTCGGGCAGGTCGACGCCGTACGATCGCACCGTCGCGGCACCGCCGACCGCCAGCCAGCGGCCATGATCGGTCGGCCGTTCGAGGAAGTCGCGCAGCATCGCTTCGTGATTGCCTTCGAGCAGCCGCGCTTCCACGGCGGTCGAGCGCAATAACCAGGTCAGCGCGGCGAGCACCTCGGCGGACGCCGGCCCGCGATCGACATAATCGCCGCACAGCACCAGCAGCGGCGTCACGCCCGGATAGCGCTCCGCCGCATCGCGGTTGATCTCGGCGAGCAGTGCATGCAGCAGATCGTAGCGGCCGTGGACGTCGCCGATCGCATAGAGCGGCTGCACGCCCGCCCGCACGCCGTCCGCCGGCGCGAGCCGCTCGCGCCGGAAGCCGATCATTGCAGCGCCACGCGATCCCCCGCCGGCGCATCCTCGGCGAAAAGGCGCAGGTCGGCGGCGATCATGCCATAAATGCGCAACGCCTCGCGCGGCCGCCGGACGGCGACGCGGCGGGCGCGGAGCCATTCGTCCCGATAATCGCGCAGCGTGCCGGCACGGACCTGCGCCATCGTCGCCTGGTCGTAGGCGATCGCGACGGTGCGCTCCGCGCTGCGCAATTGCGGCGCAAGGCAGCTCGCCTCGTCGAAACAGGCGCTGCGGACCGGTGCGGTGGCCAGTACGGCGGCACGCTCGGGTGCAGAGCTCGGCCGTTCGACGCGGGGCGCAACCGGGCGCGGCGGCGCGTCGACACTCATCTCCCGCGCCGGCGTATAAGGACGGGGGGCGGGGGCCTCGGGCGTCACCGGCGCGTCTTCCGTGCCGGCGTCGGGCGAGGGCGGCAAAGCTGGAGTGGCGTCGGCGATCTGGACCGGCTGCGGCGCGACGGCCGGTACGGCGGCCGGTTGCGGCAGGGGTTGCGGTCGCTTCGTCGCGACGCGCTTCGCCGGCGCGGCGACCGGTGCCTCCATGACGTTGCTGCCGCCGACAATTCCCGCGGTCAGCATCGCCAGCACGCCGCCGGCGGCGAGCATCGCCAGCCACGGGCGACGTCTGCGGCGCAGCCGTTCCGGGTGGGCGAGGACCGGCAGTGCCGCGGGCGCGCTGCGCAATTCGCGCCCGAAGATCGCGGCCATGTCGTCGGCCACGCCTTTGATCTTGGGCGTCGCCTGCGGCGTTTGCGGCCCGGTTGCTGGCAGATCGGAGTCAATCATGACGGCGATATTAAGCATAAGCGCTGAACCTTGGCTGTATCCGATGTTCAGGAATCGTACCCCGTCGGCGCGCCAACCAAGGTGAAAAGAAGCTCGCGCCGATGGAAGCACTGCCATAGAACCGGCGGGTGATGCTTCTCCTGCTCCTCGTCGCCGCCACCGCGCCGACCCCGGCCGATCCGACGATCACGCTGCGCAACGGCAAGGGGATGGCGGTCCGCCTGATCCCGCAGGGTGCGATCGTGACCGCGATCGAGGTGCCCGACCGGACCGGCCGCGTCGCCAATGTCGTGCTCGGCTATCCCAGGGCCGCGGATTATCGGACCAAGATCCGCAAGAACGGGTTCGGCGCGACGATCGGGCGCTATGCCGGGCGGATCGCCGGCGCGCGCTTCGCGATCGATGGCCGGCCGGTGAGCCTGGTCGCCAACGACGGCGCCAACGCGCTGCATGGCGGCGGCCCGTTCGGCTTCGACACCGCAGACTGGCGCTTGAGCCGCCGATCGGGCGGCGACCGTGCGACCTTTACGTTGGTCAGTGCCGACGGCTTCCAGAATTTTCCGGGCCGCCTGACGGTGACGGTGCGCTACCGGCTCGCCGCCGACAATGCGCTGCACATCGACTATACCGCGCGCACCACCCGGCCGACCGCGCTCAACATCACCAATCACAGCTATTTCAATCTCGCGGGCGAGGGCAGCGGCAGCGTGTTCGGCCAGTGGCTGCAGCTCAAGGCGGCGCAAGCGATCGTCACCGATGCCGGCGGCATCCCGACCGGCGCGCTGGCGCCGGTCGCCGATACGCCGATGGACTTCCGCTGCCCGCGCCGCATCGGCGAGCGGATCGCCAGCCCGGTGCTCAAGGGTCGCGGCTACAATCACGCCTGGCTGTTCGACAAGCCCGTCGGGACGCTCGCGCCGGTGGCGCGGCTGATCGATCCGGCGTCGGGCCGGACGCTGACGATCGAGACGACCGAGCCGTCGGTGCAGGTCTATACCGGCGGCTATATCGACGGCAGCGACGCCGGCCCGAGCGGCCACGTCTACCAGCCCGGCGACGGCGTCGCGCTGGAGATGCAGCACGTCTCCGACAGTCCGCATCATCCGCAATTCCCGACGACGATCCTGCGACCGGGCCAGACCTATCGGCAGACGACGATCTGGCGGTTCGGGACCGACGGCACCGAATCGCCTAGCTGCCGCTGACCGCCGCCCGCAGTCTCGCGCCGGACGCCGCGCGGTGTCGGCAGGCGAGCGCCAGCGCGACGCACGTCGCCGCCAGCGTCGAAAGCGCCGCGACGATCAGCAGCGACGGCGGCGAGTGCGGATCGGTGAGCGTATCGCGATAGGCGGAGCCGGCGAGGACATGGCCGAGCAGCAGCATCGCTGCCGCCTGCGCCAGCTTCGACACGCAGGTGAAGACGCCGACATAGCCGGTCGCGCCGCCCGCCGCAGCGCGGTGCATCATCGCCGCCCATAGCATCAGCCACAGGCCGCTCGTCCCCGCACCGAAGCCGAGCCCGGCGAGGATCACGCCCGCCGCCGTGGTCCGCAGCGGGCCGAGCAGGATCAGCGCGGCGAGCAGCAACGCCAGCGCCGCCGCGCCCAAGGCGCCGCTGGTCCGCACCCGGCGCCGGCAGGCGAGCCACGCCGGCTGGCTGACGAGCCCGCCGATCCCCGCCCACAGCAGCAGCCCGACACCCCCCGCGGCATAAGCGGCATAATACGGCTCGAGCGCGCGGAACAACGAACTCGCCGCCACCATCACCGTCAACGCGGCGAGGATCGTCGTGAAGCGCAGGGCCGCCCCGTTACCGTCCCCGTCGCGCCGCGCCGGCGGCCCTGCGACCCCGGTGACCGGCGCGCGGGCCAGCCACCAGCCGGTCGCGCAGACCAGCAGCGACAGGGTCGTCGCCCACGCCAGCCACGGCAGATCGGCATGGCCGTGGATCAGCAGCGGCCCGCCGCAGCCACCGACCGCGATGCTCGCAAGCCCCGAGGCGACGTTGCGCCGCGCGAGCAGCGTGCAGCGCCCGTCCTCGTCGAGCGGCGCCAGCGCGACCATCGCATTCTGCGGCACGTCGATGAACGGATAGGCGACGCGGAACCCCAGCAACGTCGCCAGCGCCCACGGCAGCCGCAGTTCCGCCCCGAGCAATGGCGTCGCGCAGAACGACAGGAAGAACAGGCAGGTCGCCGGCGTGGCGCCAAGCTGCAACCGCGCCGCGCCGGCGAGACCGACCATCCGCCCGCGCCAGTGGACCCCCAGAGCCGCATCGACCACGCCGTTGAGCGCGAGCGTCGCGGCCATCACCAGGCTCATCGCCGAAGCGTTCAGGCCACAGGCCTCGGTGAGGAAGAAGCCGAACAGCAAGGTGCTGGCATGCCACAATTGGCTCTTGGCGAAATGCGCGAGCAGATAGGGCGAGACTGCCGCCGCCAGCGCCGATCGCGTCCGGCCATCACAAGCTGGCGTGGTCCCCATCCGCGCAGGATAGCCGGCCTCTGTGTGCCTTTTGTGTAAGCGGCGGCGCATCGCATCGGTCGGGTGAAGCCTGCGCGCGACCTCGGCAAAGTCCGCCAGTGCTCCTGCGAACGCAGGAGCCCAGGGTTCCGTATGCCGTAAGTTGTTGTCCTGCTTGGCCCTGGGTTCCTGCTTTCGCAGGAACACGGTGTTGATCCGCCGACATTACGGACATTCGAATAGGTCCCGCGTCCTCCGCGATACACGCTCCCGACGACTAAACGCCGCCTTAACCTGTCTCCCCCCATGAGCCGTAACGAACTGCCGGGGACCCATGGACGACCTTTTACAGGAATTCATCGCCGAGACCCGCGAGACGCTCGAGGCGCTCTCGGGGGAGATCGTCGCGTGGGAGGCGGCGCCGACCGATCGGGCGCGGCTCGATGCGATCTTCCGCTTCGTCCATACGGTGAAGGGCAGCTGCGGATTTCTCGATCTGCCGCGGCTGGCGCGGCTCAGTCACGCCGCCGAGGACGTGCTCGCCGCGGTGCGCGACGGCAAGCGCGTGCCCGACACGTTGCTGGTCGATGCGGTGCTCGCGATCGTCGATCGCATCGGCGAACTGGTCGAGGCGATCGATTCGGGCACGGCGCTCGACGATTCCAGCGAGGATCTGCTGATCGCCGCGCTCGCCGAGGACGCACGGCCCGTCGCACAGGTTCAGCCCGCCGCGATGGTCCGCGCCAGCAGCCGTTCGGTCCGCCTCAACGTCGACCTGCTCGACCGGATGATGAGCGGTATGTCGGAGATGGTGCTGGCGCGCAACGAACTCGCCCGCCGGCTGCGCGACGAACAGGTCGATCCCCTGGTCGAGGCGGCACTGGAACGGCTGTCGTTGACCGTTTCCGACATGCGCGACACCGTCACGCGCACGCGGATGCAGCGGATCGACGCGCTCTTCTCGGCGCTGCCGCGGATGGTGCGCGATACCGCCGGCGAACTCGGCAAGCAGGTGGCGCTCAGCATCGACGGCGCCGACGTCGAGCTCGACCGCGAAATGATCGAGCTGATGCGCGATCCGCTGGTCCACATCATCCGCAACGCGGTCGATCACGGCATCGAGCGCCCCGCCGAGCGGCGTGCCGCGGGCAAGCCCGATATCGGCCGGCTGTTCGTCTCGGCGCGCCAGTCGGGCAACCAGATCCTGGTCGAGATCGCCGACGACGGCCGTGGCATCGACGTCGACCGGCTCGCCGCCAAGGCGCGGGCGCAGGGGCTGGTCACCGATGCCGCGCTCGCCGGCATGGACGCCGCGGCGCGGCTCGATCTCGTCTTCCACGCCGGCCTGTCGAGCCGCGACACCGTCACCGCCATCTCCGGCCGCGGCGTCGGCATGGACGTGGTGCGCTCCAACATCGAACATATCGGCGGGCGTATCCAGCTCGCCAGCCGGCCGGGGCAGGGGCTGACGATCGTCATCGCGGTGCCGCTGACGCTGTCGATCATGTCGACGATCGTCGTCGGCGTCGGCGACCAGCGCTTCGCGATCGCGCGCCAGTCGGTCGACGAGATCCTGCGCGTGCGCGGCGAATCGGTGCGGATCGACACCGTCGGCGATGCCGAGGTGGCGACGGTCCGCGGCCGGCGGCTGCCTTTGGTGTCGCTCGGCCGGCTGCTCGGCATCGGCGACGGCGGCGAGACGACGCTGGCGATCGTCTCCACCCGCGACGGCGATTACGCGCTGGCGATCGATCACGTCATCGATACCGAGGAACTGGTGGTGAAGCCCGCCGCGCCGGCGGTGATGGCGACCGGCGTCTATGCCGGCCATACGTTGCCCGATTCGGGCCTGCCGATGCTGCTGCTCGACGCATCCGGCATCGCCGCGGTCGCCGGCCTGCGCTTCCTGCACGGCCTCGCCGCCGAGCAGGACGTTGCGGTCGCCGCGGCGGCGCCCGGCGTGCTTGCGCTGATGTTCGAGGATCTCGACGGCCAGCGCCGCGTGCTGCCGCTCGCCGCGATCGACCGCGTCGAGCCGGTCTCGACCGAGACGATCCGTCGTACCGGCGGCCAGTTGCGGCTGGCGATCGGCGGCAGTCTGGTACCGCTCTATTCCGTCGCGCCGATCGGCGATCGCCGCGACGTGCCGGTGCTGCGCCTGACCGATGGCGTCGCCGAGATCGCCTATGCGATCCACGAGCCGGTCGAGATCGTCCAGCTGCCGACCGAGGTTGCGCCCGCGCGCGGTGTCGGGCCGGTCGCCGGGGTGGTGATGATCGATGGCGAGCAGGTCGAATTGCTCGATGCGCATGCGCTGTTCGCCGGTGCGCTGCAACCGCTCGCCGGTGATCGTCTGTGCTGGCTGCAACCCGATGCCGGCGGCTGGATGGAGACGTTCCTGCGGCCGATGCTGGAGGCGCTCGGCTATCGCTGCGTGATGCAGCCGCCGCCGGACGGCCCGGCCGATGTCGCACTCGTCATGGACGACGTCGCGATCGCCCCTGCCGCCGCGCGCAACGTCGTGCGGCTGCGTCAGGAGCGTCACGACGCCGGCGATCCCGCGAGCATCTATCGTTACGACCGGCCGGCGCTGCTCGACGCGCTGGCGCATGCCGTGGGAGGCCGCTGATGGGCTTGTTCCTGATCGCGCAGATCGCCGGCCGCGGCGTCGCCATCGAGACCAGCCAAGTCGATTCGGTGGTCGACATCGCCGAGATCGTCGCGGTGCCCCGTGCGGAGGCCGCGGTGCGCGGGCTGGTCGCGCTGCGCAGCCGGGTGGTCACCGTCATCGACACCGGCACCGCGCTCGGCCTCGATCCGACCCCCGATTCGGCGCGGCGCGCGGTGATCACGCGGATCGACGGCCATCATTATGCGGTTCTGGTCGACGAGCTGGAGGACGTGTCCGTCTTCGATCGCCAGCCGCTGTCGCCCGGCCTCGCGCTCGATCGCGGCTGGGCGCAGGTCGGCGTCGGGCTGGTAGAGCGGGACGGCGAACCGTTGCTGATCGTCGATCTCGCCGCTCTCGTCCCGCAACAGGTGCTGGCCGCTTAACGCGACGCTTACGCTTCGCTGCCATCATGCCAAGCAGCGGTCATCGCTGGTAAAAAGGCTTATCCATGAAGACGTGCCTCGTAGTCGACGATTCGAAGGTGATCCGGAAGGTCGCGCGCCACATTTTGGAGACGCTCGATTTCACCGTGGCGGAGGCGTGCGACGGCCGTGAGGCGCTGGACGCCTGCCTCGCCTCGCCGCCGGACGTAATCCTGCTCGACTGGAACATGCCGGTGATGAGCGGCATGGATTTCCTGCGCGCGCTGCGCGAGGCACCGATCGCCTCGCGCCCCAAGGTGGTGTTCTGCACCACCGAGAACGGCATGGCCTATATCCGCGCCGCGATCGAGGCGGGGGCGGACGAATATGTGATGAAGCCGTTCGACCGCGACACGCTCGAATCGAAGCTCCAGATCGTCGGCATGGCCTGACGGGCGGGAGCCCTGCCATGGCCACCGCCGCCCATCCCCTCCACCAGCCGGACGCCGCAGCGGGCCGCCGCTCGCCCGCGCGCGTGCTCATCGTCGACGATTCGGCGGTCGCGCGTGCGGTGATGGAACGGATCATCGCCGCGACCGACCGCTATGTGGTGGTCGCCAGCGTCAGCACCGCCTCCGCGGCGCTGGCGGTGCTCGCCCGCGAGCGCGTCCAGTTCGTGCTGCTCGACGTGCAGATGCCCGGCGTCGACGGCCTCACCGCCTTGCCCGGCCTGATCGCGGCGGGGCAGGGGGCGAACGTCCTCGTCGTCTCCGGCCAGGCCGCCGAGGGCGCCGCGACCACCGTCCAGGCGCTGGCGCTCGGCGCGACCGATACCGTCTTCAAGCCGGCGAGCGGCGAGCGGCTGGGCCAGTTCGGCGAGATCCTGATCGACAAGCTCGACCGGCTCGCCAGCGTTGCCTGCGCCGGCCGGCCGGCGCCTGCCGTGGTGCCGCTGCGCACCGCCGCCACGCCGGTCCCGCGCGCCGTGCCGGCGGCCGACGAATATGACGTGATGGCGATCGGCGCGTCGACCGGCGGCATCCACGCGCTCAGCGCGCTGCTCGCGCAAATCCCGGCGACCTTTCGCCTGCCGATCCTCATCACCCAGCATCTGCCGGCCTCGTTCATGCCCTATTTCGCCGCGCAGCTCGCGGTGATCGGCAACCGCCCGTGCGAGGTCGCGATCGACCGGTTGCGGCTGCGGCCCGGCCGGATCATCGTCGCGCCCGGCGACGCGCATATGCGCTGCGTGGCGCTCGGCGACGGATCGGCGGCGATCCGCCTGACCCACGATGCCGCCGCGAGCGGCTGCACGCCCTCGGTCGATCCGATGTTCGCCTCGCTGGCCGAGGTCTTCGGCGCGCGCATGCTGGCGGTGGTGTTGAGCGGCATGGGCCGCGACGGCGCCGAGGGCGCACGGCTGGTCCGTCAGGCCGGCGGATGCGTGCTGGTGCAGGACCAGGCGAGTTCGGTGATCTGGGGCATGCCGGGCGCGGTCGCCGACGGCGGCAGCGCCGATGCGGTGCTGCCCCCCGACGCGATCGGCCGCCTCGCCGCGGCGCGGCGGCGGCCATGACCGCCGCGCCGCGCCCCGCCGCTCCGCCCGCAATCTCCCAGGTTGCCCTCAACGTCTTCAGCGCCTTGCTCGAGGCCCGCACCGGCCAGCAGATCGCCAGCTATCGCTCGTGGCGGATCGATACCGCGCTCAAGCCCTTGCTGCGCGAACGCCGGCTCGACACGCTCGACCAGCTCGTCACCTTGCTGCTCGACGGCCAGGATGCGCGGGTCGGCGACCAGATCGTCAATGCGCTGGTCAATCAGGAGACCTCCTTCTTCCGCGACGCGCCGATCTTCGATCTGGTGCTGGAGGCGGTCGCCGCTGCCGAGGCGGCGGGGCGCCGGCCGCGTATCTGGTGTGCCGGCTGTTCGACCGGGCAGGAGCCCTTGTCGCTGGCGATGCTGTTCGCCGAACGGGCGGAGGGCGGCGCGGCGGTGCCCGAGATCGTCGCGACCGACGTGTCGGAGGCGGCGGTCACCCGCGCCCGCGCCGGCCGCTACACGCAATTCGAGATCCAGCGCGGCCTGCCGATCCGGCGGATGGTCCGCTGGTTCTACGCCGACGGCGGCGACTGGGTCGCCAAGCCCGAACTGACCCGGCTGGTGACGGTGCGCCGCCACAATCTCGTCGCCGAACCGCCGCCGCCTGGCGCGTTCGACGTGATCCTGTGCCGCAACGTGCTGCTCTACCTCTCCGTGGCCGCCAAGAGCGAGGTGTTCGCGCGCTTCGCGGCGGCGATCCGGCCGGGCGGCACGCTGGCGCTCGGCGCGGGCGAGACGGTGATCGGCCAGACGAGCGCGTTCGAGCCGAGCCGGGCCCTGCGCGGGCTGTACCAACGCACCGCCGCCCGCGCCGCCGCCTGATCCCCCTTACGCGTCCGTTCGGGCTTCGCTAGGCTGCGCGGATGACAATCCTCGAGACGCCCTCGCCGAACTTCGACGAGCGGTCGCTGCCGATCACCATGATCGTGCTGCATTATACCGGCATGCAGGACGGGCCGTCGGCGCTGGCACGGCTGCGCGATCCCGAGGCGAAGGTATCCGCGCATTATCTGGTCGAGGAGGACGGCACCGTCTGCCGGCTGGTCGACGAGGCGATGCGCGCCTGGCATGCCGGTCGCTCGCATTGGCGCGGCATCACCGACATCAATTCGGCGAGCGTCGGGATCGAGATCGTCAACCCCGGCCACGAATGGGGCTATCGTCCCTTCACCGAGGAGCAGATCGACGCGCTGATCCCGCTGGTCGCGGCGATCAAGGCCCGCCACGGCATCACCCGCGGCAATATCGTCGGCCATTCGGACATCGCACCCGCGCGCAAGCGCGATCCCGGCGAGCTGTTCCCCTGGTATCGCCTCGCCAAGCTGCGGCTCGCGCTGCCGCGGCCGACCCGCAATCTGATGGACCCGATGTGGCCGCAGGGCGGCTTCCTGCTCGCGCTTGAACGCTTCGGCTATGACGTCAGCGATCCGATGGCGGCGATCATGGCGTTCCAGCGCCGCTACCGCCCCGAACTCGTCGATGGCGAGATCGACGCCGAATGCCGCATGATCCTGCTCGCGCTATTGCTTCCCAAACCGCAGGGGGATGAGTAGGGGGTGTCACGTCAGAGGGTCGGGCGGCCGCGGGTATCTCTTGAGATACGCGAGGAAAGTCCGGGCTCCGCGGAACGACGGTGCCGGGTAACGCCCGGCGGGGGCGACCCCAGGGAAAGTGCCACAGAGAGCAGACGGCGCCGGCTTCGGCCACGCCACGGTGAAAGGGTGCGGTAAGAGCGCACCGCGCGCCTGGTAACAGGGGCGGCACGGCAAACCCCACCGGGAGCAAGACCGAATAGGGGCGGCACATGGGCTTCGTTTCAGCTCGTCGCCCGGGTTGGTTGCTTGAGGCGGCGCGCGAGCGTCGTCCTAGAGGAATGGTCGCCTATCCTCCGCAAGGGGGTGGACAGAACCCGGCTTACAGACCCTCTGACATCATGCCCCCGTTGCGCCGCGCCGCCCAAGGCTTATGTGGTCCCGATGGCGCGCAGCACATCTCGTTCGAACGATTGGGGGTTTCCGCGCTGGCGCGGCTATGGCTCGGGCCGCGAGACGACGACGGTGCGCATCTGCGACCGCCACGGCTGCGACGAGCCGGGCAATTGCCCCGCGCCGAAGTCGCCCAACAGCCCGGATCGCTGGTATTTCTGCGCGACGCACGCGGCCGAATACAATCGCGGCTGGAATTATTTCGAGGGGCTTTCGGCGGAAGAGGCGGCGCGTCGCGAGGCGTCGGAAACCAGCGCCGCATCGGGCTATGCCAATGCCAGCCATTATGCCTGGGGCGGTTCGGGCGACGGCAGTCGCTCGCGCGACGAGATGCATGCGCTCGAGGCGCTGGGCCTCGACACCGACGCGGACTTCGATGCGGTGAAGACGGCGTGGCGCAAGCTCGCCAAGGAAAACCATCCGGACATCCGCCCCGGCGACAGCAATGCCGCGGTCCGCTTTCAGGCGGTGCAGGCCGCCTATGAGGTGTTGCGCGCGGCAGAGGAGCGGCGCGAGTGGCGCCCCCGCTGAAGCAGGTCCCCAGCGCCTGGCAGGGCGCGATCCTCGTCTGCGGCAAATGTTCGAAGAAGCTCGACGGCGGTTTCGGCAAGAAGGGGCGCACGCCGCTCGCCAAGCTGCTGCGTAAGATCCTCGGCGTGGGCAAGGGGCGCAAGGCGACACTCGGCGTGGTCGAGACGCGCTGCCTCGGCCTGTGCCCGCGCAATGCGGTGGCGATGATCGACGGTCGCGCGCCCGGCACGTGGCTGGTGGTGCCGAAGGACGCCGATGTCGCCGAACTGACGGCGCGGCTGGCGGCGGGGCCGGCCCCCGCCGCCCGCAATCAGACGTAGCGCGCCGCGGTCTCCCGGATCAGCGCGATCATGTTGGGAATGCCCTGCGTCCGGTTCGAGCTGAGCTGGTTCTTCAGATCGAACGGCGCCAGCTCGCCCTCGATATCCGCGCCGGCGATCGCTGTCGGCGAGCCGTCCTGCACGGTGAGCAGCACCAGCGCGATGATGCCCTTGGTGATCGCGGCGTTGCTGTCGGCGAGGAAGTGGAGCGTGCCGTCGTCGCGCCGCGTCGGATAGACCCAGACCGACGCCGAACAGCCGCGTACCAACGTCGCCTCGGTCTTCAACGCCTCGGGCATCGGCTCCAGCGAGCGGCCGAGATCGATCAACAGGCGATAGCGATCGTCGGGATCGAGGAAGTCGTATTCGTCGCGAATGTCGGCGATGCTGGTCATGCCCTGCGCGGTACAGGCGGGGACGGGGAGGGGCAACCGTCGGGCCGTAAGTCCCGCCTATTCCCTCTTCGTCATCCCCGCCTTCGCGGGGATGACGACGGTGGGTGGGGGGAGGACTTCCCGTTACAGATCCACCCCCGCCGCGATCGCCTCCAGCTTGCGGATGCGCTCCTTCAGATCGGCGATCTCGATCCGCGAGCCAGCGGAGGGGCCGGCCGCGATCGGCGCCTGTGCGTCGAGCTGCTGGTGCTTGAGCGCCAGCCAGCCGCGCCAGCCCGAGAGGCAAGCGGTGACGAGCATCGCCAGCCCGGCCAGCGCCACCAGCGAAAGGGTGAGATAGACGTTGGGATCGGTCATGATCGGCCTCCGTTAGCGGTCGCGCAGCCTTCGATCGCATAAGTGGGGATCGGCGGTGCTGCGGATGTGGGTGATGACGCGCGCCAACATGGGGCGCGTCGGTCGGTCGGTGCCTCGCGCGCGAGGCGGTCGGTATCGTGGTTGCGGGTAGCGTCGGTCAGTTGATCGGCAGGCGCCCGACGTGCGGATCGCGCAGCCCCTCGATCTCCTGCGCCAGATCGGCGCCGCGGTCGGTGACGATGCGTTCGAGCACGCGGACGCGTTCTTCGAGCCGCTCGGTCTGCGCGGCATATTGCGCGGCCTTTTCGGCGACCTTGTCCGCCTCGATCTCCATCCGGCGGTGCTGGAGCGCGAACCACGGCTTGACGAAGACGCCGCCGAAGATCGCGAGCAGGCCGCAGCAGATGCCGAGGATGGGGATCATCATGGGGTTCATCGGTCAGTCCTTTCAGCCGGCGCGCAATTGTTCGATTTCGTGGCCAAGTCGGTGCGCCCGGTCGGTGACGATGCTCTCGACCGTCGCCAGCCGCTCCTGCAGCCGGTCGATCTGGCCGATGCGGCGGGCGTTCTCGGCGTCGAGCAGGTCGATGTTTTGGCGCGCCTCCAGATCGGGGGAGACGGTCGCCTGCCGCACCTTGCGGCGGCCGTACCACTGGATGGCGAGCGTGATCGCCGCGCCGAGGACCATGCAGAAGACGTGATCGGGACCCATGATTCCGGTTCCTTCTTATTTGTCGCGGAGCGCTTCGATCTCGCGGGCGGTACGCTCGGCGGGATCGGTGGCGATGCGTTCGAGGACGGCGATCCGTTCCTCCAGCCGGCTGACCTGCCCGGTCAGCTTGTCGTTCTCGTTGCTGAGCAGCATGATCTTGCGCTCCGCCTCGATATCCTCGGCCCCGGTGGCGCCGCGCCAGCGACGGCGGCTGCGCCGGCTGTCGTCTTCGATCGGGTAGCCATGCTTGGCCTTGACCCAGGTGGTGAAGGCGTGGCGCGCACTGATCGCACCGACGACGCCGACCGGCACCATCCAACCCATGTCCATCGTGATTCTCCCTGAGCCCTGCCGCGCCGAGTCGTTGCTCAGCGCAGGCTGTCGATTTCCTCGGCCAGCCGGCTGTTGCGGCTGGTGTAATGCAGCTCGATGTCGGCGAGCCGGCGGTCGATGTCGCGGAACTTGCTGCGCACCTCGGCGGTGGAGCGTTTGGGATTGGTCCGGACGCCCTGCCAGAATTTGGCGTCTTCCTGTGTCTCGTAGAGGCCGAGCGGCTTCTTCGGCGCCAGCCAGCCCGCCGCGACATAAGCGACGAACACCCAGCCCGAGGTCGCCAGCGTCAGCACGATCATCGCAACCCGGACGAGCGTGATGTCGAAGCCGGTGTAGTCCGCGATCCCGGCACAGACGCCGAGCCACTTGCCTTCTTGCTTGTCGACGTAGAATTTGGTGCGGGCGGACATCTCAGTTCCTCCGGTCGATCTGGTAAGGGGTGGACTGGTGCGGGGCATTGAGGCCCGGCTTGAAGTCCGGATTGTCGGCGGCGACGATCCGCTCGACGGTGTTGAGGCGGTCTTCGAGGCGGCGGGCGAGATTGAACATCTCGTCGAGCAGCTTCTCGTCCTCGTCGGTGATCTTCGGCGCCTGCTTCCACTTGGTGATGTAGTGGAAGATCAGCCACGGCAGGCCGATCAGCGCTAGGAAGATCGCCAGAACTCCTTCGAAGTCCATCTCAATCCTCCTTCTTCATGCGCGCCTTGAGCGCGGCGAGCTCGGCGTCGACCTTGTCGCTGGCGCGCAGCTCGGCGATCTCGTCCTCGAGGCTCTTCGGCGCGCCCAGGCCCAGCGCTTCTGCACGGCCCTCCGCGTCGTCGACGCGGCGTTCGAGGATGTCGAAGCGGCTGAACGCCTCGTGCGTCTTCGGCCCCGAATACATCTCGCGCAGGCGGTAGCGGTTGTTGGCGCTCTCCAGCCGGGTCTGGACGTTCGACTGCTTCGTGCGCGCCTCGGTCAGCTTCTTCTGCAGCTTGGCGATATCCTCTTCCGACGCGCGCAGTGCATCGTCGAGCACCTTGACCTCGATCTTGAGCTGCTCGGCCATGTCGGCGGCCTTCTGCTTCTCGACCAGCGCCGCTTTGGCGAGGTCCTCGCGGTCCTTGCTCAGCGCCAGCTCGGCCTTTTCGGTCCAGCTGTCCTGCAACTGTTCCAGCTTGCTGATATGGCGCCGCATCTCCTTCTGGTCGGCGATCGTGCGCGCCGCGGAGGCGCGGACCTCGACCAGGGTTTCCTCCATTTCGAGGATGATCATCCGGATCATCTTCGCCGGATCTTCGGCCTTTTCCAGCAGGTCGGCGAAGTTGGCGGCGACGATGTCACGGGTGCGGGAGAAAATGCCCATCGGTATCGGTGCTCCTGAATACGGGCCGGGGCGGTTTGGCGTGCGCCCCGGTTTGGAACCGCTTTACGCCGTCTGGCGGGCGGTCGTCACGCTCTGGCTCCCTCCGGTCGCCGGTCCGACCGCGCCAGCGACGCAGGTGGCGCTGAACAGGACGGTGCAGGCGATGGCGGCGAGCTTGCGAGCGATCTCGGACTTGAACATGGAAACCTCCTGAATTCTGAACCTTGTCACCACCGTGTGGCGGTATGCCAGGAGCATTGCAGGGAGCGTGCCAATTCAAGAAATGGCGGATTTGCGTGCTTCGATCGTGTCTTATGTCTGTAAAACACGGATGAACGCTTGCGTAACGTTGGCGTTTTCCGCCAGATGTTGGCGATGGAACGAACGTCGCAAGTCATCGGCCAATCGGGCGCCTTTCTGGACGCGCTGGAACGTGCCAGCCGCGCGGCGGCGCTCGATCGGCCGGTGCTGGTGATCGGCGAGCGCGGCACCGGCAAGGAACTGGTCGCCGAGCGTCTCCACCGCCTGTCGCCGCGCTGGGACCAGCCGCTGGTGGTGATGAACTGCGCTGCGCTCCCCGAGTCGCTGATCGAGGCGGAATTGTTCGGCCATGAGGCGGGCGCCTTCACCGGCGCGACCAAGGCGCGCACCGGCCGCTTCGAGGAGGCGCATCGCGGCACCTTGTTCCTCGACGAACTGGGGACGCTGTCGATGGCGGCGCAGGACCGGTTGTTGCGCGCGGTCGAATATGGCGAGGTGACGCGCATCGGGTCGTCGCGGCCGCTGCGCGTCGATGTCCGCATCGTCGCCGCGACCAACGAGCATCTGCCCGACAAGGTCGATCGCCACGAGTTCCGCGCCGATCTGCTCGACCGGCTCTCGTTCGAGGTGGTGACGCTGCCGCCGCTGCGCGCGCGTTCGGGCGATATCGCGGTGCTCGCCGACCATTTCGGCCGGCGGATGGCGTCGGAGATCGGCTGGGACCGCTGGCCCGGCTTCGGCCCGCGCGCGCTCGACCAGCTCCACAATTACCGCTGGCCCGGCAACGTCCGCGAGCTGCGCAACGTCGTCGAGCGCGCGGTCTATCGCTGGGCGAGCGACGGGCCGGTCGACGGGATCGAGATCGACCCCTTCGCCTCGCCGTTCCGGCCGCAGGGCGGCCCCGGCGGCGGCCCGAGCAAGGCGCCCGCCGCCGACGCGCCCGCACCGAACCGGCAGGAGCCCGAGGACAGTCCGGTCGCCGCCTGCGACGCCGGCCCGTCCGACTTCAAGTCGCGCGTCGCCAGTTTCGAGCGCGAATTGCTCGCCCGTGCGCTCGCCGAGCATCGCTTCAACCAGCGCGCCACCGCCGAGGCGCTCGGCCTCAGCTACGACCAGCTCCGCCACGCGCTGCGGCGACACGAGCTTATCAACGCGACGGGTTCGTGACGCTTGCGTAACGGGGCGGGAGCGTTAGGCCGGCTTTTGCGTTAACGCGGGGACGACATCGTCCCTATCCAAGAGGAGCCTTTCCCATGGCATTCGAACTGCCGCCGCTGCCGTATGACTATGACGCGCTGGAACCGGTCATCTCCAAGGAAACGATGACCTTCCACCACGACAAGCATCACGCAGCCTATACCGCGAAGCTCAACGAGGGCGTCGCCGCCGACTCCAGCCTCGAAGGCCTGTCGATCGAGGACATCCTCGGCCGCATCTCGTCGCTGCCGCCGCTCGTCCGCAACAATGGCGGCGGCTATTGGAACCACGATTTCTTCTGGAAGATCATGGGCCCCAAGGGCTCGACGCAGCCGTCGGGCGCGCTCAAGGACGCGATCGACGCCTATGGCGGGCTCGACAAGCTGAAGGAAGACTTCAACACCAAGGGTGCGGGCCAGTTCGGCTCCGGCTGGGCTTGGGTCATCAAGGATGCGAGCGGCGCGCTCAAGGTCACCTCGACGCCCAATCAGGACAATCCGCTGATGGACGACGCCAAGGACAAGGGTACGCCCATCCTCGGCAACGACGTGTGGGAACACGCTTATTACCTCACCTACAAGAACGACCGGCCGGGCTATCTCAAGGCGTGGTGGGACGTGGTGAACTGGGACGAGGCCGGCAAGCGCTTCGACGCGGCGTAACCTTCAGCTCCTCCCCGCTTGGCGGGGAGGGGGACCAGCCGCAGGCTGGTGGAGGGGGGTTTCCGCAAACGGTGTGCTGCGTGGCGATCCCCCTCCACCACCGGCTTCGCCGGCGGTCCCCCTCCCCGTGCCGGGGAGGATTTTCACTCCGGCGGAATGCCCGCCTGCGGGTCGTCCGTGTTCAACCCGTGCCGCAGCAGCATCGGGATATTCGCGAAGGCGAACAGCAGGGTGAGCGGAATTGCTCCCCACAATTTGAACCCGACCCAGAAATCCCAGTTGGTGTTCCGCCACACCGCCTCGTTGAGCGCGGCCATGGCGACGAAGAACAGCGCCCAGTTGCGCGTCAGCTTGCGCCACCCTTGCGCATCCAGCCCCGGATAGGCGGTGCCGAGCAGGCCCTGCAACAGCGGCCGCCCGGTGATGAGCCCGAAGGCGAGGACGGCGGCAAACATGCCGTAGACGAAGCTCGGCTTCATCTGGATGAAGCGGGGGTCGTGGAACCAGACGGTCAGCCCGCCGAACACCACGACGAACCCGCCCGAAATCCATAGCATCGGCGAGATCGTGCCGAGCTTCGACTTGGACACCACCATCGCGATCACGGTGGCGATGACGAAGGCGGTGGTCGCGACGATCACCTTGGCGATCACCAGCGCGCCGGCGCGGTCGAGATCGGAGAGGAAGCCCGTTCCCGACGCGACGATCCGCATCGCGAGGCTCGCGGGGAACAGGAAATTGACCGCGAAGAAGACGAGCAGCGGCCCGTATTCCACCCCCATCCGCAGGCCGGGGGAGGATTGTTGCGTCGTGCCGCCGCTCACTTGCGCACCCCCTGATCGACGCCGGCGATGATGCGCGCCACCTCGTTGGCGTCGAACGGCCTGAGGTCGGTCATCCCTTCGCCGACGCCGATCGCATGGATCGGCAGCCCGTATTTCTCCGCCGCCGCGACCAGCACGCCGCCGCGCGCGGTGCCGTCGAGCTTGGTCATCACGAGGCCGGTGACCCCGGCGACCTCCTTGAACACCTCGATCTGGCTGAGCGCATTCTGGCCCGTCGTCGCATCGAGGACGAGGACGACGTCGTGCGGGCTCGCCGGATTGATCCGCCCCAGCACGCGGCGGATCTTGGCGAGCTCGTCCATCAGCTCGCGCTTGTTCTGCAGGCGGCCCGCGGTGTCGACGATCAGCACGTCGATGCCGGTCTCGGTCGCCTTCTTCACCGCGTCCCAGACGACGCCGGCGGCATCGCCGCCCTCCGGGCCGGTGACGATCGGCACGCCGACCCGCTCCGCCCAGGTGCGCAACTGGCCGATCGCCGCGGCGCGGAAGGTGTCGCCCGCCGCGAGCATCACGCCGTAATCCTGTTCCATCAGCAGATGCGCGAGCTTGGCGATCGTCGTCGTCTTGCCCGATCCGTTGACGCCGATGACGAGGATCACCTGCGGCCGCGGGAAGGCGGTCACCTCGATCGGGGTGGCGACGCGCGCCAGCGTCTTCTCGACCTCCTCGGCGACGACGAGGCGGATGCCGAGTTCCTCCATGTTGCGCTCGAACGTCCCCTCGGCGAGCCGGGTGCGGATCTTGCCCGCGGTATCGGGGCCGAGGTCGGAGGCGATCAGCGCCTCCTCGACCTCGTCGAGCGTATCGTCGTCGAGCCGCGCGCCGCCGAGGCCCGCGAGATTGCCGACCAACCGGTCCGAGGTCTTCTTGAAGCCGCCGAGCAGCCGCTCGTGCCAGGTGGGGGTGGTGCTCATATCATCGTACCTAGAAGGTGGGAGTCGGTGGCGGCGGTGATGCGCAACTCTGCGATCGTTCCCGTTCGCCCTGAGCCTGTCGAAGAGCTGCCTTCCGCGGGTGTCACGCTCGTGGAGAGCAGGGCTTCGACAGGCTCAGCCCGAACGGGGAAGGGGGAGAGCCGTACTTCCGCGAAAGTGCCGGCATGGCCGCGGTCGCCGGGGCGTTCGAGCAGCACCTGCTGCACCGATCCGACCTGCGCCGCCAGCCACGCCGCCTTGCGCCGCGCCGCCGCGTCGCGCAACCGCTCGGCGCGCGCCCTGATCGCCGCCGCCGCGACCTGCGGCATCCGCGCCGCCGGCGTGCCGGCGCGCGGCGAATAGGGGAAGATGTGGCCATGGACGATATCGGCATCGTCGATCAGCGCCAGCGTATCGGCGAACATCGCCTCGTCCTCGGTCGGGAAGCCGGCGATCAGGTCGGCGCCGATCGCGATATCCGGCCGCGCTGCCTTGAGCCGCGCCACCGTCGCCACCGCCTGCGCGCGACTGTGCCGTCGCTTCATCCGCTTGAGGATCAGGTCGTTGCCCGCCTGGAAGGAGAGATGGAGATGCGGCATCACCCGCGCCTCGCCGGTGACCAGCTCGAACAGGCGTTCGTCGATCTCGATCGAATCGAGCGACGACAGCCGCAGCCGCGCCAGTTTCGGCACATGGCGCAGGATCCGCTCGACCAGCATCCCCAGCGTCGGCGCGCCGGGCAGATCGTGGCCGTAACTGGTCAAATCGACCCCGGTCAGCACCACCTCGGCATGGCCGGCGTCGACCAGCGCGGCGATCCGCTTGACAACCGCGCCCGCCGGCACCGACCGGCTCGGGCCGCGCCCGAACGGGATCGCGCAGAAGGTGCAGCGATGGTCGCAGCCGTTCTGCACCTCGACGAAGGCGCGGGCATGGCCGGTGAAGCTCGCGGCGAGATGCGGCGCGGTCTCGCGCAGCGCCATGATGTCGCCGACCACCACGGGGGCGAGGCTGTTCCAGGCGGCGGGCAGCAGCTTCTCGCCATTGCCGATCACCCGGTCGACCTCGGGCATCGCCGCGAAGCCCGCGGGATCGAGCTGCGCAGCGCAGCCGGTGACGACCAGCTCGGCGCCGGGCCGCGCGCGGCGGGCACGGCGGATCGCGACCCGCGTCGCCTTGACCGCGGCATTGGTCACTGCGCACGAGTTGACGACCACGGTATCCCGCCCGGCGATGAGCGTCCGGATCGTTTCGCTCTCGGCGATGTTGAGGCGGCAGCCGAGGGAGATCACCTCTGGCGCGGGAGCAGACATGGCGGGCGATTTAGTCAACGAAGGCGGTCAAGTCCATGACATGGCGGCGGCGGTGCTCGACTTCTGGTTCGGGCTGACCGGCAAACAGCAATTCGCGAAGGACGACGCGCTCGATCGGACGATCGCCGAACGGTTCGGCGCGATGCGCGATGGCGTGCTGTGCGCGCGGGCGGAGGGGTGGCGCGACGATCCCGACGCCCTGCTTGCGGCAATCATCCTGCTCGACCAGTTCTCGCGCAACCTGCATCGCGGGTCGGCCGAGGCGTTCGCCGCCGACGGCCTCGCGCTCGAACTGACCCGGCTCGCGATCGGCAACGTCTGGGAGGATCGCTATCCCCCCGAGCGGCGGGTGTTCCTCTACATGCCGCTGATGCACGCCGAAGACCTCGCGATGCAGGATCTGTCGGTGGCGAAGTTCGAGGCGCTGGGGATTGCGGAGAACCTCGCCTTCGCCCGCGACCATCGCGACGTCATCGCGAAGTACGGGCGCTTTCCGAGCCGCAACGCCGCGCTGGGACGCGAGTCGACCGGCGCGGAGGAGACGTATCTCGCGCAGCCCGACGCCGGCTGGTAACGCGCCCTATCCTTCGTCATCCCGGCGAAAGCCGGGACCCATGGACACGACTCGGCTATAGTTGCGCGCAACGTCCGGGTTCACCGCGTCCATGGGTCCCGGCGTCCACCGGGATGACGAAGGGGGAGGGTGGCGAAGGGGAGGATGGCGAAGGGGCAGGGCAGTGGCTCTGTCTCCGCATCGCCCCCCCCACTCCCCGAAGCCCCCCCGAATCCACCAACCTTGCGCCCCGCCGCGATTTCCCCTAAGGCCCCCGCACGTTCCTCCACGGAATGCGATCGATGAAGCGCCCAAGGGTGCACGCTGGCCGGCGAGGTTTCGCCCGCCGGCGTCTTTTGCGTTGCGTGGCTTGATGAGGGTTTCGAGGCGATGTTCGACAGTCTGAGCGACCGGCTAGGCGGAGTATTCGACCGTCTGCGTGGCCGTGGCGCGCTGACCGAGGCCGATGTGCGGACCGCGATGCGCGAAGTGCGCGTCGCGCTGCTCGAGGCCGACGTCGCGCTGCCGGTGGCGCGCAGCTTCGTCGACAAGGTCACCGAACAGGCGGTCGGCCAGAACGTGCTTCGCTCGGTCACGCCGGGGCAGCAGGTCGTCAAGATCGTCAACGACGCGCTGGTCGAGATGCTCGGCGCCGACGCGTCGGAGCTCGAACTGTCGGTCACACCGCCCGCGGTGGTGATGATGGTCGGCCTGCAGGGCTCGGGCAAGACGACGACCACCGCCAAGATCGCCAAGCGCCTCGTCGCCCGCGAGCGCAAGAAGGTGCTGATGGCGTCGCTCGACGTCAATCGCCCCAATGCGCAGGAACAGCTCGCGACGCTGGGTACGCAGATCGAGGTGGCGACGCTGCCGATCATCGCCGGCCAGCAGCCGGTCGATATCGCCCGCCGCGCGCTCCAGGCCGCCAAGCTCCAGGGCTTCGACGTGCTGATGCTCGACACCGCGGGTCGCCTGCACGTCGATCAGGCGTTGATGGACGAGATGAAGGCGGTGGCGGAGATCGCTACGCCGCAGGAAATCCTGCTTGTCGTCGATTCGCTGACCGGTCAGGACGCGGTCAACGTCGCGCAGAACTTCTCCGAACAGGTGCCGCTGACCGGCGTCGTGCTGACCCGGATGGACGGCGACGCGCGCGGCGGTGCCGCATTGTCGATGCGCGCCGTCACCGGCAAGCCGATCAAGTTTGCCGGCACCGGCGAAAAGCTCGACGCGCTCGAGGCCTTCCACCCCAGCCGCGTCGCCGGCCGCATCCTCGGCATGGGCGACGTCGTCAGCCTCGTCGAGCGTGCCGCCGAATCGATCCAGCAGGAAGACGCCGAGCGAATGACCGCGCGGCTCGCCAAGGGTCAGTTCGACATGAACGACCTGCGCGGCCAGCTCCAGCAGATGCGCCGCATGGGTGGCCTCGGCGCGCTCGCCGGCATGATGCCGGGGATGAAGAAGGCGCAAGGCGCGCTCGCCACCGCGGGCGGCGACAAGATGCTCATCCATATGGAAGCGATGATCGGCTCGATGACGCTGAAGGAGCGCGCCAAGCCCGAACTCATCAACGCCAAGCGCAAGATCCGCATCGCCAAAGGCTCCGGCACGACGGTGCAGGAGGTCAACAAGGTCCTGAAGATGCATCAGGAAATGTCGACCGCCATGAAGAAGATCAAGAAAATGGGCGGCCTCAAGGGCATGATGGCGATGCTCGGCAAGGGTGGCCCGAGGGGCGGCATGTCCGGCCTCGGCAATGCCCTCGGCGGCGCCGGCCTCGGCGACATGATGGAGAAAGCCGGGGGTGGGGCCGGCGGCGGCCTGCCCAAGGGTCTCCCCGGCCTCGGCGGCGGCCAGGACGGCATGCCCAAACTGCCCCCCGGCTTCGAAAATCTTCTCAAGAAGAAATAACAGATCAACGTAACCGACTTAGAACGAAGGAATATCTACAATGGCACTCAGCATTCGCCTGTCGCGCGGTGGCTCGAAGAAGCGTCCCTACTACCGCATCGTCGTCGCCGATGCGCGCTCGCCCCGCGACGGCAAGTTCATCGAGAAGATCGGCAACTACAATCCGCTCCTCGCCAAGGACGCCGAGAACCGCATCGTGCTCGACACCGAGCGCGCGAAATATTGGCTGTCGAACGGCGCGCAGCCGACCGACCGCGTCGCCCGCTTCCTCGACGTCGCCGGCGTGCGTGAGCGTGCCGCCCGCTCGAACCCGAACAAGGGCAAGCCGGGCGAGAAGGCGACCGAGCGCGCCGAGGAGCGTGCCGAGAAGCTGAAGGCGCAGGAAGAGGCCGCAGCGGCCGCCGCCGCCCCGGCCGCCGAGGAGGCTCCGGCCGCCGACGCCGAGACCACCGAGGCGTAAGCATCGAAAGCCGGCCATGATGCGTTGATCCCTTCCAATCCGTAGGAGTTGACGCATCATGGCCGTTCCACCTGATCCCCGCACCGCCGCCGACGACCTCGACGACGCTGCCACCGACGACGCCACCAACCAGGGCGTGTCGGCGACCGAGCCCGCAGAGGGAGACGATGATGCCCCAGCAGGAGACGGCGGATCGCCGGGCTGAGCCCAGCGTCACGCTCGCGGTGGTGATCGGCGCACATGGCGTGAACGGTCAGGTGCGCCTCAAGGTCTTCGCCGAGGATTTCGGCAGCTACAAAAGCTTCAACCATGGCGCGCTGACGCTCAAGTCGGCACAGGCCGGCAACAACGGCCTGATCGTGCGCTTCGCCGAGGTCGTCGACCGCAACGCCGCCGAGGCGTTGCGCGGCACTGAACTGACCGTGCCGCGTTCGGCGCTGCCGCCGCTGGCCGAGGGCGAATATTATCACGCCGATCTGCTGAACCTGCCCGCCGTCTCGACCGACGGCACCGTACTGGGTCAG
Organism: Sphingomonas taxi; assembly: GCF_000764535.1. Classification (NCBI taxonomy): domain Bacteria; kingdom Pseudomonadati; phylum Pseudomonadota; class Alphaproteobacteria; order Sphingomonadales; family Sphingomonadaceae; genus Sphingomonas; species Sphingomonas taxi. The sequence goes on along the minus strand of NZ_CP009571.1, from coordinate 1,421,973 downwards.
GTCGTGCTGATCGAGAATTTTGGCGCGGGCGACGTGCTCGAGATCGAACGGCCCGACGGCAAGCGCTTCATGGTCCCGATGAACGCCGACGCGGTGCCCGAATGGAACGCCGACCGGCTGGTGGTGAACGCCGACTTCGTCGAGTGACGCGCGACCTCTTTCACGGCGGTGAGGTCCGCCCGGGTTTCTCATGATAGCCGTCACCCCGGACTTGTTCCGGGATCCACCGGGCCGCAAGAGAACGGCTGGATCTCAGGCATTGCTCCTCGCCGCAGCGTGGACCCCGGAACCAGTCCGGGGTGACGAATCTCCCGTGACGGCCGAGTGTGCGTCTCCACCGCAGCTCATGCGATATCGCCCCCTCGATGGGGCGGCGCCTCCCCCACGCTGTCCTACACTTCCCTATTCTGCTATACCCCGCTCGCTCTTTCTCATCGAACGATCGCGATCACCACAGAAATGGAAACGATCGGAGTGGATCGTTTCCATTAAGGTGTCCATCTTGTCCATGTCGTCCAACATCAGCGCCGGATCGGCTGGCGCTCGCTGAGCAGATTGCGGATCGTCGTCGCCGCGACCCCGGCCTCGCCCATCGCATGGCTGATCTGATCGAGCCCTTTCACGACGTCGCCGGCGGCGAACAGGCCGGGGATGGTTGTGCGCTGGTGATCGTCGACCTCCAGACAGCCTTCGTCGGTGGCACGGGCACCGGCCGCGACCGCGAGTCGCGACCGGATGCGCGATCCCAGCGCCGGATAGACGCTGTCGAACGCCATCCGCCCACGCGCGGTGTCGACCGCCAGCTGTTCGCCCTCGATCGCCCAGCCGCCGCACGGCCCCTGGACACGGGCGATGCCGGCCTTGTCCAGCTTCGCCGCGCAGGCGTCGTCGAGCAGATGCTCCGCCTCGGGCGAGATCAGCGTGACGTCGCGCGTATAGCCGCGCAGGAACAGCGCCTCGCGCATGCCGTGGTCGCCGGTGCCGATCACGCCGACACGCTTGTCGGTGACCTCATATCCGTCGCAGATCGGGCAATAGCGGAACAGGCCGCGTTCCAGCGCCGGATCGTGCACCGTCGGCGGGATGTTCGGGCGATGGTTGACCACTCCCGTCGCCAGCAGCACCGTCCGCGCGCGATAGCGCCCGTGATCGGTAACCACGACGAACGTCTCGCCGTCGGGTTCGATCGCGGTGACCTTCTTCTCCTCACGCCGCGCGCCATATTTCTCCGCCTGCGCGAGCATCAGGCCGAGCAAATCCTTGCCGGCGATACCCTCGGGGTAGCCGGCATGGTTGTGCGTACACGGAATCATCGCCGCCCGGCTCGACCCGCTGTCGAACAGACGGATCGAAAGATGGAAGCGCGCCAGATAGATGGCGGCGGTCAACCCCGCGGGGCCGGCGCCGATGATGATGCAATCGTCGATCAATCTTGCACCTGTATCGTCATGTATATACATCCCGTGTATACGGAGGCCGTCATGAGTAACGAATATCGCGCCAAGGTGTTCAAATCCGGCAACTCGATGGCCTTGCGCCTGCCGAAGGGCGTGGGGTTGAGCGAAGGCGATGACGTCACGCTGGTGACCCATGGCGACGGATCGTGCACGTTCTGGCGGCATAGCAATGCCGCCACGGTCCTGGACAGCCTGTACGGAGCTTTCTCGCCGGGCTTCATGGCCGACGGGCGCGGCGATATCGAGCAGGGTGAACGTGACTGGAGCGTCGGCCCGACGCGAGGCGCGGCAGCCTGACGTATGTACCTGCTCGACACCAACGTCTGTATCGATTTCGCGAAGGCGCGCAGCGACGTGCTGCGCGCGCGTATTCGTGCGAGAAATGGGCAGGGTATGAGCCTGTCCGCCATCACGCTTGCCGAGTTGCGCTACGGAGCCGCTCGACCGGAGGCCGATCCTAGCGACGAGGCAAGGCTGGATATCTTTGTCAGTGTGCTCGCCGTCCATGACTTTGGTCGTGCCGCGGCAGAAAGCTATGCCAGATTGGCCGGAACCATGCCCTTCCAGCGCCATAGTTTCGATCGACTGATCGCAGCGCATGCGCTCGCCCTCGATTTGACGCTCGTCACGAACAACACCCGTCACTTCGCCGATATCCCCGGCCTGCGCGTGGAAAACTGGACCCGATGACCTTCACCGCGACGATCCTGACGCTTTACCCAGAGATGTTCCCCGGTCCGCTCGGCGTGTCGCTCGCAGGCCGTGCGTTGCGGGAAGGGGGGTGGCGCTGTGAGCCGGTCCAGATCCGCGACTTCGCCACCGACAAACATCGCTCGGTCGATGACACGCCCGCGGGTGGCGGCGCGGGGATGGTGCTGCGCGCCGACGTGCTCGCCGCCGCGGTCGACAGCGTCGCCGACGATCGCCCGATCCTCGCGATGACGCCGCGCGGCCGGCCGCTGTCGCAGGCGCGCGTGCGTGAGATCGCCGCCGGCCCGGGCGTGATCGTGCTGTGCGGCCGGTTCGAGGGGTTCGACGAGCGCATCTTCGAGGGCCGCGAGATCGAGGAGGTGTCGATCGGCGACTATATCCTGTCGGGCGGCGAAATGGGGGCGCTGGTGCTGCTCGATGCTTGCATTCGCCTGCTCCCCGGCGTAATGGGCGCGGCTTCAAGCGGTGTGGACGAGAGCTTCGAAACGGGGCTGCTCGAATATCCGCAATATACCCGACCATTCGATTGGGAAGGGCGCACGATCCCCGAAGTGCTGCGATCGGGGGATCATGCGAGGATCGCGGCCTGGCGCAAGTCGAAGGCCGAGACCGATACACGGCTACGGAGGCCGGACCTGTGGGAGCGCCATGAGGGTGCTCGGGTCCAGCCTCCCTCTGGCGCGCGGCGAACGAAGGACTGAAGACATGAACCTCATTCAGCAGCTCGAAGCCGAGCAGATCGAAAAGCTGACCGCGAAGCGCGCGATCCCCGAATTCCGTCCCGGCGATACGCTGAAGGTCGGCGTGAAGGTGGTCGAAGGCGAGCGCACCCGCGTCCAGAATTACGAAGGCGTGTGCATCGCGCGGTCGAACAAGGGCATGGGCTCGTCGTTCACCGTGCGCAAGATCAGCTTCGGCGAGGGCGTCGAGCGCGTCTTCCCGCTGTATTCGCCGAACATCGACTCGATCGACGTCGTCCGCAAGGGCGCCGTGCGTCGTGCGAAGCTCTATTATCTGCGTGGCCGCACCGGCAAGTCGGCGCGTATCGCCGAGCGTCGCGACACGCGTCCCGCCAAGGGCAGCGTCGCCGCGGAGTGATCCGCCGCTACCGGTGACAGACAGGGCGCGGGAGGCTTCCTCCCGCGCCCTTTTTACGTCAGCCGTTGGCGGTGGTCTGCGGCCGCAGCATCGCCTTGACCGGGGCGATCGCACGGCGCTTGGCGAGCAGCAGCCAGCGCACCGGCGCCATCGCATGGACCGGCTGCGCCGACAGCGCCAGCACCACCAGCACCGCGCCGATCGACGCGCCCGTCAGCAGGTGGACCCAGCGTTCGCCGGTCAGCGGCGCGCCGCAATGGAGCAGCGCGACCGCGAGCAACGCCGATGCCACGATACGGAGCAGGCGGACGTCGCCGCGCCCGTTCGTCCCGGCCTCCCGCCGGAAGCGGAACGAGGCGCCGGCGAACAGCAGCCAGGCGGTGGCGGAGAGCAGGATGGTCTCAGGCATGGATCGTCTCGGCTTGGCGGGTGCGGCGGGGGACCTGACGCGGCGGTTTGCCGGCGCGCCAGCTCGCGACGCCGAGCAGCAGCGCGATGGCGAGCATCGCGAGGTCGAAGGCGGCGAACAGCGAGTCGCCGGCGAGTAGCGAGCCGGGCAGACCGCGGCTGGTGGTGATCGCGTCGGCAATTGGGATCGCGAGGAAGACCAGCGCCGCAAGAGCGAAGCCCTCGGGCCAGGCGCGGCGGGCTGGGCGGACGAACTGGCCGACCGCCACCGCCGCCCAGGTCCAGAACATCGCCTTGACCTCCCAATCGGCCCGCGCGGCCATATCGGCTGGAATCAAGCGGTTGGCGAGCAGGAACGCGGCCATGCCGATCGGCAGGCCGACGATCGTGGCGATGTTGAGCCGCTCGACCAGCTTCAGGCCGAAGAACGGCCTGGCGTTCGGCCGACGCCGCGCCGCGGTCCACAGCAACAGGCCCGTACCGACCATCGCCGCGCCGGTCAGGCCGAGCCCGAACAGCGTCCAGCGCAGTGCCGGCCCGGCGAATTGCGCGACGTGCAGCCCGAGCATCACCCCGACGGTGGCGAGCGCCGGCCCGGGATCGCCAGCCTGTGCGATCAACTCGCCCGTGCTGCCCGCATAGGTCAGCGAGGGGCCGCGGGCGTTGAGCGAGGCGCGGGGCGTTCGATAGACGGTGACGGTGGCGGCGGCATCATTGGGGTTGCTGACGACGATCCGTGCTGCCGGCGCGCCCCAGCGGCGCTCGGCATCGGCGACGAGCGGCGCAACGGCGACCAGCGGCGCGGCGCGCCCGGTGGCGGGCTGTTCCGCCGGTATGCCGTAAGCGGCGTTATAGAAGTCTTCGGGCTTGGCGTAATTGGCGGTGACCGGCCACGGCATGTACATCGCGATCAGCGTGATGATGCCGGTGTAGGTGATGACCGCATGATAGGGCAGGGCCAGCACGGCGGAGACGTTGTGCGCGTCGAGCCAGCTGCGCTGCCCCTTGTTCCAGCGCAGGGTGAAGAAGTCCGCGAAGATGCGCTTGTGCGTCACCACGCCCGAAATGATCGCGCCAAGCATGAACAGCCCGCACAGGCCGGCGAGGAAGCGCCCCCAGGGGTAAGGCAATTGCAGCTGGAAGTGGAAGCGGTAGAAATGCTCGCCGCCGCGGGTGTCGCGCCCCTCAACGGGCCGGCCGGTGGCGCCGTCGAGCACGAGTTCCTCGCGGCGACGCGGCTTGGCGACCGCCTTGGCGTTGGGCTGGGCGTAGACGCGGGTGACGACGTCGCGCTCGTTGGGCAGCAGGATGTACCAGGCCGCATCGTCGGCGCCGACGGTTTGCAGATAGGCGACCGCGCTGCGTGCGGCGGTGGCGGCCGGGACCGGGGCCGCCGCGATCTCGGGCTGCATCCAGCGGGTGATCTCCGGGCGGAAATAGCTCGCGGTGCCGGTCAGGAACATCGCGAACAGGATCCAGCCGGCGACGAGCCCGAGCCAGCCGTGGATCCACGCCATATTCTGCCGCAGATTGCCGTTCACGGCCGCAACCCGAGCAGCCAGACCAGCGCGCCGCCGCCGATCGCCAGACCCCATATCCAGGCGGCGACCCGGCCGAGTCGGGGTTCGTGGAAGCACCACAGCCCGATGAGCGCGTAGAGCAGGACGGAGAGGATCATGCCGAGCGCGGTCGCCTCGGCCCGGTCGATCGGCAGCAGCCGGGCAAGGAGCGTGGCGAGCGCCGCCGCGGCGGCGTAACCACCGACCAATGCGGTGAAGCAGCGCGCGACCATCGACCAGCGCGCCGTCGCGGCCGGCGTCGGGGTCGGGCAGGGCGGGCTCGCCTGCATCAGCATCGGGGGGTCGTCGGAGCGGCCATGGCGGCCTCTATAGACGGTCTTGCGAACGCCTATCAATAGCGAAGTTTCGCCATCCGAGAATGTGGCCGAATTGCGGCAACATGGACAAGATGGACACCTGAACGGAAACGATGCAGTCCTATCGTTTCCGTTTTTGATGTCATAACTGCCCGAACGGTCGCTACGATGAGAAAGACCGTCTGCGCGTAGCAGGCCGACGTTGTGTAGGACAGCATCCTACGGTCAGGAGTCATCGGACATCCGGCAGCGATCTTGCGGATCGGCAAACCTCCAGCTACGTCTCCTCGTCCGAACGATGGTATCATCGGTCGGGCAATGATCGCGCTGGTGTCCCGGGAGGGACTTAAAAGGGAACGCGGTGAGGGAGTTATTCTCCCGATGCCGAGGCTGTCCCTGCAACTGTAAGCGGCGAGCGAGACGTACATCGCGCCCTTTTCGACAGGGCGCAGCCACTGGATCGACGCCGCATCGGCAAGATCTGGGAAGGCCGTATGTCGAGCGACGACCCGTGAGCCAGGAGACCTGCCAGCGTCTGGTCGCTCTTGCTTTGGTCCAGGGGATGGTCGGGGCACGGTTCTTCCGTCTGAGCGACGAACGAGCGGCGGGGGTCGCATCGGTTCGTGTCGCGGGTGCTTGCGTCCGCCTGCCGACGCGCGCCGACCGTTCGCAGCGGACGCCCCCGTCCGATGTCGCTTGGCGCGCGGGAACGGACATGAAGATTTTGGAATTACGGGCGGCATGGCTTGGCTATGTCGCGTTCGCCACGGTGTGCGGCACGACGCCGGCACGGGCACAGGAGCAAGATGGCGCGGTTGCCTCGACCGACGCTGCGGAGAACGACCTCGTCGTGTTCGGTCGCGGCGAGGCGAAGATCGGCGTCGCGCATGCGGCGAGCGAGGGCACGGTTGCCGGTGCCGATCTGCTGGTTCGACCCTTGCTGCGCGTCGCGGAACTGCTGGAGGCGATCCCCGGCATGGTTGCCGCGCAGCATTCGGGCAGCGGCAAGGCCAACCAGTATTTTCTGCGCGGGTTCAACCTCGATCACGGGTCGGACTTCACCACCGCCATCGATGGGGTGCAGATGAACCTGCGTACCCATGGCCACGGCCAGGGCTATCTCGACCTCAACGGCCTGATCCCCGAGACCGTCGCGCGCGAGGATTTCCGCAAAGGCCCGTACCGGGCCGACGGTGGCGACTTCGCGCTCGCCGGCGCGGCCTACATGACCACGATCGACGGCTTCGCCCGGCCGTGGTTGTCGGTCGAGGGTGGATCGTATGGCTATGGCCGGATCGCGGCGGGTGGGACCATCGACGATGTGGGTGCCGGCAAGCTCACGCTGGTCGCGCAGGCCAAAGTCTATGACGGCCCTTGGCAGGAGCCCGAACATCTGCGCCATGCCTCGGGCTTCGCGAAGTATATCGCTCCGGCCGGCGCAGGTCGGATAGAGACATCGCTCAACGCCTATCGGGCGACCTGGCGTCCGACCGAACAAATACCCGAACGGATCATCGGCACGCCGGGCTGCAAGGACGTGTTCTGCTCACCCGATCCGACCGCGCGCGGCGAGACGACGCGGCTCATTGGCAACATCGCGGTCCGCCAGCCCGACTGGCGCGCCAACGTTTACGGTCAGTTCTATGATTGGTCGATGTATTCGAACCCGACCTACACAGACCCCGACGGGACCAGCGCACAAATCCGCCAATTCGACACACGCTGGATCATCGGCGGGCGGGGTGAGAAACGCTGGACGGTCGCACCCACGCTCGGGGTCGCGCTCGGTACCGAGGCGCGCTACGATCATATTGGCAGCGTCGGTGTCTATCGCACCAGTGCGCGGACGTTCCTGTCGTCGCTGGGCCGCTATCATGTCGAAGAGGCGTCGGCAGCGCTCTACGGCGAAGCGAGTTGGGCACCGGTTCCGGGGCTGCGGCTGATCGGCGGGGTCCGCGGTGACTATTACCGGTACGTCGTTCGCGCGCGGGATCAGGCAGCGGTGGTCGCCGGCGAGGGCAATGGCGACGATGCGATCCTGTCACCCAAGGCGTCGATCGCCTATTCTCCAGCCGCCAGTTTGGAATTCTACGGCAACTGGGGCCGTGGATTTCACTCCAACGACGTGCGCGGGGCAGTGAACGTCGAAACACCAGTGCCCGTGCTGGTTCGCGGCAGCGGACGTGAAGTCGGTGTCCGGTGGCAATTGCCGAGCGTCACGCTGACCGCGACCTATTGGTGGCTCGACGTCGCCAGCGAATTGCGCTTCGTCGGCGACTCCAATGCCGTCGAGCCGACCGGCGCGAGCCAGCGTCGCGGCTATGAGCTGGTGGCATTCTGGCGGCCTCGGCCGTGGCTCGCGATCGACGGGAACTACACGGCGAGCCGGTCGCGCTATGACAATGGCGATCGCATTCCCAACGCATTCGAAAATGCCGCATCCGCCGGGATGGCATTGGTGCTCGACGCGTGGGAGGCGAGTGTGAGAGTCCGTCACCTCGGGCCTTATCCTCTGGTCGAGGACAATAGCGTCCGCGATCCCGGCAGCACCGTCGCCAACGTCCGCGCCGCCCGCAAGTTTGGGCGGTTCGAACTGTACGGCGAGGTGCTCAATCTCTTCGACAGCCGCGACAAAGACATCGCTTATTTTTACGGGTCGTACGTTCCCGCATTCGATACCTCGGGACCAGCCGATGGCCGATTGAGCCGCGTCGTCGAGCCACGCACATTGCGCCTGGGGGCACGCGTCAATCTCTAGGATCGGTAGGCCATGGGTTGGCGGGAAAGGTGGGGCGACCAGCATCGCCTGCTAATCCCGGCTGCACCGGACGAAAAAGGCCGCCGGATCGTCTCCGGCGGCCCCTTCGCAATCGCAATCGTCGCCGGCGTTACTGGTCGAGGAAGCTGCGCATCTTGCGGCTGCGGCTCGGGTGCTTGAGCTTGCGCAGCGCCTTCGCCTCGATCTGGCGGATGCGTTCGCGCGTCACGCTGAACTGCTGGCCGACTTCCTCCAGCGTATGGTCGGTGTTCATGCCGATGCCGAAGCGCATGCGCAGCACGCGCTCCTCGCGCGGCGTCAGGCTGGCGAGGACGCGGGTGACCGTCTCCTTGAGATTCGCCTGGATCGCCGCATCGACCGGGATCACCGCATTCTTGTCCTCGATGAAATCGCCGAGGTGCGAATCCTCCTCGTCGCCGATCGGCGTTTCGAGGCTGATCGGCTCCTTGGCGATCTTCATCACCTTGCGCACCTTCTCGAGCGGCATCGACAGCCGTTCGGCCATCTCCTCCGGCGTCGGCTCGCGGCCCTGCTCGTGGAGGAACTGGCGGCTGGTGCGGACCAGCTTGTTGATCGTCTCGATCATATGCACCGGGATGCGGATCGTGCGCGCCTGATCGGCGATCGAACGGGTGATCGCCTGCCGGATCCACCAGGTCGCATAGGTGCTGAACTTGTAACCGCGGCGATATTCGAACTTATCGACCGCCTTCATCAGGCCGATATTGCCCTCCTGGATAAGATCCAGGAATTGCAGCCCGCGGTTGGTGTATTTCTTGGCGATCGAGATGACGAGCCGCAGATTGGCCTCGACCATCTCCTTCTTGGCGATGCGCGCCTCGCGCTCCGCCTTCTGCACCATGTTGACGATGCGGCGGAATTCGGTGAGCGCCATGCCGGTCTGCTGCGAGATCTCGCTGATCTCGCCGCGGATGCGGTCGACCGCATCGGCCTCGTTGGTGGCGAAGGCGGTCCATTTCTTGTCGAGCTTGCCGACCGATTGCAGCCACGTGTCGTCCATCTCGTGGCCGACGTAGCGGTCGAGGAAGTCCTTGCGGCTGACCTTGTGGCGCTCGGCGAGGCGCAGCATCTGGCCGCCCAGCGCGGTCAGGCGCCGGTTGAAGGCGTAGAGCTGATCGACGAGATATTCGATCTTGGCATTGTGGAACTGGACGCTCTCGACCTCGGCGGTGAGATCCTCGCGCAGCTTCTGGTATTTGCGCTCGTCCGCGGCGGACAGCTCGCCGCCGGCGTGCATCGCGTCGAGGCGTGCCTGCTGGATCTTGCTGAACTTCTTGTAGAGCGCGGTGATGTTGGCGAACCGCTCGAGCGCCTGCGGCTTGAGCGTCTCCTCCATCTGCGCGAGGCTGAGCGTATTGTCCTCGTCCTCGTCGTCCGACGGGCGCGGCACGCGGCCCTCGCCGGATTCATCGTCCTCGTCGGCCGACGGCTCCTCGGGCTCTTCCTCTTCCTTGAAGCTGGCGCCGGCGGTCTTCTCGCTGATCTCGCCCGATTCATCATCCTCGGCGCCCTCGACCTGCTCGGCCGACGGACCCTTGGAGAGCATCGCGTCGAGATCGAGGATCTCGCGCAGCTGCATCGTGCCTTCGTTGAGCGCGGTCGACCAGTCGATGATGGCATTGAAGGTGATCGGCGATTCGCACAGGCCGAGGATCATCGTGTCGCGACCCGCCTCGATCCGCTTGGCGATGGCGATCTCGCCCTCGCGGCTGAGCAGCTCGACCGCGCCCATCTCGCGCAGGTACATGCGGACCGGATCGTCGGTACGATCGACGGTCTCTTTCTTCTTGGTCTCGAGCGCGGGGGCGGCGGAGCCGTCGCCGTCGGCCTCGACGGGCTCGGCCTCGTCGTCCTCGGCCTGCTCCTTCTCGTCGCCGTCCTCGCCGGCTTCCTCGTTCTCGACGATGTTGACGCCCATCTCGTTCAGCGCGGACATGATGTCCTCGAGCTGGTCGGACGACATCTGATCCTGGGGCAGCGCCTCGTTGAGCTGGTCGTAGGTGATGTAGCCGCGCTTCTTGGCGCGGGCGACCAGCTTCTTGATATCGGCGTCATTGAGGTCGATCAGCGGCGCGTCGGTCACGTCCGCACCCTCATCGCCACCGTTACCGTTAACCTTCGCCATCAATTACCCTCGGATCCAAACGATCGGGCGTCTTCGTTCGACTGCACCAGATTTGCAAGTCGAAGCTCCAAGCCCTGTTTCTCTTTCACCAACGCCACTTGTCGTTCGAACGCCTCGGCGGTGAAGTGCGCCTGCATCGAGGCGGTCGCTTCACCGAGTGCCATGTCGACTTCCGGGCGCGCCACCATGATGGCGATCGCTTCGTCGAGGTCGGCACGGGCGCGGGCGGGATCGCCGCCGCTTTGCGTGAACGAATAGGGCATCGTATCGGCTCTCAACAAATCGCTTGCGATCGCATCAAAACCGGATTTCGCCAATATGGTGCGCAGACGCGCGCTATCAAGCGCCTGGTCCTCCAGTGCGACGTCGACCACCGCCTCGAACAGCCGGCCGAGCGCGCCGCCGATCAGCTTGAGGCTGCCGAGCACCTCCATGTGCCGCGCGATCTCGACCGGGTGGCGGATCAGCCCGGCGAGGATCGCCTTGGCGATGACCGGATCGATGCCGGCGGCGTGGAACGCCTTCACGTCGTCGGTCGGCGGCGCGATCGGCTGTTTCCACTGTCCGTCGGGGCCGCGCTTACCCTGCGCGCGCGGGGCGGCGGGGGTGAAGGCGCGGCGCTTGGGCGCGAAATGCTCGTAGAAGCGGTTCTTGAACTCGTTCTCATATTCCTTGCGCACCGACGGGTCGGCGATCGTCGCGGCGAGCTCGTGCAGCCTTTGCTTGAGCCCGGCGCGCTGCTCGGGCGTGTCGAGCGGGCCGGCGGCGACCTCGCTCTGCCATAAGCGCTCCACCAAGGGCTGCGGCTGCTGGAGCAGCGCCTCCATCGCCTGGCGGCCGCCGACGCGGACGAGGTCGTCGGGGTCCTGGCCCTCGGGCAAAGTGACGAAGGCGAGGCTGCGGCCGTTGCCGAGCATCGGCATCGCGCGATGCGCGGCGCGCAACGCCGCCTTCTGCCCGGCGCTGTCGCCGTCGAGGCAGAGGATCGGCACGTCGCTGATCCGCCACAGCCGTTCGAGCTGCGCCTCGGTGAGCGCGGTGCCGAGCGGGGCGACGGCGTCGTTTATCCCCGCCTGCGCCAGCGCGATCACGTCCATATAGCCTTCGACGACGAGGATGCGCGCCGACTTGCGCGCGGCAGGTGCGGCGCGGTCGAGATTGTAGAGCGTGCGGCCCTTGTCGAACAGCGGCGTATCGGGGGAGTTGAGATACTTGGGCTCGCCCTCGCCGATGACGCGGCCGCCGAAGGCGATCGTCCGCCCGCGTGCGTCGCGGATCGGGATCATCAGCCGGCCGCGGAACCGGTCATAGGGTTCCTTGCCGTCGACCTGGATCAGCAGGCCGCATTCGACCAGCGCGGGGTCGCCATAGTCCTTGAGCGCGGTCTTGAGCTTGCCGCGGCTGTCGGGGGAGAAGCCCATGCCGAAGGCGCGGGCGGTTTCGGGCGTGATGCCGCGTTTGGCGAGCACCGCGCGCGCCTCGGCGCCGCCGATCCCGTTCAATTGCTCGGTGAACCAAGTTGCGGCGTCGGTCATCGCCTCGTGCAGGCCCTTGGCGCGTTCGGCCTTGGCGGCGGAGGCACGGTCCTGCGCGGGCATCTCCATGCCGGCGGCCTGCGCGAGCTCCTTGACCGCGTCGATGAACGGCAGGCCGCGCTGGTCGGTCATCCACTTGATCGCGTCGCCGTGCGCGGAGCAGCCGAAGCAGTGATAGAAGCCCTTGTCGTCGTTGACGTAAAAGGACGGGGTCTTCTCGTTATGGAACGGGCAGCAGCCGCGCATCTCGCGGCCGGCCTTCTGCAGCTTGGTCGTCTTGCCGACCAAAGCGGACAACGACGTGCGGGCACGCAGTTCGTCCAGAAAGGCAGGGGAGAGACTCATGCCGTGATTTTACCATGCGCGCTGCGGCGGCTTTCGGCAAGTCGGTTTGGGGGTGTTTCGCGCGAAGACGCGAAGGCGCGAAGAGACGAAGAAGGTTGGTTCGCGCAGAGGCGAGGAGGCGCGGAGGTGTTGCGTATGGGGAGGGGGCGTGATCGCCTCACGGTAGAGAGAGCTGCCGCTGCCCCCATTCGTCATCCCGACGCACGTCGGGACCCATGGACGCGCTGGTGGAGCGGTGGCGCGCAACCTCGGGCCTCACCGCAACCGTGGGCCCCGGCGTTCGCCGGGGTGACGAATGAGTGGGAGGTGTCGCGTTCTACAGGCGCGACACCTCTGCGCCTCTGCGCCTCTGCGCGAACCAACCCTTCTTCTCTCCGCGCCTCCGCGCCTCCGCGTGAACCGAATCTTCGCCGCGGCTTCGCGTGATGCTTAGGACAGCGCCGCCTTCACCAGACCGCTCGCCTTGCTCATGTCGAGGCTCGCGGCGTGGCGCGCCTTCAGTTCGGCCATTACCCGGCCCATGTCCTTCATGCCCGTAGCGCCGAGCTCCTCCTTGATCGCGAGGATCGCGGCGGTGGTGTCCGCCTCGCTCATCTGCGCCGGCAGGAAGCGTTCGATCACCGCGACCTCGGCCTTTTCCGCATCGGCGAGTTCCTGGCGGCCGCCGGTTTCGTACATCGCGATCGATTCGCGGCGCTGCTTGACCATCTTCTGCAGCACCTCGACCACCACCGCATCGTCGTCGGGCGTGTTGCCGCTGGTCCGCAGCTCGATGTCGCGGTTCTTGATGGCGGCCTGTATCAGGCTGATCGCATTGCGCGATTCCTTGTCGCCGGCCTTCATGGCGGTGACCTGGGCGGCCTTGATGTCGTCGCGAATCATGGGGAAGCTCTCGAAGAAACACTGGAAGCGACCGAGCCTAGCGGAGGAACGGCCGCCCGTGAACCGGTTGACCTGAGGGGGGCAGGGGTCTAGCGGGCGCCACTTAGCGACATAGACGAAAACTGTAGGAGTGCCCGCCAAGCCATGGCCGACGCCAAGCCCATTGCCATGCCTGCGAAGCCTGACGGCGCGACGGGTGTTCTGGTCCTCGCCAACGGTGATGTGGCCTGGGGTCGCGGTTTCGGGGCGGAAGGCGCCGCGGTCGGCGAGGTGTGCTTCCACACCGCGATGACCGGCTATCAGGAGATCATGACCGACCCCAGCTTCGCCGGGCAGATCATCACCTTCACCTTCCCGCATATCGGCAACGTCGGCGCCAACCCCGACGATATCGAGGCGGACGCGCCGCACGCGCTCGGCATGATCGTTCGCGAGGACGTGACCGCGCCGTCGAACTTCCGCAGCGTCGAGCGGCTCGACGGCTGGATGCAGCGGCACGCACGGATCGGCCTCGCCGGGATCGACACGCGCGCCCTGACCCGCCGCATCCGCGCGGGTGGCGCGCCCAACGGCGTCGTCGCGCATTCGGCGAGCGGCGACTTCGACCTCGACGCGCTGCTGGCGATGGCACAGGGCTGGCCCGGGCTGGAGGGGATGGACCTCGCCAAGGACGTCTCCACCGCGACGCATTATGCGTGGGGCGAGGGCCGCGAGGGCGGGCCGTGGCGGCTCGGCTTCGGTTACGCCGGTGCCGACGAGGGCGAGCGCCCGCATGTCGTTGCGATCGATTACGGCAGCAAGCACAACATCTTCCGCAATCTGGTCCATGCCGGCGCGAAGGTCACGGTGCTGCCCGCCGCGGCAACGTTCGACGAGGTGATGGCGCTCAGCCCCGACGGCATCTTCCTGTCCAACGGCCCCGGCGATCCCGCGGCGACCGGGGACTATGCGGTGCCGGTGATCCGGCAGCTGCTCGACACCGGCAAGCCTCTGTTCGGCATCTGCCTCGGCCATCAGTTGCTCGGCCTCGCGGTCGGCGCGACGACGACCAAGATGTTCCAGGGCCATCGCGGCGCCAACCATCCGGTCAAGCGCCTGTCCGACGGCGCGGTCGAGATCACCAGCATGAACCACGGCTTCGCGGTCGAACGGGACTCGCTGCCCGCCAACGTCCGCGAGACGCACGTGTCGCTGTTCGACGGCTCGAATGCGGGGCTGGAGCTGACCGACCGGCCGGCATTCTCGGTGCAATATCACCCGGAGGCGTCGCCGGGGCCGCAGGACAGCCTGTACCTCTTCGAGCGGTTCGTGGGGTCGCTGCGGTGAGCAGTCGCTGGCTTTACAAGACCGCGACACTGCAAGCCGGCTTGCTGCGCTACACGTGGAAGGGTGAATCCGCCGAGATCACGGTGGATCAAGCTCTCCTCAATTTTGGCATGGACGGTTGGGAACTGGTGAGCACCCCGAGCTACGAAGCCGGGGGTACGACCAGCGAGATCATGTTCATCTTTAAGAAGCCCGCATAATATGCCCAAACGCACCGACATCTCCTCCATCCTCGTGATCGGCGCGGGGCCGATCGTCATCGGGCAGGCGTGCGAGTTCGATTATTCGGGCACGCAGGCGATCAAGGCCCTCAAGGAAGAGGGCTATCGCATCGTCCTGGTCAATTCGAACCCGGCGACGATCATGACCGATCCCGAACTGGCCGACGCCACCTATGTCGAGCCGATCACCCCCGCGGTGGTCGCCAAGATCATCGAGAAGGAGCGGCCCGACGCGGTCCTGCCGACGATGGGCGGGCAGACCGCGCTCAACACCGCGCTGGCGCTGTTCCACGACGGCACGCTAGAGAAGTTCGGCGTGCAGATGATCGGTGCCGACGCCGAGGCGATCGACAAGGCGGAGGACCGGCTCAAGTTCAAGGATGCGATGACCAAGATCGGGCTGGAAAGCGCCCGCTCGGCGATCGCGCATACCGTCGAGGAGGCGCTCGCCGGCCTCGAGATCACCGGCCTGCCGGCGATCATCCGGCCGAGCTTCACGATGGGCGGGTCGGGCGGCGGCATCGTCTACAACCGCTCGGAATTCGTCGACATGGTCCGCAAGGGCCTCGACGCGTCGCCGACCACCGAGGTGCTGATCGAGGAATCGCTGCTCGGCTGGAAGGAATATGAGATGGAGGTGGTGCGCGATCGCAACGACAACGCCATCATCATCTGCTCGATCGAGAATGTCGATCCGATGGGCGTCCACACCGGCGATTCGATCACCGTCGCGCCGGCGCTGACGCTGACGGACAAGGAATATCAGATCATGCGCAACGCATCGATCGCGGTACTCCGAGAGATCGGCGTCGAGACCGGCGGCTCCAACGTCCAGTTCGCGGTCAATCCCAGGGATGGCCGCCTCGTCGTCATCGAGATGAACCCGCGCGTGTCGCGGTCGTCGGCGCTCGCGTCCAAGGCGACCGGTTTCCCGATCGCCAAGGTCGCCGCCAAGCTGGCGGTCGGCTATACGCTCGACGAGATCGAGAACGACATCACCGGCGCGACGCCGGCATCGTTCGAGCCGACGATCGACTATGTCGTCACCAAGATCCCGCGCTTCGCCTTCGAGAAGTTCAAGGGTGCCGAATCGGTGCTCGGCACCGCGATGAAGTCGGTCGGCGAGGTGATGGCGATCGGCCGCAACATCCACGAATCGATGCAGAAGGCGCTGCGCGGGCTGGAAACGGGCCTGTCCGGCTTCAACGCGGTCGAGCGGCTGGTCGGCGCGCCGCGCGCGGAGATCGAGGCGGCGCTCGCGGTGGCAACGCCGGACCGGCTGCTGGTCGCGGCGCAGGCGCTGCGCGAGGGCTTCACCGTCGCCGAGATCCATGCGATCGCCAAATTCGATCCCTGGTTCCTCGAACGGCTCGCCGAGATCGTCGCCGCCGAGGAAGAGGTCAGCACCAACGGCCTGCCGATCGAGGCCGCCGGTATGCGCCGGCTCAAGGCGATGGGGTTCAGCGACAAGAGGCTCGCCTATCTGGCGCTGCAATCGGCCAATCTGCGTGGCAACGCGCGCGGCATCGCGCGCGGCTCGGGGCTGATCCACGATGCGGTGGTCGCGATGACCGGCGGCGTCACCGAGGACGAGGTGCGCAGCCTGCGCCACCGGCTCGGCGTGCGTCCGGTGTTCAAGCGGATCGACACCTGCGCGGCGGAGTTCGACGCCAAGACGCCCTATATGTATTCGACCTATGAGGCGCCGAGCTTCGGCGAGCCCGAGGACGAGAGCATGCCGTCGGATCGCCGCAAGGTGGTGATCCTCGGCGGCGGGCCGAACCGGATCGGGCAGGGCATCGAGTTCGACTATTGCTGCTGCCACGCCTGCTTCGCGCTCGCCGATGCGGGCTATGAGACGATCATGATCAACTGCAATCCGGAGACGGTGAGCACCGATTACGACACGTCCGACCGCCTGTATTTCGAACCGCTGACCGCCGAGGACGTGCTGGAGATCCTGCACGTCGAGCAGAGCCGCGGCGAATTGGTCGGGGTGATCGTCCAGTTCGGCGGGCAGACGCCGCTCAACCTCGCGCGCGCGCTGGAGAAGGCGGGGATTCCGATCCTCGGCACCAGCCCGGATGCGATCGACCTCGCCGAGGATCGCGAGCGGTTCGCGGCATTGGTCAACAAGCTGCGTCTCAAGCAGCCGGCGAATGGCCTCGCGCGCAGCCGCGACGAGGCGGTCGCGGCGGCGGAGCGGATTGGCTACCCCGTGCTGATGCGGCCGAGCTACGTGCTCGGCGGGCGGGCGATGGAGATCGTCGATTCGCTCCAGCAGCTCGACGATTACATCCAGACCGCGGTGCAGGTGTCGGGCGAGAGCCCGGTGCTGATCGACCAGTATCTGCGCGACGCGATCGAGGTCGACGTCGATGCGATTTGCGACGGCGAGGATGTCGTCGTCGCCGGCCTGTTGCAGCATATCGAGGAGGCTGGCGTCCATTCGGGCGACAGCGCCTGTTCGATCCCTCCTTATTCGCTGACCCCCGAGACGATCGCCGAGATCGAGCGGCAGACGGTGGCGCTGGCGCATGCGCTGTCGGTCAAGGGGCTGATGAACATCCAGTTCGCGGTGAAGGACGGCGAGGTCTATCTCATCGAGGTCAACCCGCGCGCGTCGCGCACCGTACCGTTCGTCGCCAAGGCGATCGGCGTGCCGATCGCCAAGATCGCCAGCCGGGTGATGGCGGGCGAGAAATTGAAGGACCTGCCGCCGATCGATCGCCACATCGATTATTATGCGGTCAAGGAAGCGGTGTTCCCGTTCAACCGCTTCCCCGGCATCGATCCCGTGCTGTCGCCCGAGATGAAGAGCACCGGCGAGGTGATGGGGATCGACCCCGATTTCACCACCGCCTTCGCCAAGTCGCAGCTCGGCGCGGGCACGGTGCTGCCGACCGGCGGCACCGCGTTCGTCAGCGTCAAGAGCGGCGACAAGCCGCATATCGTACCGGCGGTGAAGTCGTTGCTCGCGCATGGCTTCAAGGTGCTCGCGACCGGTGGCACCGCCGATTACCTCGAAACCGTCGGGCTGACGGTGGAGAAGGTGAACAAGGTTGCGCAGGGGCGGCCGCATATCCTCGACCGGATCATGGACGGCGAGGTGACGCTGATCTTCAACACCACCGAGGGGTGGCAGAGCCTGAAGGATTCGAAGCCGATCCGCCAGGCGGCGCTGGCTCAGAAGATTCCGTATTTCACCACCGCGCCGGCCAGCGTGCAGGCGGCGGCGGCAATCGGGGTCACCTCCCTTGAAGTACGGCCGTTGCAATCCTACTATTCGCAGTCGCACAACTGATCCCGACATAATGACGTGATGTGCGGGGCGGGCCGATGAGGTCCGCCGCGGGGAATGAGTGAATTGGGGACGTAGATATGGCGACCGTCGAAAAGATGCCGATGCTCCAGGAGGGCTATGACACGCTCGTCGCGGACCTGAAGCGTCTGAAAGCCGAGCGTCCCCAGATCGTGGATGCGATCGAGGAAGCGCGTGCGCACGGCGATCTGTCGGAAAACGCCGAATATCATGCGGCGAAGGAACAGCAGGGCCAGAATGAGGCGACGATCAGCGACATCGAGGACAAACTGTCCCGTGCGCAGATCATCGATCCGCTGGAACTGTCGGGCGACAAGGTGGTGTTCGGCGCGACGGTGACGCTGCTCGACGACGACGACAAGCCGGTGAAGTATCAGATCGTCGGCCAGACCGAGGCGAATGCCAAGACCGGCCGGATTTCGTACAATTCGCCGCTGGGGCGCGCGCTGATCGGTCGTCGGGTGGACGACGAGGTCGAGGTGTCGGTGCCGGCGGGCGATCGCTATTATGTCGTGTCGAAGGTCGAGTTTATCTGAGCTGTTTTGCGCTCATCTGAGCCGGGCGGTGGGGGCGTTGTCGTATACGACCGCTGGCGCCGTATCCCTCCCCCTCCGTCAGGCCTGCGGCCTGCCACCTATCCCGGGCGGGGGAGGACTTTTATTCGGTCGCCAAAGCCCTCTTCGTCATCCCGGCGAAAGCCGGGACCCATGGGGGCGGAGCGGGCGTAAGGCGCGCTCACGCTGATGGCATCTCGTCCATGGGTCCCGGCTTTCGCCGGGATGAAGTGTGATAGATACCTCTGCCTCCCCACCATCGTCATCCCCGCGCAGGCGAGAATCCATAAACGTCGACGTAGCGATGGGGTCGCAAGGTCCGCGCGTCTGGATCCCCGCCTGCGCGGGGATGACGATGGTGGGGGCTGGAGCGGCGGCCTGTCCCGCCGCCCGCGCCTTACGCCGCCGGCGGGGTCAGCAGTTCCGGCTCGAGCAGGCGGTGCAGGTGGACCACGACGAACTTCATCTCGGCGTCGTCGACGGTGCGTTGCGCGTTGGCGCGCCAGGCCTTTTCGGCGCTGGCATAGTCGGCGAAGATGCCGACGACCTCGAGCTTCGACGGATCGGCGAATTCGAGGGTGCGGGGGTCCTTGACGCGGCCGCCGAAGACGAGGTGGAGCTTGCTCATGCGCGTATCCCGGGTGTGAGGGTCAAGCCCAGCGCCCTAGCGTGTTGCGCTGCGATATTGAACCCCCGACGCCATCAGCCGCCGCCGGACCCTCCGGCAGCGGCACGCGGCGTCAGCCCTTGTTGGCGGCGGTCTTGACCGCGGCCGAGCCGGCGGTGGTCGCCGCCTTGGCGATGCCTTGGAACAGCGACTTGACCTGATCCTTGGCCGCGTCCTTCGACAGGCCGGCATTCTGCAGCTCGCCGGCACCGGCGTCGCGGGCGGCCTGGATCGCGCCGCGGGCGCGTTCGCCGAGCGTGCGGCCGAGCGGCGCGAGCAGCTCCTTCTCCTTCTCGGACCGCGGGATCAGCGCGCCGGCGAGCGCGCCGATCGCGAGACCGCCCGCGACGATGGCTAGCGGGTTGTGCTCGACCGCGTCGACGGTGCGGCGGGCGGCGTCGGTCGCGACATGCTTGGCGTCGTCGATACGGGCGTGGATGTCGTGATTGTCGGTCATGCGTCTATCCTTCGTGCGGGGGCGCTATGGTCAGATGTACGGGGTCAGTCCTGCGGGCCGAGACCGGGTTCGTGGTCGCGATGGCCAGGCTTGTGCTTGGGTTTGCGCCGGAACAGCGAGACGATGCGATGGCGGGCGAGGAACAGGCCGGCGACCGCGGTGGCGCCGGCTACCGCACCGGGGTTGCGCACCGCGGTGTTGAGGCTCGCCTGCGCCGCTGCGCCGCCCTTGTCGGTGAGCTCCCGCGCCGCCTGCAAGGCCAAAGCACGCGGGTTGAGCCGCACCTGAAGCTTGCCGAGCGTCGCGTTGAGGCGCTCGCGCGCGGCGAGCGCTTCGGCTTCCGCCTCGGCGAGGCGCAACGTCGGGAGCGGCGCGCTCATCGCGGCGTCCCCGGCGCGAGCCGGCCCTTGCCGACGATCGCCAGCACCGCCGCGATCGCGAACACGCCGATCACCACCGCGGCGGTGGCGAGACCGGGGCCGATCAGCGTCGCGAGGCTGAGGATCAGCCCGACGAGCAACGCCACTAGCCCGGCGAGCGCGAGCACCGCAGCGGCGACGAAGAAGATCGCCGCGTTCTTATAGGCGCTGGTGCGCTCGCCGACGCGGGCCTTGACCAATGCCACCTCGGCACTGGCGAGGCCGCGCGCGTCATCGACGAGTTGCGTGACGAGCGTGGCGATGCTGTCGTCTTCGGTCATCGGCTGGATCGTCGCCATGGGGTCGATCAGGCCTTGTTGCCGTCGATACCCGACTGGACGAGGCGGGCGACCGCGAAGCCCAGCGCGGCGGCCACGCCGACCGCGACGCCGGGGCTCTTGCGGACGAACTCGCGCGCTTCTTCGATCAGCTCCTCGGTGTCCTTGCCATTGAGCTGCTCGGCGAAGTTGGACACCGTGCCGGCGGCGGTGCGGGCATAATCGCCATATTGCGCGCCGAGCTTCTCATCGACCTGCTGCGCGGCGTCGTTGATCAGCTGCGAGAGCTGATCGAGACCGCCCACGGCGCGCTCCTTGCCGGTTTCGGCGAGGGTGCGGACGCGGTCGGTCGCCTGTGCGCCGTATTTGGACGAATAGTCCTTCACCGTCTGCTTGGCCTGGTCGGTCTTGCTCGCGGCGGCGTCGGTGGCGCCGGCAGCGGTGGTGTCGCCGTCGGTGACGGTCGTGAAATCGGTATCGGCCATGGCTCACCCTTCCTATGTTCGACACGCTCAACCCCGGCCCGACCGGCCCGGTTCCCTCGTCGTCGCGGAGATTGCCGCGACCCGGCCGGCGCGGTAGAGCGCGCGCATCACGCCCCAGAGGTAGGAGCATCGTTACGTGACCGCAATCATCGACATCCATGGCCGCCAGATCCTCGACAGCCGGGGCAACCCGACGGTGGAAGTCGACGTGCTGCTGGAGGACGGCAGCTTCGGGCGCGCGGCGGTGCCGTCGGGCGCCTCGACCGGCGCGCACGAAGCGGTCGAGAAGCGCGACGGCGACAAGAGCCGCTGGGGCGGCAAGGGCGTCGACGAGGCGATCGAGGCGGTCAACGGCGAGCTGGTCGAGGCGCTGCTCGGCCTTGACGCGGAGGATCAGGCGGATCTCGACGCGGCGATGATCGAGCTCGACGGCACCGAGAACAAGGGCCGGCTGGGCGCGAATGCGATCCTCGGCATCAGTCTCGCCGCCGCCAAGGCCGCAGCAGAGGCGCGCGGCATGCCGCTCTACAAATATGTCGGTGGCGTCTCGGCGCACGTGCTGCCGGTGCCGATGATGAACATCATCAACGGCGGCGAACATGCCGACAATCCGATCGACTTCCAGGAATTCATGATCGTGCCGGTCGGCGCGGCGAACATCGTCGAGGCGGTGCGCTGCGGCTCGGAGATCTTCCACACGCTGAAGAAGGCGCTGCACGACAAGGGTCTGGCGACCGGCGTCGGCGACGAGGGCGGCTTCGCGCCGAACATCGCCTCGACCGAAGAGGCGCTGGGCTTCATCATGCAGAGCATCGAGAAGGCGGGCTATACGCCCGGCGACGACGTAATGCTGGCGCTCGATTGCGCCGCGACCGAATTCTACAAGGATGGCCGCTACGATATCTCGGGCGAGGGCAAGGTGCTCGAGAGCGGCGCGATGGCCGAATATCTCGCCGACCTCACCCGCCGCTATCCGATCTTCTCGATCGAGGACGGCATGAGCGAGGACGATTGGGAGGGCTGGAAGGCGCTCACCGATCTGATCGGCGACAAGGTGCAGCTCGTCGGCGACGATCTGTTCGTTACCAACCCGAAGCGCCTGAAGCGCGGCATCGAGGGCGGCTATGCCAATTCGCTGCTGGTCAAGGTCAACCAGATCGGCACGCTGACCGAGACGCTGGAAGCGGTGACGATGGCGCAGCGCGCGCGCTACACCGCGGTGATGAGCCACCGTTCGGGCGAGACCGAGGATGCGACGATCGCCGACCTCGCCGTCGCGACCAATTGCGGGCAGATCAAGACCGGCTCGCTGGCGCGCTCGGACCGGCTCGCCAAGTACAACCAGCTGATCCGTATCGAGGAAGAGCTGGGCGATTCGGCACGTTATGCCGGCCGCGACGTTCTGAAGGCTTGATCCGGCACGAACGGCAAGCGAGGATGCAGGGCATGGCGGCACGCGGACAGAGACCATCGGCTTTCGCCCGGACGATGCGCCGGGCCGCGCTGCCGGCGCTGGGGCTGACGATCATGGCGTTCTTCGGCGCCTATGCAGTGCTCGGGCCCAACGGCATCCTCGCTTACGGCGATTACAAGAAGCAGCTGGTGCGGCGGGAGAAACAGTTCGCCGCACTCGACCAGAAGCGCGCGGTGCTCAAGAATCGCGTGGCGCTGCTCGATCCGGATCACGCCAATCCGGATATGGTCGACGAGATGGTGCGCAAGGAACTGAACGTCGCGCATCCCGACGAGGTGATCGTCCCGCTGAAATGATCGTCTATTCTTCGTCGGCGGCGAGGGGCAGCCGCATATGCGCGTCTGTTACACCCACGCCGTCACCCCGGCCTTGTGCCGGGGTCCCGCTTCTTCTTCGGACGTTGCGAAGAAGAAGCGGGATGCCGGATCAAGTCCGGCATGACGGGGAAAGGGAATTGCCATCGTGACGCCTAATGGGTCGTAAGAAACAGTCCCTTCCGCCACGGGGAGGATTGCGCTTCACTCGCTGACGTGGCCGGGTCCGAGATCGCCATCGCCGCCTTTCGGTCGGCCTTCGCCGCCGGTGACCGGATAGCCGTCGCCGGTCGCGGCGTCGGAGTCGAAATCCTCGCCGGGGTTGCCACCGCCGGCGCCGCTGCCGCTGCCGTGAACCTCGCCGGTCTGCGGGTCGAACGAGGCGCGGCGGCCGTTGTCGGGCGGGATCGCCGGATCGTGCGGCGGTGCCGGGTCGCCGGGGCGGGCGGAGACGGTGCCACCGGGGCGTTGCGCGCCGAGCGCCGCCTCGCGGTCCTTGTTATACTCCTGCCCGGAATGGCCGTCGGCGCGGTCGAACGGATTGCCGGCGGGATCGCGCTCGGGATCGGCCTTGGTATCGCGGGACGTGTCGGACATGGGGACCTCCTGATCTCTCGAAACGGCAACGCCCCGCGCTCCACCGGTATCCGCGGGCAGCTTTTCTACCGAACGGTATAAAAGCCGTTGACGACCGCCGCAGCCGCTTCTATACCGAACAGTATAGAAGATGGCGGCGAGGGATCGCGGGCATCGGACGGAAACACCCGGATGCCCTTCGCAGTGCGGGGGCAAAAGGGGTGCAACAATTCGTACGTATCGGTCTGCATCGCCATGGATGCGGAAGGGTGGCGTGCGATGTCGAGAAGGGAGTGACGCCATGGCTTTTCTTGCTTTTGCCGAACCGGGCAACGCCGGTTATGCGCGGGTGAGCGCGCCCGTCGCGCGGCCGGTCGTGGTGTCGGAGACAGCGCCGCTGGCGCAGGCTGCAGAGGAGGAACGGCCGGTGCTGACGGAGCTTGAGCGTTCGGTGATCGGGATCGCGCGGCAGGACGGCCTGTCGACGCTGCGCCAGCCGGGCCGGCTGACCCGTTGGCTCGGCCTCGTGTTCGGCGTGCGGATCAGCCCGCAGCTCGCCGACCCCAAGCTCGAGGCGTTGCGCCGGATCGCGGTGCTGAGCTGGAAGCGCGGCTATGCGATCGCGTCGGCCGAGGTGAAGGCGTTCCTGGCATCGGGCTATTCGCCGGCCTTCTACGAACTGGTGGTCGATACGATCGCCTCCGCCCGGCAGGCGGAAGCGCGGCGCGGGCGGGCGTGAGGTTCGGGGGAAGCTAACGGCGTATCCTTAGTGTTCTCAGTGTTCCCGCGAAAGCGGGAACCCAGGATCAAGCAAAACAACGTCTTATAGCGTAAGTGACTCCTGGGCTCCCGCCTGCGCGGGAGCACTGGCAAGATTGTTCGGAGGTCTTGCCCTCTGCATCCAGATGGGATGACGGACAGCGATTGCGGACAGTGCGCGCATCCGCGGATCTCGTATTTGTCGGAGTGTCCAGCGGGTAGTGGCTCTATGCCTCGCCCGACGTCTGCCTCTCTTCACCGAACAGCGCCGCAACCACGTCGGCGGAATGGACCGGCTTTTCGTGGCGCGGGACGTTGCGAAACCGGTCATCGATCGTCCAGGCGTCATAGCCGGTGACGAACAGGAACTTCGTCCCGGCAGCGGCAAGCAGCGCTGCGACCGGGTAGCTCATCTCGCCGTGCAGATTGATGTCAAGCACCGCACCGTCGAGCGGCGGAGCGGTCGCGAGCAGTTTCACCGCGGCGGCGAGCGTGCCGATCGGGCCGACGATCTCCGCGCCGAGGCCGCGCAGGTCGCGCGCGAGGTCGTCCGCGACGAGATATTCGTCCTCGACGATCAGGATGCGCCGGCCGTGAAGATCGGTCATGCGCGCGCCCGCTCCGCCGCCGGTCGAGACATGGCCGCAGGCGGTGTTCGGCAAGGGGCGGAGCAGACCGGCATATCCGGCAGGCCTAGTATGGACTTGGTAGTGCGACGCAACATTCGCCGCTTCCTGCCGCGGTTCGTCGCGCGACGCCACCCATTTGTCCGGCAAATTGACGAATACCAAAACGGGGGATAGCATCGGCGGGTACGCGCTGGGACGCGTCAGGGGAGAGTGATGAAGGTGATGTCGAGGCTGTTGTTCTGTTCCGCGCTGGCGGTTCTGGTCTCCGGCGGCGCAGCGGCGCAGCAGGCCACGCCGGCGGCCGCGCCGTCCGATATCGTGTCGGTGCGTGGCGATCGTCCCGGTCCGAAGTTCGACAAGCGGCTGTTCGGCCAGTTCGCCGAACATCTCGGCACCGGCATCTATGGCGGCATCTGGGTCGGCCCGAACAGCAAGATCCCCAACGTCCGCGGCTATCGCAGCGACGTGATCGAGGCGCTGAAGGCGATCAAGGTGCCGGTGGTGCGCTGGCCCGGCGGCTGTTTCGCCGACGAATATCATTGGCGCGAAGGCATCGGCCCGCGCGGCAAGCGCCCAGTCAAGGTCAACACCAATTGGGGCGGCGTGACCGAGGACAATGCGGTCGGGACGCACGAATTCATGGACTATTCCGAGCTGCTCGGTGCCGAGGCCTATGTGTCGGGCAACGTCGGCTCGGCGCCGCCGCGCGAGATGGCCGAATGGGTCGAATATATGACCTCGCCGACCGGCTCGACGCTCGCCAAGGAGCGCGCCGCCAACGGCCGCAAGGAACCGTGGAAGGTGCCGATGTTCGGCATCGGCAACGAATTGTGGGGCTGCGGCGGCAATATGACGCCCGAATATGCCGCCGACGAGACGCGCCGCTACGCGACCTTCGTCAAGGCGCCCGACGGCGTGCCGATCATGAAGGTGGCGAGCGGCGCCAATGCCGAGGACTACAATTGGACCGAGGTCATGATGCAGAAGGCGGGCAACGCCTTCTCGGGGATCGGCGTCCATTATTATACCGTGCCCGGCAGCTGGGAGAAGAAGGGCGCGGCGACCGGCTTCGACGAAGAAGCCTGGGCGCGGACGCTCGCCAAGACGATGAAGATGGAGGAATTGCTCCAGGGCCATTCGCGAATCATGGACAAATACGATCCCAAGAAGCGGGTGGCGCTGCTCGTCGACGAATGGGGCACCTGGTACGATCAGGAGCCGGGGTCGCATCCGGGCTTCCTCTACCAGCAGAACAGCCTGCGCGACGCGGTGGTGGCGAGCCTCAACCTCGATATCTTCGCGCGCCATGCCGATCGCGTCCGCGGCGCCAATATCGCGCAGATGGTCAACGTGCTGCAGGCGATGCTGCTGACCGACGGCAACCGCATGGTGAAGACGCCGACCTATTGGGTGTTCGACCTGTACAAGGGCTATCAGGACGGCACCGTCCTACCCGCCGAGGTCAGCTCGCATTGGTATAAGAACGGCGGGCACGAGTTGCGCGCGGTCAGTTCGAGCGCGGTGCGCGGCACCGACGGCGTGGTGCACGTCGCGCTGACCAACGTCGATCCGAACCAGCCGGCGAACGTGACCGTGCAGCTCGCCGGGATCGCCGGGGGGACCGTGACCGGGCGTATCCTGACGGGCACGACGATGGACGCGCACAACACCTTCGATGCGCCCGACGTGGTCAAGCCGGTGGCGTTCACCGGGGCGACGCTGTCCGGCGGCACGCTGTCGGTGACGCTGCCGGCGAAATCGGTGGTGATGCTGGACATCCGATAAGCATAGGGGCGACGCCGGTGGTGCCGCCCCCGATGTCGGAGGCTGTGACGGCGCTCATATCTCCCGTCATGCCGGGCTCGGTCCGGCATCCCGCTTCTCCGCTTCGTTCGAAGTAGCGGGACCCCGGCTCGAGGCCGGGGTGACGGTGGGAAGGAAGACCGATGAAGCGACGCAATCGTCTGCGTGTTACACCCGCCCGTCCACCATCGCGCGGATGTCGACGCGCGCCTTCAGTCGTGCGGCCAACAAAGCCGTGCCGCTGATCTTGCGCTGGACGAACAGCGTGTCCGCGGGCGGGACGTGCCAGGTGGCGCGATCCTGTGCCATCTCCATCCCCTGTTCGCGCACGACGCCGACGAAGGCGCGATCGCCGAAGTCGAACGGGCCGGGGCGGTTGAGCTCGCCGAGGATCACGTCGATCATCGCATCGACCAGCGGGCGGTGCCGCGCCGCCGCCGCCTCGCCGAGGAAGCCTGCCGCGACCGCCGCTTCGCGTACCGCATCGCGGTTTCCCGACAGGCCGGCAGCGAGCAGGCGGCGATAGCCGCCGGCCGTCGCCGCCGGCACGGCGCGGGCGGCGCCGAAGTCGAGCAGCACGATCCGCCCCGTTTCCGGCTGCCAGCGGTAATTGGCGAAATTGGGATCGGTCTGCATCAGTCCCCAGTCGAGCAGCTCGCGCAGCGCCAAGGCGATCAGGCTGTGCATCGCGGCGTCGCGCACCGGCTGTTCCGCGGCCTCGAGCGTTTCGATCGGCACGCCGGCGACATAGGTCATCGCGAGCACGTTGGGGGTGGTCAGCTCAGCGTGCAGCTCGGGGATGACGAAGGCGGGATCGTCGACGAGCAAGTCGCGGTAGCGGCGCATCATCGCGCCTTCGCGCAGATAGTCCGCCTCCTCGTGGAGCTGGCGCTTCGCCTCGCCGAGCAGCGGCGCGATGTCGAGGTCCTTGGGAAGCAGGCCGGAGACGCGCAGCAAGGTGGCGACGTTGTCGACGTCGGCGTCGATGCTCTGCATCACGCCGGGATATTGCACCTTGATCGCCAGTTCGCGCCCGTCGGGCAGGCGCGCACGATGCACCTGCCCGATCGAGGCGGCCGCGATCGGATGCGCCTGGAAATGGGCGAAGCGGCCGCGCCAGTCGCGGCCCCATTCCTGCGCGAGCACGGTGTTGAGCTGCGCGGGCGGCATATGGTGCGCGTCGTTGCGCAGCCGGGCGAGGATCGTCGCCAGTTCCGGCGGGAGCATGTCGCCCGCGTCCATCGAGATCATCTGGCCGAGCTTCATCGCCGCGCCGCGCAGATGCGCGAGCTGGTCGGCGACGCGCGTCGCATTGGCGGGGGTGAGCAGCAGGTCGCCCATCCGCGGCCGCTCTCCCGCCGCCAGCCGACGCGCACCCTCGGCGACGACGCCGCCACCGACCCCCGCGGCGAGACGCCCGAAGGCGCCGAGCCGCGACAGCCGGCCGCTAGGAACGGCGCGGCCCTTGTCGGGGCGCTCGTCGCTCATGCCGGGATCAGGCGATCGGCACGCAGCCGCTCGAACAATGCGAAGAAGGCATCGTCGGTCGGCTGATAGGCGGTGAAGCCGAGGCGGCGGCTCTTCGACATGTCGGTGACGACCTCGATCGGGCGGCCGAGATCGGCGTCGGTATGCCAGGGCGAGGCGAGGCGGGCGAGATCGGGCTCGGCAAGCCCCTCGCGCTCGGCGATGCGCCGCCAGAGGTCGGCGTCGCCGGCCATCTGCGTTTCCAGCGGCTGGACGCTGCCGTCGAACGGGGCGGCCTCGACGCCGAACCACTCCGCGATGCGGCTCCACATCCAGCTCCAGCGGAAGACGTCGCCGTTGACGACGTTGAACGCCTCGTTCGCCGCGGCGGGGGTGGTCGCCGCCCATAGCAGATGCCGCGCGAGCTGGCCCGCGTCGGTCATGTCGGTGAGCCCGTCCCATTGCGCCGCCGAGCCGGGGAAGCGGAACGGCCGGCCGGTCTCACGGCACAGGGTCGCATAGACGGCGAGCGTCGTGCCCATGTTCATCGCATTGCCGACCGCCTTGCCGATCACGGTATGCGGGCGGTGGACGCTCCAGGTGAAACCGTCGCGCTCCGCTGCGGCGAACACCTCGTCCTCCTGCGCGTAATAGAAATTCTCCACGTCGAGCCGGCCTTGTTCCTCGCGGAACGGCGTCTGCGGCAGCGTGCCTTTGCCATAGGCCTCGAACGGCCCGAGATAATGTTTGAGGCCGGTGACGAGCGCGACATGCCCCACCGCGGCATCGTTGGCACGCAGGCCGTCGAGCAGGTTGCGGACCATCGCCGAATTGACGCGGATATTCTCCGCTTCGCTGTCCTGCCGCAGCCAGGTGGTGATGAACACCGCGTCGGGGCGGATGCCGGCGAGCGCGGCGGCGGTGCCGGCGGCGTCGAGCAGGTCGGCGGCGACCGGCTGGACGCCCGGCTGGTCGCCGGGGCGGCGGGCGAGACCGTGGACGGTCCAGCCCTGTTCGACGAGCAGCGCGGCGGTGGCGCTGCCGACGATGCCGCTCGCACCGACGATCAATGCGTGTTTGGTCATGTATCTGCCTTTTCCGGTAAGACGCTGCCAACGCAGGCCCTGCCGCAAGGGTCCGACTTTATTGGATTACCGTCGTTCGAACAGGCTGAAGACGAGGTCGCGGCGGGGCGCGAAGCCGAGGCGGCGGTAGAGCGCGATCGCGCCCGGATTGTCGGCGTAGCTGGTTAGGAAGGGCGTATCGCCGGCCGCGTGAATCGCACCGGCGACCGCGGCGATCAGGCCGGCGGCGAGCCCGCGGCCGCGGAAATCGGGGTGGGTGCAGACGCCGCTGACCTCGCGATAGCCGGGGAGCGCAAGCCGCGTGCCGGCCATCGCGGCGAGCCGGCCGTCGATGCGGATGCCGAGGAAGCCGCCGAAGCGATGCGTATGGCGGAAGAAGGGACCGGGGCGCGTCAGTTCGGCAAGCGCGACCATCTCCGCCGCATCGGCGTCGCCGAGCGGGACCGCGTCGGTCGTGGGGGACGGAGGATCGGCGGCGACCATCTGCACGCAGCGCGCCGTCGTGATGCTGCGAAAGCCGGGCAGGGTGGCCGGCGGCGCCGGCTCGAACAGCCCGATCGTCTCGCCGCGCGCGACGAGATCGGCGAGCGCGGCGTGATGACGGACGTCATGCGCCGCCACCGCCGCGAACAGGCCGTAATCGGGGTCGATCCGCCGCGCGTCGTCATTGCCCAGCGCCAGCGGCGCCTGCCGCGTGGTCAGCGCCTGCCAGACCGGCGCGTCGAGCGGATGCGCGGGCCTCACTGATAGGGCGGCTGGTGGTATCCGGCGGGGGAGGTGGTGAAGATCTCGCAGCCGTCCTCGTTGATGCCGATCGAATGTTCGAACTGCGCGGACAGCGAACGGTCGCGAGTCACCGCGGTCCAGCCGTCGTCGAGCAGCTTCACGTCGGGACGGCCGATGTTGATCATCGGCTCGATCGTGAAGATCATGCCGGGCTTGAGTTCCGGACCCGTGCCGGGCTTGCCGACGTGGACGACTTCGGGTGCGTCGTGGAACAGCCGGCCGAGCCCGTGGCCGCAGAAGTCGCGAACGACGCCGTAGCGATGCTTTTCGGCATGGCGCTGGATGGCGTTGGCGACGTCGCCCATATGGTTGCCGGGCCTGGCCTGTTCGATGCCGAGCATCAGACATTCATAGGTGACCTCGACAAGGCGCTTCGCCTTCAGCGGCACGTCGCCGATCAGATACATGCGGCTCGAATCGCCGTGCCAGCCGTCGACGATCGGGGTAACGTCGACATTGACGATATCGCCCGACTTCAGCGTCTTCTCCGACGGAATGCCGTGACAGACGACATGGTTGATCGAGATGCAGGTCGAATGCGTATAGCCGCGATAGCCAAGCGTCGCCGGCACACCGTCGCGCGCGACGATGAAGTCGTAGATCAGCTTGTCGAGTTCGGCGGTCGATACGCCCGGCACCATGTGCGGCGTCAGCATGTCGAGTGTCTCGGCGGCGAGCCTGCCCGCCTTGTGCATGCCGGCGAAGGCGGCGGGGCCATGGAGCTTGATGGCGCCGGTGCGCCCTTCCGGCGCGTCGGAGGTGACGGTCACGTATTCGGTCATCGCGGCGATATAGCGTGGTCGCGGCGATTTTGCGAGGCTATGACCGGGCGATGGAGCAGGAACGTATCTGGACCGCTGCGCTGGTCGTGATCGGGGATGAGATCCTCTCCGGCCGGACGCAGGACAAGAACATCGCGCAGCTCGCGAGCTGGCTCAACGTGCAGGGCATCCGCCTCGCCGAGGTGCGCGTGGTGCCCGACCGGACCGCGGCGATCGTCGAGGCGGTCAACACACTGCGGACGCGCAACGATTATCTGTTCACCACCGGCGGGATCGGGCCGACGCACGACGACATCACCGTCGACGCGATCGCGGAGGCGCTGGGCGTCGAGGTCGAGCATCATCCCGAAGCGATGGCGGTGCTGGAGGGCTATTATGCGACGCGTGGCGGGCTGACCGAGACGCGCGCGCGGATGGCGCGGGTGCCGGCGGGGGCGGGGCTGATCCCCAATCGCGTGTCGGGCGCGCCGGGTATCCATATCGGCAATATCTTCATCATGGCGGGGGTGCCGCACATCACCGCCGGGATGCTCGATGCGCTGACCGGCACGCTGGAAGGCGGGCGGCCGGTGGTGTCGGGGACGATCGGCTGCTGGGTCGCGGAGAGCGAGGTCGCCGACCTGCTGCGCGATGCCGAGAAGGGGCATGAGGGCGTGTCGATCGGCTCCTATCCGTTCTTCCGCGACGGGCGGACGGGGGCGAACTTCGTCGTGCGCAGCGCGGACGAGGCGCTCGTGACGCAGTGCCTGGCGGATCTGACGCGCGAGTTGCAGGCCGGCGGGCGCGAGGTGATTGCGGGCGGGATCTGACGGTCGCTGTTTGGCCGAGTGCTCCTGCGAACGCAGGAGCCCAAAGCCGAAATCTCCGCCGCCTGTGACCCTGGGCTCCTGCTTTCGCAGGAGCACAATGGCGTGTAGTGGCGGCGTTCTCGATCAGCGCGTGAAGGCGCCGATGTCCGCGATCGCCAGTTTTTCGGCCGGCACCGCGGTCGCGGCGAAGGTCAGGCGCAGGTAGCGCAGCGGGCGCGGCGCGGTGAAGGGGATGCGTTGCGTCGCCAGCGCGTAGGCGATATTCTGGAACTCGCCATCCGCCGCCGCGGTCCACGTCCTGCCGTCGGTGCTGGTCTCGGCGCGATAGTTGCGTGGCGGCGCGCTGACCTTGTCGGGGTGGCGCCAGGGCGTGAGGCTGAAGCCGGCGACCGTCTGCGTGGTGCCGAGGTCGAGCGTCACGCTGGCCGGCGTCGTGGTCGGCGCGGGTTGCGACCAGATCGTCGCGCCGTCGCCATCGAGCAGTGCCTCCGCGCCGGGTGCGGTCGCGGTGACGACCTTCCAGTCGCGCGGCGAGATCAGCGTCGCGTCGCTGCTGCGCGGGGCGGCGACCGGGACCGGTGCGACGCTGCGGAACAATGCGACCTCGCTGATCGCCGGGCAGGCAGGGGCGTCGAGGATCACCAGCCGGATGCGGCGCGCGGTGATCGGCGCGTCGAGGCGGATGATGCGCTGTGAACCGATCGCGGTCTTCTCGGCGAGCCGCTGCCAGCGACCGGCGACCTCCGCCTCGATCGCGAAGCGGGTGACGCGGACGCCGAGCGGCAGATGTTCGCGAATGCGGATCAGGTCGAAGCTGCGGTTCGGCGGCAGGTCGAGCGTCAGCGTCGGCGTGGTGACGCGGTCGGGGGTCGACCAATAGGTGTCGCGGTTGCCGTCGAGCACTTTGGCCGGTGCGAACGCCGCACTGCGGGTGGCGCTTGCCGAGGCGATGGCGCCCTGCGCGAGATCGGTGGCGAAGCTCGCCTCGAGCGCCGTGCCGAAGCTCTTGAGGACGGCGACGTCGTGATCGGGGATGCGGCCGCGGCGATCGGGCGGCAGGTTGAGATTGAGGTTGGTGCCGCGGCCGATCGATTCGTCGTGCAGGCGGATCAGCCGCTGCGGGTCCTTGACCTTGGCGTCCTCGTCGGGGTGGTAGAACCAGCCGGGGCGGATCGACACGTCGGTCTCCGCCGGCCACCACAGTGCCCCGTTGCGGACGCCGCTATTGCCCTCGGACTGGACATAGGGGTGGTCGGGCATCGTCGGCCAGCAGGGATCGCCGGCGACGCCGTCCTCGTTGCCGACCCAGCGGATGTCGGCGCCGAGCGGGTCGAAGGTACAGGCCATCGGCTGATGCTGGTGGACGAGCGCGATGATCGACGGCCAGTTGTAGTATTTCGGCGCATCGATCTTGCGGGTTTCCTTGGCGCCGCCGTAATAGCCGTCGCCGCCATTGGCGCCGTCGAACCAGAATTCGAACAATTCGCCATAGCGGGTGCAGAGTTCCACCACCTGCTTGCGATAATAATCGACATAGGCCGGGCGGCCGTATTCGGGGTGGTTGCGATCCCACGGCGAGAGATAGAGGCCGAAGGCGAGGCCGGCGCGGCGCGTCGCCTGTTCCATCTCGCGGACGATGTCGCCCTTGCCGTTCTTGTACGGGCTGTTGCGGATGCAATGGTCGGTGAGCTGCGTCGGCCACAGGCAGAAGCCGTCGTGATGCTTGGCGGTGAGGATGATGCCGCGCATGCCGCCCGCCTTGGCCGCCGCGACGATCTGGTCGGGCGCAAAATCGGTCGGGTTGAACAGCGCCGGGCTTTCGTCGCCATAGCCCCATTCGCGGTTGGTGAAGGTGTTGATCGAGAAATGCACGAAGGCGTAGCGCTCGCGCCGGTGCCAGGCAAGCTGGCGCGGCGACGGGGTGGCGCCATAGGGGGCGGGGGCATTCGCCGGGGTGGTCGTGGCGGCGAAGGCGGGGGTGGCGGTCGCCGTCGCGGCGAGGCCGGAGGCGATGAGGGTGCGGCGGCTGAGGTCGGTCACGGCATGGCTCCGTATGGCTGTATTGGATGCTGTACCCCGGCGAAGGCCGGGGCCCAGTCAGGAGACGCTCCTGTTTTGATGCGGCGCGTCGTTACCGCGCTTCCCGCAACTGGGCCCCGGCCTCCGCCGGGGTACAGCGGGTCGATCGCGACGCGTGCCTCACGCCGCGCCGTGGCCGTTCGACGGCGGGCGATCCGCCTTGGCCTGTCCGAAGCTCTTCACCGGCGTCGCGCTCATCGTGAAGGTGAGGCGGCCGCCCTGCATCAGCTCGGCGTGGCTGATCCAGTTCTTCGTCCAAGACTTGCCGTTGCGGCTGACCGCGCGGACATAGGGCGTGTCGGCGCGGTTGCCGGGCGCCTCGATCGTCAGCCGCTTGCCGCCGGGCAGGCGGATCTCGGCGCGCTCGAACAGCGGCGAGCCGAAGACGTACACCGCCTCGACCGGATCGACCGGGTAGAAACCGAGCGACGACAGCACGAACCAGGCGCTCATCTGGCCGCAATCGTCGTTGCCGATGATGCCGTCGGGGTCGTTCTTGTACATCTCGACGCACAGCCGGCGGACCATCGCCTGCGTCTTCCACGCCGCGCCGGTATAGGCGTAGAGATAGGCGACGTGGTGGTTGGGCTCGTTGCCGTGCGCATACTGGCCGACGAGGCCGCTGATGTCGGGCGGGGCGTTGGCCGGCAACGTCGAGGGCGCGGTGAACAGCGCGTCGAGCCGGGCCTCGAACGCGGCATCGCCGCCCATGTGCGCGATCAGGCCGTAGACGTCGTGCTGGTTGAGGAAGGTCGCCTGCCAGCCGTTCGCCTCGGTATAGTCGCGCCACCACGGCTTGGGCATATGGCCGAGCTGGATGGGGTCGTAGGGGCTCCACCAGCGGCCGTCGGCGAAGCGCGGCTTGGCGAAGCCGGCCTTGCCGTCGATGACGTTGCGCCAATTGCCCGAGCGCTTGAGCAGCCGGTCCGCCTCCGCCGTCCGGCCGGCGGCGCGGGCGAGATGCGCCGAGGCCCAGTCGTCATAGGCATATTCCTGCGTTCGGCTGACGCTCTCGAACCAGACGTCGGCGGGGACATAGCCCTTGGCGTCGTAGACGTCGCGACCCTTGCTGTTGTCGCGATCGGGGGCGGTGAAGTCGAAGCTGCGCTTGGCGATCGCCGGCCAAGCGGCGGCGTAATCCGCCTCGATGCCCTTCGCCTGCGCTTCGGCGAGGACCGAGACGGCGTGCCAGCCGATCATCGTGCCGGTCTCGACGCCCTGCAACGGCCAGACCGGCGGGCCATAGGGGCTCTGCTGTGTCTGGCGGATCAGGTCGGCGACGAGGCTTTGCGCCTTGTCGGGGGCGACGATGGTGAGCAGCGGGTGGAGCGCGCGATAGGTGTCCCACAGCGAATAGCTGCTGTACGCGGCCTCGCCCCTGGCGAGCGCATGCGGCTTGCGGTCGAGGCCGATGTAGCGGCCGTCGACGTCGGAGAGAAGCGTCGGCGCGATCAGCGCGTGGTAGAGCGCGGAGGCGAAGATGGTGCGCTGGTCGGCGGTACCGCCCTCGACGCGCATCGCGTCGAACTCGCGTGTCCAGGCGGTTTGCGCGGCGCGGCGGACGGCGTCGAAGTCCCAGCTCCGACCCTCGGCGGCGAGGTTGGCGCGCGCGCCGGCGACGTCGACGCCCGAGATGCCGCAGCGGATCAGGATCGGCGCGGCGCCGGCGTCGTCATAATGGAGGACAGCCTTCAGACGCATGCCCTTGACCGCGCGGGCACCCGCTGGCTGCTGCGCATCGCCGTCGCCGTAGAGGGTGACGCGGCTCGGCGTGCGCGAGGTCTGGAGCGCGAAGTGGATGTGGCGGCCCTTCGCCCAGCGGTGGACGGTGCGGCTGCCGGTGAGCGTGCCGTCGGGATCGAGCGTCAGGCTGGCGTCGGTGACGAGCGGCGGCTGGTCGCTCTTGTCTAGGACGAGGTGCGACAGGTCGACGAGGATGTGGGCGGGGCCGGCGGGGAAGGTGTAGCGGTGGTAGCCGGTGCGGTCGGTGACGGTCAGCTCGGCGCGGACGCCGCTTTCCAGCGCGACGCGATAATAGCCGGGCTCGGCATGTTCGGCGGTGAAGCGCTGGCGGTAGCCCGCGTCGGGGTTGTCGAGCGGGCCGGGGAGGAGCTGCACCGGGCCGCGGGTCGGTACGACCAGCACGTCGAGCATGTCGCCGATGCCGGTGCCCGACAGGTGCGTGTGGCTGAAGCCCATGATCGACGTGTCGGTGCGGTGATAGCCCGAGCAGGCGTCCCAGCGCTCGACGTCGGTGTCGGGGCTGAGCTGGACCATGCCGAAGGGCAGGGTCGCGCCGGGATAGGTGTGGCCGTGGCCGCCGGTGCCGATGAAGAGGTTGGCGGCGGCGGGCGTCGGTGCAACGGCGAGCGCGGGCAGCGGCAGGCCGGCGGCGGCGGTGCCGGCGAGGAGGGTGCGGCGGGAGATCGTGCCTTCGGTCATAGGGGCGCCTTCAGCAATGCGGGTCGGGTGGCGGCAAGGTGGAGGATCAGCTCGCCGAACAGGCCGTTCGCCCAGGCGAACCAGCTGCGGGTGAATTTGGCCGGGTCGTCCCGGTCGAAGCTCTCGTGGATGAAGCCGGTGCCGCCGTCGGTGTCGCGCAGGGTGCGCAGGGCGCCGCGGATCGTGGCGTCGTCGGTCGCGGAGAGGGCGCGGATCGTCAGCGACATCGGCCAGATCTGGCCGGCGCCGACGTGCGGGCCGCCGATGCCCTCGCCGGCCTTGCCGCGGAAGAACCAGGGGTTGGCGTCGCTCCAGCAGGCTGCCTGGGTGCGCTGCCACAGCGGGTCGGCGGCGTCGACGCAGCCGAGATAGGCGAGGCCGGAGAGGCTGGGGACGTTGGCGTCGTCCATGAAGACGGCGTTGCCGTAGCCGTCGACCTCATAGGCCCAAACTTCACTATCGTCACGCAGACGCATCGTGCCGTGCGCCTTGAGCGCCGCCGCGACCTCGGCCGCCAAAGCTATGGCGGATTGGGCTAAGTCATTGTCATTGCTCGCTTCTTTGGCGACGGTGGCGAGTTCGCGCAGCGCCGTCACGGCGAACAGGTTGCTGGGGATGAGGAAGGGGTAGAGGCAGGCGTCGTCGGAGGGGCGGAAGCCCGAATGGATCAGGCCGACCGGCCGCGTCGGGTTGCCGTGGCCCCAGAGCAACGTCTCGGTCGGCTGCGGCGCGGAGCGGCGGAAGCTGTAGGGGCCGGGGCCGTCCTTGCGCTGCTGTTCGCGGAAGGTGCGGATGCTGGCGCGGGCCGCCGCCGCCCAGGTCGCGTCGAACGGCGCCGCGTCGCCAGTGGCGCGCCAATAGCCGTGCGCGAGGCGCATCGGGTAGCAGAGCGAGTCGATTTCCCATTTCCGCTCGGCAACGCCGGGCTTCATCTCGGTCTCGTCCTTCTGCGACCATTCGAGGTTCGATTTGGCGGTCGGGTCCTCCATGAAGGCATTGGCATAAGGATCGAGCAGGATGCAGCGCGACTGGCGCGCGATCAGGCCGCGGATCAACCGGCGCAGTTCGGGCGCCTGTCTGGCGAGGTGGAGATAGGGTTTCACCTGCGCCGAGGAATCGCGCAGCCACAGGCAGGGGATGTCGCCGGTGATGACGAAGGCGTCGGGCGCCGCCGCGGTGCCGCCCATGCGGACGGTGGTGTCGAGCGTGTTCGGATAGCAATTGCCGAACATCCAGCGCAGCTTGGCATCACCGATCTGCGCCGAGACGCGGGCGAGCTCGCGCTCGACCGCCGGGCTGGTGAAACGGCGGTCGGCGACGGCGGGGCGCTTCGAGGGCAGCTGTGGCGCGGCGAAGGCGGGGGTGGCGAGCGTCGCCGCCGACGCGGCGGTCGCGGCGAGGAAGTGGCGGCGGTTGAGGCCGTCGTGCTCCTGCGGACGCAGGAGCCCAGGGTCGCGGGCGCCGTCTCGTGTGGCCCTGGGTTCCTGCTTTCGCAGGAACACGGTCAGAGGTGTATCGCGCATCACTTGGGCAGCTCCGTGTCGGCATCGGTGACGGTGAAGGCGAACCACTGGCCGGCGCCGTCGCCCGGCTGGCCGCCGCCGACGTAGAGGCGGTAGCCGCCGGGGACGACGTGGCGGCGACCGTCGGGATCGACGATGCTCATCGCGCGCGGATCGAGCGTGAAGGCGACCTTGGCGCTCTTGCCGCGGGCGACGGCGATGCGCCGGAAGCCGACGAGCTGACGCTGGAGGACCGGCACGTTGCCGCCCGCCGCTTTGGCCGCCGGGGGGACGAGATAGGCCTGGACGACCTCCTCGCCGTCGCGTGCGCCGGTGTTGGTGACGCTCGCCTCGACGCGCAGGTCGCCGCCCGCCGCCACCGAGGCGGGGCCGCGCGGCGCGGCGTAGCGGAAGCTGGTGTAGCTCATGCCATGGCCGAAGCCCCACAGCGGTTTGCCGGTGAAATAGCGATAGGTGCGCTCCTTCATGCCGTAATCGGTGAAGGCGGGCAGATCGGTGGTCGCGTGGTAGAGCGTCACCGGCAGGCGGCCGGCGGGATTGACCGTGCCGGACAGCACGTCGGCGAGCGCGGTGCCGCCCGCCTCGCCCGAATACCAATTGGCGAGGATCGCATCGGCGGCGGCGGGATCGACCGACACGGCGCTGCCGCTGGTCAGAACGAGGACGATCGGCTTGCCGGTCGCCTTGAGCGCGGCGAGCAGGCGAAGCTGCGGCGCGGGCAGCGCGATGTCGGTGCGGTCGCCGCCGACGAAGCCGGGGACGGAGACGGACAGCGCCTCGCCCTCCAGATCGGGCGACAGGCCGGCGACGACGACGGCGACGTCCGCCTGCTTCGCCGCGGCGACCGCCTGCGCGAGCAACGGTTCGGCGGGGGGCAGCCACAGCAGGCGGAAGCTGTCGTCTTCCGACCGGTGATCGAGGAGGATGTCGATCGGCTGCGGCGTGCCGTCGCTGTCGATGACGAGATCGACGCGCCCCTTGGGCAGGTCGCCGTCGTGGAGCGTCTTGCCGCCGAGCGTCAGCCTGGCGCGATCGTGGACGGTGCAATCCTTCCAGCATTGCGTCTGATCGAGGATCAGATGGTAGCGGCCGGGCGCGGGGGGAACGAACTCGCCGGTCCAGCGCGCGGTATAGCCGGTCGCGGGCAGGCCGGGCGCGGGCGGCGCACGATTAACGTCGAGGTCGATGCGGCGGTCCTGCCGGACGGTCGGCGCGCCGCTGCCGCCCGTATAGGTGGCACGCAGGCCGGGCTTGCCGTCGGCGCGCAGGGCGGTTTCGGGGACGACGATCGCCGCGGTCTCGGCGAGCAGCGAGCCCTGCGCATAAGTGACGTTGGCGGCGCCGAAGCGGGTGCGCAGGCCGTCGAGCGGGGTGACCGGGGCGACCGCGGTGCCGTGGTAATTGCCCTGCAACACGCCGAGGTCGTCGGCATTGGCGCCGATCACCGCGATCTTCGCGCCGGCCTTGAGCGGCAGGCGGTCGGCGTTGTTCTGGAGCAGCACGATCGACTTGCGCGCGGCGTCGAGCGCGGCGGCGCGGTGCGCGGGGGTGGCGACCTCGCCGGCGGGGATCGTGCTGTACGGGCTGGTGCCGCCGAAGGCGATGCCGAGCGCGCGGCGGGCGCGCAGCGCGCGGGTCAGCGCGGTATCGACCTCCGCCTGGCTGACCAGCCCCGCGGCGAGCGCCTGCGGCAGCGCGCCATAGGCGCTGCCGCAATTGACGTCGGTGCCGCCGCGGATCGCCGCCGCCGCCGCGCCGGCGCTGTCCTTGCGGTAATGGTGATAGACGCTGATGTTGCCGACCGCGTCGCAGTCGGAGACGGTGAAGCCGGTGAAGCCCCAATCGTGGCGCAGCCGGTCGTTCATCAGCCACGAGGCGGCGCAGGCCGGCACGCCGTGGATGCTGTTGTAGGCGCACATCAGCGAGGTCGCCTTGCCCTCGATGATCGCGCGGCGGAAGGCGGGGAGATAGGTCGCCTCGAGATCCTGCGGGCTGGGATCGACGTCGAAGCTGTCGCGGCCGGCTTCGGGGCCGCTGTGGACGGCGAAATGCTTGGGCGTGGCGACGACGCGGGGGTGGCTGGGATCGGGGCCCTGCAGGCCGTGGATGAAGGCGACGCCGAGCGAGCCGGTGAGATACGGGTCCTCGCCATAGGTCTCCTGCCCGCGGCCCCAGCGCGGATCGCGGAAGATGTTGATGTTGGGCGACCAGATCGTCAGCCCTTCGTAGATGCGGCGATCGGCGGCGACGGGTCTGGCATTGAACTTGGCGCGCGCCTCGGTGCTGACGATCGTGCCGACGCGGTTCATCACGTCGACGTCCCAGGTCGCGGCAAGGCCGATCGCCTGCGGGAAGACGGTGGCATAGCCGTCGCGGGCGAGGCCGTGCAGCCCCTCGCTCCACCAGTCGTAGGCGGGCAGGCCGGCGGCGGGATCGGCGGGGGCGGTGCTCTGGAGCTGCGCCGCCTTGCGCTCGGGGGACATGGTGGCGACCGTCGCGGCGATCGGGTCGGCGGCCTGCGCGAGCAGGAGGAGGGCGGGGATCATACGGACGCTCCTGGGGAGGGGGTTGCGCGCGAAGGCGCGGAGGACGCAGAGGGGTGGTGCGGCGTGATTGTGCGTGCGGACGTGTCGCGGCGGGGGCTGGCATCGGTCGCGCTCGATTGGCGAGGCCTTCCCAACTGGGCCCCGGCCTTCGCCGGGGTACTGCTGTTGGTGCGAGGGCGTCCGGCGACCCTCGCCGTACCCCGGCGGAGGCCGGGGTCCAGTTGGGGGACGCCGGCGATAGTGTGCCGCCGCTCCGGCTTACGCGCGCTCTTGCGGACGCGAGACCCTTGCGGAACCAAGCCAGTGCTCCCGCGAAGGCGGGAGCCCAGGGTCCCGGACGCCATCGGACGTTGCTCTGCTTGGCTCTGGGTTCCCGCCTTCGCGGGAACACTTGAGGGGGGTCGCGCGAAGACGCGAAGACGCGAAGTGGAAGAGCAGGAAGAGGAAGATAAGGGGACGTTCGCGCGGAGGCGCGGAGGCGCGGAGGGGGTGGGCTTGGTGGTGCCCGGCCGCGATTCTATGCCGGGGGCGCTTGTTGCCGGGGGGATTTTGCGGGCGGCTGCGCCGCGGGGGCTTTGCGCTGCTGCGCGCGCATCTCTTCGCGGCTTCGCGGTTTCGCGTGACCGCGATCCAACGGACGCGATGAGACGGACGCGCGCCGCCATCAGCGGGCCAGCGTCCTGAGCGTCGGGGTCTGCTTGCCGGTGAGCGTCACCGTGACGCTTTCGCCGGGGAGCAGGTCGAAGCCGTTGTCGGACGCCTGTCCGGGGGTGTCGCCCATGTCGATCATCACCGCGCGCGCGAGGTTGGTGGCGGTGATCGTCGCGGTGTCGCCCGAGCGGCGCAGCGTCAGCCCGGGGTCCGGATAGGCCATGTCCCTGGGCACGAGACGCTCGACGAGGGTGCGGCTGACGGTGCGGCCGTCGACCAGCAGTTCGGCGACCGCGTAGCTCTGCGCCGGCGCGGCGGTGCCGAACAGATCGGCGTCGGGCAGTGTCGCGACCGTCGCCGCGGACAGCGGGGCGAGCGTCGCCGCCTCTTCGCGGGTCGACAGCGTCGCGCCGGTCATGTCGCGGACGGTGAGCCGCCAGCGGGCCGGCAGCGGCGTGGTCGCGTCGGAGAGCAGCACGACGCGGGTCGCGCCATCCTTGTGCTCGGCGACGATCGCCTGCGGCGCGAAGAAGCGCTTCGCCTCATATTGCAGCAGCTTCCACTGGCCGAGATGGTCGATGCTCGCCCAGCTGACCGACGGCCAGACGTCGTTGAGCTGCCAGAACAGCGAGCCCATCGTCACCGGCCGGCAGGCGCGATGGTGGAGGGCGGCGAGGCTGATCGCCTGCGCCTGATCGACCTGCGTCAGATAGACGAAGTCGGCGAAGTCCTTCGCCGGGCGCAGCCGCTGGTCGAGATAGAGCTGGAGGCGCGCATTGCCTTCGCCGGACAGGAACTTCTGGTGCGCCTTCATCACCGCGCTGTCGGCGGCGAGCGGCCCCGGCCCGGCGAAGTCGCGGATCGTCGCCATCGTCGGCATCGACTGGAAGCCATATTCGGACATGAAGCGCGGGCAATGGTCGAGATATTGCTCGACCGGCTTGGAGCCCGACCAGACGTCCCAGAAATGGCGGTCGCCGTTGGCGTCGGTGTCGTTGGGGCCTTCGTAATCGCTCGACGGCGAACCGGGCATATAGGGGGTGCCGGGGCTGTTGCGGGTCACCGCGTCGCGCAGCACGCGGTCGAACAGCACCGCCATGCCGGTGCCGATCCGCTCCTGCTCGTCGGGGCCGATCGCGGTCTTGAACGCCTTGCGGTCGCCCCAATTCTCCCAGCCGGACAGGACTTCGTTGTTGCCGGTCCAGATGACGATCGAGGGATGGTCGCCGAGGCGCGCGACCTGTTCGTCGGCCTCGATGCGGACGTTCTCGCGGAACGCCGCGTCGGGGGGCGTGACCGAGCCGCCGAACATGAAATCCTGCCAGATCATCAGGCCCATGCGGTCGGCCATCTCGTAGAAGGCGTCGTCGAGATAATAACCGCCGCCCCAGATGCGGATCATGTTCATGTGTGCGTCGCGCGCGCCGGTGAGCAGCGACTGCATCTCGGCGCGATCGACGCGGGCGGGGAAGCTGTCGAACGGGATTAGGTTGGCGCCCTTGGCGAAGATCGACGTGCCGTTGACGATGAAGCCGAACGCGCCGTTGCGGCGGTCCAGCGCGACGGTGCGCAAGCCGATGCGGCGCTGGCTGCGATCGGAGTCGACGCCGTCGACGACGAGGCTGGTGGCGACGGTGTAGAGCGGCTGCGCGCCATAGCCGACCGGCTGCCAGCGCTGCGGCGTGGCGACGGTGAGGGGGATGGCGACGGCGTTGCTGCCGGGCGCGACCGCGACCGGACGGTCGATCGTCTGCGTGGTGCCGTCGGGGGCGGTGAGGAGGGTGCGCAGCGTCACGGTCCTGGCGCGGTCGGCGACGATCGTCGCGCGGGCGGTGAGCCGCGCCTCGGCGTCGTTGAGCGCGTCCTGCTCGACGCGCAGCGTGTCGAGCCGCGCCTCGTCCCATGCCTCGAGCCGGGCGGGGCGCCACAGGCCGATAGTGACGATCCGCGGACCCCAGTCCCAGCCATATTGGTATTTGGGCTTGCGGATATAGGGCGAGGTCTGGCGGTCGCCGGGATCGTCCTTGAACGCCGAGACATATTCGCCGGGCAGCGGATGCTGTTCGGCGAGGACGAGCGGCGCGAGTTGCTTGATCGGCGAGGCGATGGTGACGAGGATTTCGTTGGCGCCGGCCTTGAGCAGCGGCTTGGCGTCGGCGCGCCAGCGGCGGTGGGCGTTGTCGGCGGAGAGCAGCACCGTGCCGTTGACGCGGACGGTAGCGAAGGTGTCGAGGCCGTCGAAGACGAGGTCGAGATGGTCGCGCGCCAGCATCGCCGGGGTGACCGTCAGGCGGGTGCGGAACAGCCAGTCGGACAGGCCGACCCATTGGATCGCCGCCTCGTTGGTCCCCTTGAACGGATCGGGGACGCGCTTGGCGGCGATCAGGTCCTGCTGGACGCTGCCGGGGACGCGGGCGGGCAGCCAGCGCGTCTCCTTGGGGTGCGCCTTGGCGGCGGCGGTGTCGGCGGGGTCGAGGCGGACCTGCCAGTCGCGATCCAGCGGCACCGCCTCGCGCGGGGCGGCATGAGCGGGGGTCAGCGCGAGCAGCGCCAGCGTGAACAGGGCGGGGCGGAGGGGCTTCACGAATTGGGCTCCGTCAGTTGCACGCGCTCGACCGCATAGAGCGGGTCGGAGAGCGGCGAGGTGAATTGCAGGCAGAGGTCGGGATCGCCGCTGCGCCGGGCGACGGGTGCGGTGACGCGGAAGCGGTTGGGCGCGGTTGCCGGGTCGGGCAGCGGGAAGGTCGCGACGACCGGCGGGCGCGGGCCGTCCTTGACCGGGCAGCCGGCGGTGACGACCAGCTCGCCATGTGGCGTGACGTTATAATGCGCGCGCAGCTGGGTGAAATCGTGCGCGAGGCCGAACGGGCGCGGCAGGCGGGCGATGTCGAGCGTGATCCCGCTCGCCACGTCGAGCGGCGCGGCGGGGTAGACCGAGCAGGTGTCGAACAGGTCGATGTCGTACGCCGGCGCGTCGGCGGTGGCGTCCGCGGTCAGCGGCACGCGCAGCGCGAGCGACCCGGTCGGGCAGGCGGGCAGGTCGCTGTTGCCGCGGGCGAGCAGCGCGGCGCGGCCGGTCGCGAAGGCGCGCGGGGTGGCGAGTACGGTGCCGCTGGCATCGAAGGCGGCGGCGCGGATCGTCGCGCCGGGGGCCAGCGTCAGCGGCGCGGCATAGGCGCGCGAGCGCGGCGTCGGGTCCTTGCCGTCGAGCGTATAGCGGATCGTGCCGAGCGGCGCTTGCGTCGCCAGCGCCACCGTCACCCGGCCGGCACGCAGCGCATCGCCGCGGCGGCCCTGGATCGTGTAACCGACCGCGAAGGCGCTGTCGGCGACCTCCAGTCCCGAGCGGCGCCAGCGTGCGAGC
The DNA here is from genome assembly GCF_000764535.1 of Sphingomonas taxi. Classification (NCBI taxonomy): domain Bacteria; kingdom Pseudomonadati; phylum Pseudomonadota; class Alphaproteobacteria; order Sphingomonadales; family Sphingomonadaceae; genus Sphingomonas; species Sphingomonas taxi. Next base: position 1,377,918 of record NZ_CP009571.1, on the reverse strand, counting down.
TGCGGCTGGACGCGCGATACGAAGCCGGGGAAGTCGCGCGCGGCCTTGGCGGACCAGGTGATCTCGGCGAGCGCGGCGGCGCGCGGGAAGATCGCGTGCTGCACCTGCGACGCGGTGATGAGATATTCGCTGAACGCATTGCCCTGCGCGCCGAGGACGTGGCCCGCCTTGTCGGGGGCGATGCCCGCCGGCATCGGATCGTAGCGATAGAGATCGGCGAGCGTCTGGACGGCGAGCCGGCCGGGCGGTTCGTCGTCGCGGCGGCTTTGCGAATTGTCGAGATAGAGCGTCGGGCCGGGCGACAGCACGACGTCGTGGCCGCGCGACGCCGCCTCGACCGCGCCCTTGTCGCCCCGCCACGACATCACCGAGGCCGACGGCGACAATTCGCCCTCGAGGATCTCGTCCCAGCCGATCAGGCGGCGGTCGTGCCTGGCGAGATAGGCGCCGAGCTGATCGATCAGCCAGCTCTGCATCTGCATCTCGGTCTTGAGGCCGAGCGACGCCATCTGCGCCTGCACCTGCGGCGAGCGTTCCCATTGGTCCTTGACCGCCTCGTCGCCGCCGAGGTGGATGTACGGGCCGGGGAAGACGGCGAGCAATTCGTCGAGGATGTCCTCGACGAAGCGCACCGTCTCGGGCCGCGGGTTGAGTAGATAGGGGTTCACGCCCCAATCGTGGCCGACCGCAGGACGATCGCCGAGCACGCCGTGTTCGGGATAGGCGGCGACCAGCGCCTGGGCGTGGCCGGGCAGGTCGATCTCGGGGACGATGACGATGCCGCGCTCGGCGGCGTAGGCGACGAGGCCGCGCAATTCGTCCTGCGTGTAGAAGCCGCCGACGCGCGGGCCGGGCGCGCCGCCGGCCGAGGGCGGGGTGCGCCATGCGCCGATTTCGGTGAGCCGGGGGTAACGCTTGACCTCGAACCGCCAGCCCTGATCGTCGGTGAGATGGAGATGGAGCGTGTTGAGCTTCACCGACGCCATCTGGTCGACGATGCCGCGGAGGAAGCCGATCGGCTGGAAGTGACGCGCGGGGTCGATCATCAGCCCGCGCCACGCGAAGCGCGGCGCGTCGGTGATGGCGAGCGCGGGCACCGCGACCGACCGGCCATAGGCGCGATCGGGGCTGAGCAATTGCGCCAGCGTCATCGCGCCGTGGACGAGGCCGCGGTCGCCGGACGCGGCGATGCGGATGCCGCGGCCGTCGACGTCGAGCCGATAGGCCTCGTCGCCCGCGATCGTCGCGTCGCGGACGAAGCGGATCGGTGCGTTGCCGGCGATCGGAGCGAGGGTGAGGCCGCGTTCGACGCGGACGTGCGCCGCGAGCAGCCGGGCGGCGGCCTCAGCCCCCGCGTCGCCGGCGGGAACGGCGAGCCGGGCGCCATCGGCGACGGTGAAGCTGCCGCTGCCACGGGTCACGGTCTGCGGCATCGGCACGAGCGGCAAGGGAGCGGGAGCAGGAGCGGTCCGGGCGGTCGCCGCGGCCGGCGAAAGCAGCGCCAGAACGCCGCCGACGATGGTCGCGAAACCGACATGCTCCCTCATGACAACCCCTTGGTCCTGTTTTGGTATTTGATGGTATCTTGCAGGACCGATGCCGCGGCGTCCATGCCTGACGCGCAAAAAAAGACCCCGGCGATCGCAACGCGATGCCGGGGCCGAGGGCCGGAACACCCCCAGGGGAGGGGCGCTCTGCGGGGAAAAGAGCCGGGGAGCCGGACCAGGTCCGGACCGGTGGTATCAGCCGAAGGTTACATTCTGAAGGACAGCGCCGCGGCGAAGGTGCGACCGTTCTTGTAGAAAGCGGTCGGGCGATCGGGCGTCGCATTATACTGGCGATAGGTCTCGTCGAGCAGGTTCTGCGCGTTGACGCTCAGCACGATGCCCTTGGTGAGGTTGAGCGACGCCGAGGCGTCGAGCTGGCTGTACGGCGCGACCATCTCGCGCGAGCCGAGGCGGCCGATCGTGCGGAAATAGCTCGACCGGTAATTGTAGCTGACGCGCGCCTGGAACGGCCCCTTCTCGAAATAGGGGATCACGTTGACGGTGTGCTTCGACAGATAGGGCAGGTTGAGCGTCGTGCCGGTGACGTCGGTGTTGGAGGTGGTGCTTTCCTGATAGGAATAGTTCGCCTGCAAACCGAAGCCGCCCCAGATGTCGGTCTGCGCAGACGCGAGGGCGCCGTTGACCTTGGCCTTGCCGCCGTTGATCGGCTGGTTGACGTTATAGGTCGCCAGCGCGTTGGTCAGCGAGTTGAAGAACACCGCATTGGTGCGCGTGTTGAAGATGTAGTTCGAGATCTCGCGACGGAACAGCTCGACGGCGAGCAGCGTGCCGGCGCGCGGATAATATTCGGCGGTCAGCTCGTAATTGGTCGATTCGTACGGCTTGAGGTTGGGATTGCCGCCACCGCCGTCGAGCGTGACGTTGTTGAGCGAGGTCGCCGCCGCCAGATCCTCGTAGCGCGGCCGGGCGATCACGCGCGCGACCGCACCGCGGACGATCACCTTGGGCGTGATCGAATAAGCGATGTTGAGGCTGGGCAGGAACTTCAGATAATCGGTGGCGGTACGGGTCGGCACCGGTGTCGGGTTGACCGTGTTGCTCAACGTCGTCGCGTAATTGGAGACGTCGCGGGTATAGACGAGGCGACCGCCGATATTGCCGCGCACGCCGCCCTGATCGAAATTGGCCTGCGCATAGGAGGCCATCACCGTCTCGCGGACCTTGGTCGAGGCGGCGACCTTGGTGACCAGCGGGCTGTTGATTGCGTTGGCGAGGATGTCGATCACCGCCTGCTGCGGCAGGTTCAGATATTTGGTGGCATTGCCCATGCCGCCGCTGCCGTCGAACGTGCCGTCCGGAGTGGACAGTGCGGTGACGCCGAGCTGGGTGACGTTGAACGACTGTTGCAGATAGGTGTTCACGCCACGCGCGTTGATCCGGTTGACGTGATCGGTGACGCGGCTGCCGAGCAGGATTTCGGTGAACGGGCCGAAGTCGACCGGGATGGTCGCGTCATAGCCACCGAAGATGTCGCGATCGGTGGTGACGCTATAATCGAGCCCGCCGATCTGCGCGGCGACGAGCTGCGCGCCGCTGGCGGTGGTGACCGGACGGCCTTCGATCTGCGCCGGATTGTTGTTCGGGTTGGTGAAGTAATTGGCCGGGTTGGTGGGATCGCCGACGTAATTCACCGTCGCGCTATCGCTGGTGAAGGCATAGCTGTAAGGCAGCCTGGTCTGCACGTTGAACAGATATTCGGGATTGCGGCCGCCGGTCGCCTTGGACCAACCGCCCGCGAAGTTGATCTTGGCGCCGCCGTCGCCTTCCCAGTCGGCGAACAGGTTGAGATTGTCGGTCTTCAGGCTGGTGCGGCGGACGAGCGTGTCGAGCTGCGACGCCTGCTGCCGGGCCGCGCCGAAGCTCGCGGCGGTGACGACGCCGTTGCTGATCGTCGCCGACTGCAGCACGTCGCCGGTCCAGGCGCCGGGGATCGTGTACATCGACTGGCTGTAATTGTTGTAATTGCCGTCGATATGCGTGCCGTTGAGCGTGAAGGTCAGTTCGCTGGTCGGGCGGAACTGCATCGTGCCCGACACGCTCTTGCGCTGCCGCTGCTGCTGGAAATAGGCGTAGTTGATGCCGAAGGGCGAGGCCGCCTTGTAGAGATCGGCGATGGTGCCGCCGGTGATCGTCGCGCCGGGGCTCTTGAGGCTGAGCGTGCCGTCGCTGGCGCGGTTGACGAACGGGCTGTTGTAGGTGCCGTCGGCGTTGGGCGCCGTATTGTCATAGCCGAAGAATTCGACGCCGGCGCGGGTCAGGTTCTGCTTGTCGTAGGTGGCGGCGACGAGGACGCCGAAGGTCTCGTCGGCATTGCGCCAGCTATACAGGCCCGAGGCGCGGACATTGCCCTTGTCCGACCGGTCGTTGTACGAATAACCGCCCGAGGCGAAGATCGAATTGGCGGGCAGGTCGAGCGGACGGCGGGTGCGGACGATGACGGTGCCGCCGAGGCTGCCTTCCTCGATACGCGGTTCGGGCGACTTGTAGACTTCCAGCCGGTCGACGAGTTCGGGCGCGAGCAGCGAATAGTTGAAGGTGCGGCTGGACGGATCGTTGTCGTTGCCGCCCCAGTCCGCCGAGGCGAGCGCATGGCCGTCGAGCAGCATGCGGTTGAGCGCGGGATCGGTGCCGAGGATCGCGACCTTCTCGCCCTCGCCGAAGCGGCGGTCGATGCTGACGCCGGGAATGTGCGACAGCGATTCGGCGACGTTGCGGTCGGGGAATTTGCCGACGTCTTCCGAGGTGATGACGTCGACGACGGCATTGGCGTTGCGCTTGACGTTGATCGCCTCGCGCAGGCTGCCGCGATAACCGGTGACGACGATCTCGTCGCCGCTTTGCCCGCCGTCGGCGGCGGCGGGCTGCGCCTGCTCGCTGCTGCCCGGCGGGGTCGTGGTCGGCGTGGTCTGCGCCTGCGCCGCCGCAGCGGAGAGGGTGAGCGCGGTGGTCGCCAGAATCGCGTGGCGGAGGTGCATAAGGTTCAGTCCCCTTCGCGGAACACGCCCGGCCGCGTGCCCCCCTATCCCAAGCTGCCGCAGATGCCGGCGACAGGCGTGGCGAGCGTGCCATTTCGGCATCGTGTCTCGCGTCGTGCGTGGTAAGGTATAACCAATGTAAACCAATTCACGCAGTAGATTATGTCAAATTTGTTTCCAAAACGCGCCGAACCGTGCGCGATGGGGCCGGAGCGGCCCTGGGTGAGTGGTTCCGAAGTGACAAGATCAAGCGTCAGATCAATGATTTGCGAGACGTGGTCGTGGGCGGGCGAGCAGTGCCGGCGGGTCGGGGCGGAGGCGGCTCGACACTCGGTTCGTCGCAGCTTCGGTGGCGATCACGGGTTGCGTGCGACGTCAAAACGGGTTTTGCACCGGCACTCGATAGGTCCTGTGCGGTGTCGGAGGAATGAACATGGTGCCGTCTGACAGTTTCGGCTCCCGTCCGCGAATCGCTTTGGAAATATGCGTCGAATCGGCGGAGGGCGCGGCGGCGGCGATCGCCGGCGGGTGCGACCGGATCGAATTGTGCGCAGCGCTGGCGCTCGGCGGGCTGACGCCGTCGGCGGGGCTGGTCGCGGCGGTGCTCGACGTGGCGCGGCCGGCGGGCGTGCCGGTGCGGGCGATGGTCCGCCCGCGGCCCGGCGGCTTCGACTATGATGCGGCCGATATGGGGCTGGCAGGGCGCGAGGCGGCGGCGTTGCTCGCGGCGGGGGTGCAGGGGCTGGTGTTCGGCGCGACGCGCGACGGGCGGCTCGACCGGCAGGCGCTGGCGGCGTGGCGCGCGGCGCTGCCGGAGCTGCCGGCGGGACTGACGCTGCATCGCGCGATCGACGTGGTCGACGATCCCGTCGCGGCGGTGGAGGAGGCGGTGGCACTCGGCTTCGATCATATCCTGACCTCGGGCGGGGCCGCGTCGGCGCCGGCGGGGGCGGCGACGATCGCGCGGATGGTGTCGCGTGCCGGCGGCCGGCTGGTGGTGATGGCGGGGGCGGGGGTCGCGCCCGGCAACGTCGCCGGCCTGATCGCGGCGACCGGGGTAGCGGCGGTGCACGGCTCGGCGAGCGCGCCGGCAGCGGCGGAGGATGCGCGGCTCGACTTCGGCCCGCTGCCGCGGGTGACGAGCCGTCGGCTGGTCGCAGAGCTGCGCCAGGTGATTGACGACAAGTCCAATCTAAGACAATTGTAGGGCAAGGCGCCACTGGCGCCGCTCTGCGAGCCGTGGCACCCGTTGACGCCACAAGCAGCAGGACAGGGAGTGAGGGATGAGTTTCGTGAGCCGGGTGGGGCGGTTTCGTGCCGACAATCCCTCACCGCTCTATCTGCAGCTGCAACAGCTCATCCGCGACGCGATCGGCGGCGAGGTGATCGTGCGCGGCGACGCCATTCCCGCCGAGCGCGATCTCGCGGTGGAATATGGGGTGTCGCGGATCACCGTGCGCAAGGCGATCGAGGGGCTGGTCGAGGAAGGGCTGCTCACCCGCCGGCGCGGCGCGGGCACCTTCGTCGCCGGCCGCGTCGAGAAGAATTTCAGCAAATTGTCGTCGTTCACCGAGGACATGATCGCGCGCGGGCTGGTGCCGAGCAGCAGCTGGGTGTCGCGCAGCGTCGGCACGGTCAGCCCCGAGGAATCGATGGCGCTGGCGCTGTCGCCGAGCGCGCCGGTCTATCGCTTCCAGCGGCTGCGCTTCGCCGACGAGGTGCCGATGGCGCTGGAGGTCTCGACGATCGCCGGCTTCTGCCTGCCGTCGCTCGATGCGGTCGACGCCTCGCTCTATGCGGCGCTGACCGATGCGGGGCATCGGCCGGTGCGCGCGCTGCAACGGCTGCGTGCGGTGCCGTTCGGTACCGATCATGCGCGGATGCTCGGCGTCGACCCGGGTTCGCCCGGGCTGCTGATCGAGCGGCGCGGTTTCCTGCGCGACGGCCGTGCCGTCGAATTCACCCGATCCTATTACCGCGGCGACAGCTACGATTTCGTGGCCGAGCTCGCCGATAGCTGACACACGCCCGGGGGCCCTGATCCAAGTGACGACCGATACGATGACGGGCACGCTGATGCGCGCCGAGACGCTGGAGGCGGGAGCGACCGTCGCACGGCTGGTGGCGCGCAATGCCGAGGCGCTGCGCGCGCTCGGCGAGCGGCTGCGCGCGACGCCGCCCGACGTGGTGGTGACCTGCGCACGCGGCTCGTCGGACCATGCGGCGATGTACGGCAAATATCTGATCGAGACGCTGATCGGCGTGCCGGTCGCCTCGGCGGCGCCGTCGGTGGTGTCGCTGTTCGACGCGCCGGTGACGACGCGGCGGGCGCTGTGCATCGCGATCTCGCAATCGGGCCGCAGCCCCGATTTGCTCGCGACGGTGGAGGCGCACGCCAAGGCCGGCGCCGAGGTGGTCGCGCTGGTCAACGACGAGACGTCGCCGCTTGCCGAGATGGCGGATACGCTGCTCGCGCTGAGCGCCGGGCCGGAGCGGTCGGTGGCGGCGACCAAGTCGTGCATCGCGGCGATGGCGGGGCTGGCGGCGCTGGTCGCGGCCTGGTCGGGCGACGACGCGCTCACCGCGGCGGTGGCGGCGCTGCCCGAGCAGCTCGACCGTGCCGTGGCGCTCGACTGGAGCGCGGGCGTCGAGCCGCTCGCCGAGGCGAAGCAGATGTTCGTGATCGGCCGCGGCTATGGCTTCGGCGTCGCGCAGGAATGCGCGCTGAAGCTCAAGGAAACGTGCCAGGTGCAGGCCGAGCCGTTCAGCGCGGCGGAAGTGCGCCACGGCCCGATGGCGATCGTCGGCGAGGGCTTCCCGGTGCTGGCGCTGGCGACCTCCGACGCGGCGGGCGACGACGTGATGGCGGTGGCGGAGACGTTCGCCGGACGCGGCGCGACGGTGCTGTCCGCGCATGCCGGCGACGCGCGCGCCAATTTGCCGGCGCTCGACGCGCATCCGGCGGTGCAGCCGATCCTGATGCTGGCGAGCTTCTACGGCCTCGCCGAGGCGCTGTCGCGACGGCGCGGGCTCGATCCCGACACGCCGCCGCATCTCGCCAAGGTGACGCGCACGTTATGAGCGAGGCCTATCGGTTCACCAACGGTCACGTCGTCGTGGCCGATGCGGTGTGGCGCGGCGCGGAGATCGTCGTCTCGGACGAGCGGATCGCCGCGATCCGGCCGCTCGACGGCGAGGCTGGCGACGCGGTCGACCTCGACGGCGGCTGGCTGATGCCCGGCTTCATCGACACGCAGGTCAATGGCGGCGGCGGCGTGCTGTTCAACGACGAGACGAACGTTGCAGGTGTCCGCGCGATCGCCGAGGCGCATGCGCGCTACGGCACCACCGCGCTGCTGCCGACGCTGATCAGCGACACGCCCGACCGGATCGCGCTGGCGCTGGATGCGGTGGACGAGGCGATCGCGGCGGGCGTGCCGGGCGTGGTCGGCGTGCATATCGAGGGGCCGTGGCTCAACGTCGCGCGCAAGGGCATCCACGATCCCACCCGGTTCCGCCTGCTCGACGCCGGGATGATCGCGCTGCTCACCCGGCCGCGCCGCGGCAAGGTGATGGTGACGCTGGCGCCCGAGCTGGCGCATATCGACGACATCGCCGCGCTGACCGCGGCGGGGGTGCTGGTCAGCGCCGGCCATACCGAGGTCGGCTATGACGGCGCGCTGGCGGCGTTCGACGCGGGGCTGAGCGGCATCACCCATCTGTTCAACGCGATGCCGGCGATGGTGCAGCGGACCCCCGGTCTGGTCGGCGCCGCGCTCGACGATCCACGGCCGTGGTGCGGGCTGATCGTCGACGGCGTGCATGTCGCCCCGGCGGTGCTGCGCATCGCGCTGCGCGCGCGCGGCATCGAGCGGATGATGCTGGTCACCGACGCGATGTCGTCGGTCGGCGCCGAGCAGAAGGACTTCGTGTTGCAGGGCCGGCAGATCCGCGTGCGCGACGGCATCTGCTCCTATGAGGACGGCACGCTGGCGGGGTCGGACCTCGACATGGCGGCGGCGGTGGCCAATGCGATGGGGATGCTCGGGCTGGCGCCGGCGGTGGCGGCGCGGCTCGCGGCGGGCAATCCGGCGGCGTTCCTGGGGCTGGCGGCGGAGCGGGGCACGCTCGCCACGGGGCTGCGCGCCGACTGGGTGCAACTGACCGCGGCGATGGCGCCGGTCGCGACGACCATCGGAGGACGACGGGCATGACGATCGACCGGCGGCAGCTTCTCGGGTCCGCCGGTGCCGGTCTGACGCTGTCCCTGCCGGGCGCCGCGCTGGCGGCGCCGGGCAGCCGTTACGGCGCGTTGCCGATGCCCGCACCGGTCGACGGCCTGTTGCCGCCGCTGCCGGTCGGCGACCCCTCGCGGATCGGCTTCGACCAGGGCTGGCTGTTCCACGAAGGCGACATCGCCGTGCCACCGGCGGCGACGCATAACGAGACCTATCTGCGCGCCAAGGCGGGCAACGCCACCGGCGCGGCGGCGATGGACTATGACGACAGCGAATGGCCGGTGGTGACGCTGCCGCACGATTGGGCGTCGTTCCAGCCGTTCGTCGAGACCGCCAACGTCGCGCAGGGCTATCGCCCGCGCGGCATCGCCTGGTACCGGCGCAGCTTCCGGCTCGATCCCGCCAGCCGCGGCCGCTATCTCGAACTGCAGTTCGACGGCATCGCGACCAATGCGACGATCTGGGTCAACGGCAGCGTCGTCGCGCACAATTGGTCGGGCTATAACAGCGTCTATATCGACATCACCCCGTTCGCGCGGTTCGGCGACGAGACCAACGTCGTCGCGATCCGCGTCGATGCCGAGGCGATGGAGGGCTGGTGGTACGAAGGCGCCGGTCTGTACCGCCACGCCTGGCTGGCGACGCGCGCGCCGGTGTCGATCGTCACCGACGGCGTGCATTGCGACCCGCGGCGGGGCGCGGATGGCGGCTGGACGGTGCCGGTCGCGGTGACGATACGCTCGACCGAGGCGGCACCGGTGACGGTGCGGGCGGTCGCCAGCCTGATCGATCCCGACGGCCGTACCATCGCGACGCTCCCCCTGCCGCCGGTGACGGTCGCGCCGCTGGACGAGGCGGTGACGCAGGCGGTGGTGCCGGTCGCTGCGCCGCGCCTCTGGTCGGTCGAGACGCCGACGCTCTACACCGTCGCGGTGACGCTGGAGCGCGACGGCGCCGCGGTCGACCGGCGGCGCGTGCCGATCGGCTTCCGCACGATCCGCTTCGATGCCGACAAGGGGCTGTTCGTCAACGACGCGCCCGTCAAGCTGAAGGGCGTGTGCATCCACCACGACCATGCCGGCGTCGGCGTGGCGCTGCCCGACGGGCTGCTCGCGTGGCGGCTGGAACGGCTGAAGGAGCTCGGCTGCAACGCGATCCGCTGTTCGCACAATGCGCCGCCGGTCGCCTTCCTCGACCTGTGCGACCGGATGGGCTTCCTCGTCATGGACGAGAACCGTAACTTCAATCCCTCGCCCGATTATATGGCGCAGCTCGAATGGCTGGTGCGGCGCGACCGTAACCACCCGAGCGTCATCCTGTGGTCGGTGTTCAACGAGGAGCCGATGCAGGGCACCGCGGCCGGTGTGCAGATGGTGCGGCGGATGGCGGCGGCGGTGAAGCGGCTCGACGACAGCCGGCCGGTGACCGCGGCGATGAACGGGTCGTTCTTCAATCCCGAGAACGTCTCGACCGTCGTCGACGTGGTCGGCTTCAATTATTATCCGGGCGATTACGACCGGTTCCACGCGCTCAACCCGACCAAGCCGATGACCAGCTCGGAGGATACCAGCGCGTTCGAGACGCGCGGCGCCTATGAGACGATCCCGGAGAAGCACATCCGCTCGTCGATGGACGACGATGCCGCCGGCTGGGGCGAGACGCATCGCAAGGGCTGGGCGGAGATCGCCAGGCGACCGTTCGTCGCGGGCGGCTTCGTGTGGACCGGCTTCGACTATCACGGCGAGCCGACGCCGCACGTCTGGCCGACGATCGCGAGCTTCTTCGGCATCCTCGACCTCTGCGGGTTCCGCAAGACGGCGTATGACATCCATCGCGCCGGCTGGATCGACGACACGCCCGTCGTCGGCCTCGCGCCGCACTGGACGTGGCCGGGCCGCGAGGGGCAGCCGGTGCCGGTGCTCGTCCTGTCCAATGCCGAGCGGGTCGTGCTCAAACTCAACGGCCGCGTCGTCGGCGAGGCGGCGGTCGACCGGCTGATGGGCAATGCCTTCACCGTCCCCTATGCGCCGGGCACGCTGGAGGTGATCGCGCTGTCCGGCGGACGCGAGGTGGCGCGCGCCGGTCACGAGACCGCGGGCGCGCCGGTCGCGCTGCGGCTGACGCCGGCGAGGCGCGCGATGGCGGGCGACGGCGAGGACGTGCAGCCGGTGACGATCGATGCGATCGACGCGCGCGGCCGCCACGTGCCGACCGCCAATCTGCCGACGCAATTCACCGTTGCGGGAGCGACGATCGTCGGCGTCGGCAACGGCGATCCCAACAGCCACGAATCCGAAAAGGGCGACGGTCCGACCAGCGGCGCGCGGTCGCTGTTCAACGGCCTGGCGCAGGTGCTGGTGCAGGCGGATGCCGCCGCGCGCGGGACGATCGTGCTGCGCGCGACCGCGCCGGGGCTGAAGCCGGCGCGCCTGACGATCGACCGCGTCGCGGTACCGGCGCGGGCACAGGTGCCGCGGGTGGCGGCGGTGCGCGCGATCGCCGACTGGCGACGCTCGCCGCTACTCGCCGCACGGCCCGATCCGGCGCTGGCGCCGGCGAGCGGCGACAACAACAGCTGGGCATTCGTGCGCGGCGGCACCCCGACGCCGGCCGAGCCGCAGGGTGGCTGGCAGGTCTATCGCGCGCGCGTCACGCCGGTGCGCGCGGTGGCGGCGCGGGGCGGGCGGATCGCCTTCGCCGGCGTCGCCGGGCGGGCGGAGCTGTGGGTCGACGGCCGCCGGCTCGCCGCCAAGACCGACGCCGCGGTCGCGCCGATCGAGGCGAAGCTGCCGCCGGGCAGCGGCGCGCGCGCCGTGGTGCTGATCGTCCAGCCGGAGGCGGGCAGGCCGTCGGGACTCGTCGGCGGAGTGACCATCCGCGCCGAATGACGCGCGAGGTCCTACGCAAAGGTATTCAATAGGTATTGTCAGCAGGTTAGCGTGCGATACACTGCGCGGGAGACCGGCCAGAGGTGAATGACGAATGACGGATGTGCAGTTGGTGGCGCCGCTCGCGGGATGGGTCCTGCCGCTGACTGCCGTTCCCGATCCGGTCTTCGCCGAGGGGATGATGGGACCGGGTCTGGCGATCGATCCGACCGGCGATACGCTGCACGCGCCGTGCGACGCGCAGGTGCTCACCGTCCATGCTGCCGGCCATGCGGTGACGCTGGATGTCGGCGGCGGCGTCTCGCTGCTGATCCATATCGGCATCGATACGGTGAAGCTGGGCGGGCAGGGGTTCACGCCGCTGGTCGCGGCGGGCGACCGGGTGCGCGCGGGCGATCCGCTGATCCGCTTCGATCTCGACGCGGTGGTGCAGGGCGCTGCGGCGGCGGTGACGCCGGTGATCCTCGTCGAGGGCGAGGGGTCCGTCGAGACGATCGCCGCCGAGGGGCTGGTTGCGGTCGGCGCGCCGCTGGCGCGGATCGTCGTGGGCGCGCCGGTGGCGGCGGATGCCGGCGCGGTCGCTGGCGAGACGCTGCGGCGCGACGCGGTGGTGCTGCTGCCGCACGGACTGCACGCGCGGCCGGCGGCGCGGATCGTCGCGGCGGTGCGCGACAGCGGCGCCGAGGTGACGCTGACCAGCAACGGTGAGACCGCCTCGGCGAGCAGCCCGATCGGGCTGTTGTCGCTGGGGTTGGCGCAGGGACGCCACGTGACGATCGCGGCGCGCGGCGGGCAGGCGGCGGCGGCGATCGATGCGGTGGTCGCCTTGCTCACCGCCGAGGTCGATGCCGCGCCGATGACTGCGTCCGCTCCGCGGCCGCCGGTCGCGCGGGATGTCGAGGCGGGCGCGCTGTCCGGCGTGCCGGCGGCGCCGGGGCTGGCGATCGGGCCGGCCTTCTGGCTGCGGCTCGAGATGCCCGAACTGCCGACGATGGGCGAGGGCGTCGCGGTCGAACAGGCGCGGCTGGCGGACGGTATCGCCGCGGTGGCGGCGACGCTCGATGCGGCGGCGGGCGGGGCGGGGCAGATGGGTGGCGTGCTCGCCGCGCATCGCGCGATCCTCGACGATCCCGACCTGCGCGATCGCGCCGAGGCGGGGATCGCCAACGGCATGGCGGCGGCGGCAGCGATGATGACCGCGGCCGAAGGGCAGGGAGCGCAGCTCCGCGCGACCGGCAACGCGCGCATCGCCGAGCGCGCCGACGATATCCGCGACGTCGCGCTGCGCGTCGTCCATGCGATCCTCGGCACCAGCGCGGCGGCGCTGACCGTGCCGGCGGGCGCGATCGTCTTCGCCGACGATCTGTTGCCGTCGCAATTGTCCGCCCTGACCGCGGCCAAGGTCGCCGGTTTCGCCGTGGTCGGCGGCGGGCCGACCTCGCACGTCGCGATGCTCGCGGCGGGGATGGGCGTGCCGATGGTCGTGGCGCTCGGCGCGGCGGTGCGGGTCGTCACCGACGGGATGCAGGTCATTCTCGACGCCGATGCCGGCGCTGTGATCGTCGGTCCGCATTCCGACCGTCAGGCGCAGGCGCGCGCGGCGATCGCGCTGCGTGCGGAGGCCGAGGCGGCGGCGCTGGCGGCGGGCGACCGGCCGGCGGCGACCGCCGACGGGCAGGCGATCCACGTCTATGCCAATCTCGGCTCGGTCGCCGATGCCGAGGCGGCGGCGGCGGCGGGCGCGGAAGGCTGCGGCCTGCTGCGCACCGAAATCCTGTTCCTCGACCGGTCGGTCGCGCCCGACGTCGCCGAACAGGCGGCGGACTATCGCGGCGTCGTCGCGGCCTTGCCGGGCCGGCCGGTGGTGATCCGGCTGCTCGACGTCGGCGGCGACAAGCCCGCGCCCTATCTGGCGATCCCGCCCGAGGAGAATCCGGCGCTCGGCCTGCGCGGCATCCGCGTCTCGCTGGCGCGGCCCGAGGTGCTCGATACGCAGCTGCGCGCGATCCTCGCGGTGCCCGAGGTCGAGCGCTGCCGCATCATGGTGCCGATGGTCGCCAGCATCGACGAGCTGATCGCGGTGCGCGAGGCGCTCGACCGGCTGCGTGCCGAACTGGGCGTCGGCCCGGTGCAGCTCGGCGCGATGATCGAGACGCCCGCGGCGGCGGCGACCGCCGACCTGATCGCGGCGCATGCCGATTTCCTGTCGATCGGCAGCAACGACCTCACCCAATATGTGCTGGCGATGGATCGCGGCAATCCGGCGGTCGCCGCCGGCATCGACGGGCTGCATCCGGCGGTGCTGCGGCTGATCCGCATGACCTGCGAAGGCGCCGCGACGCGCGGCGTACCGGTCAGCGTCTGCGGCGGGCTCGCCGCCGATCCGCTCGCCGCGCCGATCCTGGTCGGGCTCGGCGTGCGCACGCTGTCGGTGCCGCCGGCGCGCGTGCCCGCCACCAAGGCGCTCGTCGCCCGCCTGACGATGGCGGCGGTGCGCGACCATGCCGCTGCCGCGCTCGCCGCGGCCAATGCCGCCGGGGTGCGCGCGCTTGCCCGCCGCTTCGCCGAGGAGATCAGCCGATGACCCGCCCCGCCTCCCGTTTCTCGGTGATGAGCTTCCTCCAGCCGCTCGGCCGCGCGTTGATGCTGCCGATCGCGGTGATGCCGATCGCCGGGCTGATGCTGCGCCTCGGCCAGCCCGACCTGCTCGATATCGCCTTCCTCAGCGCGGCGGGCGACGCGATGTTCTCCAACCTCGGCCTGCTGTTCGCGGTCGGCGTCGCCACCGGCTTCGCGCGCGACGGCAACGGCGCCGCCGCGATGGCGGGGGTCGTCTGCTATCTCGTCTCGGTCAACGCCGCGCAGACCTTCCTGACCGTTCCCGCCGCGACGCTCGCCAACGTGCCGGCGGCGCTGGCGGCGGGCGTGTCCGCGGCGTGGAAGACGGCGGCGATCGACCGGCTGGAAGTGCCGATCGGCATCGTCTCCGGCCTCGTCGGCGGCGGCTTCTACAATCGCTTCGCGACCTTCAAGCTGCCCGATTACCTCGCCTTCTTCGGCGGGCGGCGGTTCGTGCCGATCATCGCCGGCATCGCCGGGCTGGTCATCGCGCTGGCGGTGGGGCTGAGCTACGGCACGATCAACGCCGGGATGGACGCGCTGAGCAACGGCGTCGTCGCCGCCGGCGGGTTCGGCCTGTTCGCCTTCGGCCTGCTCAACCGGCTGCTGCTCGTCACCGGGCTGCACCATATCCTCAACAACGTCGCCTATTTCGTCGTCGGCGACTATCAGGGCAAGACCGGCGACCTGACCCGCTTCTTCGCCGGCGATCCGACCGCGGGCGGCTTCATGAGCGGCTTCTTCCCGGTCATGATGTTCGGTCTGCCCGCCGCCTGTCTCGCCATGTACCACGCCACCGCGCCCGATCGGCGCAAGGAAGTCGGCGGCATGCTGTTCAGCCTCGCGCTGACCTCGTTCCTCACCGGCGTCACCGAGCCGATCGAATTCAGCTTCATGTTCCTCGCGCCGGTGCTCTACGCGATCCACGCGCTGCTCAGTGGACTGGCCGAGGCGATCATGAACGCGCTGGGCGTCAAGCTCGGCTATGGGTTCTCCGCCGGCCTGTTCGATTACGTGCTCAATTACGGCAAGGCGACGCGGCCGCTGATGCTGCTGCCGGTCGGCGCCGCTTATGCGGTGATCTATTATACGTTGTTCCGCTGGGCGATCGTGCGCTTCAACCTGCCGACGCCAGGTCGCGAGGCGCCCGAGGCGACGCCCGCCGGTCCGGCGGTGGCGGCGGATGCCAAGGCGGCGGCGTTCGTCGCGGCATTGGGCGGCGCGGCCAATCTGCGCGGCATCGATGCCTGCGCCACCCGGCTGCGGCTGGCGGTGGCGGACGCGCAGGCAATCGACGAGCCGCGGCTGCGCCAGCTCGGCGCGCGCGGCGTGCTGCGTCCGTCGCCGACCGCGGTGCAGGTGATCGTCGGCGGCATCGCCGACGGGCTCGCGATGGAGATGCGCGCGGCGCTCGACGCCGCGCCGTCCGCCGCGGCGGCGGTGGATGCGCCGCCGCCCGTCGCGGCTGCGCCGGTCGCATTGTCCGATGCGCTGCTCGCCGCGCTCGGCGGCCGGGGCAATGTCGGTGCGGTGAGCCGCCACGGCAGCCGGCTGCGCGTCGTCGTCGGCGACCGCGCGCAGGTGGACGAGGCGGCGCTCGGCGGCGACGTGCGCGCCCTCGTCTGGGCCAGGCCGGACGTGTTGCATCTGCTGATGCCGGCCTGAGCCGGGCGCGGCTCAGCCGATGATGCGATGCTGCCCCGGCGGCAGGTCGGCGAGCGTCCAGTCGCCGATCCGCCAGCGCACCAGCCGCAGCGTCGGATGCCCGACCGCCGCGGTCATCCGCCGCACCTGGCGGTTGCGGCCTTCGCGGATGGTCAGCGACAGCCAGCAATCGGGGATGTGGGCGCGGACGCGGATCGGCGGATCGCGCGGCCACAGCGCCGGATCGGCGATCCGCTCGACCTCGGCCGGGCGGGTCGGTCCGTCGTTGAGCGTGACGCCTGCGCGCAGCCGCGCCAGCGCGGCATCGTCGGGGACGCCCTCGACCTGCACCAGATAGGTTTTGGCGAGCTTGAACCGCGGATCCGCGATCTGCGCCTGCAGCCGCCCGTCGTCGGTGAGCAGCAGCAGCCCCTCGCTGTCGCGATCGAGACGCCCGGCGGGATAGACGCCGGGCAGATCGATATGATCGGAGAGCGTCGCCCGCGTGGTCGGCGACCCGCGATCGGTGAACTGGCTGAGCACGCCGAACGGCTTGTTGAACAGCACGAGGGTCATGGCCGCGCGGTATCGCCTGGACGCGCGCGTGTCGATGATCGCCGTTGCATTGCCCCGGCCGGCGGATTACAGGCTGCGCTCGGCCAAGCCGCGCATCGCCGCGGCCTGTGCGGGTGTAGCTCAATGGTAGAGCAGAAGCTTCCCAAGCTTACGACGAGGGTTCGATTCCCTTCACCCGCTCCACGGCCCCTCCTTGACGCGGCCCGGCCCTTCATACCGAAGGGTCATTCCTCATCCGTGATGCTGCTCAATAAGCCATGGTTGGAAAAGGGGGCGTAAGAGCGCGTAAGCCTACGATGTTCCTCGATCATCTCAGCTCGCTAGGGAGCGTCAGATCGGGGCGTTTCGTCCGCAGGCGCTTGGTGAAGGAGCCATATCCGGGATAGAGATAGCTCCAATACACTCTGCGCCCGTCACCGGCTTGAACAAACCAGAAGCTCGTGATTGTTGCGCCGACCGTGCCGATCTCTTCCCAGCGGATCGAAGCCCTACTGAGGCCGAGAGCAGGACCAAAGAGTCGAGACGGACCGTGTACTCCAGCATCGTCCCAACTCAGATCATGCCGGTGTGTCAGCGACAGCATCATGAAAAAGGCCAGCATAAACCCGACGATGGCGCACGTTGCGCCTATGGCTGGGTCGCCGGAACAGGCCTTCCCGACGCCAAGTCCGAGCAATGCGATGCCAATCATGGTCACGATCAGCGCACTGGCATTACCGGGAGAGATGGTGCCGCTGTATCCCGACACGCGGTACGGAGGTCGGCGATGGTTTACGAAAGACCAGCCCACGGCGATCAGTCCGACGATCGCCATGATTATCAACGAACGTACGTGCAAGCTCCGGCCGAATTACCGGCAAGCTGAACGACCCGCCGCTTTGGGGCAAGCGACGCTGGCCCTGCTACGACCACAAATTGGCAGTCGCGGGTGCGCTGCTGCCCAGCGCGCCTTCGGGACGGTGCATTATGGCCTGTCCCTTTCATCCGGCCCATTCCTGACAGCGGATGGGGCCGTGCCTTTACCCGATTTGCTGGATCGGCGAAGGCGAAGCCTGTATCGACAAGCATATGGTTGCTTCTTCGAGGTTCGTTGCACCGTCTCCACTTACCCTCGTGGCCGTGGTTGCGGCGATCGTCGGCATCTCCCTCAGCATCCACGTGGTGATGCTTCAGGTTCTCTGGGTGCCATATCCCGATACCTCTCGCATAGGCCGGCTCGGCCTGTTCTACCCCCTGGCGCAATCGCTCGGCCTCGTCGCGCTGGCGGCGGCTCTTCTACCGTGGCTTCGTCGCTTTCATCCCGCCGCACGCGGCCCGATCGTCGGTTTGCTGTTCGCGACCATGAACGGCGTCCTCCGGAACGCACTGATGGCAGGCTTTGCAACGACAGACTTCCGCGGATCCGTGGGCGGGTTCGTACAGCAAGGGCTGTTCGACCTGCTGCTTGGGACGCTCGCCTTCGCTGTTGTCCTGCTGGTACGCAGCACGGCGGTTCGGCTGGCCGCCGCGGTGATACTGGCAGGCGTGGGGACGTTCTGGCTCAACCCCGCGCTGGCATCGCTTCTAGGACCATTGTTGGCTTGGTCGGCGAGGCACGTTCGTCCCGACGTCTACGTCGTCCCGTACGGTCCCAATATTCTGGTGCCAAGCTATCTGTTGTTTGCCGAGACGGTCATCGCGTGTGTCCTTGCACGTTACGTCATAACGTTGCGGCCTGCCGCCTGGGATCCTCACGGGCTTTTCCGCTACGTCGGATTGGTGCTGCTGGTACGAGGTGTCTGGGTGATGATGTTCGTCTGGGGGCCGATCATCGGCATGCTCAGCGTCAGCCAGTTCTTCTTTCAGGACCTCGTCATGGTATTGCTGATCCAATTGGCATGGCGGCGTCTTGGTGGGCATTCTGCATCGGATGCACGTCACTAGACGGTGCAGCTTCCGCGGCGGCTATGGCCAGTGTCGCCAGCTGCCGATCCTACCGCCTTCCACCCCGCGCCGCGCGTGCCTACATAGTCGCCGTGGTCCGTGGCGGCGTCGGTGGCACCGGCGTCTTCGCGACCGTTCGTCCTGCCGCGCGGCGGGGCATCACGCCTGACGAAAGCGGAACGTTATGACCGATACCTACGATACGCGCCTCGGCCTCTTCATCGACGGCGAATGGATCACCGCCGGTCGCGAGACGCAGGCGGTGCTCGATCCGGCGAACGGCCGGACGCTGGGCGAGGTGCCGCTGGCGACGCCGGCCGATCTCGACCGGGCGCTGGCGGCGGCGGATCGCGGCTTCAAGACGTGGCGGGCGACCGCGCCGCAGGAGCGCGCGGCGGTGTTGTCGCGGACCGCGGCGCTGGTGCGCGAGCGCGCCGACCTGCTCGCGCGGCTGGCGACGCTGGAGGAGGGCAAGCCCTATACCGAGGCCAAGGGCGAGGTGATGGCGACCGCGGCGCTGCTCGACTTCCACGCCGGCGAGGCGGTGCGCATCTATGGCCGCGTGCTGCCGCGGCCGACGGGTACGCGCTCGCTGGTGCTGCATCAGCCGGTCGGACCGGTGGCGGCATTCTGCGCGTGGAATTTCCCGGTGATGAACCCGGTGCGCAAGCTGTCGCCGGCGATCGCCGCGGGCTGTTCGGTGATCCTCAAGCCGAGCGAGGAGACGCCGGGCGCCGCGGTCGAGATCCTGCGCTGCTTCCAGGATGCGGGGCTGCCCGACGGCGTCGCGCAACTGGTGTTCGGCGTGCCCGACGCGGTATCGCGGCAGCTGCTCGCCTCGCCGGTGACGCGCAAGCTCAGCTTCACCGGCTCGGTGCCGGTCGGCAAGCATCTGCTCAAGCTGGCGGCGGAGACGGTGATGAAGTCGACGATGGAGCTGGGCGGCCACGGCCCGGTGCTGGTGTTCGACGATTGCGATCTGGAGCGCACCCTCGACACGTTGGTGGCGCACAAATTCCGCAACGCCGGCCAGGTCTGCGTCGCGCCGACCCGCTTCCACGTCCAGCAGGGCATCTACGAGCGGTTCGCCAAGGGCTTCGCCGAGCGCACCGCGGCGATCAAGGTCGGCAACGGGCTGGAGAAAGGCACGCAGATGGGGCCGATGGCCAATCCGCGCCGGCCGGAGGCGATCGCGGGGATCATCGAGAATGCGGTCGGCGCGGGGGCGCGGCTGCTGACCGGCGGCGTGCCGGGCGAGGGCGACGGCTTCTTCTTCGCGCCGACCGTGCTCGCCGACGTGCCGCTCGCCGCCAGTGCGATGAACGAGGAGCCGTTCGGGCCGATCGCGCTGATCGGATCGTTCGCCAGCGCCGACGATGCGATCGCCGAGGCGAACCGCCTGCCTTACGGTCTCGGCGCCTATTGCTTCACCGAGAATGGCCGCTTGCAGAACCGGCTCGGCGACGAGATCGAGGCGGGGATGGTCGCGATCAACACCGTGCGGCTGAGCTGGGGCGATGCGCCGTTCGGCGGGGTCAAGGACAGCGGCTTCGGATCGGAGGACGGTCCCGAGGGGATCGCGGCGCATCTGATCACCAAAGCGGTGCATATCGCGTGACGAGGACCGGGGCTCGCGTGGCGAGCCCCGGTTCCCGACTCATCGCTCGCCGAGATCGACCGCACAGGCGGAGGCGATGAGCACCGCGGCAAGCGGCAGGATGACGGTGAGCGCGGGGACGAACGCGGCAGGAAGATCAGCCATGTCCCGCAATACGGCCGCGGGCTTAATGGTCCGTTACTGACGTAAATTTATCTTGGGCTCGCGGGCGTTTAAAAGAAGCGGATGAGCATCAGCAGCAGGCCGAGCATGGCGGCGACCCAGGCGAGGCTGCGGACATAGGGAATGCCGAGCAGGTAGAGCGGGATGTAGACGATGCGGGCGATCAGCCAGAGGATCGCACCGGCCGCACCGAGCCCGCCGGTCTGCCCGGTGATCGCGAGGCCGAGCGCCAGCGCGACGAAAGCGGAATAGGTTTCCTGATAATTCGACAGCGCACGTGCGGCGCGGCCGGCGAGGGGGCCGAGCGGCTTTTCGTCGGCGCCGTCGCGCGGGCCGGCGTTCCAGGCGAGACCGCGGTCGCGGGTCGCCGTCTGCCCCTGCAGCATGATGTGGACGACGAGCAGGATGACGGACACGCCGAGGATGGTGAGTTCGGTCGGCATGGGGCGGCTCCGCTATGGTGTGGGACGATAACGGTGGAGCGGGGTGGAAGGTCCGCGGGTGACGGGAGGATGGCTGCATCCCCCCGTCACGCCCGTCAGCGCGACAGCAGCGCGGCGATCTCGTAGAAGGTGGCGCCGATCAGGCCGGCGGCGGGGAGGGTGACGACCCAGGCGACGACGATGCGGCTCGCGATGTTCCAGCGCACCGCGGACAGCCGCCGTGCCGAGCCGACGCCGACGATCGCGCCGGTGATGGTGTGCGTCGAGGAGACCGGGATGCCGCCGACGGTCGCCATGAACAGTGTGATCGCGCCGCCGGTCTCGGCGCAGAAGCCCTGCGCGGGGGTGAGGCGGGTGATCTTCGATCCCATCGTGTGGACGATCTTCCAGCCGCCCGACATCGTGCCCAGCGCCATCGCCGCCTGACAGGAGAGCACGACCCAGAAGGGGACGTGGAAGCCGCCCTGGAGCAGCCCCTGCGAATAGAGCAGGACGGTGATGATCCCCATCGTCTTCTGCGCGTCGTTGGCGCCGTGGCCGAGGCTGTAGAGCGCGGCGGAGACCAACTGGAGCTTGCGATAGCGTTTGTCGACGCCCATCGGCGTCAGCCGCAGCGAACTCCAGGCGACGACGAGCACCAGCAACAAAGCGAGGATCATGCCGACCGTCGGCGACAGGAAGATTGCGCCGACGGTCTTGCCGACGCCCGCCCAGACGACGCCGTCGAAGCCGGCCTTGCTGATCCCGGCGCCGAGCAGGCCGCCAATCAGCGCATGGCTGGAGCTTGACGGGATGCCGTAGCGCCAGGTGATGACGTTCCAGACGATCGCACCCATCAGCGCGCCGAAGATCACCTGCGGATCGATCACCGTGGCGCTGACGATCCCCTTGCCGACCGTCTGCGCGACATTGTGGTCGAAGACCGCGAAGGCGATGAAGTTGAAGAAGGCGGCCCAGATCACCGCATGATGCGGCTTGAGCACGCGCGTCGAGACTACCGTCGCGATCGAATTGGCGGCATCGTGCAGGCCGTTCAGGAAGTCGAACAGCAAGGCGACGCCGATCAGCGCGACGAGCAGCGTGAAGGAGATCGTCATGGCCTAGGCGTGGTCGATGACGAGACCCTGGATCTCGTTGGCGATGTCCTCGAACCGGTCGGCGATGCGTTCCAGATGGCTGTAGATCTCGCGCTCGACGATGAAGCGCATCGGCTGATCGTTGCCGCAGGATTTGAACAAGGCGTGCAGCCCCTTGGCATGATGATCGTCGACCTGCCCCTCGAGCTGCACCAGCCGCGCGGTGAGATCGTGAAGACGGCCGGCATTGGCGTCGAGCTTGCGCAGCAGGGGAATCGCCTCGGCGGTGACGCGCGCCGCCTCGACGATGAGGTCGACCATCGCGCGCATGTCGTCGGCGAAGGTCTTCACCTCGTAGAGCGCGATGGTGGTCGCGGTCTGGTTCATCTGGTCGATCGAATCGTCCATGACGCCGATCAGGTCGGTGATCGCCGACCGGTCGAACGGGGTGACGAAGACGCGACGGACATCCTGCAGCACGTCGCGGGTGATATCATCCGCCTCATGCTCGCGGTCGACGATCTCGGCGATATGGACCGCGATCGCACCGTCGCCGCTGAACAGCTTCTGCAAGGCGTCGGCGCCGGCGACCAGCGTGGCGGCATGCGCCTCGAACTGATCGAAGAACCGACCTTGCTTCGGCATCAGCGCCTGGAACCAGGCTACCATAAGAAACCTTTCGTAGAGGGCGGGGGGCGCATGGGGCGGGACGCCCCGCCACGCAAGCCGAAACTGGGTAATGCATCATCCCGGGACGGCGACGCGCGACCGCGATGCGGACCCGCTCCGGACGAACGGCAGGAGATCGGGCGATGCATGACGCTATCTTAGCACGGCCTGCGCAAAAGACGACACGGATGGGTGGTTAAGCGCGCGCAGACGAACTCAGGCGATGACGATGCGGTCCTTGCCGGCACGCTTGGCGCTGTAGAGCGCGGCGTCGGCGGCGCGCATCGTCGCGGCGACGTCGTCACCAAGCATCGCAATCCCGGCGGAAAAGGTGAGGCGACCGATGCCGTCGCCCGAATTCTGGTCGATCAGGCTGCGCGCGCCGAGTTTGCCGCGCACCCGGTCGAGCGCCGCAAAGGCATGATCGGGGCGGCAATCCTCGAACAGGCAGGCGAATTCCTCGCCGCCGTGGCGTGCGACGAGCACCTTGGCACCGAGCCCGGCGGTCAGCTTGCGCGCGACGAGCTTGAGCACGCGGTCGCCGGTCTCGTGACCGTGGCGGTCGTTGATCGCCTTGAAGTCGTCGACGTCGCAGAGCGCGATGCAATGGTCCGACCCCGGCTGACGCGACGCGACCAGCGCGACGAGCCGGCGGTCGTAGCAGCGGCGATTGGGCAGGCCGGTGAGATGATCCTCGTCCGCCGCGCGTCGCGCCTCCTGCAGGGTGCGGCGGAGGCGGTTGGTTTCGCGATGCGTTTCGCGCAGCTGGTCGGCGAGCTGGCGGGTGCGGGCGATAGAATCGTTGGTGAGCGCGAGCAGGCGTTTGATCGTGCCGTCGGCGTCGCCGTCGCGATCGGCGTCGACCGCCGCGGCTTCGGCGATGAGGGCGCTTTCATAGTCGGAGGCGGCCGCCTGCCCCTGGCGGAAGGCGGTTTCCGATTCCGCCAGCCGCGCGGCGAGCGCGTCGGCCAGTTCGGCGATGCGCTCGGGATGCAGCGGGCCGAGCAGCTCGCGGACCACCGGCCGGGCGAGGAAGGCGGCGTCGAGGCGGCCGTGTTCGCGGATATGATCGTCGACCGCGCGGGTCAGCGCGATGTCTTCCCCGAGGATGTAGCAGCGGGCGACGTGGAAGTGATCCACCGTCGGCGCGAAATCGTGCGCGTCGAGGAAGGCGCCGATGCGGGCGAACGTCTCGCGCGCCGCGGCGCGCCGGACGCTGGTCACCAGCGGTTCCGCCACCGGCGGGGCGGCGGGCGCGGCGGCGGTGGCGGCGGCGGGACCGTTGCCCCACCATGCCGTCAGCCGCGCCCATCGCGAACCATGTGCCGCCACGATCGCCATCAGCGGCGACGGCTTTGGCGCATCGCTTTGTAATACCAAGTTAAAATCATTGCAGGCGTTCCGCGATGGCCGATGTCGCGTCCGTCCTAGCAAATGGCCGTAAAGTTTTCCTTAGATTTCGGCATCTCGTCGATAGCAACGTCCCGCAGTGATCGTCAGACTTCTGCGATGGGTGCCGTCATGATCGCGCGGAGACCGGGCGCATTGTCGCCGAATTCGATGATGCCGGACAGGCGCTGGACCATGGCATCCATCATCCGGCTGCCGAACCCTTCGCCGTCGCCCTTGCCGCGGCCGTCGTCGGCGACGATCAGCCGCAGCTTGCCGCCATGCTGTTCGAGCGCGATCACCACCGGGCCGGCGGCGCCGCCATAGGCATATTTGGTGGCGTTGATGACCAGCTCGGTGAGGATCAGCCCGATGTTGACCGCGCGATCGGTGGGCACCAGCACCGGCGCGAGATCGAGCTTGATGTGCCGGCCCCATTCCGCACCCAGCGAGACACGCATGTCGGCGATCAGCTCTTCGATGTAGCGCGACAGGTCGACGCTCTCGACCTGATCGTCGCGGTACAACCGGCGATGGACCAGCGCCACCGCGGCGAGGCGCGCCTGCGCTTCCGCCAGATGATCGGCGACGACGGTGCTGTTGGCGGTCTTGGCTTGCAGGCGGAGGAAGGAGGCGACCAGTTGCAGGCTGTTCTGCACGCGATGGTTGACCTCCTTCATCAGGACGTCCTTCTGTGCGAGCAGCGCGTCCTTCTCCGCCAAGGCGCGATGATATTCGCGGTTGAGGATGCGGACCTGAAGGTGCTGGCGCGCTTCGTGGAAGCGACGGCGCAGGCGATGGCCCGCCTCGATCTGTTCGAGCGTCCAACGCTGCGAGCGGCCGCTCACCGTCTCGGTATAGACGGCGAAGGAGGCACGCGGGGTCAGCATCGCGCCGGGCTCGACCGCGACCGACTTGTGCGGATTGCCCGCCCATTCGATCGTCTCGATCGTCTCGGCGCGCAGCCAGAGCAGGATCGCATCCTCCTCGTGCAGCGGTACCGCGAGCAGGCCGCTCGCCGTCTGCTCGTGCCCGCGCGCGATCGGCAACAGCGCGCCGAGCTCGTGCGTCGCGATCGGCTCGCCGCCGCGTTCGCGCACCCAGCGGGCGATACCGACCAGCACGTCATCGTCGGGGCAGCGGCCGAATCGTTCGACCTGATCGCCGGCGATCATCGCGAAGCCGTCGGCATGGAGCATCGCGCACAATTCGTCCTTCACCGCGACGATCGCGGCGCGCAGCGGCTCTTCGCTGTTCAGTCGCGGCACGACCGAATCCTCGGCGACGCGCAGCGCAAGCCGCTCGCGATAGGCCGCAGCCTCTTCCTTGGCGCGGATCTGGCGGGCGAGGCCGCTGGCGAGCGTCGCACCGGTGCTGCGTACATCGGGCGGCAAGCGGCGCGGGCCGTTGTGATGGCAGGCGACGAGGCCCCACAGCAGGCCGTCCTTGACGATCGAAATCGACGCCGACGCCTCGACTCCCATATTGCGTAGATATTGCAGATGGACCGGCGAGACGTGGCGCACCGCGATGTCGCTGAGATCGAGCTGCGCGAAGCCGGCCGGGCGCAGCGGCGCCGGATCATAGTCGATCGTCGGGATCACCCGCGTCCGGTTGCGGACGTAGAGCGCGCGTGCCTGGCGGGGAATGTCCGACGCGGGGAAGCGATGGTTGCGGAAGGTCTCCAGCGCCGGGTCGCGATCCTCCGCCACGACCTGTCCCGCGTCGTCGTCGAGAAAGCGGTAGATCATGACCCGGTCGAAGCCGGTCAGGCGGCGGAAGGCGCTGGCCGCGCGATCGTAGAGCGTCTGCAGATCGGCGGCGCGCTCGAAGCTCCCGGCGACCGCGTCGAGCCAGCCGAGCGTCGTCGCCACCGAGGTCGGCTCGTCGGCGACGGGTTCGAGCTCGACGAGCAGATGCGTACCGGTGCGGTGCAGCGTGGCGACAAAGCGCTCGCCGATCCCCTCGACCGGGAGCTGGCCGACCGTGTCGAGGCCGCCGGGCAGATGATCGAGCAGCGGCGCGACGTCCTGCCCGAGCAGGTCGGACAATCGGCGTCCCTGCCAGTCCGCGGCCAGCCGCGCCTCGATCGCGCCGGCGCCGGCGAGCACCTGATGCTCGCCACCTGCCGCGGCGACGAGCAACAGGCCATGGGGCTGGATAGCACCGGGGATGTGGATCGGTTCGCGATCGCAGACCGTGAGGTCCAGGGTCGGGTCGGTCTCGAGAGGAATCGCCATTGTCACCGTTGTAACTCGTCAGTCCGACATGATCCGACCCATGGCGCATTACAAATTAACGTGTGTTGATACAAATCAATACGATAGTGCCTGAGCGCCGAACTTGTGCCGGAACGACGATCGGGATTAGCAGCCTTCGGGCGACAGCAGCGTTCGGGCACCATGATCAGATTATTCCACGTCAGCGACGTTCATTTCGGTGCCGAAGATCCCGACGCGATCGCTTGGTTCGGCGAACGCGTCGCGGCCGAGCGGCCCGATGCGGTGATCATGACCGGCGATCTCACGATGCGCGCGACGCGCGGCGAATTCCAGCGTGGCGGCGACTGGCTGCGCAGCCTTGGCGTTCCGGTGACCTTGGAGGTAGGCAACCACGACATACCCTATTATTGGGATCCGTTCCGCCGGCTGCTGGCCCCGTATCAGCGTTATGCCGCGGTGGAGAAGATGATCGAGCGCGAGCTCGATTTGCCGGGGGTGACGATCGTGCCGCTCAAGACGACGGCGCGGGCGCAATGGCGCTGGAACTGGTCGAAGGGGCGGGTGAGCGCCGGCTCGCTGCGCAAGGCGCTGGCGATGATCGCCGCGGCACCCAAGGATCGGCTGATCTTCGTCGCCGCGCATCATCCACTGATCGAGGGCGGCACCAAGGGGACGGCAAGCACCCGGCATGGCGACAGCGCATTGACCGCGCTTGCCGAGGCCGGCGCGGATGCGGTGATGTCGGGCCACGTCCACGATCCGTTCGACGTACCCGTCGAGCGCTCCGGCCGAACGATCCGGATGATCGGCGCGGGCACGCTGTCGAAGCGGGTGCGCAATTCGCCGCCCGCCTTCAACGAGATCCGCATCCGCAACGGCGCTTTCGAGACGATCGCGCGGACGATGCCCGGCGATACGGCGTCGGCAGGCGAGACGGTGCGTGTCACCGACGTCGCGAAAGACCCCGCAAGGGCCTGAACGCCGCCTGCCGGTGGCAGGCGCGCCGCTTAGTTGAGGACGCTCATCGTGCCCCAAGAATCCTGCCACAGCGGATTGCTGCCGCAGGGGTCGCGGGCGACCATCAGCGCCTCTTCGATGCGAATGGCGGCAAGGTCCAGACCCAGCGCATCGGCGATCTGGCATGCCTGGCTCAACAGGGCTTCCAACGTTTCGAGAGGCTGCGACTGCGAGGTCATATCAGGGGCACCGTATCCGTGATCCGCGGCGGATGATCAGCACCGCCTTCATTATCATATACGATATAACGCAGAACATGACCATAGTGGTGCAAGTTTTTGTTGCACGTCGAGAAGTGTCCGCTCGCATCTGCAACCAATAATCGCCGAACGGCATAGCGGGCGGCGTTCCGTTTCGCGTTAGCAGTCGAGGTCGGCATGACGCCCGCACGGTATCAAGACTCGGTACCGCCGTTAGGCGAGTCGCAAACCTTGATATCGATCAATGAGGCTCTTGCCCGTCGTCATCGGGGCGGCAAATTGCCATGTGCTATAGTTAGTTTCGAACGATACGACTTTCAGACGAATAGGTCTGATCGGCCCCAGCATGGGCAGCGTCTTACATGCCTTGCCGGCATATCGCCGTATCGATCGAGGATCGTCAGACTGGATGCTGTCGGAACGGCAGCCAGATCGTCACGCTCGCTGATCCTCGCCACCCCCAACGAAAAACCGCCGCCCGGTTGCCCGGACGGCGGCTTTCCGTTCAGTCGGGCCGGAGCCCGAACCGGGAGATCACTCCTGGTTCAGATACTCGCCTGCGGCCTCGTCGCTGCCGTCGCCCGAGGGGACGACCTCGGCGAGCGGGTCGGAGCCCGTGCCGACGTCCTCACGCTTCGAGCGCAGCGCCTCGGCGGCGCGGAGTTCGGCGGCCGAGGCCGGGGCGACGATCGCTGCGGCCATCGCACGCTGCTGGACGCGCATCGCCGCATCGCGCGACGAGGCCGCGACCCGCAGGCGGTTCATGCCAGCACCGGTACCCGCCGGGATCAGGCGACCGACGATGACGTTCTCCTTGAGGCCCATCAGCGTGTCCTGCTTGCCCTGGACCGCCGCCTCGGTGAGGACGCGGGTGGTCTCCTGGAACGACGCCGCCGAGATGAAGCTGCGGGTCTGCAGCGACGCCTTGGTGATGCCGAGCAGGACGGGCTTGCCCTGTGCCGGCTGCTGGTTCTTCTCCAGCTTCTCGTTGGTCGCGTCCATTTCCTCGCGATCGACCTGCTCGCCCTTCAGCAGCGTGGTGTCGCCACCGTCGGTGATCTCGACCTTCTGCAGCATCTGACGAACGATCGTCTCGATGTGCTTGTCGTTGATCTTCACGCCCTGCAGTCGATAGACTTCCTGGATTTCGCTGACGAGATATTCGGCCAGCGGCTCGATCCCCATCGTCTCCAGAATGTCGTGCGGGTTGGGCGAACCGCCAATCAGATTGTCGCCACGCTTGACGTAGTCGCCTTCCTGAACGTCGATCACCTTCGACTTCGGCACCAGATATTCGACGACGTCGCCGCCATCCTCGGGCTGGATGCCGATCTTGCGCTTCGCCTTATAGTCCTTGCCGAACACGACCCGGCCGGAAACCTTGGCGATGATCGCCGCTTCCTTGGGGATGCGCGCCTCGAACAGTTCGGCGACGCGCGGCAGACCGCCGGTGATGTCGCGGGTCTTGGCGGACTCGCGGCTGACACGGGCGAGAACGTCGCCGGCCTGGACCTGCGCATTGTCGTCGACCGAAAGCACCGCACCGGCCGCGAGCATGTAGCGCGCCGCTTCGCCGTCTTCCGAGGTCGTGAGGGTCAGGCGCGGACGCAGATCCTCCTTCGACTTGGTCGAGGTGCGATATTCGATGACGACGCGCTGGGCGATACCGGTCGCTTCGTCGGTCTGCTCGGTGAGCGTCTTGCCCTCGGTCAGGTCGACGTACTTCACAATGCCCGAATTCTCGGTGATGACGGGCATGGTGAACGGATCCCACTCCGCCATGCGATCGCCCTTCGACAGCATGTGGCCATCGTCGAACATCACATAGGCGCCATAGGGGATACGGTGCGTCGACAGCTCGCGGCCGTCCATGTCGAGGATCGCGATCTCGCCCGAACGCGACAGCGTCACGCGGCGACCACGCTGGTCGACGATGAGGCGCAGGTCGCGGAACTGGGCGGTACCGTCGACCGGTGCCTCCAGGTTCGACTGCTCGTTGAGCTGCGCCGCGCCGCCGATGTGGAACGTACGCATCGTCAGCTGCGTGCCGGGCTCACCGATCGACTGGGCGGCGATGACGCCGACCGCCTCGCCGATGTTGACCGGCGTACCGCGAGCGAGGTCACGCCCGTAGCACTTGCCGCAGACGCCGATCTTGCTCTCGCAGACCAGCGGCGAGCGGATCTTCATCCCCTGGATGCCGATCTTCTCGATCTGCGTGATCATCGCCTCGTCGAGCAACGTGCCCGTCGGGATGATGACCTCGCCGGTCTTGGCATCGACCACGTCCTCCGCCGTCGTGCGGCCGAGGATGCGCTCGCCGAGCGAGGCGATCGTCGAACCGCCCTGCACGATCGCCTTCATCTCCAGCGCACGCTCGGTGCCGCAATCCTCCTCGACGATGACGCAATCCTGCGACACGTCGACGAGACGGCGGGTGAGATACCCCGAGTTCGCCGTCTTCAACGCGGTGTCCGCGAGGCCCTTGCGGGCGCCGTGAGTCGAGTTGAAATATTCGAGGACGGTCAGGCCTTCCTTGAAGTTCGAGATGATCGGCGTCTCGATGATTTCCCCAGAGGGTTTCGCCATGAGACCGCGCATACCGGCGAGCTGCTTGATCTGCGCCTGCGAGCCACGGGCACCCGAGTGGGCCATCATGTAGATCGAGTTGATGTCCTTCTCGCGGCCCTTGTTGGGACCGTCTTCATAGTGACGGACGGCCTTGATCTCGTTCATCATCGAGTTCGCGACCTGGTCGCCGCAACGGCTCCAAGCGTCGATCACCTTGTTGTACTTCTCCTGCTGCGTGATCAGGCCGTCCTGATACTGCTGCTCGAAGTCCTTCACCTGATCGCGCGTCTCGTCGACCAGCTTGTCCTTGTCCGGCGCGATGATCATGTCGTCCTTGCCGAACGAGATGCCGGCGCGGAATGCGTGACGGAAGCCCAGTGCCATGATCGCGTCGGCGAACAGCACGGTCTCCTTCTGGCCGGTGTGACGATAGACCTCGTCGATCACGTCGCCGACGTCCTTCTTGGTGAGAAGGCGGTTGACGGTCTCGAACGGCACCTTGTGGCTGTGCGGCAGGGTTTCACCCAGCAGCATGCGGCCCGGCGTCGTCTCGTAGCGCTTGAGGTACTGCTTGCCAGCCTCATCGGTCTGCGGAACGCGGCTGATGATCTTGGTGTGCAGCGTCACCGCACCCGCGTTGAGCGCCTGATGCACCTCGGCCATGTCGCCAAGCAGCATGCCTTCGCCCGGCTCGCCTTCCTTCATCATCGACAGATAATAGAGGCCCAGCACCATGTCCTGCGACGGCACGATGATCGGCTTGCCGTTGGCGGGCGACAGGATGTTGTTGGTCGACATCATCAGGACGCGCGCTTCGAGCTGCGCTTCCAGCGACAGCGGGACGTGCACGGCCATCTGGTCGCCGTCGAAGTCGGCGTTGAACGCCGAGCAGACCAGCGGGTGGAGCTGGATCGCCTTGCCCTCGATCAGCACCGGCTCGAACGCCTGGATACCGAGACGGTGGAGCGTTGGTGCACGGTTGAGCATCACGGGATGCTCGCGGATCACCTCGTCCAGGATGTCCCAGACTTCCTTGCGCTCCTTCTCGACCCACTTCTTCGCCTGCTTCAGGGTCATGGACAGACCCTTGGCGTCGAGGCGCGCGTAGATGAACGGCTTGAACAGCTCGAGCGCCATCTTCTTCGGCAGGCCGCACTGGTGCAGCTTGAGCTCGGGACCGGTCACGATGACCGAACGGCCCGAATAGTCGACGCGCTTGCCGAGAAGGTTCTGGCGGAAGCGGCCCTGCTTGCCCTTCAGCATGTCGGACAGCGACTTCAGCGGACGCTTGTTGGCGCCCGTGATCGTGCGGCCGCGACGGCCGTTGTCGAACAAAGCGTCGACCGCCTCCTGCAGCATGCGCTTTTCGTTGCGGACGATGATGTCCGGCGCGCGCAGCTCCATCAGGCGCTTCAACCGGTTGTTGCGGTTGATGACGCGGCGATACAGATCGTTGAGATCGGAGGTCGCGAAGCGGCCGCCGTCCAGCGGCACCAGCGGGCGCAGCTCGGGCGGAATGACCGGCACGACTTCGAGGATCATCCACTCGGGACGGTTGCCCGATTCGAGGAAGCTCTCGACGACCTTGAGGCGCTTGATGATCTTCTTGGGCTTCAGCTCCGACTTGGTCGTCGCCAGCTCTTCGAGCAGCGCGACCTTCTCGCCTTCGAGATCGAGGCTTTCGAGCATGATGCGCACGGCCTCGGCGCCGATGCCGGCCGAGAACGCGTCCTCACCGTACTGGTCCTGCGCCTCGAGGAGCTCGTCCTCGGTCATCAGCTGGAACTTCTCAAGCGGGGTCAGGCCCGGCTCGATGACGATATACGCCTCGAAATACAGCACGCGCTCGAGCTGCTTGAGCTGCATGTCGAGCAGCAGGCCGATGCGGCTGGGCAGCGACTTCAGGAACCAGATGTGCGCGACCGGGGCGGCGAGCTCGATATGGCCCATCCGCTCGCGACGGACCTTCGAGACGGTGACCTCGACGCCGCACTTCTCGCAGACGATGCCCTTGTACTTCATGCGCTTGTACTTGCCGCACAGGCATTCGTAATCCTTGATCGGACCGAAGATGCGCGCGCAGAACAGGCCGTCACGCTCGGGCTTGAACGTGCGATAGTTGATGGTTTCGGGCTTCTTGATCTCGCCGAACGACCACGAACGGATCTTGTCGGGCGAGGCGATGCCGATCTGGATCTGGTCGAAGGTCTCGGGCTTTGCGATCGGGTTCGCGAAGTTGGTCAGTTCGTTCATGAACCTGTCCTCTTAGAAACTGTTTGCTCTCCCCTTGTGGGAGAGAGTGTTAGGTCGTCTATGCTCCCAGCATAGACTAAACAGCACGGGGTGCTGTTTACCTAACACTGGGCCCGCTGCCGAAGGCAGTGGGAAGGTGAGGGGGAAGCGATGCGGCTGCCGTGCCGCACTGCCCCTCACCCCGCGCCGCGTTCCGCGGCTTGCCCCTCTCCCACAGGGGGAGAGGGGACTTGAGGTCACTCCGCGGCGATCGCGATGCCGTCCTCGTCGACCTGGTCCTGCATCGTCTTGAGATCGACGTTGAGACCCAGTGAGCGCATTTCCTTGACGAGCACGTTGAAGCTCTCGGGGATGCCGGCCTCGAACGTGTCGTCGCCCTTGACGATCGCCTCATAGACCTTGGTGCGGCCGACGACGTCGTCGGACTTCACCGTCAGCATCTCCTGCAAGGTGTAGGCGGCGCCGTATGCCTGCAAGGCCCAGACCTCCATCTCACCGAAGCGCTGGCCACCGAACTGCGCCTTGCCGCCCAGCGGCTGCTGGGTGACGAGGCTGTACGGCCCGATCGACCGGGCGTGGATCTTGTCGTCCACGAGATGGTGCAGTTTCAGCATGTAGATGATGCCGACGGTCACCTTGCGGTCGAACTTGTCGCCGGTGCGGCCGTCGAACAGCTCCGACTGGCCCGACGTGTCGAGACCCGCCAGCTCCAGCATCGCCGACACGTCGCTCTCGCGGGCGCCGTCGAACACCGGGGTGCCCATCGGGATGCCGGTCCGGATGTTCTTGACCAGCTCGACGATCTCCTCGGGCTCGCGGCTCTGGATGTCCTCGGCATAATGATCGCCATAGACTTCCACGAGGCGCGACCGGACCGCGTCGGGCATCTCGCCCGCCTTGGCGTCGGGGTTGGCCTCGCGCCAATCCTCGAGCGCGGTCGCGACCTGCATACCCAGATTGCGGGCGGCCCAGCCGAGATGCGTTTCGAAGATCTGCCCGACGTTCATGCGCGACGGCACGCCCAGCGGGTTGAGCACCAGATCGACCGGCGTCCCGTCGGCGAGGAACGGCATGTCCTCCTGCGGCAGGATGCGGCTGATGACGCCCTTGTTGCCGTGACGGCCGGCCATCTTGTCGCCCGGCTGCAGCTTGCGCTTCACCGCGACGAAGACCTTGACCATCTTGAGCACGCCGGGCGGCAGCTCGTCGCCACGCTCCAGCTTCTCGCGACGATCGTGGAACTTGTCCGTGATCCGCTTGGCGGCTTCGTCATACTGTTGCTTGACGGCTTCCAGATCGCCCTGGACCTTGTCGTCGGCGACCGCGAACTTCCACCATTCGTGGCGGTCGACGCTGTCGAGCAGGTCCATGTCGATCGTCGCGCCCTTCTTCAGGCCCTTCGGCACCGCCGTGGCGACCTGATCGAGCAGCATCTCGCGCAGGCGCGACCAGGTCGCGCGGTTGAGGATGGTGCGCTCGTCGTCCGAGTCCTTCTTCAGGCGCTCGATCTCCTCGCGCTCGATCGCCATCGCGCGCTCGTCCTTGTCGATGCCGTGACGATTGAAGACGCGGACGTCGACGATCGTGCCGGCAACGCCCGGCGGCAGACGCAGCGAGGTGTCGCGGACGTCGGACGCCTTCTCACCGAAGATGGCGCGGAGGAGCTTTTCTTCCGGGGTCATCGGGCTCTCGCCCTTCGGCGTGATCTTGCCGACGAGGATGTCGCCCGGCTCGACCTCGGCGCCCACGTAGACGATGCCCGCCTCGTCGAGGTTGCGCAGTGCTTCCTCGCCGACGTTGGGGATGTCGCGCGTGATGTCCTCGGGCCCGAGCTTCGTGTCACGGGCCATCACCTCGAACTCGTCGATATGGATCGACGTGAACACGTCGTCCTTCACGATCCGCTCGCTGATGAGGATCGAATCCTCATAGTTGTAGCCGTTCCAGGGCATGAACGCGACGAGCGCGTTGCGGCCCAGCGCCAGCTCGCCGAATTCGGTCGACGGGCCGTCGGCGATGACGTCGCCGGCGTTGACCACGTCGCCCACCTTCACCAGCGGACGCTGGTTGATGCAGGTCGACTGGTTCGAGCGCTGGAACTTCATCAGCGTGTAGATGTCGACGCCCGACTTGGCCGAATCGACCTCACCGGTGGCGCGCACGACGATGCGGCTGGCGTCAACCTGGTCGACGATGCCGGCGCGCTTGGCGGCGATCGCGGCGCCCGAGTCACGGGCGACCGTCTCTTCCATGCCGGTGCCGACGAACGGCGCTTCCGCCTTCACCAGCGGCACGGCCTGACGCTGCATGTTCGAGCCCATCAGCGCGCGGTTGGCGTCGTCGTTTTCCAGGAACGGAATGAGCGACGCGGCGACCGACACCAGCTGCTTGGGGCTGACGTCCATCAGCGTGACGTTGTCGGGGAGCGCCATCAGGAACTCGCCCGCCTGACGCGACGACACCAGCTCCTCGGTGAAGCCCTTGTCCGGACCCAGCTCTGCCGAGGCCTGCGCGATCGTGTGCTTGGCCTCTTCCATCGCCGACAGATACACCACGTCGTCGGTGACCTTGTGGTCGACGACCTTGCGGTACGGCGTCTCGATGAAGCCGTATTTGTTGACGCGGCTGAACGAGGCGAGGCTGTTGATCAGGCCGATGTTCGGGCCTTCCGGCGTCTCGATCGGGCAGATGCGGCCGTAATGCGTCGGGTGAACGTCGCGGACCTCGAAGCCCGCACGCTCGCGCGTCAGACCGCCCGGCCCGAGCGCCGAAACACGACGCTTGTGCGTCACTTCGGACAACGGGTTGGTCTGGTCCATGAACTGCGACAGCTGCGACGAGCCGAAGAATTCGCGCACCGCGGCGACCGCCGGCTTGGCGTTGATGAGGTCGTTCGGCATCACCGTCGACACGTCGACAGAGCTCATGCGCTCCTTCACGGCGCGCTCCATGCGGAGCAGGCCGACGCGATACTGGTTCTCGAGCAGCTCGCCCACCGAACGCACGCGGCGGTTGCCGAGGTTGTCGATGTCGTCGATCTCGCCCTTGCCGTCCTTCAGGCCGACGAGCGTCTTGATGACGGCGAGGATGTCCTCGCTGCGCAGCGTCGTCACCGTATCCGGGCAGTCGAGGTCGAGGCGCATGTTGAGCTTGACGCGACCCACCGCCGACAGATCGTAGCGGTCCGGATCGAAGAACAGGCCGGCGAACAGCGCCTCGGCGGTCTCGAGCGTCGGCGGCTCGCCGGGGCGCATGACGCGATAGATGTCACTGAGCGCCTGCTCGCGCTCCTCGGCCTTGTCGGCCTTGAGCGTGTTGCGGATCCACGCCCCGGTCGAGACATGGTCGATGTCGAGCAGCTCGATCGTGTCGATGCCCGCCTTGTCGAGCGCCTCGAGATTCTCGGCGCCGATCTCGTCACCGGCCTCGACGTAGATCTCGCCCGTCGTCTCGTTGATAAGGTCATAGGCCGAGTAGCGGCCGAAGATCTCTTCGGTCGGGATCAGCAGCTGGGTGAGGCCGTCCTTGGCCGCCTTGTTGGCGGCACGCGGGCTGATCTTCTGCTGCGCGGCGAACACGACCTCGCCCGACGAGGCGTCGACGATGTCGAACAGCGGCTTGACGCCACGCCAGTTCTCCGGCGCGAACGGGATGATCCAGCCGCCCTGGCCGCGCACATAGGTGACGCGGTTGTAGAAGTAATTGAGGATGTCCTCGCTGGTCATGCCGAGCGCATAGAGCAGCGCCGTCACCGGCAGCTTGCGCTTGCGGTCGATACGGACGTTGACGATGTCCTTGGCGTCGAACTCGAAGTCGAGCCACGAGCCGCGATAGGGGATGACGCGCGCGGCGAAGAGATACTTGCCCGAGGCATGGGTCTTGCCGCGGTCATGGTCGAACAGCACGCCCGGCGAACGGTGCATCTGCGACACGATGACGCGCTCGGTGCCGTTGATGAAGAAGGTGCCGTTCTCGGTCATGAGCGGCATGTCGCCCATGTAGACGTCCTGCTCCTTGATATCGATGACCGACTTGGCCTCGGTATCCGGATCGACCTCGAACGCGGTCAGGCGCAGCGTGACGCGCATCGGCGCGGCATAGGTGATGCCACGCTGGCGGCATTCCTCGACGTCGAACTTCGGCGGCTCGAGAACATAGTCGTC
The DNA here is from genome assembly GCF_000764535.1 of Sphingomonas taxi. Classification (NCBI taxonomy): domain Bacteria; kingdom Pseudomonadati; phylum Pseudomonadota; class Alphaproteobacteria; order Sphingomonadales; family Sphingomonadaceae; genus Sphingomonas; species Sphingomonas taxi. Next base: position 1,341,704 of record NZ_CP009571.1, on the reverse strand, counting down.
GAAGTCGAGATAGGCGGTGCCGGCGAAATCCTGGATCGGGAAGACGCTGCGCAGCGTCTTTTCGAGACCCGACACGTGGCCGGTGCTCTTGTCCGAACGCAGGAACTGTTCGTAGCTCTCGCGCTGAACCTCGATCAGGTTCGGCATCTGGATGACTTCGTGGATGTCCCCGAAGATCTTGCGGATGCGCCGCTTCGCGGTGCTGCCCTGGATCGCCTTGCTGGCCATGGTGTTATGCCCTCAGTCGTGGCCGGCCCGTCGGAAACGGGCGTCGGCCGGAATATCGTGCCCGGGAACCCCCGGAGCGGGACGCGAGGTGCGACGCAAAAAAGCCGAGCGCATCGCAGTGCGTCGGCCTTCGGCGTCTATGAACCAGAACCCTCTATCCGTACGATGCACTGCGCGACGGCGCATCATGTCCCGAAAGCTGTGGTGAGACGCGGATATAGGCGCAGGGGTGGGCGCTGTCAAAGGGGGTGTAACCAACCTTCGGGCATCGCATGGCTTCGCCCCGTCGTCGTACCGGGGCGGTTCGTCGCAGCGAGGGTGGCGGTCGTGAACCGTTCACTAAGGAGCGCGCAAGCGTTTTGGGTGAGATCAGGGTACATGAACATGAAGCGGGGCGCGCGGCTCAGCGCGGTCGCCCTTTTGGTGGCGGGCGCGGCTGCGGCTCCCGGCGTGGCGCAGACGTCGAACACGACCGCGCCGCAGACCATTCCGGGGCTGGACAATTTCAGCCTGACGCCGTCGCAGCAAACCCCGATCCCGCAGCCGACGCCAGCGCCGCAGCCGAGCCCGGCGCCGGTGGTGACGCCGACGCCGCGGGCGACTGCAACCCTCGCCGCGCGTCCCACGCCGCGCCCGACCGCCACGCCGACGCCTCGCGCCACGCCGACGCCGACGCCGACGCCGGCGCCTACCGCGACGCCGGTGACGGCAGCGCCGACGCCGGCGGCCGAGCCGTCACCGATCGCGACGAGCGCGCCGACTCCGGTTCCGGTCGTGACGCCATCGGCCGCCGCGGTCGATGCGGCGACGCCTTCGTCGGAGTCCGCCACGGGCTGGTGGCTGGGCGGGGCGGCGCTGCTGGCGATCGTCGCCGCAGCCGGCTGGTGGCTGTTGCGGCGCCGGGCGAGCGAGCGGCCTGCGGAGGTCGCGGTCGCCGAGCCGACGCCTCGCCCGCGCCCCCCGGCACCTGTGCCGGCACCGGCACCGGCAGCGCCGCAACCGGCGATGCTCGCGCCCGAGCCGCCGGTCGACCGCGCACGGCTGACGCTGGCGCTGCACCCGCGCCGCGCCGGGCTCAACCTGCTCAGCGCCACCGTCGAAGCGGAGCTGGAGGTGCGCAACATCGGCACCGTGCCCGCGACGGCGGTCCGCGTCGGCGTCGCGCTGACCGGTGCCGGTCCGGGGCAGGAGGGCGACGTGGCGGCGGTATTCGCGGCGCCGGTCGGCCGTACCGCGGTGCCGCCGTTCGTGCTCGCGCCGGGTGAGATGCGGCGGGTGCGGATCGTCGCCGCGCTGCCGCGCACCGAGATCCGGCCGCTGGAAGCCGGGGGGCGGGCGATGTTCGTGCCGGTCGTGGCGGTCAATTTGCTCTACGATGCGGGCGGCAGCGAGGGGCAGAGCGCGGCGGCCTTCGCGGTCGGCGTCGAGCGCGTCGATTCCGCCAAACTGGTCCCGTTCTGGTTCGATCAGCCCGCCCGGATGTACGACGCGCTCGGCGTTCGTCCCTATGCGGTTGCGGTGGAACGATGATTCGCGCGGGTTGCATAATGGTCGGGAGCGGGTAACGGCTGACGGCGTGTCCACTTTGGTCCGATTACGGGCCAGGAGAATATATGGCTGCCGAACGTCATGGTGCCGAGATCTGGGCAGCGGTGTGCCGTGCGACCAACGTCGTCCAGTTCGACCATGTCGGTCACGTCATCTGGGCGAGCGAGCGGTTCTGCACGACGATGGGCTATGGCCTGGCGGAGATGCAGGGTTTGCATCACCGCGTGTTCTGCTCGGCGCAGGAACTGGCGTCGCCGGGCTATCGGCGGCTGTGGCATGATCTGGAACGCGGTCGCGCGGTGTCGGGCGAATGCACGCGCATCGCCAAGGACGGCCGCGAGGTCCGCCTGCATGCCGCTTACGATCCGCTGACCGACGACGACGGCGCGGTCTGCGGTTTCGTCAAGGTCGCCACCGACGTCACCGATCGCCGGCGCAGCGATGCCGAGCGCAGCGCGCGGCTCGCGGCGCTCGACCGCAGCCAGGCGGTGGTCGAGTTCGCGCCCGACGGCGTGGTGCTGCATGCGAACGAGCGGTTCCTCGCGCTGACCGGCTATCGGCTGGAGGATGTCGTCGGGCGGCACCATCGCAGCTTCTGCGACCCCGGCTATGTGGCGTCGACCGGCTATGCCGCCTTCTGGGCGCGGATGGCCGGCGGCGAGATCGACAGCGGCGTCCATTGCTGGCGCGCCCGCGACGGCGAGGAATGCTGGCTGCAGGCGAGCTATACGCCGGTGTCCGACGCGACGGGGCGGCCGTTGCGCATCGTTGCGATCGCCAGCGACGTCTCGCGGCAGGTTCGGCTCGACCGCGCCGTCGCCGAGCGCCTCGACGAGCAGCAGCGCTTCCAGTCGGCGCTCGAGGCCAAGACCGCGGCGGTGCAGGAGATGATGACGCAGCTCGCCGGCGTCGTTGGCACGATCAAGTCGTTGTCGGCGCAGGCCGATCTGATGAAGCTCAACGCGGCGATCGACGCGGCGCATGCCGGCGAGGGGGCGGTGCACGGGATCGGTACGGGCGCGTGGCGGGCGCGCCGACGCGGCTGACCGCAACGGACGCGGATACGAAAAAGGGCGGCCTCCTTGCGGGGGCCGCCCTTGTCCTGTCGCTGGCCGACCGGAGACCGGCCGGGCCTTGCGGAGGGGCGCCCAGCGTGCTGGCCGACCCTCCGCTGCGGCTTACTTGAGCTCGACGGTCGCGCCGGCGTCTTCGAGCTGCTTCTTGACCTTCTCGGCCTCGTCCTTGCTCACGCCTTCCTTGACGGCCTTCGGCGCGCCTTCGACGAGCGCCTTGGCTTCGGTCAGGCCGAGACCGGTGATGGCGCGGACTTCCTTGATGACGTTGATCTTCTTGCCACCGTCGCCGGTGAGGATCACGTCGAACTCGGTCTTCTCTTCGGCGGCAGGAGCCGCTGCACCGGCGCCGCCGGCGGCAGGCGCCGCAACCGCAGCGGCGGCCGAAACGCCCCACTTCTCTTCGAGCAGCTTCGAGAGCTCGGCGGCCTCGAGGACGGTCAGTTCGCTCAGCTGGTCAACCAGCGCGTTCAGGTCTGCCATGATACTTCCTTCATATGTCGGGGCCGACGGCCCCAAGTGTCAGTTGAAAATTCGCTTGTCAGCAAGCGCCTGAAATTCAGGCGGCTTCCTTCTCGGCGTAGGCCGACAGCACGCGCGCGATCTGCGCCGCGGGAGCCTGGGTGATAGTCGCGAGCTTCGTTGCCGGGGCAACGATGAGGCCGACGATCTTCGCCCGGAGTTCATCCAGCGAGGGCAGGGTGGCGAGCGCTTGCACGCCGGCAACGTCGAGAGAGGTCGCACCCATCGCACCGCCGACGATTTCGAACTTGTCGTTCGTCTTCGCGAATTCGACCGCAACCTTGGCTGCGGCGACGGGGTCGATCGAGGTGGCGAGGCCGACCGGACCGGTGAGCAGGTCGCCCACAGAGCCGTAATCGGTGCCATCGAGTGCGATCTTGGCAAGCTTGTTCTTCGAGACCTTGTAGGTCGCGCCGGCATCACGCATCGCGTTGCGCAGTCGGGTGGACTGGGCAACCGTCATTCCGTTGTTGCGGGTAACGACTACCACGCCGACTTCGGAAAAGGTGCGATTCAACTCGGCAACGGCCGCGGCCTTTTGAGCACGATCCATGCCATTCTCCACGTTTTGAGAGTGCCGCACGAAGCGACCCTCCCGGTTACAAACCGGAGGGGAAAACCCCGCCGGGGTTGTCCATCGATGGGGAAGGCACCCGTGAAGGGCGGCAGACCGGCGCGCTGCGAGGCGGACCGATCGTCGAATTCCTGTCCCCGTCTCGGCAGGACATTAAGCCGCGGCAAATCCACGGCACCTGCTGTCTTGGACGGATGCGCGACGGGCTAGCCCACCGGCAAGCGCGTGCTTCTAGTGGAATGCGGGGCGGAGTCAAGGCTCGTCCGGCATCGCTCCACCCGCCGGTGGTTCGATTTGCGGAAGTTAGGCAAAAATTCCTCCCCCGCCAGGGGGAGGTGGCATGCCGCAGGCATGACGGAGGGGGAGGTAAGCGACACGTCTGTTCCGTGTCCTCCCCCTCCGTCACCGCTTCGCGGCGCCACCTCCCCCTGGCGGGGGAGGATTTAGGGTTGTCATCTTCGCGTCATCTGAACTTCATCTTACCGTCACCCCGCTGCAACCCCGCTGCCGCTTTTCGCGGCCAAAGACAGCGGCATAGCGGCAGTTTGCCGCGCAGCGGGGGAACCATCATGACGATCCAGAGCCTGTCCACTATCGGCTATGACGATGGCGACATCGACACCAACGTCAGCGCCAATCCGCATATCGGCGAGCTGATCGCCAGCCGCTATTCGCGCCGCCAGACGTTGCGCGGCGGCATCTCGGCGATGACCGCGGCGGTGTTCGGCGCCGGCATGCTCGCCGGCTGCGATCAGGACGACGAGCGCCGCGCGACCACGGTCACCGCCGGCGGCGCGATCACCACCTCGGCCGGCAAGACCGTTACGCTCACCGGCACGGTGACCAGCGGCAAGTCCGCCTCGACCGCATGGACGCAGACAAGCGGTCCGATCGTCAGCCTTACCAACGCGACGAGCGGGACCGCCAGCTTCACCGCACCGGCAGTGACCGCGGCGACGCCGCTCGCCTTCCAGTTCACCAGCACCTCGACCGACGGCATCCGCTCGATCGCCGACACGACCGTCACCGTCGCGCCCGCGACGCTCGACTTCACCGCGGTGCCGAAGAGCCTCGCCGACGTCGTCGCGGTGCCGTCGGGCTATCAGGTCACCGTGCTCTACCGGCTGGGCGATCCGATCAACGGCAGCGTCGGTGCCTATGCCAACGACGGCAGCGACACGACCTTCTCGGCACGCGCCGGCGACCATCATGACGGGATGAGCTTCTTCGGCCTCGCCGCGACCGGCACCGCACCCGATCCGACCAACAGCAGCCGCGGCCTGCTCGTGCTCAATCACGAGAATATCACGCAAAGCTATCTGCATCCGAACGGGCCGACGACCACGGGCGGCGTCCGTCCGACCGCCGAGGTGCTCAAGGAGATCGAGGCGCACGGCGTCAGCGTAATCGAGATCAACCGCGGCACCAGCGGCTGGAGCTACGTCAACAGCAGCAGCCTCAACCGCCGCATCACCCCGTTCACGCCGATGGACGTCTCCGGCCCGGTGAAGGGCAGTGCGCTGCTGTTCACCGCTTACTCGCCGACCGGCGTCGCGGCGCGCGGTACGATCAACAATTGCGCCAACGGCACGTTGCCGTGGAACACCTATCTGACCAACGAAGAGAATTGGGCCGGCTATTTCCGCCGCGAGGCCGGCGACAACGCCCGTCGCACCGCCGCGCTTGGCGCTAGGTCGGTGGTCGCGTTCAGCCGCTACGGGCTCAACACCGGCAGCAACGACGCGCTGAAGGCGGGCAATTACAATTGGGCGACCGCCGCCGCGCCGGCGGCCGGCGACACCCGCATCGCCAAGTTCAACGCCACGGTCGACGCGACCAAGGCCGCCAACGGCACCGGCGACTTCCGCAACGAGCCCAACCAATATGGCTGGGTGGTCGAGATCGACCCGTTCGATCCCGCCTCGACGCCGCGCAAGCGCACCGCGCTCGGCCGCATGAACCACGAAGGCTGCGTGATCGGCCGGACGATCGCCGGCGTGCGCCCCGCCTTCTACATGGGCGACGATGCGCAGAACGAATATGTCTACAAGTTCGTCTCGTCGGCGACCTGGTCGGCGGCGGATGCGAGCGCGACCAACCGGCTCGCGATCGGCGACAAATATCTCGACACCGGCACGCTCTACGTCGGCAAGTTCAACGCCGACGGCAGCGGCCAGTGGTTGCCGCTGGTGTTCGGCCAGGGGCCGCTGACCGGCGCCAACAGCGCTTATGCCTTCGCCGATCAGGCTGACGTGCTGACCCACGCCCGGCTGGCCGGCGACGCGCTCGGCGCGACGAGGATGGACCGGCCGGAATGGACCGCGGTCAATCCGGTGACCGGCGAGATGTATCTGACGCTGACCAACAATTCGTCCCGCACCGTCGCCACCACCGATGCCGCCAACCCGCGCGCCTATAGCGACCCCAAGACCACAGGAGGGGCGAGCAACGGCAATCCCAACGGCCATGTCATCCGCCTGCGCGAGACCGGCGACAGCAGCGAGGCGCTGACCTTCGCCTGGGACATCTATGCCTTCGGCGCGGGCAGCGATCTCAACCCGGCGAACATCAACCTGTCCAACCTCGATGCCACCAACGATTTCTCCTCGCCGGACGGCCTGTGGTTCGCGCGGCCGAGCAACGTCGCGGGGCAGGGCACGCCGCTGCTGTGGATCGAGACCGACGACGGCGCCTATACCGACGTGACCAATTGCATGCTGCTCGCCGCGATCCCGGGGACGGTCGGCGACGGCGGCACGCGCACCTTCACCAACAGCCTCGGCGGCCAGACCGAGTCGCAGACCACCCGGATCGGCAAGGCGCCGGGGACCGCGCTCAAGCGCTTCCTGATCGGGCCGAAGGAATGCGAGATCACCGGCATCGATTCGACGCCCGACGGCCGTTCGATCTTCGTCAACATCCAGCATCCCGGCGAGGGCGGCGGCCCGTCGAACCTCACCAGCAACTGGCCGCAGAGCCAGGCGAGCGGCACCGGCAGCGGCCGGCCGCGCTCGGCGACGATCGTCATCACCAAGAGCGACGGCGGCATCATCGGCCTGTGATCCGTCGGGTGCCGCGCCCCGGTCGGGCGCGGCACCGTCTTGGTCGAAAACGGATTTGTCGATTACGGACGTTTAAGGTTTCGGGGGCATAACGACGCTCATGCCCGCGTCCGCCTCCTTTCCGATTCATCGGTCCCAGCGATGAAGACGCGGGAACCGCGGGTGAAGGTGATGGTCCGCGCCCGGATGCGCGCCGGCGCCGACTGGACCGACGTGGTCATCCACAACATGTCGTCACGCGGCCTGCTCGCATCGTCCAGCCCAGTCTGCCGGCCGGGAACGGTGATCGAGATCCGCCGCATCCATCATATCGTCGTCGGCCGCGTGGTCTGGCAGAAGGGCGCCTTCTTCGGGGTGCGGACGCAGGACCCGATCGATATCCAGGGTATCGTCACCGCCCAGCCGCCGGCGCACAAGCCGCAGCGGAGCGATGCGGGCGACGACGACCGCCGCGCGGTCCGCCGCGTGCCGGCTGCCGAGCGCGAGGCGCAGAGCCGGCGCTTCGCCTCGGCATTCCAGTTCGTCGTGCTGATCGCGGCGGTCGGTGCCGCGGCGCTGTTCGCGGCGCAGGAGGTCGGGTCGGTGCTGTCGCGGCCATTCGCAGCAGTGGGCGCGGCGCTGGCGGGCGGGGCCGATGCGACGGGAAGCGCCGCCGGAAACTGATCGCGGCGAGGAACCGGGACCGGGCTGCGGCATTGCCGATGTTCGATCCTTTCCCTTGCTCCAAGGCTTTCCGATCATGACGCTGCCATCCTCCCCCGTCTGGTTCATCACCGGCTGTTCCACCGGCTTCGGCCGCGATCTCGCGCGTCTCGTCCTCGATCGTGGCTGGCGGGTCGTCGTTACCGCGCGCGATGCGGCGCGGGTCGCCGATCTGGTTGAGGGCGCCGAGGATCGCGCGCTGGCGCTCGCGCTCGACGTCAACGACGCCGGGCAGGTGCGTGCGGCGGTCGCGGCGGCGCAGGAGCAGTTCGGGCGTATCGACGTGCTCGTGAACAATGCCGGTTACGGCTATCAGGCGAGCGTCGAGGAAGGCGAGGAGGCGGCGATCCGTGCCCAGTTCGACACCAACGTCTTCGGCCTGTTCGCGCTGACCCGCGCGGTGCTGCCCGGCATGCGCGCGCAGCGGGCCGGTCACGTCATCAACTTCACCTCGGTCGCCGGGCTGATCGGATTTCCGGGATCGGGCTATTATGCGGCGTCCAAACATGCCGTGGAGGGCTGGTCGGACAGTCTCGCCGCCGAGGTCGGGCCGCTCGGCATCGCGGTGACCTGCGTCGAGCCGGGACCGTTCCGCACCGATTGGGCGGGCCGGTCGCTGCAGCAGACGCCGGTGCGGATCGCGGATTATGCCGAGACCGCGGGCAAGCGGATGGAATCGACCAAGCAGATCAGCGGCGAACAGGCCGGCGACCCGGTGCGTGCGGGCGAGGCGATCATCGCCGCCGCTGAGGCGGACACGCCGCCGCGCCATCTGGTGCTCGGCAAGTTCGGCTTCGAGGCGGTGACCGCCAAGCTCAAGGAGCGGCTCGCGGAGATCGAGGGCCTGCGCGAGCAGGCGCTGGGGGCGGATTTTCCGGCGTAGGCTCGCTTATGCCTGTCACCCGGACGTGTTCGAGGCCTCTGCGAAAGTCCGGACTACCGGTAGGTCAGCGTAGTGCTCCTGCGAAAGCAGGAGCCCAGAGCCAAGTAAAGTAACGTCTTATGGCGTTCGAAACTCCTGGGCTCCTGCTTTCGCAGGAGCACTGGGTGGCTTTAGTAGAGGTCTAGCCATGGTCCGGAGTCCGCCCTGTGGCGGGACGAATGGCATGAGCCTCTACCGTGCTCCCGCGTCCCGGTGGACCCCGGGCTCGGTCGAGGCTTTGGCGAAAGTCGGCCCGATACCCGTCAAGGCTATCCCCCTGCGAAGGCCGGGGCCCAGTTGGGTGGAGGTTGGCGACGACGTACCGCCGCCTTCCCAACTGGGCCCCGGCCTTCGCCGGGGTACATACGCTTGTTTGCACTTCCGTCACCCCGGGCTTGACCCGGGGGGCCACTTCACCCTGCTCGGCAACCATGGGGTCGATAGCGGGACCCCGGATCAAGTCCGGGGTGACGGACTGAATGTGCGAAGTCACCGCGCCAATGAATGTCGATCCCACCTAGATCCAGTCCGGGGCGACCTAGCTATTTAGATACCTATCCGCCCAAACAAAAAGGGCCGGGATTGCTCCCGGCCCTTTTCGTATTCGCGTGGCGCGAAAGGCTTAGGCGCCTGCGACCTCGGTGGTGTCGACGCGGATGCCCGGGCCCATCGTCGAGCTAACGGCGACCTTGCGGACATACTTGCCCTTGGCGCCCGACGGCTTGGCACGCACCACGGCGTCGACCAGCGCGTCGAAGTTGCGACGCAGATCTTCCTGCGTGAACGACGCCTTGCCGATCCCCGAGTGGATGATGCCGGCCTTCTCGACGCGATACTCGACCTGACCACCCTTGGCGGCCTTGACCGCTTCGGCGACGTTCATCGTCACGGTGCCGAGCTTCGGGTTCGGCATCAGGCCCTTGGGGCCGAGCACCTTGCCGAGGCGACCGACGACACCCATCATGTCCGGGGTCGCGATGCAGCGATCGAAATCGATCGTGCCGCTCTGGATCGTCTCCATCAGGTCTTCCGCACCGACGACGTCGGCACCGGCGGCCAGAGCCTCCTCGGCCTTGGCGCCGCGGGCGAAGACGCCGACGCGGACGGTCTTGCCGGTGCCAGCGGGCAGCGTGACGACGCCGCGGACCATCTGGTCGGCGTGGCGCGGATCGACGCCCAGGTTCAGCGCGACCTCGATGGTCTCGTCGAACTTGGCGGTGGCGTTCTGCTTGGCCAGCGCGATCGCCTGGTCGACGCCGTGCAGCGTCTCAGGGTTCACGGCGTTGGACTTCTGCTTCTTGGTCAGCTTGGCCATGATCTCAGCCCTCCGTCACTTCGAGGCCCATCGCGCGGGCGGAGCCTTCGATGATCTTGGTCGCAGCCTCGATGTCGTTGGCGTTCAGATCCTTCATCTTGGTCTGGGCGATCTCGGTCAGCTTGCTGCGCGCGATCTTGCCCGCGACGACCTTGCCCGGCTCCTTCGAACCCGACTTCAGGCCGGCGGCCTTCTTGATCAGGAACGACGCCGGCGGCGTCTTGATCTCGAAGCTGAACGAACGGTCGGCATAGACGGTGATCTTGGTGGGCAGCGGCGTGCCCTTGTCCATGTCGGTCGTCTGCGCGTTGAACGCCTTGCAGAATTCCATGATGTTGACGCCGCGCTGACCAAGGGCCGGGCCGATCGGCGGGGCGGGCTTGGCGTCGCCTGCAGGAACCTGCAGGTTGATGTAACCTGTGATCTTCTTTGCCATGTCACTCTCGTTTCAAGTTTAGCGGTCCGAGCGGGCGTCTCCGCCCTCCCGCAAGCATCCAGCCAAAGCGTGGAAGCGGCGGCCGTTAGCGGAAAGCGGGCGGCGGGGCAAGGGCGGTGCGGATCTGACGATCGTATACGGGGGCGGGCTCGTGCGATACCATCTCGCAAACAGCAGATGGGGAAGTTTCAAGACGATGCGCAATGCCCTGATCCTCGCCGGCCTCGCCACGATGTCGCAACCCGTGCCCGCGGCGGCGCAATCGGCGCCGCTGACGCTGGAACGGATCTTCGGCGACAAGGCGATCCCAATGGATCGCGTCGAGGGCGGCGAATGGACCGCCGATGGCAAGGGCTATGACGCGATCGAGCCGTCCAAGGCGGTCACCGACGGCACCGACCTCGTCCGCTACGACGTCGCGCGCAATACGCGCACCGTGCTGGTCGCGGCAGGCGACCTCGTCGTGCCGGCGACGGGCAAGCCGATCGCGATCCAGAGCTATGCTTGGTCTGCGGACGGCAAACGGCTGTTGATCTTCACCAACGGTACGCGCTTTCGCCGCACCCGGGCGCTCGGCGACTATTGGCTGTTCGATGTCTCCGCCAAAACGCTGCGCCGGATCGGCGGCGATGCGCCGCCCGCCAGCCTGATGTACGCGGACTTCTCGCCCGACGGCAGCCGCATCGCCTATGTCCGTGCCAACAACCTGTACGTCGAGCCGAGCGCGGGCGATGCGCCGCCGCGGCAGCTCACCCGCGACGGCAGCGACCTGATCGTCAACGGCCTCGGCGACTGGGTGTATGAGGAGGAATTCTACCTCCGCAAGGCATGGTCGTGGAGCCCGGATTCCAAGACGATCGCCTTCTGGCGGTTCGATACTTCCGGAGTCGGCACCTTCTACATGATCAGCAACACGGTGGGGCAATATTCCCGGCCGATCCCGCTGCAATATCCCAAGGTCGGCACCACCAATTCGGCGGTGCGCGTCGGCACGATCGACGTGGCGAGCGGCGCGACGCGATGGATCGGCCTGACCGGCGATCCGCGCCAGAATTACGTGCCGCAGATGAGCTGGGCGGGGACCAGCGGCAAGCTGTTCCTGCAATATGCCAACCGGCTGCAGAACACCTATCGGCTGCTGCTCGCCGACCCCGCCAGCGGGACGACGCGGCCGGTGTTCGTCGAACGCGACGCCGCATGGGTCGAGGCCAATGGCGATCCGACCTGGCTCGACGGCGGCAAACGCTTCACCTGGCTGAGCGAGCGCGACGGCTGGCGGCATCTGTACGTCGCCTCTGCCGACGGCAAGCCGCCGAGCCTGCGCACCCCCGGCAGGTTCGACGTCGTCAGCCTGCTGCGCGTGGACGAGGCGCAGGGCTGGGCGTGGTTCACCGCCTCGCCGGACAATCCGACGCAACGCTACCTCTACCGCGCCAAGCTGACCGGCAAGCCGCGGGTCGAGCGGGTGACGCAGGCGGGGCAGGCGGGGACGCACGGCTATGACATCGCTCCCGGCGCGCATTGGGCGCGGCACACCGTCTCGGCGATCGACCGCGCGCCGGTGACCGAGATGATCGACCTCACCACGCAGGCCCCAGTGCGCGTGCTCGCCCGCAACGCCGCCTTGCAGGACGAGATCGCGCACGAACCGCTCGGGCCGACCGAGTTCACCCGGCTCGATCTCAGCAAGGGGGTGTCGGTCGACGCCTGGATCATGAAGCCGGCGGGCTTCGATCCCGCCAAACGCTATCCGGTGCTGTTCCAGGTCTATGGCGAACCTTGGGGACAGACGGTCGCCGACGCCTGGGGCGGCAACACCGCCTTGTGGCATCGCATGCTCGCCGAGCGCGGCTACATCGTCGCCAGCATCGATCCGCGCGGCACCAACACGCCGCGGGGACGCGAATGGCGCAAGAGCATCTATCGCCGGCTCGGCGTCATCGGGCCGGAGGATTATGCCGCCGGCGTCCGCAAGCTGATCGCCGCGCGGCCCTATATCGATCCGGCGCGGATCGGCATCTGGGGCTGGAGCGGCGGCGGATCGAGCACGTTGCACGCGATGTTCCGCTTCCCCGAGTTGTTCAAGACCGGCATCGCCGTCGCCGCCGTCTCCGACCAGATGCTCTACGACACCGTCTATCAGGAGCGGTACATGGGCCTGCCGGCGGACAATGAAGCGGGCTACAAGGCGGGGTCGCCCATCACCTATGCTGCGGGGCTGACGGGCAATCTGCTCGTCATCCACGGCACCGGCGACGACAACGTCCATTACCAGAATCTCGAACAGCTCGAGGATCGGCTGATCGCCGCCAACAAGCCCTTCACGATGATGGCCTATCCCGACCGCACGCACGGCATCTACGAGAAGCCGGGCACCAGCCTGCACCTCTATTCGCTGATGACGCGCTACCTCGAGACCAATCTGCCGCCGGGTGGCCGGTGATCCGCGCTCACAGCGGCAGGCTGGGCTGAACCTCCTCCGCGTCGGCGGCGTCGCGCAGGATGCCCGACAGCGTCAGGCCGAGCAGCCGCACCCCGTCGGGCACCGGCAGCTGTGCGTCGAGCAATTCGTCGCCGATGCGCAGGAAGTCGGCCTCGCTGGTCACCGGCAGCGCAAGCGAGCGGGCCCGCGTCATCGTGCGGAAGTCGGCGTGGCGCAGCTTCAGCGTCACCGTCCGGCCCCGCACCCCCGATCGTTCGATCCGCACCCAGGCCGCCTCGGCGACGCGGGCGAGCGCGGCGTGCAGCTCGTCGGGCGCGGACAGATTGGTCTCGAACGTCCGCTCGGCACCGACCGATTTGGCCTCGCGGTGGGCGCGCACCGGGCGATGATCGACGCCGCGCGCGGCCGCGAAGAGATAGTCGGCGTAGGAACCGAAATGCGCCTGGAGGAAGGGCAGGGCGCGGTCGCGCAGGTCGGCGCCGGTGAGGATGCCGAGCTGCTCCATCCGCTTGGCGGTGACCGGTCCGACGCCGTGGAAGCGCTTGACCGGCAGCGAGGCGACGAACGCCGCGCCCTTGTGCGGCGGGATGACGCAGAGCCCGTCGGGCTTGTTCTGGTCAGAGGCGAGCTTGGCGATGAACTTGTTGTAGCTCACCCCGGCCGAGGCGGTGAGGCCGGTATCAGCGCGGATGCGGGCGCGGATCTCCTCGGCGATCGCGCTCGCCGAACCGAGCCCGCGCACGTCGGCGGTGACGTCGAGATAGGCCTCGTCGAGCGACAAAGGCTCGATCGCATCGCTGTAATCGGCGAAGATCGCGCGGATCTGCTGCGAGACGGCGTGATAGACGTCGAAGCGCGGCCGGACGAAGACGAGATCGGGACAGCGGCGCAACGCGGTGACCGACGGCATCGCCGATCGCACGCCGAACGCGCGCGCCTCGTAGCTCGCCGCGGCGACGACGCCGCGCGCGCGCGATCCGCCGACGGCGACCGGCTTGCCGCGCAACGTCGGATCGTCGCGCTGCTCCACCGACGCATAGAAAGCGTCCATGTCGACATGGATCACCTTTCGCTGAGGAGGCGTTTCGCCATCGGCCATGATCCCGTTTCGTTCCAAACGCATTACAGATCAAGGCGCCGCCGCGGCAAAAGCGCTACGGATGTTGCATGGCGCAACAGCAGCTTCCTCCCGCCGCGGGGCATACCGCGCTCATCATCATCGACATGATCAACGCACTCGACTTCGACGGCGGCGATCGGCTGAAGGAATCGGCGGAGGCGACGATCGCGCCGATCCTCGCGCTGCGCGACGCGGCGGACGCTGCCGGCGTGCCGGTGATTTACGTCAACGACAACGACGGGCAATGGCATTCCGATCGCGACAAGCTGATCGAGGAGACACTGTCGCGCGCATCGCTGGGGCAGGCGCTGACCGAGGCGCTGCGACCGCGCGACACCGACTATTTCATCATCAAGCCGCAGTTTTCCGGCTTCTACGCGACCAACCTGCCGGTGCTTCTGCCGCAATTGGGCGCGAGCCGGCTGGTGCTCACCGGGGTCGCCGCCGACATTTGCGTGCTGTTCACCGCTGCCGACGCGCATATGCGACAATATGATCTATGGGTGCCGTCCGACGGTGTGGCGGGCGACCACGATGCGCGGACGCGCTGGGCGCTGGAGATCATGGCGAACAGCATGCAGGCGGAAATTCGGCCGACCGGCGAATTGTCGCTGGCCGAGTGGGTCGCCGCCGCCGGTTAGGACGATTGTTCGCGCTGCAACCGGGACGACCGAGGTTGCATTTGTGCACGCGGGCAGCGCGGCACATAGGCGCCCCCATGAGCCGCACCCCTGCGGCATTGCCGAGGTGTTAAGTGCTGAGCCTGATCGTCCACATCATCGCTTACCGCCGCCAGCGCGCCGGCTGATCGGCGGGGCCGGGACCGTCAGTCGCTTTCTGCGAGCGCCGCCTCGACCGCTTCCACCGAAATTCCGAAGGCGCCGGCGAGGCCGGTGAGCGAGGCGCCGCGCTTCGCCAGCTCGCGCATCCGGGCGATATCCACCACCGTGGCATAGCTGCGCGTATCGCGCTGTTCGCGCACCACGTCCTTGCGGCCCGAGCCGCGGCGGCGCTGTGCGGCGGCGGCATGGGGATCGCCTTCCGCCAGTCGCTGTTCCTCCTCGCGGCGGGCTTCGCGGGCCTGTTCGCGCTCGCGCATCTCGGCCTCGCGGCTGGCGAGCCGTTCCTTCAAGCGCTGTTCGGTGTCGCCGGCACGCTCGCGTGTCCGCGCCTCTCGGGCGGCGGCGCGTTCGGCCGCGCGTTGTTCGAGGGTGAGATTGCTGCGGACGCGGAAGTCCGCCGATGGCGAGGGCGTGCCCCAGCTCTTGTCCACCACGATCGTGGCTCCGGCATGATTTGAAAAATGGTGCACCCAGAGCGATTCGAACGCCCGACCCTCAGATTCGTAGTCTGATGCTCTATCCAGCTGAGCTATGGGTGCATGTGCCACGGCGGGAGCCGCAGCGGATATAATGGTCGGGAAGAGAGGATTCGAACCTCCGGCCCCTGCCTCCCGAAGACAGTGCTCTACCAGGCTGAGCTACTCCCCGACGGAGTACGTCCGGGGCCCTTGGAAAGGGTCCGTCCGTGCTTGGAGGCGCGCCTATACCCACGCCGGATAGCGGATGCAAGCGCCGGAATCGCACCCTTGCGAAATCCGCGTGCAACGTCCTAGGCAGAGCCGGTGAATATGGTCGAAGCGCTTGCCGCCGCACTCGTCATCGTCAACGTCGCGCTGGTCGCGGCGCGCAGCGTGTGGAACTATCCGGTCGCGCTCGCGGCGGTGGCGATCTACGGCTGGGTGTTCGTCGGCGCGAATCTCTACAGCGACGCGCTGCTGCAGGGCTTCTTCTTCGCCGCCAATCTTTATGGCTGGGCCAATTGGGCGCGTAGCCGAGCAGATGCGGGCGAGGTGGTGGTCGAGCGGCTCGATCCGGCGACGCGCGTGACGTGGCTGGGTGGCGGCATCGTCGCCTGCCTGGTCTGGGGCACGCTGATGCACCGTTATACCGATGCCTCCTATCCATGGTGGGACGGCGGCATCGCGATCGCCTCGGTCGCGGCGCAGGTGATGCAGGCGCGGCGCGCGATCGAGAGCTGGTGGGTGTGGATCGCGGTCGATGTCGCCAGCGTGCCGCTCTATGCCGCCAAGGGATTGATGTTCACCACCGGCCTGTATCTGGTGCTGCTCGGCCTTTCGATATGGGGGCTGATCGATTGGCGGCGCGCACGCGGGCGGCAGGGCAGGATGGCATTGGCATGACGTTGCGTTCGATCTGTCTGCACGGGCCGGAGAGTACCGGCAAGTCGACGATGATGCCGCGGCTGGCGCAGCATTTCGGCGGCGTGCCCTGCGTCGCCGAGTTCGGCCGCGCCTATTGCGAGGCGTTCGGCACCGATCTGACGATGGCCGACCTCGTCGAGATCGGGAAGGGTCACGATGCCAAGGTCCGCCATGCGCTTGCCGAGCGCAGCTATCCGGTGATCATGGATACCGATCCGCTGATGACCGCGGTGTGGGCGGACATGATGTTCCGGCGGCGCGACGCATGGTTCGCGACGTGGAGCAACACCGCCGACATCTATCTGCTGTTCGACATCGACCTGCCGTGGGAGGACGACGGCACGCGGATGTTCGGCAGCGAAGCGGCGCGGCGGCGCTTCTTCGAGCTGAGCAAGGCGGTGCTGGAGGAGCGCGGCGTGCGCTGGGCACTGGTGTCGGGGCAGGGCTCGACGCGCTACCTCAACGCGCTGCGCGCGATCGAGGCGCTGAGCCGCGATTGAGGGGACGATCCGCACGTCGCGGATCGTCCCACCGCGCATCAGCTCGACGGGGCGAGCTTGGTGTTGAGCACCCAGCCGACGTTGTCGTTCTCGTCGGCGACCTCCCACCACAGGCCGTCCTTCTTGCCGGTCGGGTAGACGATCGCGCCGGTCGGCAGCGTCCGCAGCACCTTGCTCGACGCGAGCCCGCTCTCGCGCAGCGCGACCGGCGCCTGCGCGGTGAAGGTCCTGGCGGGAGCGGCCTGCGCGGTGCCGGCGTCGCCCGGGGTGACGAGGCCGAGCCCGGTGACCAGCTTCGAATAGGCCTGGATGAAGGACAAGGTCACGATCCGGCCGATCTCGGTATTGTCATAGCCGCCGCCCGCCGCGCCGGCGACCGACAGGAAGCCGCCACCGCCGAAGGCGAGGTTGTTCTTGGCGGCATAGCCTTCCTCGGTGGCGAGCGTCTCGGTGGTGCGGACGTTGGTCAGCGACAGGACGGTATTCGCCTCCATCTTCTTGCTCTTGAGGCCGCCGAGCAGGCCGCCGACCGCGCCGCCGAGCAGCCCGCCGGCGACGCCCGCGACGGCATTGCCGCTGACGTTGCTGTTGGCGCCCTGGATCTCGGCGACCATCACGTAATCGGCCGCCTTGATCTGGCCCTGGCCGACGTTGGCGCCGCGCTGCAGCCCGAGGTTGCCGCCGATGTTGCGCTCGATCTGCGCGGCGTTGAGGCCGGTCCCGCGATCGACGAGGTTGAAGCAGCCCGACCGCTGGACGAGCACCTTGAGCAGCTTGGAGGGCGGGGCGAGGCTGTATTGCGTCCACCAGTGCGGATCGTCGCCGTCGGCGATCGAGAGGGTGCCGAGCTTGCGTGCGCAATGCGGCACCTCGGCGGACAATTTGGTCTGGAGCTTCTGCCCGCTCGACTCGCGGGCCAGCTTCTGCGCGTCCGCGACGCCGGACACGACCAGTCCCACGCCGGCCAATGCGGCGATAAGTATCTGCTTTCTCACTTCCACTGTTCCTCCCAAGCGATCAGCTCGCTCGGGACGTCGTCGCGGAGCCCCCTTGATCGGCGTCCCGGAGCCGTCGGCATCTAGCACCCGGCCCGCTGGTGCGCTAGGCGCGTGGCGATATGGCTACTCCTCCCGACACGATCCGTAACTTCTCAATCATCGCGCATATCGACCATGGCAAGTCGACCCTCGCCGACCGTCTGATCCAAAGGACAGGAGGGCTGACCGATCGTGAGATGTCGAGCCAGGTGCTTGATAACATGGACATCGAAAAGGAACGCGGGATCACGATCAAGGCGCAGACGGTGCGCCTGTCCTATCCCGCCAAGGACGGCGTGACCTATACGCTCAACCTGATGGACACGCCGGGGCACGTCGACTTCGCCTATGAGGTCAGCCGCAGCCTCGCCGCCTGCGAAGGCGCGCTGCTGGTGGTCGATGCCGCGCAGGGGGTCGAGGCGCAGACGCTTGCCAACGTCTATCAGTCGATCGAGCACGACCACGAAATCGTGCCCGTCATCAACAAGATCGACCTGCCCGCCGCCGAACCCGAACAGGTTCGCAAGGAGATCGAGGACGTCATCGGCATCGACGCGTCGCAGGCGGTGCTGGCCAGCGCCAAGTCGGGGATCGGCATCGACGAGATCCTCGAGGCGATCGTCACGCGCATCCCGCCGCCCAAGGGCGATCCCACCGCGCCGCTGAAGGCGATGCTGGTCGACAGCTGGTACGATCCGTATCTCGGCGTCGTCATCCTCGTCCGCGTCATGGCCGGCGTGCTGAAGAAGGGGCAGCAGGTCAGCTTCATGCAGGCCGGCACCACGCATCTGGTCGATCGCGTCGGCTGTTTCCGGCCGAAGATCGAGCAGCTCACCGACCTCGGGCCGGGCGAGATCGGCTTCATCACCGCGCAGATCAAGGACGTCGCGCAGGCGCGGGTCGGCGACACGCTGACCGACACCAAACGCCCCGCCGCCGAGGCGCTGCCGGGGTTCAAGGAAGTCCAGCCGGTGGTGTTCTGCGGGCTGTTCCCGGTCGATGCCAACGATTTCGAGAAGCTGCGCGAATCGATCAGCAAGCTGCGCCTCAACGATGCCAGCTTCAGCTTCGAGATGGAGACGTCGGCGGCGCTCGGCTTCGGCTTCCGCTGCGGCTTCCTCGGCCTGCTCCACCTCGAGATCATCCAGGAGCGGCTGACCCGCGAATATGATCTCGACCTCATCACCACCGCGCCGTCGGTGGTCTATCAGATCGAGCTGACGCATCCCGATCCGGCGGGGATCACGCAGATCGACCTGCACAATCCCGCCGACATGCCCGACGTCAACAAGATCAAGACGATCAGCGAGCCGTGGATCAACGCGACGATCTACGTCCCCGACGAATATCTCGGCTCGATCCTCAAGCTCTGCCAGGACCGGCGCGGCATCCAGCAGAATCTGACCTATGTCGGCGGGCGCGCGCAGGCGACCTACGAACTGCCGCTCAACGAGGTGGTCTTCGACTTCTACGACCGGCTGAAATCGCTGTCGAAGGGCTATGCGAGCTTCGACTATCAACAGATCGGTTATCGCGAGGGCGACCTCGTCAAGATGAGCATCCTCGTCAACGAGGAGCCGGTCGACGCGCTCAGCATGATCGTCCACCGCGGCACCGCCGAGGTGCGCGGTCGCGGCATGGTCGAGCGGCTGAAGGAGCTGATCCCGCGCCATTTGTTCAAGATCCCGATCCAGGCGGCGATCGGCGGCAAGGTGATCGCGCGCGAGACGATCAGCGCGATGCGCAAGGACGTTACCGCGAAATGCTATGGCGGCGACGCCACCCGCAAGCGCAAGCTGCTCGACAAGCAGAAGAAGGGCAAGGCGAAGATGCGCGAATACGGCTCGGTCAGCATCCCGCAGGAGGCGTTCATCGCCGCGCTGCGCATGGGCGACGAGAGCTAGGCCCGAAGCCGCGACGCCCGATAATGGTCGGGCGTCGCGGTTCGAGCCCGGGCAGGATCACATGTAATTGGCGGGGTTCGGGCTCGGCATGCGGCATGCGCGGGTGCGGCCGCGCTTGCAGGCGGCGACCTGATCGCGCCAGTCGGCCATCGCCATCGCATAGGCGCGCTCGCGATCCGACTGGAGCGCGGCGTCGGCGGCGATGGTGTGGCGGCGTGCGCGCATCGCGGCACGGTAGCGGCGCACGTCCGCCTGATAGCGCGCCTCGTTGGCGGCATTGACCGCGGTGACCGCGCCATTGTCGAAGCTCGCCACGGCGCCGACCTGACGATTGGCGGCGGCGACTTCGGGTGCGGTCTCGGCCGCGACGGCATCGTCGCGCTGCTCGGTCGGGGTCGGCGGCGTGGGGGTGGTCTGCGCGACGACCGGCGCGGCGATCAGCGCGGCGCCGATCAGGATGGGACGAAACATGGCATACTCCTCGTTACGCTCGCGACAATGGGCGGGAGGAGTGATGGTTCCGGGTCGGCTGGATGCGCGTGATCGCGTCACGACGGCGAAGACCAGACCTCCAGTTTGAGTCCCGGCATCGCCACTTACACCGCGCGATGGCGAGGCCGGATCGACATTCATTAATGCCGGGACCTCGACACCTGCGATCCGTCACCCCGGACTTGATCCGGGGTCCCGCTACGTCCTTTACGTTTGCCGATCAGGAAGAAGCGGGACCCCGGGTCGAGCCCGGGGTGACGAGGAGGGAGGCTTCGGCGATCGCCGTTGTCCGGAACCGGCGAGGATATCGGCTGTCGAGCCGGCCTAGTCCTCCACATATCCCTCCCAGCCACCTTCGAGCCGGGCGTCGCGGTCGGCCTTGCGGGCGCGGTCGGCGGACAGCTTTTCGCCTTCGCGGTCCCAGTCGCCGCTGATCCTCGCGTCAGCGACGCATCGGGTCGCCGCCTCGATCGCGTCGAGCGCGGCGGGATCGTCGAGCAGGCGCCATTCGGGCTCGCCGGACGCATAAGGGGGCGGCAGGTCGTCGCCGACTCCTTCGAGCAGAGCGTGATGGTGGCCGTCCGCGTCGAGCGGGAGATAGGGAACGTCGGGGTCGTCCTCCGGCGGCAGCGCGTGGGCGCGGGCGGCGTTGGCGGCGAGCGCGGCGAGGATGTCGGCCTGCGCCGCCGGATCGAGCGGGACGCCGGCGAAGGCGGCGAGCGTCGCGGCGTGCGCCGCGTCGTCATCGGCTGCGGGCGGGGTGCCGGCGGTGATCGTCGCCTGCGCGGCGGCTTGCGTGGTGGCGGCGTCGGGGGCCGTGGCATCGGGGCTCGTCGCAATCGCGACGGCGGTGGCCTGCGCGGTGATGTGGCGGATGGTGTGGCGGCGGTCGTCCGGCGTCGCGCCATAATGGCGCAGGATGAACATCAGCAGCCGGTCGTTGCGCTTGCGGCGGAAGCCCATCAGCTTGCCGGCGGACATCACCGGCACGAGTTCGCCGTGGATCGCGCGATCGAAGGCTTCGTCCTTGAGGCGGAGCACGCCCATGCCCTGCGCGGCGTGCCAGGCGGCGCGGAAGCCGGCGGCCTGCGGATGGCGGCGCAGGGCATAGGCGCTTTCCGACGACATATTGACCATGCTTGCGGCGCTGCGCACCGATCCGCAATCGGCGAGCGCGGCGATGAAGGCGCGCTGGCGCTCGGGCGTCCAGCCGTCGTGGCGGTCGCGCAGGCGCGGGACGGGAGCGAAGCCGGCCGGGGCGGGGCAGGCTTCGGGCGGGCGGGGGGCTTGGTCGCTCATGAGTCGCGGACGAACCATATCGGTTCCAAATAGGACAGAGCGGACGGGGAAGCTGTTGGGCGGCTGGGGTAAGTCTCGGGATGTAGCGGACCCGGCCTGCCCGATCCGCGACGACGCCGGGTCAGCCGCGTTGCAGCTTGGCCAACACGGTATCGAGCGCCTGCAAGAAGCGGCTGCGGTCCTGCGCGGCGAAGGGCTTGGGGCCGCCCAATTGGTCGCCGCCGGCGCGCAGGTCGGCCATGATCGCGCGCGTGGCGATCGCGCCGCCGATCGAGGCGGTGGTGAAGGGCTTGCCAGTCGGGCTCAGCACGTTCGCACCCGCTTTCAGGCAGCGGTCGGCGAGCAGGATATCGGCGGTGACCACCACCGCCTGCGCGTCCGCCGCCTCTGCGATCCAGTCGTCGGCGGCGTCGAAGCCGTCGCTGACCACGACGCGGCTGACCAGCGGATGCTGGGGGATGCGGAAATGGCTGTTGCTGACGATCGTCACCGGCACCGCACGGCGCCAGGCGACCTTGTAGATCTCGTCCTTGACCGGACAGGCGTCCGCATCGACCAGTATGCGGACGCCCTCCGTCATCGGCCGCGCCTCAGCCCCGGGGGCCCTTGCGGTAGGGCTTGGCCTGATGCCGCGCGGGGGCGCCGCCGGGTGCGTTGCGGGTGCGCGGGGCGCCCGAGCCGCTCCGCGGTGCACGGTCGGCGCGGTCGCTGCCGCCGGCCTCGCGCGGGTTGCCGGTGAAGGGGACGATCTGCAGGCTGCCCTCGTCGCTCTCCGGATTGGCGGTGCGCTGCACGCTGGCGAGGACGCGATCGGCGACGGTGCGCGGCACCTCGAAGATCGTGTCGTTCGGGTTGATGCGGATCGCGCCGATCTCCGCCTTGGTGATATGGCCGCGGCGGCAGATCAGCGGCAGCAGCCAGCGCGGGTCGGCGTTCTGGCGGCGGCCGATGTCCATGCGGAACCACACCGTGTCCTCGAAGCCGGGGCGGTGGCCCTGCGTGCGATCCGACTGCTGCGGAGCGGCGGAATCGAGCAGATCCTCGGCCTGCGGCATCGCGGCGCGGTGCGCGTGGACGAGCGCGGCGGCGATATCCTCGGGGCTCTTCTCCGCGATCAGGCGCGTCGCCAGCTCGCGATCCTCGTCGTCGAACTCGATCGGGGCGAGCAGCGTGGCGATCAGCCGCTCGCGGTCCTGCTTGCGGATGTCGTCGGCGCTGGGGGCGGGGATCCACTCGCAGGCGATCTTGGCCTGCTTGAGCATCATGTCGACGCGGCGGCGGCGCGGATAGGGGACGATGAGCACCGCGGTGCCCTTCTTGCCGGCGCGACCGGTGCGGCCCGAACGGTGCTGGAGCGTCTCGGCATCGCGCGGCATCTCGACGTGGACGACGAGGCTGAGGCTGGGCAGATCGATGCCGCGCGCGGCGACGTCGGTGGCGACGCAGACGCGGGCGCGGCGGTCGCGCAGCGCCTGGAGCGCCGAATTGCGCTCGCTCTGGCTGTGCTCGCCCGACAGCGCGACCGCGGCGAAGCCACGCTCGACGAGGCTGGCGTGGAGGTGGCGGACGTTGTCGCGGGTGGCGCAGAACAGCATCGCCGTTTCCGCCTCGTGGAAGCGGAGCAGGTTGATGACGGCATGTTCGATATCGGCGGGCGCGACGGTGACCGCCTGATAGGCGATGTCGCCGTGGCCGCGATCCTCGCCGACGGTCGAGATGCGCAGCGCGTCGCGCTGGTAGCGCTTGGCGAGTGCGACGATCGGCCGCGGCATCGTCGCCGAGAACATCAGCGTGCGGCGCTCGGTGGGCGAGGCGTCGAGAATCTGTTCGAGGTCCTCGCGGAAGCCCATGTCGAGCATCTCGTCGGCCTCGTCGAGCACGGCGACGCGCAGGCTGGCGAGGTCGAGCGCGCCGCGCTCGAGATGGTCGCGCAGACGGCCCGGCGTGCCGACGACGATGTGCGCGCCGTGGCTGAGCGAGCGACGCTCCTTGCTGGCGTCCATGCCGCCGACGCAGGTGGCGATGCGGGCATGCGCCTCCTTGTACAGCCACATCAGCTCGCGGCTGACCTGGAGCGCGAGTTCGCGCGTCGGCGCGATGATCAGTGCGAGCGGCTTGCCCGGCGGCGGCAGCGCGCCGTCGGCCATCAGCTCGGCGGCCATGGCGAGGCCGAAGGCGACGGTCTTGCCCGAGCCGGTCTGGGCGGAGACGATGAGGTCGCGGCCGGCGGCCTCGGGCTCGATTACCTGCGCTTGGACGGCGGTGGGAGCCTCATAGCCACGGGCAACGAGCGCTTCGGCGAGAAGCGGGGGGAGCGAAGAAAAGGGCATCGGGTAACCTAAATGGAAGCGGCGCCCCGACAGCATGGCTCGGGGCCAGGGCTGGGGCGCGGCAGAGGACAGTACAGTCGCGAGTCCGTTGGAAACGCGGGCCAATCGCGGGCGGCAATACGGACGCAACGTGGCGCTTGTATCGCGCGCATCATGGCCGTTTCCGTGACCCCAGAGACCCTGCACCGCCTAATCCGCGAAGCCGAGGCCGAGCGAGGCCGCGCCGCATCCCCTACGCTGAAACGTTGCTTCGCGCAACTCGCCGCCGCTTATGCGCTGGAACTGACGCGACGGGAGGCGCGCGCGGCAACATTGCGTAACATTTATCAGTCCGAAGCGGGATCATCCGCAACTTACCTACGTTAAGCGGCCACGCGGAGAGACGGACCAGAACGGTCCGAACGCGGTGGAGCACATTCATGGCCAGCCTTGCCCCCTCCGCTTTGCCCCGCACACCCGAAGCCGGACCGGCCCCCGACGCGGGGCGGACACTCGATGCGCTCAACTTCTTCCTCGCCGACGTGCGCGACGGGCTGGGGCCGTATCTGGCGATCTATCTGCTCGCGGTGCGCGGGCCGGCGCACGGCTGGAACGAGGCGACGGTGGGGCTGGTGCTGACGATCGCCGGAGTCGTCGGGCTGGTGTCGCAGACGCCGGCGGGCGGGCTGATCGACCGGAGCCGCAACAAGCCGCGCATCGTCATCATCGCCGCGCTGCTGGTGACGCTGAGCAGCGTGTCGCTGCCGTTCGTCACCGGCTTCACGATGGTCGCGGCGACGCAGTCGATCGCGGCGGTGGCGGGCGCGGTGTTCGCGCCGGCGATCAGCGCGATCACGCTCGGCCTGTTCGGGCCGAAGCTGTTCTCCAAGCGGGTCGGGCGCAACGAGGCGTTCAACCATGCCGGCAATGCCGTCTCGGCGGCGCTGGCGGGGGCGCTGGCGTGGAAGTTCGGGCCGGTCGTCGTCTTCTGGCTGATGGGCGGGCTGACCGTCGCCAGCGTCTTCGCGGCGCTGCGCATCAGGAACGGCGACATCGACAATGCGGTGGCGCGCGGCCTCGACTGCGAGCCCGACGAGGGGTGCGAGGAGCCGGGCGGGTGGAAGGTGCTGGTCGAGAACAAGCCGCTGCTGCTGTTCGCGGTGATCGCCTTCCTGTTCCACCTCGCCAATGCGGCGATGCTGACCTCGGTCAGCCAGTTGCTCGCCAAGACGGTGGGCAAGGATTCGGCGACGTCGCTGACCGCGGCGTGCATCGTCGCGGCGCAATTGGTGATGGTGCCGGTGGCGGTCGTGGTCGGGCGCAACGTCGATCGCTGGGGACGCAAGCCGCTGTTCCTGATCGCGTTCGGCGTGCTCGCGGCGCGCGGCGCGCTGTACACGATGTCGAACGATCCGTGGTGGCTGGTCGGCGTGCAGGCGCTCGACGGCGTCGGCGCGGGGATCTTCGGGGCGCTGTTCCCGGTGGTGATCGCCGATCTGACCAAGGGCACCGGGCGGTTCAACGTGTCGCAGGGGGCGGTGGCGACCGCACAGGGGCTGGGCGCGGCGCTGAGCGCGTCGCTGGCGGGGGCGATCATCGTCGGCGTCGGCTATGGCGCGAGCTTCCTGACGCTGGCGGGCATCGCGGCGGCAGGGCTGGCGCTGTACGCGCTGGCGATGCCGGAGACGAAGCCGGCGTGAGGTGCGTATGTCTCGCGACGATGCCGTTGCCGTATGTCCGCAGGGGCGGGGATACTAGCTTAGGCAGAGTAACGCAGGTCGGTTCTCGGGACTCCTGGGCTCCCGCTTTCGCGGGAGCACTGGTGGTGCGGGTGGTTGGCGTCATGGACCAATCCGTGGGCAAGGATCATCGCCGACGCGAAGCCTCTGCAAGACACCCGACGTACCCCGGCGGAGGCCGGGGTCCAGTTGGGAAGACCGCTGTGGATTATTCTCAACCTTCACCCGACTGGGCCCCGGCCTCCGCCGGGGTACGATATAAAGGTGTGACGAACCGATCTTCGCCGATGGCTCGCCTTCGCGAGGATATTATGGGTCACTTGGGTGGGATCGTGCCTTCGATCGGGGCGTGTGTGCAAAGGGGTAGGGGCCGATGATCGCCACCGTTGGGATATGCGCCGCCGCGACCGCGGGGGTGATCATCCGGCCGTTCCGCTGGCCGGAGGCGATATGGGCGGTCGGTGGCGCGCTGCTGCTGCTGCTGTTCGGGCTGATCGCGCCGGCGAGCGCGTGGGCGGCGGTGCTCAAGGGGACCGACGTCTATCTGTTCCTGATCGGCATGATGCTGCTGTCGGAGGCGGCGCGGGCGCATGGCGTGTTCGACTGGGTGGCGCATCTGGCGGCGGCGGGCGCGAACGGGTCGGCGGCGCGGCTGTTCACGCTCGTCTTCCTCGTCGGCGTGGTGGTGACCGCCTTCCTGTCGAACGATGCGACCGCGGTGGTGCTGACCCCGGCGGTCTATGCGGTCGCGCAGCGCGCCAAGGTCAAGCCGCTGCCGATGCTGTTCGCCTGCGCGCTGGTCGCCAATGCGGCGAGCTTCATCCTGCCGATCTCCAATCCCGCCAATCTGGTGCTCTATGCCAGCGACCTGCCGCGGCTCGGCGCATGGCTGGCGGCGTTCGCGCTGCCGTCGGTGCTGGCGATCGCCACGACCTATCTGGGGCTGCGCTGGCTGTTCCGCAGCGAGCTTTCCGGTGCGGCCGAGCAGGGCGAGAGCGTCGCGCTGTCGGGCAACGGGCGGATGGCGCTCGCCGGGATCGGCGCGACCGCGGTACTGCTGACGGTGGCGTCGGCCTCGGGCTGGGACCTCGGCTGGCCGACGTTCGGGGCGGGCGTCGTCACCGCGCTGGCGGTGCAGTTGCGCGCGCGCGAGTCGCTGGTGCCGCTGGTCAAGGGCGTGTCGTGGCTGGTGCTGCTGCTCGTCGCCGGATTGTTCGTGATGGTACAGGCGCTGGCCGAGACCGGGCTGATCGGGTGGCTGGCGGCGCAGCTCTCCGCGGCGGCGGCGACCGATCCGCGCGCGGCCGCGGCGGCGGCGGGCGGGTTGCTCGCGGTCGGCAGCAATCTGGTCAACAACCTGCCCGCCGGGCTGATCGCGGCGCAGACGATCGCCGCGGCGCATCCGCCGGCGCTGGTGGTCGATGCGTTGCTGATCGGGGTGGATCTGGGGCCGAACCTGTCGATCACCGGGTCGCTGGCGACGATCCTGTGGCTGATCGCAATCCGGCGCGAGGGCGAGGATGTCACCTTCGGGCAGTTCCTGCGCGTCGGGGTGGTGACGACGGTCCCCGCGCTGGTGCTGGCGATCGGGGTGCGGGTTTTGATGGGGTAGGGGGGTATATTTCACCCGGCTTGGGGCAGGGCTTCCGCCTATGACGATTGGTGTGAGCCGTCGTAGTCCAAGCCCACCCCGTCACCCCGGACTCGTTCCGGGGTCCACCCCGCGGCTAGGAGAACGGCTTGAGATGGCACCATTCTCTCGCGGCCCGGTGGACCCCGGAACGAGTCCGGGGTGACGTATGTCGAGAGGAAGCCGATCGAACCTCATCACCACAGCCTTATGCAATAGCCCTGCCTGCGACAGGCGAGTGGCAAGCCGCAGGGAGGATAAGGCGCACGCCGCGGCCGACCACCGCCATCCCCTGTTGCCCCGCGCCCTTGCCGCGCCTATCTCGCAAACATGGCCACGTCTCCCGAGATCCTGCTCACCCCTGCCGCGGCGAAGCGTGTCGCGGCGATCGCCGGCAAGCAGAACAAGCCCGCGATCCTCCGCCTGTCGGTGGATGGCGGCGGCTGTTCGGGGTTCCAGTACAAGTTCGGCTTCGCCGAGGCGCCCGAGGGCGACGACACCGTCGCCGAGACCGACGGCGTGCGGCTGGTGGTCGACAGCGTCAGCCTCGATCTCGTCCGCGGCTGTCAGGTCGATTATGTCGAATCGCTCGGCGGTGCCGCGTTCCGGGTCGAAAACCCCAATGCGGCATCGGGTTGCGGCTGCGGCTCCAGCTTCGCGATCTGACGGTTGAAGCTCGTCACCTATAACGTCAACGGGATCAAGGCGCGCCTGCCCCGGTTGCTGGAATATCTCACCGAGCAGCAGCCCGACGTGGTCTGCCTGCAGGAGATCAAGTCGAGCGACGACACCTTCCCGCACGCCGATATCGAGGCGTTGGGCTATGGCGCGGTGTGGCACGGCCAGAAGGGTTTCAACGGCGTCGCGGTACTCGCGCGTGGGCAGGTTCCGGTGGAACGCCAGCGCGGTCTCGCCGGCGAGGACGAGGACGATCACAGCCGCTACCTCGAATGCGCGGTCGATGGACTGGTGGTCGCATCGATCTATCTGCCCAACGGCAATCCGCAGCCGGGGCCGAAGTTCGACTATAAATTGCGCTGGATGGAGCGGCTGGCGGCGCGTGCGCGGGTGCTGCTCGACGAGGAAGTGCCGACCGTCCTGATGGGCGATTACAACGTGATCCCCAATGACGACGATACCTTCTCGGTGCGGGCGATGGCGACCGATGCGCTGATGCAGCCGGAAAGCCGTGCCGCCTATCGCCGATTGCTCGCGCAGGGGTGGACCGATGCGCTGCGCACGCGCCATCCGACCGGCAAGGTGTGGACCTTCTGGGATTATCAGGCGGGGGCATGGCAGCGCGATGCGGGGTTCCGCATCGACCATCTGCTGCTCAGCCCGCAGGCCGCCGACCGCCTGGTCGATGCCGGCGTCGACAAGGACTATCGCGGCCGCGAGAAGGCCAGCGACCATGCGCCGACCTGGGTGCGGCTGACGTGAGGCGCCTCGTCGCGGCGGGCGGGCTCGCGATGACGCTCGCCGCCGCGCCGGCGCTGGCCCAGAAGAGCTATTGCCCCGAACGGCCGGGGCTCGACACGCCGGCGTGCATCACCGCGCCCGGCCGCGTCTCGGTGGAGACGGGCGTGGTCGACTGGACGCTCGACCGCCAGCCCGACAGCCGCACCGATACCGTGCTGATCGCGGACACGCTGGTGCGCGTCGGCGTCGCCGACCAGATCGAGGCGCGGATCGGCTGGACGCCTTATGGCCACGAGCGGGTGCGCGACCGGCAGACGGGCGCGATCGATCGCGTCGGGCAGAGCGGTGACGTGTCGCTGGGGATGAAGGCGGGTCTGCTGCATCCCGACGGCAACGGCCTGTCGCTGTCGCTGCTGCCCTATGTGACGCTGCCGGTCGGCGGCAGCACGATCGGGTCGCGCGTCGCCGGGGGCGGGTTGCTGGTGCCGGTGACCTTCCGGTTGAACGACACGGTGCATCTGGATGCGACGCCCGAGATCGACGCGCAGCCCGACGAGGAACGCGCCGGGCGGCACCTGCGCTACAGCAGCGCGGGCGGGGCGACGGTGAAGCTGAACAAGACGGTGTCGGCGGCGCTCGAGGCGCAGGTGATTCGCGACGACGATCCGGACGCGCGCAGCACGCAATGGCTGAGCGCGGCGTCGGTGACGTGGAAGCCGAAGAAGGACTGGCAGTTCGACATGCAGACGACGCTGGGCCTCAACCATGCGGCGCCCGACGTGGAACTGGCCGGGGGCATTTCGCGACGGTTCTGAGGCGGCGGAGGTAGGTCGCCGCGCTTTCATTCTCACCGTCACCCCGGACTCGTTCCGGGATCCACTCCGCGGCGAGGAGAAAGGCTGGAGCCTCTTGCCGTTCCGTCGCGGCGCGGTGGACCCCGGAACCAGTCCGGGGTGACGGTGAGAATGAGGCGGTGGTATCGCCAGCCTTAAGGCTCCCCGCTGTTCTCGCTGCTCTACCCACCACGGCAGCGACCGCTTATACCTCCGCCATCGAGGGAGGGACCCACATGAGCTTATTGCGTCGCAAGACGATCCACGCCCAGCCGCCCGAGCAGCAGCTCGCGCGGACGCTGAGCTGGCCGCATCTCGTCGCGCTGGGGGTGGGCGCGATCGTCGGTACCGGAATCCTGACGCTGATCGGCGTCGGCGCCGATCGCGCCGGGCCGGCGGTGATCCTCGCCTTCGTCGTCGCCGGCGCGATCTGCGCCTGCGCGGCGCTCTGCTATGCGGAGATGGCGACGATGATCCCCGCGTCGGGATCGGCCTATACCTATAGCTATGCGACGCTGGGCGAGGTGATCGCCTGGGTCGTCGGGTGGAGCCTGATCCTCGAATATTCGCTGGTCGTGTCGACCGTCGCGGTCGGCTGGTCGGGCTATGCGGTGGGGTTCCTCAAGGGGCTGGGCGTGACCGTGCCGGCGGCGCTCGCCAACGGGCCGGGGCTGGGCGGCGTCGTCAATCTGCCCGCGGTGGCGATCATCGCGCTGGTCGCCGGGCTGCTGATGCTGGGGACGCGCGAGAGCGCGCGGGTCAATACCGTGCTGGTGCTGATCAAGATCGTCACGCTGGCGCTGTTCGTCGGCGTCGCGCTGCCGCATTTCGATGCCGCCAATCTGCATCCGTTCACGCCCTACGGCTTCGGCAGCCCGACCGGCGCGGGCGGCGTCAAATATGGCGTGATGGGCGCGGCGGCGATCATCTTCTTCGCCTTCTACGGCTTCGACGCGATCTCGACCGCGGCGGAAGAGGCGAAGAACCCGGAGCGCGATCTGGCGATCGGGATCGTCGGATCGATGCTGGCCTGCACCGCAATCTATATGATCGTCGCGACCGCGGCGGTGGGGGCGCTGAGCTATATGCGGTTCGGCAGCAGCCCCGAGCCGCTGGCGCTGATCCTGCGCGAACTCGGCCAGCCCAAGGTGGCGACGGTGATCGCCGCCGCCGCGGCGGTCGCGCTGCCGACGGTGCTGCTCGCCTTTCTCTACGGGCAGAGCCGCATCTTCCTCGTCATGGCGCGCGACGGCTTCCTGCCGCAGGCGCTCGCCAAGGTCAGCAAGCGCGGCGTGCCGGCGCGGATCACCGCGATGACCGCGGTGTTCGTCGCGGTGATCGCCGGGCTGGCGCCGCTCGACGTGATCGCCAGCCTCGCCAATGCGGGGACGCTGTGCGCCTTCGTCGCGGTGGCGGCGTGCGTCCTGGTGTCGCGGCGGCGCGATCCCGACGCGCGGCGGCCATTCCGCACGCCGTTCGCCTTCGTCGTCGCACCGCTCGCCATCCTCGGCTGCCTGTATCTGTTCACCAGCCTGCAGGTGCGCACGCAGGTCGCCTTCCTGGGCTGGAACGCCTTGGGATTGCTGGTCTATTTCCTCTACGCGCGGAGCCGGGCGGAGATCGCGCGGGCATGAGCGGCTGGCATATCGGCATCATCGGCGGTTCGGGCCTCTACGACGTCGAGGGCGTCGAGGACGGCCATTGGGTCGAGGTGACGACGCCGTGGGGGGCGCCGTCGGATGCGATCTTCAGCGGGCGGATCGGCGCGGTCGCGGTGTCGTTCCTGCCGCGGCACGGTCGGGGTCACCGGATCAGCCCGGAAGCGATCAACGCGCGCGCCAATATCGACGCGCTGAAGCGGCTCGGCGTGACCGACGTGCTGGCGGTATCGTCGGTCGGCTCGCTGGTCGAGGCGCGGCCGCCGGGCAGCTTCACGATCGTCGACCAGTTCATCGACCGGACGAAGGGGCGGGCATCGAGCTTCTTCGGCACCGGCTGCGTCGCGCATGTCTCGATGGCCGATCCGGTCTGCCCGCGGCTGAGCGTCTATGCCGCCGATGCGGTCGGCGCGGCGGTGGATCGCGGCGGCACCTATCTTGCGATGGAGGGGCCGCAATTCTCGACGCGCGCGGAGAGCCGCCTCTACCGGCAATGGGGGTGCGACGTGATCGGCATGACCGCGCTGCCCGAGGCGAAGCTCGCGCGCGAGGCGGAGCTGCCTTACGCCCTGGTCGGGATGGTGACCGATTACGATTGCTGGCGCGAGGGCGAGGCGGCGGTCGACGTCGCGCAGGTCGTCGCGCAACTGGCGGCGAACGCGGCCAAGGCACGGGCGATGGTGGTGCGGCTGCTGCGCGCGCTGCCCGAGGAGCGGCCGGCGTCGCCGATCGACACGTGCCTCGACAGCGCGATCATCACCGCCAAGGGCGCGCGCGATCCGGCGCTGGTGGCGAAGCTCGACGCGGTGGCGTGGCGGGCGTTGGGACTGCGCTGAGCCGCCGGTCCGGTCAGCGATCCGGGCCGACCGAGAAGCCGTGGCGGTAGTTCATCGTCACCGCGATCCGGCTCGTCCCGGCGGCGAGCGGCACCGCCACCTGCGCGAAGGCGGGCTTGAGCCTGAGCAGCGAGAGGCCGGGATCGCGCGAGAAGGCGCCGCCGTCGCCGCCGTCGGACTTGCCGTTGGCATTGGCGTCGTGACGGACGGCGACGCCATAGGTGCCGGGGCGGGGGACGGGGATACAGACCTCAAGCGTGCGGCGGCCGTTGGTCGGCGCCTCGACGCGGCCGAGCCAGCGGCCTTTTTCGAGAAAGCCGGGTTCGTCGTAGAGCTGGACGCGGACGTCGCCGGTGCCGGCGCGCACGCCGCGTATCGTGACGATCAGCCGGTGCGGGGTCGCGGCGGTGCAACCGGTGGTGTTGCGCTGCGCGGTCGCCGGCGTGGCGAGCGCGAGCAGCGCGAGAGGCAGGATGAGGCGGGCCATGCGGCGGTAACGCTCCGGAAAAGCGTGATTATACCGTTGGATGTGGCGAGCGTGTGGCCGCCGCTTGGCGGATCGTGGCGGTTGGTGGCTGCGCGACTTCGTAGCGTAAGCTGGTGACGCGACCTTCAGTGTTCCCGCGAAAGCGGAATCCAGGGTCGAGCAGAGCAACGGCTCGCGGCGTTCGGGATCCTGGGCTCCTGCGTTTGCAGGAGCACTGGCTCGGTCTCGCGCACGAAAAAGGGGAGGCGCCTTTCGGTGCCTCCCCTTTTGCGCGCTGGGCTGGCGCGCCGGCTTATGCGGCGAGGTTGCGCAGCACGTACTGGAGGATGCCGCCGTTGAGGAAATATTCCAGTTCGTTGACGGTATCGATGCGGCAGCGCGTCTCGAACGTCTCGGTGCTGCCGTCGGCGCGGGTGAGCTGGACCTCGACGGTCTGGCGTGGGCGCAGGTTGGCGACGCCGGTGATCGTGAACGTCTCCGAGCCGTTGAGGCCGAGCGTCTGGCGCGTTACGCCCTCGGCGAATTGCAGCGGCAGCACGCCCATGCCGACGAGGTTCGACCGGTGGATGCGCTCGAAGCTCTCGGTGATGACCGCGCGCACGCCGAGCAGGTTGGTGCCCTTCGCCGCCCAGTCGCGGCTCGAGCCGGTGCCATATTCCTTGCCGGCCACGATGACGAGCGGCGTGCCATTCTCCTTGTGGCGCATCGCCGCGTCGAAGATCGGCATCACCTCGCCGTCGAACCTGGTCATGCCGCCCTCGATCCCCGGCACCATCTCGTTCTTGATGCGGATGTTGGCGAAGGTGCCGCGGACCATGACGTTGTCGTTGCCGCGACGCGCGCCATAGCTGTTGAAGTCGGCGCGGCTGACCTGCCGCTCCATCAGCCACTTGCCCGCCGGGCTGTCGGCCTTGATCGAGCCGGCCGGCGAGATGTGGTCGGTGGTGATCGAATCGCCGAGGATCGCCAGCGGCTTGGCGTCGATGATGTCGGTAACCGGCTTCGGGGTCATTTCGAGACCGTCGAAATAGGGCGGGTTGGCGACATAGGTCGACCCCGACGGCCACGCGTAGGTGTCCGATTCGGTGATCTGGATCGACTGCCACTTGGCATCGCCGGCGTAGACGTTGCCGTAGCGCGAGCGGAACATCGTATCGTCGATGTTCGCCGCCATGACGTCGGCGATTTCCTGATTGGTCGGCCACACGTCCTTGAGGAACACGTCCTGACCGTCGGTGCCCTGGCCTAGCGGCGTCTCGGTCATGTCGAGCGTCACCGTGCCCTTGAGCGCATAAGCGACGACGAGCGGCGGCGAGGCGAGGAAGTTGGCGCGCACGTCGGGTGAGACGCGGCCCTCGAAGTTGCGGTTGCCCGACAGCACCGAGGCGGCGACGATGTCGTTGCCGTTGATCGCCTTCGAGATCGGTTCGGCGAGCGGACCCGAATTGCCGATGCAGGTGGTGCAGCCGTAACCGACGAGGTTGAAGCCGATCGCGTCGAGATCGGCGGTGAGGCCCGCCTTGTTGAGATAGTCGGTGACGACCTGCGAACCGGGGGCGAGGCTCGTCTTGACCCAGGGCTTGGGCTTGAGGCCGAGCGCGTTCGCCTTGCGCGCGACGAGGCCGGCGGCGACCAGCACCGACGGGTTCGAGGTGTTGGTGCAGCTGGTGATCGCCGCGATCACCACGTCGCCGTCGCCGATGTCATGGCTGCGCTCGGGCACGTCGACGCGCTCGGGGCGCTCCTTGTGGTAGATCTTGAACAGATCGCCGTTGAACACCTCGTCGACCTTGCCGAGGCTGACGCGGTCCTGCGGACGCTTCGGGCCGGCGAGCGACGCGGTGACGGTGCCCATGTCGAGTTCGAGCGTGTCGGTGAACACAGGCTCGGGCGCATCGTCGAAGCGCCAGAAGCCGTTCGCCTTGGCATAGGCCTCGACCAGCGCGACATTCTCGTCGGACCGCGCGGTGAGGCGCATATAGTCCATCGTCTTCTCGTCGATCGGGAAGAAGCCGCAGGTCGCGCCATATTCCGGCGCCATGTTGGCGATCGTCGCACGGTCGGCGAGCGTCATCGACGACAGGCCGGGGCCGAAGAATTCGACGAAGCGGCCGACGACGCCCTTGGCGCGCAGCATCTGCGTGACGGTGAGCACGAGGTCGGTGGCGGTGATGCCCTCGCGCAGCGCGCCGGTCAGCTTGAAGCCGACGACCTCGGGGATCAGCATCGACACCGGCTGGCCGAGCATCGCCGCTTCCGCCTCGATGCCGCCGACGCCCCAGCCGAGCACGCCGAGACCGTTGATCATCGTCGTGTGGCTGTCGGTGCCGACGAGCGTGTCGGGATAGGCGATCGTGGTGCCGTCGCCATGGTCGCCGACGCTGTCCGACGACCAGACCGCCTGACCGATATATTCGAGGTTCACCTGATGGCAGATGCCGGTGCCCGGCGGCACGACCTTGAAATTGTCGAGCGCCGCCGAGCCCCACTTGAGGAACTCGTAGCGCTCGCCGTTGCGCTGATATTCGAGATCGACGTTGTCCTCGAACGCCTGCGGCGTGCCGAATTCGTCGACCATCACCGAGTGATCGATGACGAGATGGACGGGAACCTGCGGATTGATCTTGGCGGCGTCGCCGCCGAGCTTTGTGATCGCATCGCGCATCGCGGCGAGATCGACGACGCAGGGCACGCCGGTGAAATCCTGCATCAGCACGCGCGCCGGGCGATACTGGATCTCGCGGTCGGAGCGGCGCTCCTTCTGCCAGTCGACGATCGCCTGCACGTCGGCTTCGGTGACGGTCTTGCCGTCCTCGAAGCGCAGCATGTTCTCGAGCAGCACCTTCATCGAGAAGGGCAGGCGGCTGATGTCGCCGAACTTGGCGGCGGCCTTTTCGAGGCTGTAATAAGCGTAGCTCTTGTCGCCGACCGTCAGGGTCGTGCGGGTGTTCAGGCTGTCCTGGCCGATGGCGGTCATTATGATCCCTTCAATTTGGCCCAGGGCGCTCGGGGAGGCGGCCATGGGGCCGCGCGGGCGCGCGAGAGCGCTTCAGCGAAAGCGTATGTCGCGGCGGCCTTAGCAAGGGCTGTCCGGCGGGGGAAGCGCCTATGCCCACCTGCGGATGACTCTCAAGACACGAGCGTTTCGCCGGTCGCCAGCGTCTTGCCGCGGGTGATGATGACGCGGTCGCCGACCTTCGCCTCGCGGAACAGCAATTTGGCGAAGGCGGTCGGCACGCCGATACAGCCGTGCGTGGCATAGCCCCAGGCGACTTCGGTGCCGTGGACCGCGACGCCGTCGTTGGTCAGCCGCATCGTATAGGGCATCGGCGCGCCGTAGAGGCTGGAGACGTGGTGCGCGTCCTTCATCAGGATCGGGAAGCTGCCGAGCGGGGTGGGCTTGTCGTCGGCGCCATAGAGGATTGCGGTGGCGCCGATCTCATAGCCGTCGCGGAAGACCGACAGCGTCTGCGCGGCGAGATCGACGGTGACGATCAGCGGGCCGGCGGGCACGCCCGCATCGTCCCAGGTATAATCGCCGAACTTGATCGGGCCGATGTCGAGCACGCGCTTGACGATGAGCGGGTTGGGCGTGGGGCGCGCAACGGGGCGGGGCTCGGGTGTGGGTGGGGGCGAGGCGATGGCGGCGCGGACCGGGGGCGCGGCGGGCGTCGGCACGGACGGCGCGGCGGTCGGGCGGAGGGACGGCACGGTGGCCGCGGCGGCGACGCCGATCCCGACGGCGGCGAGGATGAGCTTGGCCGCGAGGGCCCGACGTGCGGCCATGAGACGCTCCCGGTGGAGACGCGGGAATGCGCCGGTTGCGGGCGCTTGGCTAGGGGTGTCGCGCGGCTGTGCCGGCGCGGGACGGCGGGGCGCGGCGTCAACCGTGTTGGTGGGCGCAAGTCGGGACCTGCGCGAAAGGGGGAGCCATCGGCGGGCGGGGCGGTTAGGCTGGCGGGATGGCGAAGCTGAAGGTCTATCGTACGCCGATCGGGTTCCACGACGCCTATGTCGCGGCGGCGAGCCAGAAAGCGGCGTTGCAGGCCTGGGGGAGCGAGCGCGACCTGTTCGCCCGCGGCATCGCCGAAGTGGTGACCGACCCGGAACTCACCGCCGAGCCGCTGGCGCAGCCGGGCACGGTGATCAAACGGTCGCGTGGTACCGCGGCCGAGCAGATCGCGGCACTGCCCGATACGCCCGCGAAGGCGCCGCGCCGCCGGTCCGACGATGCGACGGATGCACCTGCGCCCAAGCCGAAGCCGAAGCCGGCACCAAGGCCGGCGCCCAAGCCCGATCGTCGCGCGCTCGATGCGGCGGACCGGGCGATGGCCGAGGCGGAGGCGCGGCATCGCAGCGAGGCGCGTGCGTTGCGCGCCGAGGAGGTGGCGCTCGCCAAGCGGCGACGGACGATGGAGCGCGCGCAGGAGGACGAACGCACAGCGCTGGACGAGGCGCGGCAGGCGGCGGCGGACGCCTACGAGCGCGCGATGCGGCGGTGGAAGGGGGGCGGCTAGGCGGGACCGGCATTCGGAGACTCATGCGTAATTCCTCCCCCTGGCGGGGGAGGAATTGATCGAATGGCGGTCCCACTCCGGCTGAGCGCGGGCCAAGGCGTTTCGCTGGCGGAACAATGCTCGGGTACATGGGGTTGGTCCGGCCAGAAAGGATCCTCCATGTCCCATATTCCGAGTTCTGCCATGAAACACGCCGGCCCGGTCCATCACGACGAGGCCAAGGCGCCGCCGAAGCCGAAGAAATCCCCCAAGCGGCAGCCCGGCGGCCTCGGCACCGGCGCGTGGCTCGCGATCGGCGGGACGATCCTCGCCGGCGCCGCCGCCGCGATCGCGGTGCCGCTGCTGCGCGGCGACAAGCCGCAGGTCGCGACGCGCCGCGGCAAGAAGGCCAATAGCGGCAAGGGTGCGCACAAGAAGCCCGCCAAGGCCGCGCACGGCTGACCGTGACCCATGCGCCGCCGCCAGGATACTGGCGGCGGCGCGCGATGGGCGATAAAGCGCCGTCTTTCCCGCAACCTGTGGAATGACGATCTTGGCTGCAGTGCACCCGATGCCGATCGACCGCGACGATGGACCGCCTGCCGATGCCGACGAAACCACCGGTGTCGACCGTGAAGCGCTTGCCATGCCCGCCGTCCCGCGGGACAGAGGGCACGTGACCGATCCAGCCCCTTTCGAACGCCTGTCGCGACGCCACCGCGAGTGCCTGCGCGGCGTGCGCGAGCTCAAGGGATCGAAGGAGATCGCCGACGAGCTCGGCATCGAGAAGAGCACCGTCGACAAATATCTGACCGAGGCGGTGAAGGTGCTCGGCGCGCGCAACCGCCGCGACGCCGCATTGCGCCTCGCCGCGCACGAGGAGGCGGC
Source organism: Sphingomonas taxi (assembly GCF_000764535.1). NCBI lineage: Bacteria > Pseudomonadati > Pseudomonadota > Alphaproteobacteria > Sphingomonadales > Sphingomonadaceae > Sphingomonas > Sphingomonas taxi. The sequence goes on along the minus strand of NZ_CP009571.1, from coordinate 1,304,008 downwards.
CGGTCAAGGCGCTTCCGACCTCCAGAACCCGCAGATTTCCGCCATTTCGGCGGCGCAATCCGACCCCGATAAAATGGGGGGTCATTCTGCACGGCTAGTCGATCCGGCGATCGGCCTGCCATTGCCGGTGGTGCCGGACGACACGATCGTCAGGGCACCGGGGGTTTCCGGGGAGCCGCCTTCGAGGCACAGCTTCCCGGAAATACGGCTGCCCTTCCGGCGGAAGGGACAGCGGGGCAACGACTTGTCGGTCGGAGGCCGGTTGATCTGGATACCGGCCATCGCCATCAGCCTCGCCATCGGGTTCGGCATGCTGATGACCGGCCTCCAGGTCCTCACCGGCATCATCGAGACGATCGCCCGCCGCCTTTCCTGATCTTCAGCGAAAGCACCCCCATCGGGGGTGAACGGGGTGGCCAATGTCTCACGCGAACGCTCATTATGCCGATTCCCAGGTTGCCGCCGATGCCGTCGCCACATTGCTGTGGCGGCTCGAGACGCAGCTCGACGAAGCCTTCGCCACCGGCGGCGAACTGCTCGCCGCGCTGCCGCGGGCGCGCACCGCCGCCAAGCTGCCCGCGATCGCCGGGCAGCAGGCCTTCGAAACACTCAGTCAAGCCATCCTCGCGATCGGTACGGCGCGCGGTCACACCGTCGCCGGTCACCGCGTCATCGAGAAAGTGGGCCGCCAGATCGGGTATGAGACGAGTTTCGGCGACGAACAGCCGAAGCCCGATTTCGTCCCGACGGGCGTCGGCGCCAGTCATCTGCGCGTCGCCGCCTAGGTGTCATGGCTTGACCACCAGATTGCTCCTTTGGCCGGTCAAGTCATGACACACGTCATCCTCTTCAACATCGTCCTGCTCGGTGCGTGCGCTTATGCCCTGGCGGCAGGGGGCGCGCCCGAGCGGTGGACCGCGGCGGTCTTCCTCGTCGGGGCGGCGACCACCTTCGCGCTGCCGTTCCAGCCGCGCGTCAGCTATCATTCGGTGCATCTGATGATCCTGGCGGTCGATTGCGCGGTGCTGCTCGGGCTGGTGTGGATCGCGGTGCGCGCCGACCGGTTCTGGCCGCTCTACGTCGCCGCGCTCCACCTGATCACGATCGCGATCCACGGCGTGAAGGCGCTCGATCCCCATCTGGTGCCGTGGATGTACGCCGGGGCGAGCGCCAAGATCGCCTATCCCATGCTGGTGCTGCTGGCGATCGGTGCGTTGCGCCATCGCCACCGCCTGGCCCGTTTCGGGAGCGACCGCGATTGGTCGCCCCTGCGCAGACCGGACTACGAACACCCATGAACGCCGATATCCGGTTGCTGCGCTGGCCCGAGCGCGATCGCGAGAACCACGAACGCCTCGTCGCCGCGATTGCCCGCGTCCGCTTCGCCGCGGCGCAGGGGCGGGGCGAGATCGTCGCGTCCACCTTCGTCGGTCCGGAGGAGCCGGACGACGCCGACCGCGCCCGCGCGCTGCTGGCGCAGCGACGGAGCCGCGACGCGGCGGCGGGCAGCTTTGCCGAGCTGTTCGGCGAGCCCGGCTGGGACATCCTGCTGATCCTGTTCGTCGCCTATGAAGACGGGCGGACGATGACCAGCGGGCCGGTGCTCGACGAGATCGGGGTGCGCGGTGCGGTCGGGCGGCGCTGGCTGCAGGTGATGCAGGCGCGCGGCCTCATCCGGTGGGACGCGATGGAACCGCGGGATAGCGCTGCGGTGGCGCTGACCGACGAAGGCGTCGTCTTCGCGCTGCGCTGCATCGCCGCGGCGTGAGGCAGGATCAGGCGGGGCCGAGCAGCCGCTCCGCCTCCTCGCGCATCATCTCGACGCCCTGGCAGATGTGCAGGCTTGCGACGGTATGGCCGAGGTCGTCCGACAGGCGCATCAGCTCCTCACCGAGCCCGATCGCGCGGTGGAGCAGTTCGCCGCGGATTCGGGGCGGCATCGGGTTTTCGATCTTCGACATGGAACGGGCCTTCTACCGGCGCGCGAACGGGACGCAACGGCTGCTTCGTCGCGGTGCCGGAGCCAAGCCCGCTATCACACGTTGCAGTCGGAGTAACCAAGCGGGCGGCCGGAACGGCGTCCCAAGATGAGAGGAGAGCGATGATGGCCGAGGATTTCGGTGGTGCCGGCAACGGCGCGGGCACGGATGCCGGTGCGGGTCAGGGCGCTGCGGATGCGATGCGCGATGCCGCCGAGCGCGCGCGCGCGGGCTTTTCGGACCATGTGCTCGATCCCGCGCGTCGGGCGGGCGAGGCGTTGCGCGCCTCCGGCCAGAAAGCGGCGGACAATGGCGCGACGATCGGCCTGAAGATCATCGAACAGGCCGAGCAGAATTCGCGCGAGGCGTTCGAGGCGATGCGCGAGGCGGCGCAGGCCAAGGACCTCAGCGAGGTGATGCGCATCCAGGGCGATTATCTGCGCGAACAGGGCCAGCGGGCGATGAACCAGGCGCGCGAGATGGGCGAGCTCATCATGCAGTTCGGCCGCGACGCGGTATCGCCGATGCGGTCGGGGGGCGACGGCAAGGCCGACTGAGCCGAAAAGGCCATCCCGACCCGGCCGGCGGTCAGCCGGTCGGGATCGGGCGCGCGAGGATCAGTAAATCGTGCGCGACGCCGTCGCGAGCGCGGACGTGGCCGGCGAGCAGCGCCTCGCGGCGGAAGCCGAGCCCTTCGAACAAGGCGATCGAGCCGGCCTGATCGGGCGTCATCGTCGCGCTGAGCTTGGCGAGGCCGTGCGCGCGGGCGATCGCGAGCAATGCCTCCAGCAGATCGCCGCCCAACCCCGCACCGCGGCGGTCGGTGGCGACGAGCAGCCGGATCTCGCCGACATGGCCACTCCAGCCGAGCGGATCGCGGACCAGTGCGCCGGTCGCGACGATGCGGCCGCCATCCTCCGCGATCAGGCTGTCGATCCAGCCTTCGCCGATCGCCTGCTGCCACGCCTCGATGACGCGCTCGTGGCGCAGGTCGCGGCCGAGGAACAGCAGGTCATGTTCGGGCAGGCTCGCGGCAAAAGCGAGCATCGCCGCGTCGTCGGTCGGGCGGAAGCGGCGGATCGTGTGGCTCATGCGTGCGGTTCCTGCCTGATGGACGCTAACCATCGGGGATATCACGCATAAGCGTCAACCGCTGCGTGGCGTTCCGTTGAGCGTCACCGGTTGCGGGCCCTGCGGCGTCGCCTCCAGCGTCGAATCGCCGCCGAGCACGCGATACAGCGTGACGCGATTGCTCGCACCCGTCAGCGTCGTGGTGATCAGCGTGCGCTGCGCGGTGTAGAACGAGCGCTGCGCATCGAGGCTCGACAGGAAGGTGTCGATACCGCCCTGATAGCGCGCGTTGACGAGTTGCAGCGTGTCCGCCGCCGCCGCCTGGAAATTGGTCTGGGCGCGCAGCTGGTCGGCGATCGTGCCCTGCCGGGCGAGCGCGTCAGCGGTTTCCTGGAATGCGGTCTGGATCGTCTTTTCGTAGGTGGCGAGCGCCGCGTCGCGCTGCGCCTCGGTATAGCGGACGTTGGCGCGACCCGCGCCGGCCTGGAAGATCGGATAGCTGACCGAGGGCGCGACCGAATAGTTGAACGCGCCGCCGGAGAACAGCGACGACAGCGCGGTGCTGGCGAAGCCGACGAGCCCGGTCAGCGAGATGCGCGGGAATAGCGCGGCGCGCGCCGCGCCGATCTCGGCATTATAGGCACGCAGCTGATATTCGGACTGGACGACATCGGGGCGGCGCAGCAGCACGCCGCTGTCGATCCCCGCGGGCAGCGTCGCGATCGTCGCCTGCGCCTCGTCGATCGAGACGGGGAGCAACGTCGGGTCGACCGGTGCGCCGACCAGCAATTGCAGCGCGTTGACGTCCTGCGCGACCAGCGTCTTCTGTTCGGCGAGGTCGGCGTTGGCGGTTTCGAGGATCTGTTCGGCCTGACGCAGGTCGGTGCGCGCGCTGACCCCGCCCTCGAGCCGGGCGCGGGTGAGGCGGACGCTGACCTGCGCGCTGGTCGCGGTGTCCTGCGCGACCTTGAGCAGGCTGCGGTCGGCGGCATAGGTCAGCCACGCGTCGGCGATGTCGCCGACCAGCGTCAGCCGGGTGGCGCGTGCCGCCGCCTCGGTGGCGAAATAGCGGTCGAGCGCGGCGCGCGACAGCGACCGGATGCGGCCGAACAGGTCGAGTTCGAAGGCGGTCACACCGAGCTGCGCGGAAAAGGCACTGTTGCCGTTGCCGGTGGTGGTGATCGTGCCGGTCGAGCCGTTGCCGGTGCCGACGCCCGTGCCGGTCCCCGTATTGCCCGTGCCGGTGTTGCCCGTCCCGGTGTTGCCGGTGCCCGTATTGCCGGTGCTGCCGCTGCTCGCGGTGCTGCGCGCGCCATTGCCGCCGCCCGAATAGGTGTAGCGGCCCGAGGCGTCGACCGCGGGGAACAGATCGGCGCGCTGGATGCGATATTGCGCACGCGCCGCGGTGATGTTGGCGGCGGCGACGCGCAGGTCGCGGTTGTTGACCAGCGCCTGGTCGATCAGCGTCTGGAGCCGGCGGTCCTTGAAGATGTCGCGATAGGTAAAGGCGGGCAGGGTCGCCTCGCTCTGGCGCAAATAGGCGTCGCCGACCGGCCACGACGTCGGCACCGGCGTTTCCGAGCGGACGTATTTGGGCTCCATCGAACAGGCCGACAGCGCGGTCGCGGCAAGCGCCAAAACGAGGATCGGGCGGGTCATCGGGCGGGCTCCGGCTCGGCGGCGGGCGGCATCGGCGGGGCGGGGGGCTCCTTGTCCTCCTTGCCGCCCTGATGGCCGGTCGGGCGGCCGCGCAGCTTGGCGATGCCGTCGCGCACGCCGCGGCGGACGAGCACGAAGAACAACGGGATGTAGAAGATCGCAAGGAAGGTCGCCGACAGCATGCCGCCGATCACCGCCGTACCGATCGCGATGCGGCTGTTGGCGCCGGCACCGGTCGAGATCGCCAGCGGCAGCACGCCGAAGATGAAGGCGAAGCTGGTCATCAGGATCGGTCGCAGACGGATCTTGGCGGCTTCCAGCGCGGCGTCGAAGACGCGCGCGCCCTTGCGCTCCGCCTGTTCGGCGAATTCGATCATCAGGATCGCATTCTTGGCGGCGAGGCCCATCGTGGTCAGCAGGCCGATCTGGAGATAGACGTCATTGGTCAGCCCGCGCAGCGTGACGAAGGCGATCGCGCCGATCAGCCCGAGCGGGATGATGAGCAGCACCGCGAAGGGGATCGACCAGCTCTCGTACAGCGCCGCGAGGCACAGGAAGACGACGAGGATCGACAGGCCGTAAAGCAGCGGTGCCTGACCGGAGGACAGACGCTCCTGATAGGACAGGCCGGCCCAGCTCACCGAGGTGCCGGGGATCTGCGACGCCAGCTCGGCCATCCGCGTCATCGCGTCGCCCGAACTCTTGCCGGATGCGGCCGAGCCCTGGAATTCATAGGAGGAGATGCCGTTGAACCGCGACAGCGTCGTCGGTGCGGTCGCCCAGCCGGTGCTGGCGAAGGACGAGAAGGGCACCATCTGCCCGTTCGAGCCGCGTACGAACCATTGCTTCAGGTCCTCGGGCGAGGCGCGATATTGCGCATCGCCCTGGACGTAGACGCGCTTGACGCGGCCGCGGTCGATGAAGTCGTTGACGTACTGGCCGCCCCAGGCGGTGGTCAGCGTGCTGTTGGCGTTGCTCTGGGTCAGGCCGAGCGCCGACAGCTTCTGCTGGTCCATGTCGACGCGCAGCGTCGCGATGTCGGGCAATTCGGTGAGGCGCACCGAGGCGAGCATCGAGTCGGCATTGGCCATCGCCAGCAACTTGTCGCGCGCGGCGTTGAACTGATCCTGCGACAGGCCGCCGGTGTTCTGCAGCTCCATCGTGAAGCCGTCGGACTGGCCGAGGCCGCGGACCGCCGGCGGCACCAGCGCGAACACCTGTGCGTCGCGCAGCCCACGGAAGGCGGCGGAGGCGCGACCGGTGATCGCGTCGGCGGTATTCTCCTTGCCCTTGCGCTCCGACCAGTCGACGAAGTTGAGGAAGCCCTGGCCGGTGTTCTGGCCGCTCGCGCCGCCACCGCCGCCGCCGGCGACGGTGAACAGCACCGAGGCGTTCTTGCCTTCGTTCTGGATGAAGTAATTCTCGACCTGCTTCTGCACCTCGATCGTCCGCGCTTGGGTGGCGCCGGCGGGCAGGCGGAACTGGACGATCGCCGAGCCCTGATCCTCGGTTGGCAGGAAGCCGGTGGGCAGGCGCAGGAACAGGATCGCCAGCAACGCGACCACGCCGAGATAGATCAGCAGGAACAGCCATTTGCGATCGACGACCGCGCGCACCGCATTGGTGTAGCGCTCGACGCCGCGTTCGAAATTGGTGTTGAACCAGGTCGACGCCTTGGTCCCCCAGCCGGCGACGCGCGGGAAGCGGCGCTTGAAGCCCTGCGCCTCCTCGGCCTCCTGCGACTTCTGCTTGAGCAGCGAGGCGGTCAGCGCCGGCGACAGGATCAGCGCGACGAGCACCGACAGCACCATCGCCGCGACGATGGTCAGCGAGAATTGACGATAGATCACGCCGGTCGAGCCGCCGAAGAACGCCATCGGCAGGAACACCGCCGACAGGACGAGCGCGATCGCGATCAGCGCGACGGTGATCTCGTTCATCGACTCGATCGTCGCCTCGCGCGGGCTCATGTCGGGATTTTCCTCCATGAGCCGCTCGACGTTCTCGACGACGACGATGGCGTCGTCGACGAGCAGGCCGATGGCGAGGACGAGGCCGAACAGCGTCAGCGTGTTGATCGAGAAGCCGGCGAGATGGAAGACCGCGAACGTCCCCAGCAGCACCACCGGCACCGCGATCGTCGGGATCAGCGTCGCGCGCCAGCTCTGCAGGAAGACGAACATGACGATGACGACGAGGATCACCGCCTCGATCAGCGTCTTGACCACCTCTTCGATCGACAGTTCGATGAAGGCGGTGGTGTCGTTGGCATAGGCCACCTTGAGGCCGGGCGGGAAGGTCTTGGCGACGCGCGCGACCTCCGCCTTGACCAGCTCGGCCGTTTCCAGCGCGTCGGCGCCGGGGGCGAGCAGCACCGCGATGCCGGCGCCGGGATGGCGGTTGATGCGGCTGACCGAGGCGTAGCTTTCCGCGCCGAGTTCGATCCGCGCGACGTCCGACAGGCGGACGGTGGCGCCCGAGGGCAGCGTCTTGACGATGATCTGGCGGAATTGTTCGGGCGTCTGGAGGCGCGACTGGGCGGTGACGGTCGCGTTGAGCATCTGCTCGGGCGCGGAGGGCAGGCCGCCGACCTCGCCCGCCGCGACCTCGGTGTTCTGGTTCTGGATCGCGGTGCTGATATCGGCGGGGATCAGCGAATAGCTGGCGAGCCGCGACGGATCGAGCCAGATGCGCATCGCATATTGCGAGCCGAAGACGTTGACGTCGCCGACGCCGTGGACGCGACCGAGCGGGTCCTGGAGGTTGGAGACGAGATAGTCCGACACGTCCATGTTGGTCCGCTGGTCGGTCTCGTCATAGACGCCGACGATCAGCAGATTGTCCGGATTCGACTTGCGGACGACGAGGCCCTGCTGCTGCACCTGTTGCGGCAGGCGCGCGACGCCCTGCTGCACCTGATTCTGCACCTGCACCTGTGCGATGTCGGGATCGGTGCCCTTCTCGAACGTGGCGGTGATCGTCACCTGGCCGCGGCTCGACGAGGACGAGGCGAAATAGAGCAGGCCGTCGATGCCGGTGAGCTGCTGCTCGATGATCTGCGTCACCGAATTCTGCAGCGTCTGCGCGTTGGCGCCGGGGAAGGTGGCACGGATCGACACCTGCGGCGGCGCGACGTCGGGATATTGCGCGATCGGCAGGCTGAGGATCGAGCCGACGCCGGCGAGCATGACGATGATCGCCAGCACCCAGGCGAAGATCGGGCGATCGATGAAGATGCGGCTGATCATAGGACGACACAGCCTGACGCGGTGATGAGAGACCGTTCGCCCTGAGCCTGTCGAAGGGCAGCGTCACGAACGGAACGCGTGCTTGCTGCGACCCGTGCTTCGACAGGCTCGGCACGAACGGGGGAAGGATATGGCATCAGGCTCAGCCCGCCTTGCTTTGGGCGTTACCCTGTTGGCCGTCCTTGCCCTGCGGCGGTTTGACCACCTGCGGGCTGTTCGCCGGCACCGCCTTGATCTGCGCGTTCGGCTTCAGGTTGTTGAGCCCCTGCGTGATGACCTTGTCGCCGGCATTCAGGCCGGACGTGACCACCCAAAAGCGGCCCTGCGTCCGCGAGGCGGTGACGGGCTTCTGCACCGTCTTGCCGTTCGGTCCGACCAGCATCACCGTCGCGGCGCCCTTGGCGTCGCGGGTCAGCGCCTCCTGCGGCACCAGGAAGGCGCGCTGGTTGATCGACTGGGCGAAGCGGGCGCGCACGAACATGCCGGGCAGCAGCAGCCCCTGCGGATTGGGGATGCTGGCGCGCAGCGTCACCGTGCCGGTCTCGGTGTTGACCAAGGCTTCGGAGAATTCGACGCTGCCGGTCTGGCCGTAATCGCTGCCGTCTTCCAGCTTGAGCCGCACCACCGCGCGGGTCGGCACCACGCCGTTCTGTGCAAGGCTGCGGCGCAGCGCGAGCATGTCGGCGGCGGACTGCTGGATGTCGACGAACATCGGGTCGAGCCGCTGGATCTGCGCGAGCGGATCGGTCTGGCTCGCCGAGACGAGCGCGCCGACGGTGAACAGCGAGCGGCCGATCCGCCCGGTGATCGGCGCGGGCACGGTGGTGAATTTGAGATTGATCCGCGCCGTCTCGAGCGCCGCGCCGGTCTGCGCGACCGAGGCGGTCGCTTGCCGCGCGGTGGCGACGGCGTTGGTATATTCCTGCTGCGAGACCGCCTGGATCGCGGCGAGCGGCTTGTAGCGTTCGGCCTGGACGCGCTGCGCTTCCTGATTGGCGCGCGCACTCTGCAGATTGGCCTGCGCCTCGTTGACCGCAGCGCGATACAGGCGCGGGTCGATCTCGTAGAGCGGCTGGCCGCGCTTCACCAGCGAGCCTTCGGTGAAGAAGCGGCGACGGATGATGCCGTTGACCTGCGGCCGTACGTCCGAGCTTTCATAGGCGTTGGTGCGCGCGGCGAGTTCGGTGACCATCGCCGCGTCGGTCGGCTGGACGACGACATAGCCGACCGTGGTCGGCCCCTTGTTCGGACCACCCGCACCGCCCTTGCCCTTCGATTGCGACTCGCCGCCGCCACCGCAGGCGGCGAGGGTCAGCAGGACCACGGCAGTAGCGGCGCCGGCACCTAGCCGGCGGCCCCGAAAGGATAATGTGGTCAAGTATGTCACCCGGCTCGTGTCTCGACTCGCGCAGCCGTGACCGGCGCGACAATGCGTGGCCATGGCGATTGGTTGCTCTTGCTGGCCCATTGGCGGGGATCGTGGCGTAAAAGCAACCCGACACCCATGTTATTAATGTCGCAATTTGTCGCAGTGTGGAAAGGAGCCGGCATGGACGCGGACACGGAAAAGGCGCGCGCCGGGGCGGCCGCCGCACAGGAGGTGCAGGACGGCATGCTGGTCGGGCTGGGCACCGGATCGACCGCCGCGCATGCGATCGCGGCGATCGGCGCGCGCGTCGCGGCGGGGCTGCGCATCCGCGCGGTCGCCACCTCGCGCGCCAGCGAGGCGCTCGCGCGCCGCGCCGGCATCGCCATGCTCGACTTCGCCGACGTGCCGCGGCTCGACCTGACGATCGACGGCGCCGACGAGATCGATCCGCGCTTCTTCGCGATCAAGGGCGGCGGCGGCGCGATGCTGCGCGAGAAGGTGGTCGCCGCCGCCTCCGACCGGATGGTCGTCATCGCCGACGGCGGCAAGCGCGTCGCCGCGATCGGCGCCGGCGCACCCGTGCCGGTCGAGATCCTGCCGTTCGCCCGCGCCTCGCTGCTGGCGCGGCTGGGGGAGGGGGCGGTGCTGCGTCCCGGTCGCGACGGGCCGTATGTGACGGACAATGGCAACAATATTGTCGATTGCCGGATCGGCCTGCAAAACCCCCGCGAATCAGCGGCTTGGCTTGACGGAATTGCCGGTGTCCTGGGCCACGGACTGTTTCTGGACGAGGTCGATGCCGCCTATTTTGCCCAGGATGGGACCGTTTCGCGGCTGGAACGGCTCGATTAGTCTCGCTAAGGCCGATCCAACCGCAACAGATCGGGCGTGCAGGCGTTCGACGCAGGGTAAGAGCGAGGGCCTTTAATCCCATGACCGATACCAACACCGCGATCCACGAAGACGGTTCGCTGGAACGCCTCACGATCGATACCATCCGCACCCTGTCGATGGACGCGGTACAGAAGGCCAATTCCGGCCATCCCGGCACGCCGATGGCGCTCGCGCCGGTCGGCTATACCTTGTGGTCGCAATTCCTGCGCTACGATCCCGCCAAGCCCGACTGGCCCAACCGCGACCGCTTCGTGCTGTCGGTCGGCCATGCGTCGATGCTGCTCTATTCGCTGATCCACCTTGCCGGCATCGAGGAGATCGACGCCGAGGGCAACAAGACCGGCCGCCAGGCGCTGACGCTCGACGATCTCAAGGGCTTCCGCCAGCTCGCCTCGCGCACCCCGGGCCATCCCGAATATCGCCACACCACCGGCGTCGAGACGACCACCGGGCCACTCGGTGCGGGCTGCTCGAATTCGGTCGGCATGGCGATCGCCGAGCGCTGGCTCGCCGCGCGCTACAACCGCCCCGACTTCACCCTGTTCGACCATGACGTCTATTCGCTGTGCGGCGACGGCGACATGATGGAAGGCGTCGCCGCCGAGGCCGCCAGCCTCGCCGGCCACCTCAAGCTGTCGAACCTCTGCTGGATCTACGACAGCAACCATATCTCGATCGAGGGCGGCACCGAGCTGGCGTTCGACGAGGACGTCGGCCTGCGCTTCCAGGCCTATGGCTGGAACGTCATCCATCTCGACGACGCCAACGATACCAAGGCCTTCGCCAAGGCGATCGAGACGTTCAAGGCGACCAACGACCGGCCGACCTTCATCGTCGTCCATTCGGTGATCGGCTGGGGCAGCCCCAAGGCGGGCAGCGAGAAGGCGCACGGCGAACCGCTCGGCGAGGACAATGTCCGCGCCACCAAGAAGGCATATGGCTGGCCCGAGGACAAGGACTTCTACGTCCCCGAAGGCGTCGCCGAGCATTTCAAGGGCGCGCTTGCCGACCGCAGCACCGGGTTGCGCGAGGAATGGGAAGCCAGTTTCGCCAAATATGGCGAGGCCTATCCCGACCTTGCCGGCGAGCTGAAGCTGATGCTCAGGGACCAGCTGCCCGAGGGCTGGGACGCCGACATCCCGGAATTCCCTGCGGACGAAAAGGGTCTCGCCAGCCGTGACTCGGGCGGCAAGGTGCTCAACGCGCTCGCCAAGCGGGTGCCGTGGCTGATCGGCGGCTCCGCCGATCTGTCGCCGTCGACGAAGACCGACATCAAGGGCGCGGCGTCGTTCGAGCCCGGCAATTACGGCGGCCAGAACTTCCACTTCGGCGTCCGCGAGCATGGCATGGGCGGCGTGGTCAACGGCATGACGCTGTCGCACCTGCGCAGCTATGGTTCGACCTTCCTCGTCTTCGCCGACTACATGCGCGCGCCGATCCGCCTGTCGGCGATCATGGAGCTCGCCAGCATCTGGGTGTTCACCCACGATTCGATCGGCGTCGGCGAGGATGGTCCGACCCATCAGCCGATCGAGCATCTCGCGACGCTGCGCGCGATCCCGGGGCTCGACACGATCCGTCCGGGCGACGCCAACGAGGTCGCCTATGCGTGGCGTGCGGCGCTGGAGGATGCGAGCCGTCCGACCGCGCTGATCTTCTCGCGTCAGGCGCTGCCGACGCTCGACCGCAGCAAATATGCGCCGGCCGAGGGGACGCTGAAGGGCGGCTATGTCCTCGCCGATTGCGACGGCACGCCCGAGGTGATCCTGATCGCCACCGGCAGCGAGCTTGCCTTGGTCGTCAAGGCGCACGAGCAGTTGCTCGCCGACGGCGTGAAGAGCCGCGTCGTGTCGATGCCGAGCTGGTATCGCTACGAGCTGCAATCGGAAGAGTATAAGGAGAGCGTGCTGCCGTCGTCGGTGCCGTCGCGGCTCGCGGTCGAGCAGGCGGGCGAGATGGGCTGGCATCGTTATGTCGGATTGAAGGGCCGCACGATCACCATGTCGACGTTCGGTGCCTCCGCCCCCATATCGAAGCTGCAGGACAAATACGGCTTCACCCTCGACAATGTCGTCAAGGTGGCGCGCGAGATGCTGGAGACCAACAATGGGTAAGCTCAACGACCTGAGCGCCGCGGGCACCGCGGTCTGGCTCGATTTCGTCGATCGCAAGTTCCTCGAGGCCGGTGGCCTCGAGACGCTGGTGAAGGAGGACAGCCTGACCGGCGTCACCTCCAACCCGTCGATCTTCGAAAAGGCGATGGGGCACGGCGATGCTTATGACGCGACGCTCGCCGCCTTCGACAAGGAGAATCCCGGCGCGGCGACGATCGACCGCTACGAGCATCTCGCGATCCAGGACATCAAGGCGGCGGCGGAAACGCTCAAGCCCGTCTACGACCGGCTCGCCGGCAAGGACGGTTACGTCAGCCTCGAAGTGTCGCCGTATATCGCCGACGACACCGATGCGACGATCGCCGAGGCCGACAAGCTGTGGCATGCGGTCGATCGCGAGAATCTGATGATCAAGATCCCCGGCACGCTCGCCGGCGGACCCGCGATCAGCGCGACGATCGCCAAGGGCATCAACGTCAACGTGACGCTGCTGTTCGCGCTCGACGCTTATGTCCGCGTCGCCGAGGCCTATGCCGCCGGCCTCGAGGAACGGGTGCGGCAGGGGCAGCCGATCGACAGGATCGCCAGCGTCGCCAGCTTCTTCGTCAGCCGCATCGATGCGGTGATCGACAAGGAGATCGACCGCCGCGTCGCCGAGAACGATCCCGAGGCGGAGACGCTCAAGGGACTGCGCGGCAAGGTCGCGATCGCCAATGCCAAGATGGCCTATCAGTGGTTCCTCGACTTCGAGAAGTCGGATCGCTGGCAGGCGCTCGCCGCCAAGGGCGCGCAACCGCAGCGGTTGCTGTGGGCATCGACCGGCGTCAAGGACAAGGCCTATCCCGACACGCTCTACGTCGACACGCTGATCGGCCGCGACACGGTCAACACGATGCCGCCCGCGACGATGGACGCGTTCCGCGAGCGCGGCACCGTCGCCGAGACGCTGACCGCCGACGTCGAGGACGCGCGCCGCGTGCTCGCTGAGGCGGAGCGGCTCGGGCTCGATCTCAACGGCGTGACCGATACGCTGGTCGAGCAGGGCGTCGCCTCCTTCGCCAAGGCGTTCGACGACTTGCTGGGCTCGATCGCCGCCAAGCAGCCGGCAACGGCATGACCCGCCGCCCCGTCCTGATCCAGGGCGGGGCGACCCGCTCATCCTCCCGGTTACTCCGCTCGCGGTCGCGCGGGGCGGCGGTCCCCATCGCACCGTCACCCCGGACTTGTTCCGGGGTCTACTCCGCGGCGAGGAGAACAGCTGGAGGTACGGGCGAAACCCCCGCGGCCCGGTGGACCCCGGAACAAGTCCGGGGTGACGGGTGAAAAGCTGAGATGCTCCGAGCCCGACCGCGCAAGCTCGGCGACCTTCGGCGAAACGCAGCGTCTCGCGCCCCGTCGCAACTCCGACGCCGCCGCCCCGTTTATTACGCATCATAACAATCGGCAGGACAGCAAGCATGAAGATCGGACTGATCGGCCTCGGCCGCATGGGTGGCAATATCGCGCGCCGGCTGATGCAGGCGGGGCATGAGATCGTCGCCTACGACCGCAACGCGGACGCCGTACAGGCGCTCGCCAAGGACGGCGCCGAGGCGGCCAATTCGCTCGACGACGTGCGGGCGAAGCTCGACAGCCCGGCGATCTGGTGGGTGATGCTCCCCGCCGGCGGCCCGACCGAGGACACGATCGGCGCGATCGGCGAAGGCGCGAAGGACGGCGACATCGTCATCGACGGCGGCAACACCTTCTACAAGGACGATATCCGCCGCGCCAAGGCGCTGGCCGAAAAGGGCGTCCATTATGTCGACGTCGGCACCTCGGGTGGCGTCTGGGGGCTGGAGCGCGGCTATTGCATGATGATCGGCGGCGACACCGAGACGGTCAACCTGCTCGACCCGATCTTTGATGCGCTCGCGCCGGGCCTCGGCACCATTGCGCGCACCCCGGGCCGCGTCGCCGACGTCGTCGATGAACGCGCCGAAAAGGGCTATATCCACGCCGGCCCCGCCGGCGCCGGCCATTTCGTCAAGATGATCCACAACGGCATCGAATATGGCCTGATGCAGGCCTATGCCGAGGGCTTCGACATCCTGAAGTCGAAGAACAGCGACAAATTGCCCGAGGACGAACGTTTCGACCTCAACATGACCGACATTGCTGAAGTCTGGCGCCGCGGCAGCGTCATCTCGTCGTGGCTGCTCGATCTCACCGCGATCGCGCTCGCCAAGGACGAGAAGCTCGAAGGCTTTTCGGGCAGCGTCGCCGATTCGGGCGAGGGCCAGTGGACGATCGATGCGGCGATGGAGGAGAAGGTGCCGGCCAACGTGCTCACCGCCTCGCTGTTCGCGCGCTATCGCAGCCGCGTCGAGCATACCTATGGGGACAAGGTGCTGTCGGCGATGCGCTTCGGCTTCGGCGGCCATGTCGAGATGCCGCAGTGAGTCCGCCGATCCGGCTGGTCGTGTCCGACATCGACGGCACGCTCGTCGACAAGCAGAAGAAGCTCACCCCCGCCACGACCGAGGCTGTGCGTCGGCTCGAGGCGGCGGGGATCGGTTTCACCGTGATCAGCGCGCGGCCGATGTCGGGCATCCTGCCGATCGCCGAGACGCTGGCGATCGACGCGCCGATGGCGGCGTTCAACGGCGGCATCATCTTCCGCCGCGACGGCAGCGTCGCCGAACATCATATCGTCGACGAGGCGGTGACGCGCGGCGTGATGGCGATCGCCGCCGACAGTCCGGTCGACGTCTGGGTCTTCGCCGACAACCTCTGGTATGCCTCGACCGACGTCGGCGCGCATGTCGACAGCGAACGGCGCGCGTCCAATCAGGACCCGATCGTCACCGGCGATTTCGCCGATCTACTCGACCATGCCGACAAGATCACCTTCGTCAGCGACGATCATGCGATGCTCGCCACGCTCGCCGAACGCTGCAAGGCGGTGCATGGTGCGGATGCGACGATCGTGCAGAGCCAGGTCTATTATCTCGACGTCACCGCACTGGCGGCCAACAAGGGCGACGGACTGATCGCGCTCGCCAAGACGTTCGACCAGCCGCTTGCCGCGGTCGCGGTGCTCGGTGATCAATTTAATGATGTCCCGATGTTGGAACGCGCCGGCCTCGCAATTGCCATGGGCAATGCGCCCGATCCGGTTAAGTCTATTGCTCATGAGGTTACGAGCGGCAATGACGCGGACGGCGTCGCGCACGCGATCGACACCATCATCTTTCCCCGCATTGGAGTGGCTGCATGAAACAACTGGTTGCCTTCGACCTCGACGGAACGCTGGCCGAGAGCAAGCAGCCCCTGCAGGAGCCGATGGGCGAAGCGCTCGCCGACCTGCTCGGCGTGGCGCATGTCGCGGTGATCTCGGGCGGCGACTGGCCGCAGTTCCAGAAGCAGGTGGCGAGCCGCCTGCCGGCGCGCGCCGATCTGTCGAAGCTGTGGCTGATGCCGACCACCGGCACCAAGCTCTACACCTATCGTGACGGTCAGTGGACGTCGGTCTATGCCGAATTGTTCGACGACGAGACCAAGGCCAAGATCCTCAAGGCGTTCGACGAATCGCTCGAGGCGACTGGTTTCACCCCCGAACAGACCTGGGGTGAGCGGATCGAGGATCGCGGCAGCCAGATCACCTTCTCCGCGCTCGGCCAGGAAGCGCCGATCAAGGAGAAGGAGCATTGGGATCCCAAGTTCGAGAAGCGCAAGGTCATTCAGGCCGATCTCAAGCAGCGCCTGCCGGGCCTGTCGATCAACATGGGTGGCGCGACCTCGATCGACATCACGCGTGAGGGCGTCGACAAGGCCTATGGCCTCAAGAAGCTGCGCGACGAGAGCGGCATTCCGCTCGACAGCATGATGTTCATCGGCGACGCGATCTTCCCGGGCGGCAACGACTATCCCGCGAAGGAACTCGGCCTCGACACGGTCCGCGTCCGCGACCCGGAGGAAACGATCTCGGTCGTCACCGCGATCGTCGCCTGCCAGAAATAAGCCCTCAGGGCTGCAATCGATACAGCCCCACACCATGGGGCGGGATCGGCCGGGTGAAGCGATGGCTTGCCCGGCCGATCGTCTGTCCGGTCCACAGGTCGGTCGCGGTGACCGTGGCAGGGAGGCCGAGCATCGCGAGTGGCAGGCCGACCTCCATCGGTTTTGCCGTCGTGTTGAACAGCGCGACGTAGACGCCTCCGCCATCCACCGGGCGCGCCGACCAGATGCGCGTTCCGTCGGCGACGAAGTGCGGGCGGTTGTCGCGGCTCGCCTGATTGACCGCAAGCACCGCGCGATTGGTGAGCAGCGCCAGCGTCGGCGCATCGAGGCGGCGCAGGTCGCCGCCCATGATGAGGGGCGAGCGGGCGATCGCCCATAAGGTCATCAGCGTGCGCTGTTCGTCGGGGGTGAATTTGGTCGCGCGGGCGCCGAGCGCGAGCTGGCCGAGCGGCAGCATGTCGGCGTCGGGCCAGCCGCCGCTGGTGTCGACCGCGTGCCAATTCTCGAGGCGGGTGAATTGCGCCTCCAGCATCGACCATTCGTCCCAGAAATCGTCGCTGATCCGCCACATCTGCGCATGGCGGCGGACGTGGTCGGCGCGTGCCACCGGCGTCTCGCCGGGCGACAGGCTGAGCACGATCGGCCGGGCGGTGCGCTGGATCGCGGCATGTGCCGCCTCGATCTCCGGGGCGTGCGCATCATAGGGGCGGCTCATGTCGTCCATCTTGACGAAATCGACGCCCCAGCTCGCATAGAGCGCGAAGACGCTGTCGTAATAGGCCTGCGCGCCGGGGCGGGTCATGTCGACGCCGTACATGTCCGGGTTCCACGGGCAGATGCTCGTCGTGTCGGCGATGTCCTTCGCTCGGTAGCGGGTGCCGAAGACGGGCAGGTTGCGCTCGACGGCGAGGCGCGGGATGCCGCGCATCAGGTGGATGCCGAAACGCAGGCCCATCGCATGCACGTCGGCGGCGAGTGGCGCGAACCCCTTGCCGCCTGCGCTCGACGGAAAGCGATTGGGGGCGGGGAGCAGGCGGCCGTAGCCGTCCAACGTCGGTTGCGGCGTGTCGCTATAGGTGTAGCTCGACGCGCCGGGTTCGTACCATTGGATGTCGATGGTGAAGACGTCGTAGCCGAAGGGCAGCAGCTTGGCCTGCATGATCGCGGCGGTCTCGCGGGCCTGCGCCTCGTTGATCGTCGTCGCGAAGCTGTTCCAGCTATTCCAGCCCATCGGCGGGCGCGGGGCAAGCGGCGCGGTCGCCGCCGATGCCGTGCCGGCGGTGGTCGCGGCAAGGGCGGCAGCGGTGCCGGCGCCGAGCAAGGCACGGCGGTTGAGATGCGGCTGGGTCATCAGTCCTCTCCAAAGCAAAAGGGCGCCCGATCGTTGCGGGCGCCCTTCAGTTCACGACCCGGCGAAGCCGGGCCGTCAGTCCTCATTGCATGAGGCTGGCCGACAGCGCCCGTGCGCTTGCGCGCACCGGTGCGGTCGTCGCCGCACCTCAGGCGCTGTAGTACATATCGTATTCGACCGGCGACGGGGTCATTTCCCAACGGGCGACCTCGCTGCGCTTGATCTCGACATAGGCCTCGATCTGGTCCTTCGAGAAGACGTCGCCCTTGAGCAGGAAGTCGTGATCGGCTTCCAGGCTGTCGAGGGCCTCGCGCAGCGAACCGCAGACGGTCGGCACCTGGGCGAGTTCTGCCGGCGGCAGGTCGTACAGGTTCTTGTCCATCGCCTCGCCCGGATGGATCTTGTTCTGGATGCCGTCCATGCCCGCCATCATCAGCGCCGCATAAGCGAGATAGGGGTTGGCCATCGCGTCGGGGAAACGGATCTCGACGCGCTTCGCCTTGGGGCCGGTGCCATAGGGGATGCGGCACGAGGCCGAACGGTTGCGCGCCGAATAGGCGAGCAGCACCGGCGCTTCGTAACCCGGCACCAGCCGCTTGTAGCTGTTGGTGGTCGGGTTGGTGAAGGCGTTGACCGCCTTGGCGTGACGGATGATGCCGCCGATGAAGTACAGGCACATCTCGGACAGGCCGGCATAGCCTTCGCCCGCGAACAGCGGCGTCTTGCCGTTCCAGATCGAGAAGTGCGTGTGCATGCCCGAGCCGTTATCTTCCTTGATCGGCTTCGGCATGAACGTCGCCGACTTGCCGTAGGCGTGCGCGACCTGATGGACGACGTATTTGTAGATCTGCATGCGGTCGGCGGTGGTGGTCAGCGTGCCGAAGGTCATGCCGAGCTCGTGCTGCGCGGCGGCGACCTCGTGGTGATGCTTGTCGCAGGGCAGGCCCATCTCGATCATCGTCGAGACCATCTCGCCGCGGATGTCGACGGCGCTGTCGACCGGCGCGACCGGGAAATAGCCGCCCTTGGCGCGCGGACGGTGGCCGAGGTTGCCGCCCTCATATTCGCGACCCGTGTTGGTCGGCAGCTCGATATCGTCGATCTTGAAATAGGACGCGGCATAGTTTGTGTCGAACTGCACGTTGTCGAACATGAAGAATTCGGCTTCCGGGCCGACGTAGACGGTGTCGCCGATGCCGGTGGTCTTCAGATAGGCCTCGGCGCGCTTGGCGGTCGAGCGCGGATCGCGGGCGTAGAGCTCGCCGGTCGACGGCTCGACGACGTCGCAGAACACGATCAGCATCGGCGTCGCCGAGAAGGGATCGGTGTAGACCGCGTCGAGATCGGGCTTGAGCACCATGTCGGACTCGTTGATCGCCTTCCAGCCCTCGATCGAGCTGCCGTCGAACATCAGGCCGTCAGTCAGCTCGTCCTCGCCGATCAGGCCGGCGACCATGGTGAGATGCTGCCATTTGCCCTTGGGGTCGGTGAAGCGCAGATCGACCCACTCGATCTCTTCTTCCTTGATCTTGTTCAGGATGTCGTTGGCGGTGGCAGCCATGATCAGCTCTTTCCTTATCGGTGCCCCGGCGACGGCCGGGATCGTGTCGTAACTAGGCGACCCCGACGGACATCGGGGTGACGGTTCGGTGACGGTTTAGATCGCGGCCTCGTCGCGTTCGCCGGTGCGGATGCGCAGCGCGGCCTCGACGGGGATGACGAAGATCTTGCCGTCGCCGATGCGGCCGGTCTGCGCGGCATTGGCGATCGCCTCGACCACGCGATCGGCAAGCGCGTCGTCGACGACGACCTCGAGCTTCACCTTGGGCAGGAAGTCGACGACATATTCGGCGCCGCGATAGAGTTCGGTATGGCCCTTCTGGCGGCCGAAGCCCTTGGCCTCGGTCACGGTGATGCCGCTGACGCCGATCTCGTGCAGTGCTTCCTTCACCTCATCCAGCTTGAACGGCTTGATGATGGCTTCGACCTTCTTCACGGCAATATGCCCCCTACCGGAGCCCGCGCTCCGAGCGCGGACAGTGCACCAAACGTGCCAGCCCAAGCCCCTCGGGGCAACCGGGATTCGGCGCGATTTGCTGCTTGGAAAACGGGCAGATGCGGCCGGTTTGCCCGTTGCGCGGGCATTGCCGCGGGATGCGGCGGGAGGAATTGGGTTACAGGATCGTGCGGACGGTTTCAGGTGGCCTGGCGAGGACGACGCCTTTGTCGGTCTCGACCAGCGGGCGCTGGATGATGATCGGGTTGATCGTCATGGTTTCGAGGATCGTCGCATCGTCCGCATCGCTATCCGCGAGCGCCTTGGCATCAGGCTCGGTGAGGCGCAGGCCGTCGCGCGGGCTGATGCCGGCGCGGGCGTAGAGACGCGCAAGCTCCGTTACGGTCGGCGGGTGCTTGAGATATTCGATGACGGTGACGTCTGCGCCGGCCTCGTTGAGCAGCGCGAGCGTGTTGCGCGACGTGCCGCAGCGCGGATTGTGGTAGATGGTGGCGTTCATGGGAGGAGCCTTTCATTCCTCCCCCGCCAGGGGGAGGTGGCAGCGCGAAGCGCTGACGGAGGGGGAGGAAAGGGTGGGAGCCTTGTTACAACGCTCCCGCCTTTTCCTCCCCCTCCACCACTCGGCTAACGCCGAGCGGTCCCCCTCCCCCTGGCGGGGGAGGATTTTGGGTCAGGCCTGTTTGGCCAGCCATTCTTCCAGCCACTTGATCGTATATTGGCCGTCCTGAAACTCCGGATCGTCGAGCAAGGCCTGATGCAGCGGGATCGTCGTCGTCGGTCCCTCAATCACGAATTCCTCGAGTGCACGGCGCAGGCGGCGCAGCGCACCCTGACGCGTGGTGCCGTAGACGATCAGCTTGGCGATCATCGAATCGTAATAAGGCGGGACGCGGTAGCCGGCGTAGAGGCCGCTATCGACGCGGACGTGCATGCCGCCCGGCGCGTGATATTGCTTCACCAGACCCGGCGAGGGGGCGAAGGTGCGCGGATCCTCGGCGTTGATCCGGCATTCGATCGCGTGGCCGCGGAACTGGACGTCCTCCTGCCGCAGCGTCAGCGGATGGCCCTCGGCAATGCGGATCTGTTCGCGGACGAGGTCGAGACCGGTGATCATCTCGGTCACGGGATGCTCGACCTGCAGCCGGGTGTTCATCTCGATGAAGTAGAAGTCGCCGTCTTCCCACAGGAATTCGATCGTGCCGGCGCCGCGATAGCCCATGTCGGCCATCGCCTTGGCGACGATGCCGCCCATCCGCTCGCGCTCTTCGGCGGTGATGACCGGCGAGGGGGCCTCTTCGAGCACCTTCTGGTGGCGGCGCTGCAGCGAGCAGTCGCGCTCGCCGAGATGGATGGCGTTGCCGTTGCCGTCGCCGAAGACCTGGAATTCGATATGCCGGGGGTTGCCGAGATATTTTTCCATATAGACGGTGGCGTCGCCGAACGCCGCCTTCGCCTCGGTGCCGGCCTGCTGCATCAGCGTTTCGAGATGCTCGGGGCCGGTGCACACCTTCATGCCGCGGCCGCCACCGCCGCTCGCCGCCTTGATGATGACGGGATAGCCGATCTCCGCCGCCAGCGCCTTCGCCTCGGCGACGTCGCTGATCGCGCCGTCCGAGCCCGGCACGAGCGGCAGGCCGAGCGCGCCAGCAGTGCGCTTCGCCTCGACCTTATCGCCCATCGTACGAATATGTTCGGGCTTGGGGCCGACGAACAGCAGGTCGTGCATCTCGACGATCTCGGCGAACCGCGCATTCTCGCTGAGGAAGCCGTAGCCGGGGTGGATCGCATCGGCGCCGCTGATCTCGGCCGCCGAGATGATGTTGGGGATGTTGAGATAGCTGTCGGTCGCCGCCGGCGGTCCGATGCAGATCGCCTCGTCGGCGAGGCGCACGTGCATCGCATCGGCGTCGGCGGTGGAATGGACCGCGACGGTAGTGATGCCCATTTCGTGGCAGGCACGATGGATGCGCAGCGCGATCTCGCCGCGGTTGGCGATCAGCAGCTTCTTGATCGGGCGCATGCCTTACTCGACCACCACGAGCGGCTGGTCGAACTCGACCGGCTGGCCGTTCTCGATCAGGATCTGGCGGACGGTGCCCGCGGTCGGCGCGGTGATCGGGTTCATCACCTTCATCGCCTCGACGATCAGCAGCGTGTCGCCCGCGGCGACGGTGCTGCCGACCGCGACGAACGGCTTGGCGCCCGGCTCGGCGGAGAGATAGGCGGTGCCGACCATCGGCGACTTGACCGCATTGGCGGTGCTGACGGTCGGTGCCATCGCGCCGGCCTCGGCGGCGACGGGAGCCGCGGCGGGCGCGGGCGCGGCCGCCATCGGCTGCGGCGCATATTGGACGGGTGCGGCGACGGCGGCGGCCTTGCGCGCGACGCGGATCTTGCGGTCGCCTTCCTCCACCTCGATCTCGGTGAGGTGGGTGGCGTCGAGCAGTTCGGCGAGCTGGCGCACGAGGTTCACGTCAACCTGCATCGATTGGGTCTGGGCCCCGGAGTTGGTCTGGTCGGTCATGGGGGAGCCTCCTGTCAGAAGCGCGCCGCGGCTTCAAGCGCAAGGGTGTAGGAGAGCGCACCGAAACCGGCGATGGTTCCCTTCGCGGCGCGCCCGACGAAGCTGACGTGGCGGAAGTCTTCGCGGGTATGCGGGTTGGAGAGATGCACCTCGATGACCGGGGTCCTGATGCCCTTGATCGCGTCGTGGACGGCGATCGACGTGTGCGTGAAGGCACCGGCGTTGAGGATCACCGCCTTGGCACGGCGGGCCTGCGCCTCGTGCAGCCAGTCGACCAGATGGCCTTCGTGGTTCGACTGTCGCATGTCGATTTCCAACCCCAGTTCGCGGGCGCGATCCTCGAGCTGGCCGGCGATGTCGTCGAGCGTGTCGGAACCGTAGATCTCGGGCTCGCGCGTGCCGAGCAGGTTGAGGTTGGGGCCGTTGAGGACGAAGATGGTGTCGGTCATGGCGCGGGCTTATCGCTGTTCGGCGGGCGGTGCAAAGAAGGTCTGTTTTCACGCGAAGGCGCGAAGGCGCGAAGAAGGAAAAGGGTTGGTTCGCGCGGAGGCGCGGAGGCGCAGTGAGGGCGCGTGCGGGACGATCTCAGTCCTTATCCGCGCAGCGGCTATCGACGGTCGGCCGGAAGAGGGAAAGCCCGCTGCCGCGGGCAAGCCATCTCTGCGCCTCCGCGCCTCTGCGCGAACAAAGCTACTTCCTTCGCGCCTTCGCGCCTTCGCGTGAATCAGCCTTGCGAAGGTGGACACCGACGATCACGCGCCTAGATGGGGCGCCAAGGAGTTAAGCCTGATGCCCCATAGCGACGGAACAGTTTCGATCACGGTCAACGGCGCGCATAAGCGCGTCAATGCGGGGCTGAGCCTCGCCGAACTGGCTACCGAGCTGGGGCTGGTGCCGGAGAAGGTCGCGGTCGAGCGCAATCTCGAAGTCGTGCCGCGCTCGACGCTGAAGGACGTGCGGGTCGAGGACGGCGACGATATCGAGATCGTCCATTTCGTCGGCGGCGGCGATCACCAGAAGCCGATCGCGGACGATAGCTGGACGGTGGCGGGGCGGACGTTCCGGTCGCGGCTGATCGTCGGCACCGGCAAATACAAGGATTTCGCGCAGAACGCCGCCGCGCTCGAGGCGTCGGGGGCGGAGATCGTCACCGTCGCGGTGCGCCGGGTCAACGTCAGCGATCCCAACGCGCCGATGCTGACCGATTTCATCGATCCCAAGAAGGTCACCTATCTGCCCAACACCGCGGGCTGTTTCGATGCGGAGAGCGCGATCCGCACGCTGCGGCTGGCGCGCGAGGCGGGCGGCTGGGACCTCGTCAAGCTTGAGGTTCTGGGCGAGGCGAAGACGCTGTATCCCGACATGCACGAGACGCTGCGTGCGACCGAGATCCTCGCCAACGAGGGCTTCAAGCCGATGGTCTATTGCGTCGACGATCCGATCGCGGCGAAGCGGCTGGAGAATGCCGGCGCGGTGGCGATCATGCCGCTGGGCGCGCCGATCGGGTCGGGGCTGGGCATCCAGAACCGCATCACGATCCGGCTGATCGTCGAGGGCGCAGGCGTGCCGGTGCTGGTCGACGCCGGGGTCGGCACCGCGTCGGACGCGGCGGTGGCCATGGAGCTGGGTTGCGACGGCGTGCTGATGAACACCGCGATCGCCGAGGCGAAGGACCCGGTGATGATGGCGGCGGCGATGCGCGCGGCGGTCGAGGCGGGGCGGCTCGCCTATCGCGCCGGGCGGATGGGGCAGCGCCGCTATGCCGATCCGTCGAGCCCGCTCGCCGGGCTGATCTGACCGCCTGACGTATTTGTCACGGAACCGGTCCGTTCCCAACCCGTTGTCCTTGCTGTAGATCAAGCGGCCCGGTTGGCGGGGCGCGGTCATAGCAGGAGGTCCTCATGGGCGAGCTCACCGACAAGATCAAAGGCACCGTCAACGAAGCCATCGGCAACGCCAAGGAAGCCATCGGCAAGCACAATGACGATGCCAGCCTGACCGCAGAGGGCAAGGCCCAGCAGGCCGAAGGCAAGGGCGAGAAGTTCAAGGGCGGCGTCAAGGGCGCGCTCGGCGACAATATCTGACCTTCGGGTGAGATGACCGGCAAAGGGCCGTCCCGGGGAAGCGGGGCGGCCCTTTCCATATCCAACAGGGACGACGCAGATGAAGAAGATGATGATCGCGCTGAGCGCAGGCGCGATGGCGCTGTCGCTCGCCGCATGCGGCGGCAAGGGCGACGACAAGCTGGGCAGCGACGTCAAGGCCGCGGCCGACAACCGCGCTGACTCGCTCGAAGCGCAGGCGGACAATCTCGAGGATCAGGCCAAGGCCGAGCGCAAGAGCGCGAGCCAGCAGGCGGATGCGATCGACGATGCCGACGTCAACGCCGCGGCGATGTCGGACGGCGAGAAGGCCGCGTTGATCAACGGCAGCGACAAGCTGCGCTGACCGCATGGCCTGACCGGGGACAATTTTGTCCGAGCGACGGACACATCGGTTAATATGACTTGTTAGTGTCCAATGACCACGCCGTACAACACTCCGTCCTCGGTCAGCCATGAACATGGTGAGATCATCGTCGATGGCCCCGATGGGGTCGCCGTGTCGCTGACGCCGGAGGCCGCGCTGATCACGGCGGGGCGGTTGGAGACCGAGGCGATCGATGCGCTGATCGAGCGCGGCAGGACCGTGACGACGAAACCGGCCGACGGATGACGATGCCCTTGCGGTTGCTGGTGGCCGAAAGCGAGCCGCCGGCGGCGCGCGAAACGCGGCGCGAGAGCGTCGGGCGCAGTTCCGGCGAGACGTTCCTCAAGCGGCTCGGCGCGCTGGTCCCCGATGCGGTCTGCGAGCGGATCAAGCCGGCGGATCACGATGCGGCGGCGCCGGCGGGCGGGCTCGACGGCTATGACGGGGTGATCCTGACGGGGTCGCCGCTTCATCTGTACGAGGATACGCCCGAGGCGCGGCGCGAGATCGACTTCATGCGCGCGGTCTATCGATCGGGGACGCCGGCGTTCGGGTCGTGCGCGGGCCTGCAGGTCGCGGTCGTCGCGGCGGGCGGCACCGTGCGGGCGATGGGTGCGCGACGCGAGGCGGGGTTCGCGCGGCGCATCGTGCGCCAGCCGGCGGGGCAGGATCATCCGCTGCTCGCCGGTCGGCCGCCGGCCTATGACGTGCCGGCGGTACACAGCGACGAGGTGGCGACCCTGCCCGCGGGCGGCAGGCTGCTCGCCTCGAACGGCGTCACCGAGGTGCAGGCTGCCGAGATCCGCCACGACGGCGGCATCTTCTGGGGCGTGCAATATCATCCGGAAATCTCGCTGCGCGAGGTCGCGGCGGCGCTGCGGCGGCAGGCGGACGATCTGGTCGCGCTGGGGCTGGCGCGCGACGCGCTCGACGTGGCGACGCACGCGGCGCTGGTCGAGGCGTTGCACGAGGCGCCCGACCGGCGCGATCTGGCGTGGCGGCTGGGCCTCGACGAACAGGTGACCGAGCCGCGCACGCGGATGACCGAGTTGCGCAATTTCCTCGACCGGCTGGTGGTGCCGACCCGCGCGGCGCGCGGGCGGGGCTAGGCCGATCGCTTACCAAGGATGGCGGCGGGGGTGATTACGTCGACGTCGGTGCGCAGATGGAGCAGCCGGACGCCACGCTGTTCGATCGCGCGGGCGAGTGCGGGGGCGAAATCGTCGGTGCGCTCGACGGTCTCGGCCCAGCCGCCGTAGGCGCGGGCGAGCGCGGCGAAATCGGGATTGGCGAGCGTGGTGGCGGCGACGCGGCCGGGATATTCGCGCTCCTGGTGCATGCGGATCGTGCCATAGGCCTGGTTGTCGACGACCAGCACCAGCAGTTGCGCATCGTGCTGGACGGCGGTGGCGAGCTCCTGACCGTTCATCAGGAAGCAGCCGTCGCCGGCGAGCGCGACCACCTGCCGCTCGGGATAGCGGAGCGCGGCGGCGACCGCGGCGGGCAGGCCGTAGCCCATCGCCCCGGCGGTCGGCGCGAGCTGCGTGCCGGGGGCGGGGTAATGCCAATAGCGGTGCCACCAGCCGCTGTAATTGCCGGCGCCGTTGCAGATGATCGTATCGGCGGGGAGCTGTTCGCGCATCGCGGCGACGCAGGGGCCGAGGTCCATCGTGACGCCGTCGCGCGGCGCGGGCGTGGACCATTGCACCCACTCCGAGTGTGCCTCGGCACCGCCGGGATGGGGCGGGCCGTCGAGCGCGACCAGCGCCTCGGCGAATTCGGCCATGCCGGCGCAGATCGCCAGATCGGTGCGATAGGTCATGCCGAGTTCGTTCGCATCGGGATGGACGTGGACGAGGCGCTGGCCGGGATGATCGGGGGTGATCAGCGTATAGCCGTCGGTCGTCGCCTCGCCGAGCCGCGCGCCCGCGACGATCAGCAGGTCGGCATCCTTCACCCGCGCGACGAGCGCCGGATTGGGGCCGTAGCCGAGATTGCCGGCGTAGCTGGGGCAGGCGTTGGGGATGGCATCCTGCCGGCGGAAGGCGGTGGCGACGGGGACGCCGGTGCGATCGGCCCAGGCGGCGAAATCCTGCGCGGCGACGCCGTCCCAGCCCGCGCCGCCGACGATCGCGAGCGGCCGCTCGGCGGTGGCGAGCAGATCGGTGAGCTGTTCGAGCGGGGCTTCGTCGCAGCCCTGCGGCAGGCGTTCGACACGGGGCCGGTCGGCGACCGCGGCGGTGTCGCGCAGCATGTCCTCGGGCAGCGCCAGCACCACCGGGCCGGGCCGGCCGTTCATCGCCACCGCATAGGCGCGGGCGACATATTCGGGGATGCGCGTGGCATCGTCGATCCGCGCCGCCCATTTGGCGATCGGGGCGAACATCGCGGGAAAATCGATTTCCTGGAAGGCCTCGCGGTCGCGGGTGGTGCGGTCGACGTCGCCGATGAAGAGGATCAGCGGCTGCGAATCCTGCCGCGCGACATGGACGCCGATCGCGGCATTGGTCGCACCCGGCCCGCGCGTCACGAAGGCGATACCGGGGCGGTGGGTGAGCGTGCCGTCGGCGCAGGCCATATAGGCCGCGCCGCCTTCCTGCCGGCAGACCACCGTCGCGATGTCCGGCGCGTCGTGGAGCGC
The DNA here is from genome assembly GCF_000764535.1 of Sphingomonas taxi. Lineage (NCBI taxonomy): Bacteria > Pseudomonadati > Pseudomonadota > Alphaproteobacteria > Sphingomonadales > Sphingomonadaceae > Sphingomonas > Sphingomonas taxi. The sequence goes on along the minus strand of NZ_CP009571.1, from coordinate 1,276,670 downwards.
GTCGAGCACGGCGAGGAAGCTTTCCCCCGGCACCGTGAAAATCCGCTCACAACCCTGTGCAAGCAATTGATCGACCAGAATTTGGCCGCCGGTGCGCGAGATGGTCTCCATGATGCGATCTTGCCCGGTCACGCCGCGGAAGTCGAGCGGCGGCGATCCGGGCGCGGCGGTCGCGTCAGACGCGCGAACGGTCGCCGAAATCGAACCAGCCGGGGCGGTTGCCGGCGGGATAGGCGGGGCGGACGGTGCGCACCGGGCGGGCACTGCCGGTGAGACGCTCCCCGATGGTCGGTGCGGCGGCGACGGGGGCGGCGGCGACCGGGACGGTTTCGCCAGCGCGGGCGAGACGGTCGTTCTCGCGCTCCAGCTCGGCGATGCGGCGGTTGGCGTCGACAAGCGCGGCGTCGCCCTGCTTGCGATAGCCGGCATGCGCCTCGCGCTCGTCGGCATAGCGCGTCTTCCACTTGCGGCCACCGCCGTGGCTGGCGAGCCCGAAGAACCAGCCGGCGACGAGGCACAATGCCAAAGCGACGAACTGCGTGGTGGTGGTGAACAGCATCCGAGCCTCCCTGTTACGGGTGCATAACGAGCGCGGCGGGGGTTGGTTCATCGGGCCGGGAGCGTCACGCTGCGTGGAAGCGGTGTCGTTGCGGTGGAATGGGTTAGGCGCCGAACGTGGACAAGATGGACACCTGAATGGAAACGATCCGGGTTTATCGTTTCCGGAAACGTGCTGATCGATGGCGATGAGAAAGAGCGTGTGGGGGGCGCTCTTTAGCATTTGCGGCGGGTGTAGGACAGCCGGGCGTTGGTGTTGGTCCGTCGCTTTCCGGAACCATCCGTCACCCCGGACTGGTTCCGGGGTCCACTCTGCGGCGAGGAGAACGGCTGGAGGTTACGTCGTGCCCTTGCGGCGCAGTGGACCCCGGAACAAGTCCGGGGTGACGTATCTTAGGTGGAGGCGGATCGGGTCTCACCTGCCCTTCGACAGGCTCAGGGCGAACGGTGGTGGGGAATGTCTCCCATCTCATGGGGGAGAATGTCTCCTACCTCCCCATGGGGGATGCCCTCCAAGGAGGGCTCCCGCTAGAAGGCGTCGCTGATCGAGCAGGCGGCGGGGCCGAGGATGACGATGAACAGCGTCGGGAGGATGAAGAGGATCAGCGGGATCGTCATGATCGCCGGCAGGCGCGCGGCCTTCTCCTCGGCGCGCATCATGCGTTCGTTGCGGAATTCGGCGGACAGCACGCGCAGCGCCGAGGCGAGCGGCGTGCCGTATTTCTCGGTCTGCACCATCGTCGTGACGACGCCGCGGATCGCGTCGAGGTCGACGCGGGTGGCGAGATTCTCGAACGCCTGCCGCCGCTCGGTGAGGAAGCCGAGTTCGATCGCGGTCAGCGTGAATTCGTCGCCGAGTTCGGGATAGGCGCGGCCGAGTTCCTTGGCGACGCGGTGGAAGGCGGCGTCGACGGTCAGGCCCGCCTCAGCGCAGATCACCAGCAGGTCGAGCGCGTCGGGCAGGCCCTTGCGGATCGCGTCGCTGCGCTTGGTGATCTTGTTCTTCAGATAGATGTCCGGCGCCTTGTAGGCGAGGATGAAGGTCACCGCGACCAGCGCATAGCGTTTGAACGGCGACCAGTCGGGGAAATAGTCGAGCCCGTAGACGACGACCACCATCAGCCCGCCGAACACGATCGGCAGCGCGAGCCGGCCGAAGATGACGCCGACCGCCCATTCCTTCGACCGGATGCCGGCGCGCATCAGCTTGAGCTGCGCGTCCTTGACCTGGCTGTCCTGCAACACCTTGAGCGACGAGAGCAGGCCGCGCATCCAGTCGGTGGTGTCGCTGCGCTGGACCAGCTTGGCGCGGCGCTTGGTCGAGGCGGTGATGCCGGCCTTGAGCTGTTCGCGGCGTTCGTTGAGCGCCTTGACGCGCTTGGTCATCGGATCGGTGACGGTGCGCATCACCGTATAGATGGCGAGCATCACCGCGAAGGCGGCGACCCCCGACAGGATGGTCGCGACCCAGAGCACGTCGATGCCCATCAGCGTCGGTCCGGAAGCCTGCATGTCTATTCGCCCCCGGCCATCAGATTTCGAAGCTGACCATCTTGGCCATGATGAACACGCCGATCCCCATCCACAGCAGGCCGCCGATGCCGGCGATGATCAGCCGCGGTTCGGAGAAGAAGCCCTGCATATAGCCGGCGTTGATCATCCAGATCATCCCGAAGACGATGAACGGCAGCGACCCGACGATATAGGCCGAAGCCTTGGATTCGGACGACATCGCCTTGATCTTCAATTTCATCTGGCCACGCTGGCGCAGCACCGTGGCGAGATTGGCGAGCGTTTCGGCGAGATTGCCGCCGGTCTCGCGCTGGATCGCGATGGTGATGACGAAGAACTGGAATTCGGGCGTGCCGAGCCGGTCGGCGGTGTCCTGCAAGGCCGCGTCCATCGACATGCCGATCTTCATCTTGTCGGAGACCATGCGGAATTCCTCGCCGACCGGCCCCTCCACCTCGTTGCCGACGACGCCGATCGTCTCGCTGACCGGCAGGCCCGAGCGCAGGCCGCGGACGAGCAATTCGATCGCATCGGGGAATTTGGCGGTGAAGCGGGTGACACGGCGGCGGATGAAATAGCCGACCATCCAATGCGGCACGCCGGCGCCGACCGCGACGCCGAACAGCAGGGCGAAGAGGAACGGCGCGCCCTTGAGCATCAGCAGCCCGGCGACGACGACGATCAGCCCGGCGCTGACCATGCCGTAGCGGCCGACGCTCCAGTCCTTGCCGGTCATCGCCAGCCGGTGGGCGAGCTGCGCCGGATTGGGCAGCAGCCGGCCGACCGCGAGGTCGGTGCGGGTCTGGACGCGGCCGGCGGCGATGCGCCGCATCTGCGATTCGACCACCGCGAAATCGCCGTGGCGCATCCGCATCGCGGCAACGCGGCGCGTCTGCGCGCGCTGCGGCGATGGGCCGGCGAGCGCGAAGGCGACCAAGGCGATCGCCAGTCCGCCGCCGAGCAGCACCATCGCGAGAGGGAAGAGGTCCATCGCCGCGACGCTATTTCTTGGCGCGGCGCGGCAGCAACGCGGAGAAGCCGCCGATCAACGACTTGCCCTTCTTGCGCGTCTTGCCGTCGCCGCTGCCCGCGACGAGTTCCTCGCCGGCGTTGAGGACGTGGCGGGTGAGGTCGATCAGCGGCGCGATCGTCTTGGTGTTCTTGCCCGCCTCGGCGAGCGGCTTGCCGAGCTTGGCCGATTGCGCCGCCAGTTTCTGGTCGAAGGGGACGAGGAAGTCGATCTTGCGCTCGATCGAGCTTTCGAAATCCTTGCGGCTGATCTCGAGCTGCGCGGCGGGGTGGACGCGGTTGGCGACGACGGTGAGATGGGTCTGTGGTGCGTGCGTCTTGAGCCACGACAGGATGCGGATCGTATCGCGCGCCGAGGCGAGGGTGAGTTCGGTGACGATCACCGCGGCCTGGATGTCGCTGATGAGCTGCGGGTGCTGGACCAGCATCGCACGCGGCAGATCGACCACCGTCGCCTCGAAGGCGGCGCGCATCTCTTCCTGCAACTGATAGAAAGCGGCGCCGTCGGTAACCAATGGTGCGTTGATCGGTGCCTCGGCGGAGAGGACGGCAAGCTTCTCGGTCGCCTTGACCATCGCGCGTTCGATGAACAGGCCGTCGATGCGGCTGGGATTCTCGATCGCGTCGGTGAGGCCGCGGCCGGGCTCGAGATCGAGCGTCAGCGCGCCGGTGCCGAAATGGACGTCGAGATCGAGCAATGCGGTGGTGCGCTTCTCGCGCTCGGCGAGCAGCCAGGCGGTCGAGGTGGCGACGGTCGACGCGCCGACGCCGCCGCGCGTGCCGATGACGGCGATCGCGCAATGCGGCCGGTCGATGCTGGCCTCGGCGAGCTTGGGGGCGTTGAGCATCGCCTGCGCGTGACCGAAGGCCTCGCGCATCGCGTCGGGATGGAGCGGCTTGAGCAGATAATCCTGGATGCCGCTGGCGATCAGGTCGCGGTAGAGGCGCACGTCGTTGACCTGGCCGGCGGCGATCACCACCGTGCCGGGCTCGCACACTTCGGCGAGGCCGTTGATGTCGCTGAGCGGATCGCCCGATTCGGCGAGATCGACGAGCAGGATCTGCGGGCTGGCCGAAACCGACAGCGACTGGACGGCGTTGCGCAGCCCGCCCTTGTAGACCTTGTCAACCGACCAGCCGAGTTCGGCGGCGATCGGGCGCAGCGTTTCGGCGGTGGTCTCGTCGCAGACGTAGGCGGCGAACGGCTCGCGCGTCGAGAGACCGGCGGGTTTCCAGGGGGCGTTCATCAATTGGCTCCGCGGGCGCTGGTCGCCTGCAGCGCGGCGGCGCCGGTCGGCGCCTTCTTGCGATAGGTGTCGATCGCCTTGGCATTGGCCGCGGTATCGACGAGCGGCTGCGCATCGGTGCCGGAGACCAGGTCGCTCGGGCGGGCGATCATCGCGGCGAGGTTGGCGTTGATCGCGCAGCCGTAGTTGGACGAGGTGTTGGCGTCGAATTCGTTGCTCGAATTGCGGCTCCAGTCGGGGCAGCCGGGCACGCTGGCGTGCATGCGGCTGACGACGACGCGCAGCGTGCCGGGCGTCACCGGCGCGGCGGTCACCGGCCGGTCGTCGGAGAGCAGCAGGCCGTAACTGGCGACGACGGCGGCGATCTCGTCGCGGGCGCGGCCGGCGCCGTCGGCGCTCTCGTCGATCGCGACCTTGTCGCCGAAGCCGAGGTGCATCGTGTCCATCCAGCCGGCGAGCCGGCGGCCTTCGCCGGCGGCGAGGCCGGCCCCGGCGGTGGCGAGGTCGAGCGCGTAATCGCTGCGTGCGACGACCGGCTGATGAACCGATTCGAGGCCGCGGTTGGTGGTGCCCATGCAGCCGCCGAGAAGCAGCGCGGGCAGGGTGGCAAGGAGCAGCTTGTGCTTGGTCATCGGGGCCATGTCCTTGAACGGGTCCTTGATCGGGGCCGGCGCGGGCATCAGTTGGAAAATCCGGGGGCGGGGACGGCGCCCTTCTTCTTCGACGTGGCGCGCGGATCGGCGGCGGCGGGCGCGGGCTGACGCTGCGGCACCGGCAGCACCGCCGCGGCGGCGCCGATCGTCGGCGCGGGCGGCTGGCCGCCGGGAACCATCGTCGGCACCGGACGCGGACCGTTGCCGCCCGAACCGACCTCGCCGAGCAGGATGCGCGCGGCATCGCTCGGCGCGCGATAGCCGTCGTGCGGCAGCGCGATCTGGGCGGGATCGCTCACCGGCTTGACCAGATAGGGGGTGATGATGATGACCAGCTCGGTCTCGTTGCGCTGGAAGTTGGTCGAGCGGAACAGCGAGCCGATGATCGGCAGGTCGCCGAGGAACGGCGTCTTGTCGATGTTGTTGCCGTGGCTGTTGGAGAGCAGGCCGCCGATCATCATGCTCTGGCCCGAGCCGAGCTCCAGCGTCGTCTCGGCGCGGCGGGTGGTGATGCCGGGAACGCGGGTGCCGCCGACGCTGACCGCATTGGCATTGTCGATCTGCGACACCTCGGGACGGACGCGTAGCGAGATGCGGCCGTCGGACAGCACCGTCGGCGTATAGGCGAGGCTGACGCCATATTGCTTGTACTCGACGGTGACGGTGCCGAGTCCGCCGGAGAGCGGGATCGGGATCTCGCCGCCGGCGAGGAAGGTCGCGGTCTCGCCCGACAAGGCGGTGAGATTGGGGTTGGCGAGCGTCGTCACCTGACCCAGCGTCTCGCCGAGATCGACCGCAGCGAGCAGGTCGAGGCCGAGCAGCCTGCCGGCGAGGCCGAGCGTCGAGCCGGAGCTGCCGTTCGGGATCAGGGTGGTATTCGTACCTGTGTTGAAGCCGGTCGCCAGCGGGAAACCAGGCGTATATTGAGGGCTGACGCCGCCGCGACCAATGCCGAATTTGAACCCGCCGGTCGAGTCGACCGAACCGAGGTTGACGCCGACGTTCTTGATGAACGTCCGGCTGACCTCGGCGATGCGGACCTGCAGATTGACCTGCAGCGGGGTCGCGGTCTTGAGGCGCGAGAGCACCTTGGTCGCGTCGCCGACATAGGCCTGGACCAGCCGTTCGGCCTCGGCGGCGTCACCGGGGCCGGCGACGGTGCCGGTGAGCAGCACGATGCCGTTCATCGGCGTCGCGACGAGCCGCGCGTCGGGCATCGCGAGCTGGAGCATCGCCGCGATCGAATCGAGGTTGTTGCCGACGCGGACGGTGGTCGCATAGACGACCGCGCCGCCGCGGGTGGTGGCGGAGATCGTCGTCTCGCCGGTCTTCTTGCCGAAGATGTAGAGCTGCGTCGGCGAGCGGACCTGGACGTCGGCGATGCTGTCATCGGCGACGAAGACGTCGCTCATCGGTCGCGACAGCGTCACCAGCCGGCCACGGCCGGTGTTGACCTGGACGACCGACGAACTGCCGCCGGCGACCGCGGCATCGGCACCGGTGCCGCGCGCATCGGCGATGGCGAGCGGCGCGGCGACCGTGGTGGCGAGCGCCAGCGCGACGGCGGCGGTGCGGCCGCAGCGGGTGCGGAGGGGGTGGACGAGAGGCATGTCAGTTTTTCCCTCCGACCGGAACGACGGTCACGGTGTTGCCGCGGGCGATCCGCACGGCCGGGCCCTGGATCGTCGCGCCGCCGGCGCCGGGCGCGCCACCCGGTGCGGTGCCGGTGCCCATCGGGGTGCCGGCGGCCGGTGCGCGTGCCGGCACGGTGCTACGCTGGAAGCGCGAGACGTCGGCGCCGGTGGCGAAGGTGGTGCCGCCGGTCTGCGGCTGGGTGGCGAGGCGCAGCATCATCGCCTTTTCGGCGCGCGGGTCGCCGTCGGGCACCTTGACCGCGCCGCTGGCGATCGCCTCTTCGAGTTCGGTCGAATTGTCGGCGAGCGCGCGCAGCGACAGCGACAATTCGCCGATCGTGCGCGCCACCGCGACCTGTTCGGCCATCTTCGGCGTCGCCTCCAGCGTCACCGTCGAATAGCTCGTGACCTTCGACTTGCCGTCCTCGCCGACGACATTGTCGGTGCGCTGGTCGGTGGCGAGCACGCGGACGTTGCGCATGATCGTCTCGGACACCTTGAGCGGCTGGCCGTCGCCGCCGCCGTTGACGGTCTGGGTCAGGACGAGGTCGATGCGGTCGCCCGGAAAGACGAAGCCGGCGACCGCCGCCTGGCTCGACACGCTGACGGTGACCGCACGCATGCCCGGTCCGAGCGCGGCGGCGAGGAAGCCGCGGTCGCCCGGCGACACCAACGCGCCGCGAGTGACCGGCTGGCCGGCGGTGATCGCGTTGCGCACCACGGTGCCGGTCAGTTTCGCCACGTCGGTACCCGCCTTGAGGTAATAGGCGTTGTCGACGAGCTGCTGCGGCCACGGCTGGAACTTGAGCGCGGTGGCGTCGAGGATCGTGCCGACGGGCAGCGCGCGGGTCGCGACCAGCACTTCCGGGCCGGTGACGACGACCGGGGCGGGGGCGCCCATCGCCACCGCCTGCGGCGCGGAGGCGCCGACGAGCAACGAGCGGGCGAAAAATGCCGTGATGCCGGCGACGAGCAACGCGCCCACCAGCAAAACGATCTTGCGACTATCCATGGTCTCAACGGGCCTTTCAGCGCACCGGTGGTTGATTGGGCCATCTTGGCCGCGGACTGGTTAAAATCCGGTTCGTCTTCAAAGGGCTGGCAGAGTGGCGGGCAGCGCGAGCAGCGCCGCCGCGGCGATTGCGACGCCATAAGGCACCTCAACCTCGCCGATTCGGCGCTGCCAGCGCCGCTCGATCATCATCGCGACGGTGATCGCGCCGCCGAGCACCGACATCAGCATCAGCATCTGCAACAGGCCGCCAAGCGGCAGCCACAAGGCAAGCGCGCCGATCATCTTGACGTCGCCGCCGCCCATCCAGCCGCAGGCGAAGGCGCCGACGAACACCGCGAAGACGATCGCCGCGACGAGCAATTGCACCGCGACGTCGCCCCAGCCGAGCCCCATCGCCCACCACCACAGTGGCGCGAGCAGTGCGATCGCCGCATTCTTGCCATTGGCGATCTCGCGGGTGCGGGCATCCTCGATTCCCGCGGCGACGAGCAGGCCGCCGAGCGTGACGGCCAGCGCCGCGATCAATAGACTATCCCATCCCATCGGACGCGACAGGTAGACGGCATGGCTTGCGAAACCGTAACCAAAGCAACGATGACCGACCAAGCCGAGCTGCGCCGCGACCTGCCCGCCGATTCGCGCCTGACGCAATGGCAGGCGCCCGACGGCTGGCGCCACCGCCGCTTCGACTGGCCGCATCCCGACGCCCGCGGGCGTATCCTGGTGCAGGGCGGCCGCGCGGACATCGTCGAGAAATTCCTCGAGACGATCCGCCACCTGCATGCGCGGCGCTGGTCGGTGACCGCGTTCGACTGGCGCGGGCAGGGCGGCTCCGGGCGGCTCGCCGCCGATCCACACGTCGGCCATGCCGCCAGTTTCGACGCGTGGGTGGGCGATCTCACCGCCTTCTGGCGCGACTGGACGCGCGCGGGGGAGGGGCCGGCAGTGCTGCTCGGCCATTCGATGGGCGGGCATCTGGCGCTGCGCGCGATGCTCGACGGCGGCGTCGTGCCCGATGCGGCGGTGCTGGTGTCGCCGATGATCGGCGTGCGCTCACCGCTCGGCGCGCGGGCCGGTCGTGCGGTCGCCTGGGCGATGACGAAGATCGGCGATCCCGCCCGGCCGGCGTGGACGGTGCGGCCGGGCAAGGCGTCCGCCGGCCATCGCCAGCAGCGGCTCACCCATTCGCTCGATCGCTATGCCGACGAGGCCTTCTGGTATGCGCGCGATCCGTCGCTGCTGCTCGGGCCGCCGAGCTGGGCGTGGGTGCTGGAGGCGTTCGACTCGGGCGCGCGGCTGCAGGCCGACCCACGACTGGCGGCGCTCGCGGTGCCGATGCTGATGCTGGTCGCCGATGCCGACCGGCTGGTCGATGCCCGCGCCGCGGTGCGGCTGGCGGCGCGGCTGCCGCGGGTCGAACTGGTGCGCTTCGGTGCCGAATCGGCGCATGAGATCCTGCGCGAGGACGATGCGGTGCGGCGGCGTGCCTTCGACGCGATCGACGCGTTCCTGGATCGGCTGCGATGATCCACGATATCGCGATCATCGGCGCGGGGATCGCCGGCGCCAGCCTCGCCGCCGCGCTCGCGCCGCACGCGCGCGTGCTGCTGCTCGAGGCGGAGGCGCAGGCGGGCTATCACAGCACCGGGCGCTCGGCCGCCTTCTGGTCGGAGACCTATGGCGGGCCGGGCATCCAGCCGCTGACCAGCGCCTCCGAAGCGGCGTTGCGCGGCGGCGGCTATCTCGCGCCGCTGGGATCGCTGCATATCGGGCGGGCGGCGGATGCCGGGCGGGTCGACGCCTTCCTCGCCGCGTTCGAGGGGACCACGGTGGCGCTCGACCGCGTCGATCCCGCCGCGTTCGTGCCGGGGCTGCGGCCCGAATGGACGCTCGGCGTGCACGAGCCGAGCTGCGCCTATATCGATGTCGCGGCGCTCCATGCCGCCTATCTGGCCGAATTCCGCCGCGCCGGTGGAGCGATCGCGACGCGCGCCGGGCTGGACGAGGCGCGGCGTGCCGACGGCATCTGGACGATCGCGACGCCGGCGGGGACGTATCGCGCGCGCGTGCTGGTCAATGCGGCGGGGGCCTGGGCAGATCGCATCGCCGTGCGGCTGGGCGCGGCGCCGCTCGCCATCCAGCCCTATCGGCGGACGATGGTGCAGTTGCGCACCGATCCGCCCGCGGGCGCCGATCTGCCGCATGTCGCCGATATCGCGGGGCGGTTCTATTTCAAGCCGGAGGCGGGGCGGCTGTGGCTGAGTCCGCACGACGAAACGCCGGTCGATCCGCACGACGTCGCGCCCGAGGAGATCGACGTCGCATTGGCGGTCGACCGGTTCGAGCATGTGGTCGACTGGCGGGTCGCGGCGGTCGAGCGGCGTTGGGCGGGATTGCGCAGTTTCGCGCCGGATCGGTTGCCGGTGTACGGCTTCGATCCGGCGGTGGCGGGGCTGTTCTGGTGCGCGGGGCAGGGCGGCTTCGGCATCCAGACCGCGCCCGCCGGCGCGACGGTGGCGGCGAGCCTGTTGCTGGGGACGGCCCTGCCGGCGGGGTTCGAGGGGGTCGACGTCGCGCGCTATGCCGCGGGGCGGTTTGCTTAGTCCCCCTTGGCGGGGAGGAATGTCGCACATGAAAGCCACCCCGTCACCCCGGCCTTGAGCCGGGGTCCCGCTTCTTCGGACGGTAAGTAAAAGCGGGATGCCGGATCAAGTCCGGCATGACGGAGATATAAATGCCGTCGCACTGCCCCGAAGGATCATATGCGATTGCCCTCCCCGCCGGGGGAGAACCAGGTCACCCCGCCGGGCGGCTCGCCGCAATCGCCGCGTCACTCGCCAGTTTGTCGACGCGTTCGTTGTCGGCGTTGCCGGCGTGGCCCTTGACCCAGATCCATTCGATCTCGTGCTTCTGCGTCTCGGCGAACAACGCCTGCCAGAGTTCGGCGTTCTTGACCGGCTTCTTGTCGGCGGTGCGCCAGCCGTTCTTGCGCCAGCCATGGATCCAGCGGGTCAGGCCGTCCATGACGTATTTGCTGTCGGTGCTGAGCTTGATCCGGCACGGGCGGGTGAGCACGCGCAGCGCCTCGATCGCCGCGGTCAGCTCCATGCGGTTGTTGGTGGTCAGCGTCTCGCCGCCCGACAATTCCTTCTCGTGGCCGCCGAAGCGGAGCAGCGCGCCCCAGCCGCCCGGGCCGGGATTGCCCTTGCAGGCGCCGTCGGTGGCGATCTCGACGAGCTGGGGGGCGGCGGGGTCGGTCATGCAAAGGCCTCCGGATGGGCGTCGTACCAGTCGAGCCGGCGCAGATAGGCGAGCGGGTCCTTGCGCGTCACCAGCGCATCCGCCGGCGTGTCGAGCCAGTCCCATGCGCGGGTGAGCAGGAAGCGGATGCACGCGCCGCGCGCGAGCACCGGCAGCGCGGCGCGCTCGGCGGCGGACAGGCCGAGCGCCCCGCCATAGCCGGCGAGCAGCGCCGGGCCGACGCCGTCGAGCGGCGCGCCCTGCGGATCGAAGGCCCAGGAGGTGTGCATCACGGCGACGTCATAGGCGCGTATGTCACGGCAGGCGAAGTAGAAATCGATGAGTCCGGTCACCCGTGCGCCGAGCATCAGGACGTTGTCGGGGAACAGATCGGCATGGATGACGCTGGTCGGCAGATCGTGCGGCCAGGCCACCTCGACCGCGGCGAGCGCGGCGTCGACGCGCGCGAACAGGCCCGGCGCGATGGCGTCGAGATCGCTGCCGCAGCGCATCAGCAGCGGCCGCCAGTCGGCGATGCCGAGGCTGTTGGGCCGGCCGCCATCGAAATCGGCGACCGCGGCGTGCAGCGCGCCGAGCGCGGCGCCGGCGGTGGCGGCCTGATCCGGCGTCGGGCGGGTCACCGAGACGCCGTTGAGGAAGCGGATCAGGCAGGCGGGGCGGCCCTCCAGCGTCTGGATCGCGACGCCGTCGCGGTCGCGGATCGCGGGCGGCACCGGCAGCCCGCGGTCCGCTAGATGATCGAGCAGATCGAGGAAGAAGGGCAGGTCGCCGACGTCGACGCGCTTCTCGTAGAGCGTCAGGATGAAGCGCGCGGTCGTCGTGTCGACGAGATAGTTGCTGTTCTCGACGCCCTCGGCGATGCCCTTGGCGGAGACGAGCTCGCCGACCTCGGCGTAGCGGCGCAGGAACGCGGACAGCGCCTCGGCCGAGACGTGCGTGTAGACGGCCATGATCCCTCCCCAGTCTCCACGTCCCCCGGACGTGCGCCGGGGGACGGTCAGCCTATGCCGCGGCGTCGAGGCCGCGTGGCAGTTTGAATGCGATCGTCTCGCGCGTCGTTTCCTCCTCGCGCTCGGTGATCGCGAAGCGGGTGGAGAGCAGGTCGACCAGCTCGCGCACCAGCAGCTCGGGCGCGGAGGCGCCGGCGGTGATGCCGAGCGTGCCGACGCCGTCGAGGAACGTCCAGTCGAGCTCGCCGGCGCGCTGGATCAGCCGCGCCGGAATGCCCTCGCGCTCCGCCACTTCGACCAGCCGCACCGAGTTGGACGAATTGGGCGCGCCGATCACCAGCATCGCGTCGCACGCCGCGGCGATCGCCTTGACCGCCGCCTGCCGGTTCGAGGTGGCGTAGCAGATGTCCTCGCCGCGCGGCGGCAGCATGTTGGGGAAGCGGCGCTGCAGCACCGCGACCACCGCGGCGGTGTCGTCGACCGACAGCGTCGTCTGGGTGAGGAAGGCGAGATTGTCGGGATCGACTGGCGCGAAGATCTCGGCGTCGGCGGCGGTCTCGATCAGCGACATCGCGCCGGCGGGCACCTGGCCAAAGGTGCCGACGACCTCGGGATGGCCGGCGTGGCCGATGAAGATGATATGGCGGCCGGCGGCGACGAGCCGCTCGGCCTGACGATGGACCTTCGACACCAATGGGCAGGTTGCGTCGAGATAGTCGAGGCCGCGGTTCTGCGCGTCGACCGGCACCGACTTTGGCACGCCGTGCGCGGAGAAGACCACCGGCGCGCCGTCGGGCACCTGGTCGAGCTCCTCGACGAACACCGCGCCCTGCGCCTTCAGCGTGTCGACGACGAACTTGTTGTGGACGATCTCGTGGCGGACGTAGACGGGCGCGCCGTGCTTCTCGATCGCGAGTTCGACGATGCGGATCGCGCGGTCGACGCCGGCGCAGAAGCCGCGCGGTGCGGCGATCAGCAGTTCGAGGACGGGCTTGCCGCCGTCCGCGGGGAATTGGGAGGCCATGCCGGCGGTTCTACGCGATTGGTGCGGCGCACGGAAGTACGCGATTGGCTCACCGCGCGGAAGTACGCGATTGCTTGCACGCGGGAAAGCCGGTTCCTATGGTGCGCCGCGCATCGCCCGGGTTCTCCGGCGGCGCATCACTGTCCGTTCGACAAAGGTACGCGTCCTCGTGAAAACCCCGGCTTTAGGCCTGTCCGCCCTCGCGCTGATCCTCTCGGGCTGCGCCAGCAAGGGCGAGATCGTCGAAGGCGGCATCTCCGCCGTGCGCTCCGCCTGCCCGACGGTCGGCGTCGCCGCCGGTACCGGCGACATCACCCTGTTCGATCCTGCGACGAGCCGCGACGCGAGCGCGATCGACGTCGTCGCCAGCATGACCAACGTGCGCGGCGCCTGCAACGACGCCGGCGAGCAGATCGCCACCAGCGTCACCTTCGACGTGCTCGCGCGGCGGACGCGGACCGAGGGCCCGCGCGACGTGGTGCTGCCTTATTATATCGCGATCGTCCGCGGCGGCTCGGCGGTGACCGCCAAGCGCAAGGGGCAGATCACGGTGCATTTCGACGCCGGGCAGGCGCGCGCGCAGGCGCAGGGCACCGCCTCGACGCAGATCGCGCGGGCGGCGGCGACCTTGCCCGACGAGGTGCGCAACCAGCTCACCCGCAAGCGCAAGGCGGGCGACGAGGATGCCGCGACCGATCCGCTGGCGCGGCCGGAGGTGCGCTCCGCGGTGCTGCGCGCGACCTTCGAGGCGCTGGTCGGCTTCCAGCTCACTGACGACCAGCTGAAGTATAACGCGCAACGCTGATTCTCATCCCTTCCCGCGCAGGGAGGGGAGGGCGTTTCCGCATTGACTAAGGCCCCGCCGCCCGTCACAGCACCACGCGTCGATGCCGGGCGACCGGCATGGGCGGGCGCGGGAGAGAGCCTCTTCACAAGGAGGCCGCCGAAGGAGCAACCACCCCGGAATCTCTCAGGCAAACGGGACCGCGCGCTGCCTTATCGACACTCTGGAAAGCGTTCCTTTGAGGAGCCACCGAAGGGGTAAGCCCGCCGCGCCACGCGCCGGGTCAAAGCTCTCAGGTCACCGTGACAGAGGGGGTATGACGGATCGATTGCGGCCCCGTGCCGTCTTTGGTCCCGTGCCTTTCTTGGAGACGGTTGATGAGCGATTCGCTGCCAGACACCTTGCCCGACCCGCTCGACGACCTCGACGGCGACGAGCCCGCAATCCAGCTGCTGCCGCTCGACGGCTGGCACCGCGCCCGCGGTGGCCGCATGGTGCCGTTCGCCGGCTATGAAATGCCCGTCCAATATGAGGGCATCATGGCCGAGCATCTGTGGACGCGCGACTCCGCCGGCCTGTTCGACGTCAGCCATATGGGCCAGGTCGGCTTCACCGGCGACGGGCTCGACGCCGCCGGCGTCGCCAGGGCGCTCGAAGCGGTGCTGCCGGGCGATATCGCCGGGCTCGCGCCGACCAAGATCCGCTATTCGCTGCTGCTCAACGACGAGGGCGGCATCCTCGACGATCTGATGGCCACGACGCTGCCCGCCGAGGGCGCGCATCCGTTCGGCGCGGCGAGCCATTACGTCGTCGTCAACGGCGCGACCAAATATGACGATCTCGCCTATCTGCTCGACGTGCTGCCCGACGATCTGACGATGAACCTTATGGAAGATCAGGCCTTGCTCGCGGTGCAGGGACCCAAGGCGGTCGCTGCCGTGTCGCGCTTGATCCCCGGCGTCGAGGATCTCGTGTTCATGACCGCGGGCGCGTTCGACTGGAACGGCCATGCGCTGTGGATCAGCCGTTCAGGCTATACCGGCGAGGACGGCGTCGAGATTTCGATCCCCGCCGAGGCCGCCGCCGATTTCGCCGATGCGATCTGCGCCGAGCCCGAGGTCAAGTCGATCGGCCTCGGCGCGCGCGATTCGCTGCGGCTCGAGGCCGGACTGCCGCTCTACGGCCACGATCTCGATCCCGAGACGACGCCGGTGATGGCCGACCTCGGCTTCGCTCTGTCCAAGCGCCGCCGCGAGGCCGCCGATTTCGCCGGCGCCGCGCGCATCCTTGCCGAGCGCACCGACGGTCCCGCGGTCAAGCGCGTCGGCCTGTCGGTCGAGGGCCGCCAGCCGGTGCGCGAGGGCGCGAGCGTCGTCGACGCCGAGGGCGCGGTGATCGGCCGCGTCACCAGCGGCGGCTTCGCGCCGAGCGTCGGTGCGCCGATCGCCATGGCCTATGTTCCCGCTGCGCTCGCCGAGGCCGGCACGCCGCTGCGCCTCGTCCAGCGCGGCAAGATCCACGAGGCGACGGTCGCACCGATGCCGTTCGTTCCCCACCGCTATGTCCGCGCAGGAGGCAAGTGATGAGCCGTTATTTCACCGAAGATCATGAGTGGGTCGATGTCGATGGCGACACCGGCACCGTCGGCATCTCCGATTATGCGCAGGGCCAGCTCGGCGACATCGTGTTCGTCGACGTTCCCGAGGCGGGCAAGCAGCTCGGCAAGGGCGACGAGGCCGCGGTGGTCGAATCGGTCAAGGCCGCGTCGGACGTCTATTCGCCGGTGTCGGGGACGGTGACCGAGGGCAATGCCGCGCTGTCGGACGATCCCAGCTTGGTCAACTCGGATCCGGAAGCGGAAGGCTGGTTCTTCAGGATCACGCTCAGCGATCCGGCCGAGCTGGAGACGCTGATGGACGAAGCCGCCTACGCGGATTTCGTCGCCAAGCTGTAACGATCAGCCTCGCAATTGGTGCTCCGCTCTGGTCGATGCTTCGCCGCGCTTGATACGTCACCCCGGACTTGTTCCGGGGTCCACGCGGCGGCGAGGAGGATGGTCTGAAACGATAGGGCGCCCCTGCTGCCCGGTGGACCCCGTAACTGGTCCGGGGTGACGGGACCTGCGGGGATGATCGATCGAACCTCAGCCCGTCGCCATAGGTAAAGGCCCTTCCCACAGGCGGGGCTCTCAAGGGAATGATGATGCGCTACCTGCCGCTTACCCAGCCCGACCGCGACGCGATGCTCGCGGTCATCGGTGCGGGATCGATCGACGATCTGTTCGTCGACGTGCCCGAGGCCGCCCGCCTGTCCGGCCCGATCCACGACCTGCCGAACCACGCCTCCGAACTGGCGGTCGAGCGGCACATGACCGCGCTCGCCCGCCAGAACACGGTCGCGGGCGAAGTGCCGTTCTTCCTCGGTGCGGGCGCCTATCGCCATCACGTGCCGGCGAGCGTCGATCACCTGATCCAGCGTGGCGAGTTCCTCACCGCCTATACGCCGTATCAGCCCGAGATCGCGCAGGGCACGCTGCAGATGCTGTTCGAGTTCCAGACGCAGGTCGCGCGGCTGCTCGGCACCGACGTGGCGAACGCGTCGATGTACGACGGCTCGACCGCCTGCTGGGAAGCGATCGGCATGGCGCGGCGCATCACCCGCAAGGGTAAGGCGATCCTGTCGGGCGGGCTCCACCCGCATTATGTCAGCGTCGCGAAGACGATGGCGAAATACACCGGCGATCATCTCGAAACCGCCGCGCCGGCGCTGACCGCCGAAACGGATGTCGATGCGCTGATCGCCGCGATCGACGGCGATACGTCGTGCGTCGTCGTCCAATATCCCGACATCCTCGGTCGGATCGCCGACCTGACGCCGCTCGCCGACGCCTGCCACGCCAACAAGGCGCTGCTGATCGCGGTCGTCACCGAGCCTGTGGCGCTGGGCGCGATAACCTCGCCGGGCGAGATGGACGCCGATATCGTCGTCGGCGAAGGCCAGTCGCTCGGCGTCGGCCTTCAGTTCGGCGGCCCGTACGTCGGCCTGATGGGCTGCAAGGACAAGTATATCCGCCAGATGCCGGGCCGCTTCTGCGGTGAGACGGTGGACGCGGAGGGACGCCGCGGCTTCGTGCTGACGCTGTCGACGCGCGAACAGCATATCCGTCGCGAGAAGGCGACGAGCAACATCTGCACCAACTCTGGCCTGTGCGCGCTCGCCTTCTCGATCCACATGACCTTGCTCGGCGAGGCGGGTCTGCGCCGGCTGGCGGGGATCAACCATGCCGCGGCGTGCCGCGCCGCCGATCGCCTCGCCAAGGTGCGGGGCGTAGAATTGGTCACCGAGACCTTCTTCAACGAATTCACGCTGAAACTGCCGGTCGAGGCGCGCCCCGTCGTGCGGACGCTCGCCGATCGCGGCATCCTGGCGGGCGTGTCGCTCGGCCGGCTCTATCCGGGCGAGGATGCGCTTGCCAACGGGCTGATCGTCGCGGTCACCGAGACGACGACCGCGGAGGACGTCGAAACCCTTGCCGCCGCACTCGAGGAGGTTCTGGCATGAGCATCAATCAGAGCGGCTGGCGTCCCGAAATGACCGCCGGCGGCGGCAATGGCGCCGCACCGACCTTCACCGGCAACAAGGCGCTGATGCTGGAAGAGGCGCTGATCTTCGAGATCGGCGATACGCAGACCACCGGCGTCGATTTCGCCGAGGGTGACGTCGCGGGGTCGCGGCTCGGCAATCTCAGCCGCAAGGCGCCGATCGGGCTTGCCGGCCTGTCCGAGCCCGAGACGATCCGTCACTATACGCGGCTCAGCCGCCAGAATTACGCGATCGACCTCGGCCTGTTCCCGCTCGGCTCGTGCACGATGAAGCACAATCCGCGGCTCAACGAGAAGATGGCGCGCCTCCCCGGTTTCGCCGACGTGCATCCGTTGCAGCCGGTCGACACCGTGCAGGGCGCGCTCGCGGTCATCAACGAACTGGCGGTGTGGCTGATCAAGCTCACCGGCATGCACGGCGTCGCCATGTCGCCGAAGGCCGGCGCGCACGGCGAATTATGCGGCATCCTGTGCATCAAGGCGGCGCTGGAGAAGCGCGGCGACGGCCATCGCAAGGTCGTCCTCGTGCCCGAATCGGCACATGGCACCAATCCCGCCACCGCGGCCTTCGCCGGCTTCACCGTCGAGGATATCCCCGCCACCGCGGACGGTCGCGTCGATACCGCGGCGTTGAAGGCACGGCTGGGGCCGGACGTCGCCGCGGTGATGATTACCAACCCCAACACCTGCGGCCTGTTCGAGCGCGACCTGAAGTCGATCAGCGATGCGGTCCATGACGCGGGCGGCTACGTCTATTGCGACGGTGCCAATTTCAACGCGATCGTCGGCCGGGTGCGGCCCGGCGACCTCGGCGTCGACGCGATGCATATCAACCTGCACAAGACCTTCTCGACCCCGCACGGCGGCGGCGGACCGGGGTCCGGGCCGGTGGTGCTGTCGGAGGCGCTCAGCCCCTTCGGACCGCTGCCGTTCACCGCGCGCATGGCCGACGGGCATATCCAGCTCATCGAGGAAGAGACCGCCGGCGACGATCATCCCGACACGTTCGGCCGGATGACCGCCTTCCATGGCCAGATGGGGATGTTCACCCGCGCGCTGACCTATATCCTCAGCCACGGTGCCGACGGCCTCAAGCAGGTCGCCGAGGATGCGGTGCTCAACGCCAATTACGTGCTGCGCTCGCTGGAGGGGACGCTCGACGCGCCCTTCGCCAAGTCGGGGCCGTGCATGCACGAGGCGATCTTCTCCGACGCCAATCTCGCCGAGGGCTTCTCGACGCTCGACGTCGCCAAGGGGCTGATCGACGAGGGCTTCCACCCGATGACGGTCTATTTCCCGCTCGTCGTCCACGGCGCGATGCTGGTCGAACCGACCGAGACCGAATCGAAGGCGGCGCTCGACCAGTTCGTCGGCGCGCTGCGCAGCGTGGCGGAACGGGCCAAGGCCGGCGACGCCAGCCTCAAGACCGCGCCGCATTTCGCGCCGCGTGCGCGGCTCGACGAGACGCAGGCGGCGCGCAAGCCGGTGCTGGTGTGGAAGGAACAGCCGCTGGCGCAGGCGGCGGAGTAATGGCAGCTCCCTCGTCACCCCGGCCTTGAGCCGGGGTCCCGCTACCTTCGCGCTTCGGGCGTAGCGGGACCCCGGGTCGAGCCCGGGGTGACGGAGGTTGGGGCTAGGATACCCCCTTTCGCAATGCCGTCGGTGGCTTTAGTTTCTGTCCCGTAACGGGCGGGGACACGGACATATGCAGGCACAGCAACCGGGCGGGTGGATCAGCTATGCGATCCCGCTCGTCGTCGTCGCGGTGGTGATGGCGATCCGCTGGAAGCGGATGAGCCGGGTGCGGCCGCTCAAGCTCGAACATCTCTGGATCCTGCCGGCTTTCTATGCGGTGGTGATCGGCTTCACCTTCACGCGCTTTCCGCCGCAGGGCTGGGGCTGGGCCTTCTGCCTCGTCGCGGTCGGACTCGGCGCGGCGCTGGGCTGGCAGCGCGGCAAGATGATGCGGATCACGCTCGATCCGGAGACGCACCGGCTCGGCCAGACCTCGTCACCGGCGGCGTTGCTGTTCATCGTGCTGCTGATCGTCGTGCGCAGCAGCGCGCGCGGCGCATTGAGCTATGCGGGGCCGGCGGGGCTCGATCCAATGGCGATCACCGACGTGCTGATGGCGCTGGCGCTAGGGCTGTTCAGCGTGCAGCGGCTGGAGATGTATCTCCGCGGCAAGCGGATGTTGGCGGCCGGCCCCGTCCGGTCGTGACTCCGTAGCCCTTGCCACGTCGCGCCGATCACGGTTCGCGGCCAGTGCGCGAAGGGGGTGACGCGCCGAAGCGCTTTGGCTAGGCGTCCACGCCATGAAGCACGCTCTTTCCGTCACGCGCGACGCCGACTTCGCCGCCTGGTATCAATCCGTCATTGCCGAGGCCGATCTTGCCGAGGAATCGGGCGTGCGCGGCTGTATGGTCATCCGCCCGTGGGGCTATGGCATCTGGGAGCGGATCCAGCGGCTGCTCGACGACCGGATCAAGGCGACCGGCCATGAGAATTGCTATTTCCCTTTGTTCATCCCGCTCTCCTATTTCGAGAAGGAGGCGGAACACGTCGAGGGTTTCGCCAAGGAGATGGCGGTCGTCACCCACCATCGGCTGATCCCCGACGGCAAGGGCGGGCTGATGCCCGATCCCGCCGCCAAGCTCGAGGAGCCGCTGGTGGTGCGGCCGACCTCGGAGACGGTGATCGGCACGGCGTTCGCGCGCTGGGTGCAGTCGTGGCGCGACCTGCCCGTGCTGATCAACCAATGGGCGAACGTCGTGCGCTGGGAGATGCGGACGCGCATGTTCCTGCGCACCAGCGAGTTCCTCTGGCAGGAGGGCCATACCGCCCACGCCACTGCCGACGAGGCGCGCGACGAGACGCGCAAGATGCTCGAAGTCTATCGCAGCTTCGCCGAGGACTGCCTCGCGTTGCCGGTGGTCGCCGGCGAGAAGCCCGAGAACGAGCGCTTCCCCGGCGCGGTCGCGACCTACAGCATCGAGGCGATGATGCAGGATGGCAAGGCGTTGCAGGCGGGGACCAGCCATTTCCTCGGCACCAATTTCGCGCACGCGCAGAACATCCGCTTCCAGAACGCCAGCGGTGAGCTGGAACTGGCCAATACGACGAGCTGGGGGGTCAGCACGCGGATGATCGGCGGCGTCATCATGGTGCATGGCGACGACGACGGCCTGCGCGTGCCGCCGCGGATCGCGCCGTGGCAGATCGTGATCGTGCCGATGCTGCGCGATCAGCCCGAGGACGAGGCGCTGATCGCCTATGCCAAGGACATCCAGTCGAACCTCGCCGGCCTGTCCGCGCTCGGCGAGCCGGTGCGCGCATTGCTCGACCTCAAGCCGGCCAAGGCGGCGACCAAGCGCTGGGGCTGGGTGAAGAAGGGCGCGCCGATCGTCATCGAGATCGGCGGGCGCGACATGGCGGGCGGCAACGTCTCGGTGATCCGCCGCGACCGGCTGTATCGCGAGGACGGCAAGCTCGATAGCCAGGTGATGGCGCGCGGCGATTTCGAAGCGGAGGCGCCGGCGCTGCTCGCCGCGATCCAGCAGGCGCTGCACGACGAGGCGCGGGCGCGGATGCAGGCGGCGATCGTGCCGGCGGGGGACTTTGCTGCGGTCGAGGCGCATTTCGCCGAGGGCGTGAAGAATCCCGGCTGGGTCGAGGTGCAATGGGCGCGGCCGACCGGCGCGGCGCTTGACGCGGTGGTCGAGCGGCTGAAGGCGCTCAAGCTGACGATCCGCAACGCGCCGTCCGATGCGGCGGTGGCGGATGGCGCCTGCGTGTTCACTGGAGAACCGGCGGTCGAACGGGTGCTGCTCGCACGGAGCTATTGAGGCGTCTCGGTAAGCCGTTCAGCCCTCCTAGAGGAGGGGCGGGAGGATGAGGCTCGATCGGGCTCGTCCAAAAGCTCGTCACCCCGGACTTGTTCCGGGGTCCACCGAGCCGCAAGAGGATGGTTTCCCCTCAAGCTAGTCTCCTCGCCGCGGCGTGGACCCCGGAACGAGTCCGGGGTGACGGAGTATGCTTGGCGAGCGGGGGAGCGACATGCGACGGTGCGACGCACGGTCGTGAGACGCATCTCTAACGCGGGACACCCCGGCCGCTGACTTCAGGAAGGAGAGGCGTCCTCTTCGTACCGCCGGCCGACATGCGCCTCGCCGCGCGCCTCGGCGAGCAGCGCCTGGCGGTGCCGTTCGGCATAGCGGGCGCGATCCATTTCGCTGCGCGCGGCGTGGCAGCGTGGGCAGCTGACGCCCTCTTCGAACAGCGGCGAGGCGCGGTCGGCTGGCGACACCGGCATCCGGCAGGCGCGGCACAGGCCGTGGGTGCCCGGCGTCAGGCCGTGACCGACCGCGACGCGTTCGTCGAAGACGAAACATTCGCCCTGCCAGCGGCTCTCTTCCGCCGGCACGTCCTCGAGATATCGTAGGATGCCGCCCTTGAGGTGGAAGACGTCGTCGACGCCCTCGGCCTTGAGGAAGGCGGTCGCCTTCTCGCAGCGGATGCCGCCGGTGCAGAACATCGCGACCTGCTTCGTGCCGGCGAGCAGTTCGTCGCGATGTTCGCGGAACCACGCCGGGAATTCGCGGAAGGTGCGCGTCTGCGGATCGACCGCACCGGCGAAGCTGCCGACCGCCACCTCGTAATCGTTGCGCGTGTCGATCACCAGGGTCGCGGGATCGGCGATCAGCGCGTTCCATTCGGCCGGATCGACGTAATGGCCGGCGTCGAGCGGGTCGATCGCGGGTTCGCCCATCGTCACGATCTCGCGCTTGAGCCGCACCTTGGTGCGGTGGAACGGCATCGCGTCGGCGCGCGCTTCCTTGACGTCGAGCGTCGCGCAGCCGGGCAGCGCGCGGATATGCGTCAGCACCACCTCCATCCCCGCATCCGGCCCGGCGATCGTGCCGTTGATCCCCTCGCGCGCGAGCAGCAACGTGCCGCGCACGCCGGCGGCCTCGCAGGCGGCGAGCAGCGGCGCCTGCAAGGCCGCGGGGTCGGGGAAGGGGGTGAAGCGGTAGAGCGCACAAACGCGGATCGGCGGCATCGTGCGCCTGTAGACCCTCCGGCGCGTCCGCGCAAAGTTGGGGCATGACGGCGGCGGGTGCAGTCCCTATCTCTGGTCTGTGAAAAACAAGACCAGACCCGGCCTGCCGACGCAGGCGCAGATCCTCCAGTTCATCGAAACCTCGGACGTTCCCGCCGGCAAGCGCGAGATCGCCAAGGCGTTCGGCCTGACCGCGCAGGAGAAGATCGCGCTGAAGGCGATGCTCAAGGACATGGCCGACGAGGGGCTGATCGACGGCGCCCCCGGCCGCGCCTTCCACAAGATGGGCGGCCTGCCCAAGGTCACGGTGCTGCGCGTCGCCGACGTCGACGACGGCGGCAACGTCTGGGCGGTGCCCGATCGCTGGGAGGCGGAAACGCCGCCGCCGCGGCTGCGCGTCCGCGAACGCAAGCGGGGCGCGCTGGGGATCGGCGAGCGCATCCTCGCGCGGACCGAGGAGGCCGGGAACGGCTGGATCGCGCATCCGATGAAGGTGCTCGCCAAGGCGTCCGAACAGGTGCTCGGCGTGCTGCGCCGCGAGGGGGAGCGGTTCTGGCTGACCGGGGTCGAGAAGAAGGACCGGCGCGAATTTCCCGTCTCCGACACCGGCGGCGCCGAGGCGGGCGATCTGGTGATGACGGAGATGACCGGCCGGCCGCCGCGGATCAGCGTGCGCGTCGTCCAGCGGCTGGGTGATCCGTTCGCGCCGCGCAGCTTCTCGCTGATCGCGATCCACAAGCTCGGCATCCCCGACGTGTTCACCGGCGATACGCTCGACGAGGCGGCGCGCGTGTCGCAGCAGCCGCTCGGCGACGATCGCGAGGATCTGACGCATCTGCCGATCGTCGCGATCGATCCGGCGGATGCGCGCGATCATGACGATGCGGTCTGGGCGGCGCCCGACGACGATCCCGCCAATGCCGGCGGCTGGCAGGCGGTGGTGGCGATCGCCGACGTCAGTTTCTACGTGCGGCCGGGGTCCGAGATCGATCGCGAGGCGCGGCGGCGCGGCAATTCGGTCTATTTCCCCGACCGCGTCGTGCCGATGCTGCCCGAGATCCTGTCCGCCGAAGTCTGTTCGCTCAAGGAGGGCGAGGATCGCGCGGCGCTGGTCTGCCATTTGCAGGTCGGCAAGTCGGGCGCGCTCAAGAGCTGGCGCTTCACGCGCGCGCGGGTGCGGATCGCGGCGAACCTGGCGTATGAGGATGCGCAGGCGATGATCGACGCCGGCGAGGGGCGGATGATCGACGTGCTGACGCCGCTCTGGGCCTGCTGGCGTGCGCTCGCCAAGGCGCGGGATGCGCGCGAGCCGCTCGATCTCGACCTGCCCGAGCGGCGGGTGGTGCTCGACGAGATGGGGCGGATCATGTCGGTGGCGCCGCGCGAACGGCTCGACGCACACCGGCTGATCGAGGATTATATGATCGCCGCCAACGTCGCCGCCGCCAAGGCGCTGGAGGCGAAGAAGGCACCGGTGATGTATCGCGTCCATGAACCACCGAGCCGCGAGAAGCTGGTCGCGCTCAAAGACTATCTGGAGACGTTCGACGTGCCGCTGGCACTCGGGCAGGTGATCCGCCCGGCGACGTTCAACCACGTGCTCGACCGCGTCGGCGACGCCGATTTCCGGCCGCAGGTGATGGAACAGGTGCTGCGCACCCAGACGCAGGCCTATTACGCCCCGGCCAATCAGGGGCATTTCGGCCTGTCGCTCGGTTCCTATGCGCATTTCACCTCGCCGATCCGGCGCTATGCGGATCTGCTCGTCCACCGGTCTTTGGTGTCCGCCTATCGGCTCGGCGAGGGCGGGCTGGGCCAGACCGACGCGGCGGCGATGGACGTCATCGGCGAGACGATCAGCGGCCTCGAACGCCGTGCGATGGAGGCCGAGCGCGACACGATCGACCGCTATGTCGCCGCCTATCTCGCCGAGAAGGTCGGCGAGACGCTGTCGGCGCGGATCACCGGCGTGCAGAATTACGGCTTCTTCGCCACCGTCGAGGGGATCGGTGGCGACGGGCTGATGCCGGTGCGCGATCTGGGCGGCGAATATTTCCGTTTCGACGAGGCGGCACGCAAATTGATCGGCGAGCAGACCGGCGAGGAATATACGCTCGGCCAGCGTATCGACCTGCGGCTGGCGGAGGCGAATCCGGTGTCGGGCGCGCTGCGCTTCGAACTGCCCGGCGGCAAGGGCGCGGCACCCGGACCGCGGCACGTCGGGTCGGGGCGCAAGGATCGCGTCATCAAGCATCGCGGCCGCCCGGCGAACGTCCGCCACCAGGGCAAGCGGCGATGAGCGGCCGGCTGACCCGCGTCGAGCCACGCGGCACGGTGCGCGACCGCTATCTGGTCCACGGCACGATCGCGCCGCGCTTCGTCGAGGCGCGGGCGGTGACCGCGTCGGATGCGATGCCCTTCACCCCCGCCGCGGGCCGCGAGGCGAAGGCGTTCGCGGCGATGATCGCCGATGGGTCGATCCGCATGCCGGCTGCGGGGCGCTTCTATTTCGACATGGATGCCTACGAGGCCGCCGCGGCAGGCCGTAGGGCGCGGCGCGTGCCGGTGCTGCTGATCGTATCGCTGCTGATCGTCGTAGTCGCGTTGGTGTTCTACCGCGGATAATCGCCGATATCGTCAAGTTTCGGCGCTGAACTGTCCTGCGCGAACAAGACGATCGCACAATCGATTTGTCACCTCGTCTTTCGCTCCATAGTCTTCGTCTTTCGACGCGGGCGGCGGGGAAGGTCGGGGGGGGGATGGCGGTCGGGAGAGGATATCGGCTCGCCGGCGTGGCGCTATTGGCGACCGCCCCGGCCGTACAGGCGCAGGAGGCTGCGGCGCCGGCAACCCGAAACGATACGCCGCAGGACATCGTCATCACCGGCGAACGGCTGCGCGGGTCGGTGATCGGCGATGCTGCGCCGGTCGCGGTGCTCGACGCGCAGGCGCTCAAGGCGCTGGGCGCGACGCGGATCGACGACATCCTCAAATTGCTCAAGCCGCTGACCACCTCGAACAGCGGCGCCGATCCGGTGTTCCTGCTCAACGGCCGGCGGATTTCTGGCTATGGCGAGCTGCGGACGCTGCCGCCCGAGGCGATCGAGCGGACCGAGATCCTGCCCGAGCAGGAATCGGCGCGGTTCGGCTTTCCGCCGACGGTGCGGGTGACCAACTTCATCACCAAGAAGCATTTTCGCTCGCTCGCGGTGGAGGAGGGCGCGGGCACCACCACCGATGGCGGCGCGAGCACCGCCGCGCTCGAACTCGGCTCGACGCGGCTCGACGATGCGCGCCGCACCTCGGTGACGATCAACTACGACCGGCAGGACCCATTGTCCGGGGCGCGGCGGTCGACGGTGCCGGATGCGAGCAACCTGTTCGACCTGACCGGCAACGTCACCGGCAACGGCGGCGGTGCGATCGATCCGGCGCTCGATGCGCTGGCGGGCAGGGCGGTGACCGCGGCGGCGGTGCCGGGAGATTCCGTCGCGCGCGGCACGCTCGCCGGTTACGCCGCGGGGGTTCCCCGGGTCACCGATCTGGCGCCCTATCAGTCGCTCGCGAGCCGCGATCAGTTGCGGGTCGACGGCACGCAGTCGGTGCCGATCGGCAAGACGGTGACCGCATCGCTCAACCTGACGATGGAGGCGCAGCGCGGCGTCGGGCTGGCGGGCCTGCCGACCGCGGTGCTGCGGGTACCTGCCGGCAATCCGGCGTCGCCCTTCGCCACCGACGTGCTGCTCTATCGCTATCTGCCGGAGGCGGGGACGCTGCGTCAGCGGACGCAGGCGCTCTCGCTTCATGCCGGCAGCACCGTGCAGGGCAGTCTGAAGCGGTGGATCTGGACGGTGACCGGCAGCTACGATCGGGCGCGGACCACCGCCGCGGTCGATCGCGGCATCGCGACCGACGCGATCCAGGCGGCGATCGACGCCGGCGCCGATCCGTTCCAGCCGCTCGGCGCGAATGCCGTCGTCGACCGGCTGGTCAGCCGCAGCCGCACGGTGGTGCAGACGCTGGTTGGCAAGGCGACCGTGGTCGGGCCGTTGCTGGCGCTGCCCGCGGGCGATGCGCAGATGACGCTGACCGGCGATTTCGCCCGTTCGTCCAGCGGCGGCGTCGCGACCGACACGCCGGCGGCGCTGCTCGACCTGCGTCGGGTGATCAAGAGCGGTAGCGTCGCGCTCGACCTGCCGATCGCCTCGGCGAGCCGCGGCGTGCTCGATGCGATCGGGTCGCTTTCCGCCAATGCATCGCTCGGCGTGTCGGCGGTGTCCGATTACGGCAGCCTCGCGAGCCGCAATCTCGGCCTGATCTGGACGCCGGTCGCGCCGTTGCAGGTCTCCGTCTCGACCAACGTCAGCCAGACGGCACCCGATATCGCGTTGCTGACCAACCCGGTGGTCATCGTTCCCAATGCGCCGTTCTTCGATTTCGTCACCGGCACCAGCGGCCTCGTCGCGGTGACCGCGGGCGGCAATCCCGCGCTGGGGCCGGAGCGGCGGCAGGTCGATACCGCCGGGCTGGCGTGGCAACCGATCAAGGGCAAGGAGCTGCGCTTCAACCTCGACTATATCGCGACGCGGATCGACGGCCAGATCGGCTATCTGCAGGCGGTGACGGTGGCGCTGCAATCGGCGTTTCCGGACCGGTTCGTCCGCGATGCGGCCGGGCAATTGACCAGCGTCGACGTCCGCCCGGTCAATCTGGCGCGCGAACGCGAACGCAAGATCCAGGGCAAGATGTCGCTCTGGACGATGATCGGCCCGGAGCCGAAACCGCCCGCCACGCCGCCGGCCAAGGACGCGCCGCCACCGCCACCACCCAAGCCGCGGCCGTCGCTCTATGCCTTCGTCACCATGACGGCGCGGATCGACGACCGGCTGCTGGCGCAGCCCGGTCAGCCGACGCTCGATCTGCTCGACGGCCAGTCGATCAGCGGCAATGGCGGCCGGTCACGCTACGAGGCGCAGGGATCGTTCGGTGGGTCCTACGGTCCGGTTCAGGGCGGCATCTTCGGCATGTGGCAGGCGCCGACGCGCGTCCGCAGCACGATCGCGGCATCGGACCTGCGCTTCTCGGCGCGGACCTTCCTCGCGCTCTACAGTACGATCGACGCGGAGAAACTGACCAAGGCGACCTGGGCGAAGAGCCTCAGCTTCCAGCTCCAGGTGAACAACATCCTCAACGACCGGATCGCGGTGCGCGACCGCAATGGCGTGACGCCCTATCGCTTCCAGCCGGCGTTCCTCGATCCCTATGGCCGGATCGTGAAGCTGTCGGTGCGCAAGCTGTTTTGAAGCGGGCGCTGCGCCTTGTTCGCCAATCCGACGGTCGCAAGACCGTACGAGGCTCTACCAGTGCTCCCGCGTAGCCGGGAGCCCAGGAGTCACGCACGCCATCAGACGTTGTTTCACTTGGCCCTGGGCTCCCGCCTGCGCGGGAGCACTGGAGGGGGCTCGGGGGTAATCAGGCGTTTCCTATCGGTCCCGGCGCTCGCCGGGCTGAGCGCGCCCACGAAAAAGGGCGGCCCGTTGCCGGACCGCCCCTTTCGGAACCGTGGTTCGCGAACCGCTTAGCGCTTCGAGAACTGGAAGCTGCGGCGTGCCTTCGCACGGCCGTACTTCTTGCGCTCGACGGTACGGCTGTCGCGGGTTAGGAAGCCTGCCGCCTTGACCGGGGCGCGCAGCACCGGCTCAAAGCGGGTCAGCGCCTGGCTGATGCCGTGCTTGACCGCGCCGGCCTGGCCCGAGAGGCCGCCGCCCTTGACGGTGCAGATCACGTCATACTGACCTTCGCGCTCGGTGATGCCGAACACCTGGTTGATGACGAGACGCAGCGTCGGACGCGCGAAATAAACTTCCTGATCGCGACCGTTGATCGTGATCTTGCCCGAACCCGGCTTCAGCCAGACGCGGGCGACGGCGTCCTTGCGGCGGCCGGTCGCATAGGCGCGGCCGTATTTGTCGAGGACCTGCTCGCGCAGCGGGGTGACCGGGAGCACCTGCGTCGGGGCGGCGGGCGCCTCACCGTCGGTGGTGATCGCGGGCGCGCCGGCGGCGGCCGGAGCGGGCTGCTGCGTCAGCGACGCGAGATCGGAAAGCGACTGGCGATTGTCGGTCATTACGCGCCCACCTTGTTCTTGCGGTTCATGCCGCCAATGTCGAGAACGTCCGGGTTCTGAGCTTCGTGCGGATGCTCGCTGCCCTTGAAGATGCGCAGGTTGCGCATCTGCTCGCGACCGAGCGGACCGCGCGGGATCATGCGCTCGACGGCCTTTTCGAGAACGCGCTCCGGGAAGCGGCCGTCGAGGACCTTGGCGGCGGTGATGCCCTTGATGCCGCCGGCATAGCCAGTGTGCTTGTAATAGACCTTCTTCGCGGCCTTGTTGCCGGTGAAGCGGATCTTGTCGGCGTTGATGACGATGACGTTGTCACCGCAATCGACGTGCGGGGTGAACGACGTCTTGTGCTTGCCGCGCAGGACGTTGGCGATGATCGTCGCCGCGCGACCGACCACCAGGCCGTCGGCATCGACGATATGCCACTTCTTCTCCACCTCGTGCGGCTTGGCCGACTTGGTGGTCTTCATGAGCGCCTTCATGGCGTTGGACCTTCCAGTTTGAAACGATGCACGCCGCCCCGGAGGACGGCGTGATTGACCGCGCTACTGCTGGATGGCCCCCCGAAAGTCAAGCAAAGCGCGGCTTTGCTGACGGGTAAAATAATACCATGGGCTCGCTCAGGCCGTTTGGCGACCCACCGCATGGGCGGCTAAGACGGTGGCGATCAGCAGCAGGGCGGCATTGGCCTGATGCGCGACGGCGAGGTCGATCTGCACGCCGCTGAGCAGCGTCGCGATGCCGAGCACGATCTGCAACGCGACCAGCGCGATCACCCACCAGCCCGCCTTCGCGCCGGTGCGCGTCGCGCGCACCGCCAGCCAGACCAGCCCGGCAGCGGTGACGAACGCCCACCAGCGGTGGATGAACTGCACGACCACCGGATTGTCGACCGCGTTGCGCCAGCCCGGATCGACCATCGGCACGTTGGCGGGGAACAGCGCATCGCCCATCAGCGGCCAGCTCGCGAAGGCATAGCCGGCGTCGAGCCCGGCGGTGAACGCGCCATAGAGGAGCTGGACGACGAGCAGCGCCAGCGCGGCGATCGCGACGCCGGTCAGCCGCGCCGGATGGGCGAGGGGGCTGCGATGCAGCGCGCGCAGGTCGAGCGCGGTCCAGACGATGCCGGCGAGGATGGTGAGCGCGGTGAGCAGGTGGATCGCGAGCCGCACGTGGCTGACGTCGGTGCGCACCGACAGGCCGGAGGCGACCATCCACCAGCCGATCGCACCCTGGAAGCCGCCGAGCGCGAGCAGGGCGACCAGTCGCCAGCCGTAGCCGGCGGGGATCTGCTTGCGGATCGCGAACCACAGCAGCGGCGCGGCGAAGGCGAGGCCGATGATCCGGCCGAGCAGGCGATGCGCATATTCCCAGAAGAAGATGTTTTTGAAGCCGGTCAGCGTCATCCCCTGGTTGAACGCGGCATATTCGGGGATGCGGCGATAGCCGGCGAATTCGGCCTGCCATTGCGCCTCGGTCAGCGGCGGGACGATGCCGCTGATCGGCTTCCACGAGGTGATCGACAGGCCCGATTCGGTGAGCCGGGTGATCCCGCCGACGACGACCATCGCGACGATGAGACCGGCGACGACGAACAGCCACCGCGCGACGCTGCGTGGCCGGGCACGCGAGAGGAAGGCGGCACTAGGCTGGAGCATGGCGCCGCCATACGCGCTTTGCGCGGGCGTCGCCAGCGCGTTGGGGGCTTGCCTGTCGAAGCGCGGTGGGAGTCACCCGCCCCTTCGACAGGCTCAGGGCTAACGGCTTCGATATTCAGGGGCTGAAGAAAAATCCTCCCCCGGCGGGAGGGCTATCGCCTATGGACGCTCGTGCGAGCCGGTCGTCTTCCAAGCTTACCCCGTCACCCCGGACGTGTTCCGGGGTCCACCTTGCGGCGAGGAGAAAGGCTTGAGACGACACTTTTCCCCTGCGGCCCGGTGGACCCCGGAACGAGTCCGGGGTGACGATTTTGATAAGGAGACGGATCGAACGATCGGCCTCACACCACCAGCGGCGCGTGGTCGATGCGTGGGAGGACGTGGCGGGCGAACAGGTCGGCTTCGGCGGCGTGGGGGTAGCCCGACAGGATGAAGGCGTCGATCCCCGCGTCGCGATAGGCCGCCAGCTTGGCGAGCACCTGGTCGGGATCGCCGACGATCGCCGCGCCGCAGCCCGAGCGGGCGCGGCCGATGCCGGTCCACAGATTGGCCTCGGCATAGCCGTCCTGCCGCACCGCTTCCTCGCGCAGCTCGGCCTGGCGGCGGACGCCGGCCGATTGCGAGTCGAGCGAACGGGCGCGGATCGCCGCGCCGGTGTCGTCGTCGAGCTTCGACAGCAAGCGGTCGGCGGCGGCGCGCGCCTCCGCCTCGGTTTCGCGGACGACGACGTGGACGCGATAGCCGAAGCGCAGGGTGCGGCCATGCCGCTCGGCCCGCGCGCGGAGGTCGGCGACGATCGCGCGGACGCCGTCCATCGTGTCGGGCCACATCAGATAGACGTCGCAGCCCTGCGCCGCCGCCTCGCGCGCCGCCTCCGACAGGCCGCCGAAATAGAGCGGCGGGCAGCGGCCCGAGACCGTGCCGATCCGCGGCGGATCGATCCTGAGCTGCCAGAATTCGCCTTGATGATCGAGCGGCTTGCCGTCGAGCAGGGTGCGCAGGATGGTCATCGCCTCCAGCGTGCGGGCGTAGCGCGGGCCGCTCGCCAGCGTCTCGCCGGGCAGGTCGCTGGAGATGATGTTGATCGCCAGCCGCGCGAGCCCGCCGGCGCCGGCGCCGAGCATTTGGTCGATCGTCGCGATCTGGCGGGCGAGCTGCGGCGGCCAGCTTTCGCCGATCCGCACCGCCATCAGCATCCGCATCCGCCGGAGCAGCGGCGCCATCGCCGCGGCGAAGGCGGTGGTGTCGATGCCGAGCGCATAGCCCGACGGCAGCAGCACGTTGTCGAAGCCGCCGCTTTCCGCCTGCAACACGATGTCGCGGCAATGGTCGAAGCTCGATTGCAGCCGGGGATCGGGGACGCCGAGGAATTCGTAATCGTCGTCGCACAAGGCCGAGAACCAGCTGATCTCGCAGGGGCCGCGCGCGGTCATGGCAGCCGCTCCGCCATGCCGGCCTGCAACACGTCGTACCAGGCGGTGCGCGTCCATTCGACCTTATAGGCATCGGCGGAGGCACGGATGCGCGCCGGCGTCTGCGAACCGACGATCGGGATGATCCGCGCCGGATGCGCCATCGCCCAGGCGAGCGCAGTCGTCGCGGCGTCGACGCCGAACTGCGCGCCGTGCGCCGCCAGCACCTGTGCCGCGGGATGGCTGCCGTCGGCGAGCCGGCCGCCGCCGAGCGGCGACCAGGCGAGCACCGCCAGATCGTGCCGCATCGCCTGGTCGAGCGTGCCGTCGAACAGCGGCGCGACGTGCAGGGGCGAGAATTCGGGCTGGACGCTGACGATCGGCCGGCCGAGGAAGGCTTGCAGCGTATCGACTTCGGCAGGGCTGTGGTTGGAGACGCCGATCGCGCGGACCTTGCCCGCGTCGACCATCCGGTCGAGCGCCGCCGCTACCTCTTGCGGGTGGGTGAGCAGGTCGCGCCGGTGGATCTGATACAGATCGACGTGGTCGATCCGCATCCGCGCGAGCGAGTCGTCGAGCGCGGCGGCCAGATAGGGCGCGCTGCTGTTATAGGGAATGCCGGGGCGGATGCCGCTTTTGGTCGCGATCACCATCGTGTCGCGCAGGGCTGGCGCCTCGGCGAGCGCGCGGCCGAACAGCGTCTCGGCCGAGCCGAAGCCGGCGGGCTGGTCGGCGCCATAGATGTCGGCGGTGTCGAACAGGGTGATCCCAGCTTCGAGCGCGGCGTCGATCCGCGCCCGTACCGCGGCAAGGTCGTCTCCGGCCAGCCGCCACATGCCCCAGGCTATCGGCGAAACGAGGATATCGCTCTTGCCGAGCGGGCGGGGTTGGCTTGAAAGGCGCAGCGTCGTCATGACCGGCGACATGGCATAGGGAGGCAAGCGATGGTAGCCGCGATCAGATACGCCGTGGTCGGCACGGGGATGATGGGCGTCGAGCATCTGCGCAACATCGCGCTCGTTCCCGGCGCGGAGGTGGTGGCGATCGTCGATCCGGTGGCGACCTCGCTCGGCTGGGCGCGCGACGCGCTCGGCGAACAGGCGGCCGGTGTCGCCGCCTATGACGATGTCGCCGCCTTCGCGCGCGAGGCGGCGGTCGACGCGATCGTCGTCGCCGCGCCCAATCACACCCACCGCGCCGTGCTGGAGCCCTTGTTCGGCATGGATGCGGCGATCCTGTGCGAGAAGCCGCTGGCGACGACGATCGCCGACGCGCGCTGGATCGTCGCGCAGGCGGCGGGACGCGCGCGGCCGTTCTGGACGGGGATGGAATATCGCTTCATGCCGCCGGCCGCCGCGTTCATCGACCAGATCCATGCCGGCCGCGTCGGCCGGCTGCACATGCTGTCGATCCGCGAGCACCGCTTTCCCTTCCTGCCCAAGGTCGGCGACTGGAACCGCTTCGCGCGCAACACCGGCGGCACGATGGTCGAGAAATGCTGCCATTTCTTCGACCTGATGCGGCTGATCGTCGGCGCGGAGGCGGTGCGCGTCCATTGCTCGGGCGCGATGGACGTCAACCATCGCGACGAACGTTATGCCGGCGAGGCGCCCGACATCATCGACAACAGCTTCACCACGGTCGATTTCGCCAATGGCGTGCGCGCGATGCTCGATCTGTCGATGTTCGCCGACGGCGCCGAGCATCAGGAAGAGATGAGCGCGACCGGCGATGCCGCGCGCCTCGACGTGCTGATCCCGCCGGGCGAGCTGGTGTTCTCGCCGCGCGTCGGCTTCGGCAACCCGAAGCGGGTCGAGCGGACGCGGGTTGCGGTCGATCCGACCGCGCGCGCCGCCGGATCGCACGAGGGCGCGACCTATTACCAGCATCTCGCCTTCGCCGCGGCGGTGCGCGGCGAGGGGCCGGTGCTGGTGAGCGCCGAGGACGGCCTGCGCGCGGTCGCGATTGGCACCGCGGCCGAGATCAGCGCACGCGAGCATCGCGTGGTGGAGATGGCCGAGATCGCGTGACGGGAGGCAGGGATGACGTGGTTCGATCGGTTCGGATGTTCGGTGCCGCTGATCCAGGCGCCGATGGCGGGCGTGTCGACGCCGGCACTGGCCGCGGCGGTGTGCGAGGCGGGGGCGATGGGCTCGATCGGCGTCGGCGCGACCGATGCCGCGGGCGCGCGCGCGATGATCGCGGCGGTGCGGGCAGCGACCGGGCGGCCGTTCAACGTCAATCTGTTCGTCCATCGCACGCCGCGGGCCGATCCGGCGCGCGAGGCGGCATGGCTGGCGGCGCTCGCGCCTTTTTTCGCCGAATTCGGCGCGACGCCGCCGGCGACGCTGCGGACGATCTATCGCAGCTTCGCGGACGATCCCGAGATGCTGGCGATGCTGCTGGAGGTGGCGCCGCCGGTGGTCAGCTTCCACTTCGGCCTGCCTTCGCCGGAGACGATCGCCGCATTGCGGGGGCGGGAGATCGTGCTGCTCGCGACCGCGACGAGCCTCGCCGAGGCGCGGGCGATCGAGACGGCGGGGATCGACGCCGTCGTCGCACAGGGGATCGAGGCCGGCGGACATCGCGGCATCTTCGACCCCGCGGCGCCCGACGACGAACTCGGCACGGTCGCGCTGACCCGGCTGCTGGTGCGCGAGACGCGTCTGCCGGTGATCGCGGCGGGCGGGATTATGGACGGCGCCGGGATCGCCGCGGCGCTCGATCTCGGTGCAGTGGCGGCGCAACTCGGCACCGCGTTCGTCGGCTGCCCGGAATCGGCGGCGGACGACGCCTATCGGGCGGCGCTGGCGGGGCCGGGGGCGTATCATACGCGGATGACCGCGGCGGTCTCGGGGCGGCCGGCGCGGGCGCTGGCCAATCGCTTCACCGCGCTCGTCACCGATCGGCGGCCGCCCGATTACCCCATCGCCTATGATGCCGGAAAGGCGTTGCATGCCGCGGCGCGGGCGCGGGGCGAGCACGGCTTCGGCGCGCAATGGGCCGGGCAGGGGGCGCCGCTGGCACGGCCGATGCCGGCGGCGGCGCTGATCGCCACGCTGCGGGCGGAATTGCAGGCGTGCCGGGCGGGTTATGCCGCGACGGCGTGATCCGCGGCGAGGCCTTCCTCGACGATCGCGATGAAATGGCGGCAGGGCAATGTGGCGGACTGGCGGTGGTGGATCAGCCACATGTCGGTGCGCGCCTGTGGGTCGAGCAGCGGCAGATAGGTGAGGCCGGTCGACTGCAAGGCGCAGAGCGACGCGGCGACGATCGTCACACCGACCCCCGCGGCGACGAGGCCGAGCAGGGTCGAGGCTTCGCCGACGCGCTGCGCGACCACCGGCTCGCCGCCGCCCTCGCGGATCATCGCGAAGATGCGGTCGCTGAAACAGCCGCTGCGGTCGCGGCCGTAGACGACCATCGGCTCACCGGCGATATCCGCCAGCCGCAGCGCGCTGCGCGTCGCGAGCGGGTGATCGGCGCGCATCGCGACGAACAGCCCCTCGCTGAGCAGCCGCGTCGCCGCGACCCCCTCGGGCAGCGCCGGCGGGCCGAAGTGGCGGACGAAGCCGATGTCGAGCGCGCGGCTCTCCACCGCGGTGATCTGGTCGGGCGCGCCCATCTCGGTCAGCGACAATTGCACGTCGGGATAGGTGCGGCGGTAGGCGTTGATCGCCAGCGCGACCGGCGGGATGAACGGTGCCGACGGATTGAAGCCGATGCTCAGCGCACCGATGTCGCCGCGCGCCGCACGGCGGGCGATCTCCACCGCGCGATCGGCCTGGCGGATCGTCTCGCGCGCGGCGTCGAGGAACAATGTGCCCGCGGGGGTCAGCGCGACGCGGCGGCTGGTCCGTTCGAACAATCGCACGCCGATCTCTTCTTCGAGCTGGCGGATCTGTTGGCTGAGCGGCGGCTGCGAGATGCCGAGCCGCGTCGCCGCCCGCGCGAAATGCAGATCGGAGGCGACCTGGATGAAATATCGGAGATGGCGAAGTTCCATGATCCATATCTACTACGTCTCAATCCGGCGTAAACCGATATTGGACAAGCGCATGGTTAACCGCGCAATCGCTGCGGTGCAGCAACGGTTGCGCTGCGGTTCGAAGCCGATGGAGCAGGTCGTGTCCCACGCTGCGTTGAGAATGCCCGCCGCCCCGGCGCAGGGGCGGCCATGATCGGTCTCGTCCGCACCGCGCTGGCGCGCCCGCTGACCTTCGTGGTGATGGCGATCGTGATCGGCATCGTCGGCGTGCTCGCCGCGCTGCGCACCCCCGTCGACATCTTCCCGGACATCCGCGTGCCGGTGATCGCCACCGCGTGGCAATATAGCGGCCTGTCGCCGGACGAGATGTCGGGGCGGATCATCACCCCGTTCGAACGCGTGCTGACCACCACGGTCAACGGCATCGATCATATCGAAAGCCAGTCGCTGCCCGGCATCGGCGTGGTGAAGATCTATTTCCAGCCCGGCGCCGACATCCGCACCGCCACCGCGCAGGTGACCTCGGTCTCGCAGACCGTGCTCAAGCAGCTCCCGCCCGGCATCACCCCGCCTCTGGTGCTCAATTACAGCGCCTCGACGGTGCCGATCGTCCAGCTCGCTCTGTCGGGCAAGGGCCTGTCGGAGGGGCAGATGTTCGATCTGGCCAGCAACCAGATCCGCCCCGGCCTGGTGACGGTGCCGGGCGCGGCGATCCCCTATCCGTCTGGCGGGCGGCAGCGGCAGATCCAGATCGACCTCGATCCCCAAGCGTTGCAGTCGAAGGGGCTGTCGGCGCAGGACGTCGGCAATGCCATCGCCGCGCAGAACCAGATCAACCCGGCGGGCTTCGCCAAGATCGGCGGCTTCCAATATGCGGTGCGGCTCAACAACGCGCCGGGCAGCGTCGAGGAACTGAACAACCTGCCGATCAAGGTCGTCGGCGGCGCGACCATCTACATGCGCGACGTCGCGCACGTCCGCGACGGCTCCGCGCCGCAGACCAACGTCGTCCACGTCGACGGTGCGCGCTCCGTCATCATGACCGTGCTGAAGAACGGCGCGACCTCGACGCTGGCGATCGTGCAGGGGATCAAGGACGCGCTTCCCAAGCTGGAGGAGACGCTGCCGCCCGGGCTCAAGATCGTGCCGATCGGCGACCAGTCGCTGTTCGTGAAGGCGGCGGTGGAGGGCGTGGTCAAGGAAGGCGCGATTGCCGCGGCGTTGACCAGCCTGATGATCCTGCTGTTCCTCGGCTCGTGGCGCTCGACTGTCATCATCGCGATCTCGATCCCGCTGGCGATCCTCGCCGCGATCATCGGCCTGGCGATCACCGGCAATACGCTCAACACGATGACGCTGGGCGGCCTCAGCCTCGCGGTCGGCATCCTCGTCGACGATGCGACGGTGACGATCGAGAACATCAACTGGCATCTCGAACAGGGCAAGCCGGTGCGGACCGCGATCCTCGACGGCGCCGCGCAGATCGTCACGCCCGCCTTCGTTTCCCTGCTGTGCATCTGCATCGTCTTCGTGCCGATGTTCTTCCTGCCGGGGGTCGCCGGCTTCCTGTTCGTGCCGCTGGCGCTGGCGGTGGTGTTCGCGATGATCGCCAGCTTCATCCTGTCGCGCACGTTGGTGCCGACGATGGCGATGTACCTGCTCCGCCCGCACGGCGCCGGCGACGATCACGACCAGCATAGCGCCGGCACGCCGCAGTCGCGCAATCCGCTGGTCCGCATCCAGCGCGGGTTCGAGGCGCGGTTCGAGGCGATCCGCACGCGCTACGGCGGGCTGCTCGAACGCGCATTGGCGACGCCGCGGCCGTTCGTGATCGGCTTCCTCGCGGTGACGTTGCTGTCGTTCCTGCTGGTGCCGTTCCTCGGCCAGAACTTCTTCCCGGCGGTCGATGCCGGCCAGATGGCGCTGCACGTCCGTGCGCCGGTCGGCAGCCGTATCGAGGATACGTCGGCGCAATTCGACCGGATCGCGCGCCGCATCCGCCAGATCATCCCGGCGAACGAGCTCGTCTCGGTGGTCGACAACATCGGCCTGCCGGTCAGCTCGATCAACACCACCTACAACAACTCCGGCACGGTCGGGCCGCAGGACGGCGACATATTGATCCAGCTCTCCGAGGATCACGCGCCGACCGCGGATTACGTCCGCCGCTTGCGCGAGCAGCTGCCGCGCGACTTTCCCGGCGCGACCTTCTCGTTCCTGCCCGCCGACATCACCAGCCAGATCCTCAACTTCGGCGCGCCGGCGCCGATCGATATCCAGGTGGCGGGCAAGGATGCCGCGGCCAATGCCGCTTATGCGCGGCTGATCCTGCGCCGCATCCAGGCGATCCCCGGCGTCGCCGACGCGCGCATTCAGCAATCGGCGCGCTATCCGCAGCTCGACGTCGCGGTCGATCGCAGCCGCATCGGCCAATACGGGCTGACCGAGCGCGACGTCACCACCAGCGTCGCCAATTCGCTCGCCGGTACGTCGCAGACCGCGCCGGTGTTCTTCCTGAACCCGGAAAACGGCGTGTCCTATCCGGTCGTCGCGCAGGCACCGGAATATCGGGTCGGCTCGATCGACGATCTGTCGAACATCCCGGTGTCGGGCAGCGCGGGACCGGCGCAGGTGCTCGGCGGGCTGGGCACGATCCGGCGCAGCACCGCCGCGGCGGTAATCTCGCATTACAATATCGCGCCGGTGGTCGACATCTTCGCGACCCCCAACGACCGCGATCTCGGCGCGGTGTCGGGCGATATCAACGCGGTCCTTGCCTCGCTGAAGGATCAGGCGCCCAAGGGCGCGACCGTCACGCTGCGCGGCCAATATGCGACGATGAACAGCGCCTTCTCCGGCCTCGGCTTCGGGCTGATCGGCGCGGTGCTGCTGATCTACCTGCTGATCGTCGTCAATTTCCAGAGCTGGCTCGACCCCTTCGTGATCATCACCGCGCTGCCCGGCGCGCTTGCCGGGATCGTGTGGATGCTGTTCGTCACCGGCACGACGCTGTCGGTGCCGGCGCTGACCGGCGCGATCATGTGCATGGGCGTCGCCACCGCCAATGCGATCCTCGTCGTCAGCTTCGCGCGCGAACGGCTCGCGGACCTCGGCGATGCGACCGCGGCGGCGCTGGAGGCGGGAATGACCCGCTTCCGCCCGGTGCTGATGACCGCGCTGGCGATGATCATCGGCATGCTGCCGATGGCGCTGGGACTGGGCGAGGGCGGCGAGCAGAATGCGCCGCTCGGCCGCGCGGTGATCGGCGGGCTGGTCGTCGCGACCTTCGCCACCTTGTTGTTCGTACCCGTCATCTTCAGCCTCGTGCACCGCCGCCGCGCCGCGGCCGCCGCACCGCAGGCAAATCGTCTGGAGGAAGTCCATGGCTGAGCAGGAGGCCGTGCAGCGCGCCGGCAAGCCGCTGCGCCCGATCGTGATCGGCGCGGCGTTGCTCGCGGTCGGCGTCGCCGGGGCCGGCATCGCGATCCGCTCGCGCGCCGAGCATCGGCTCGCGAGCTGGACCGACGCGCAATCGACGCCGGAGGTCACCGTGCTGCACCCGGCGGCGGCGACGACGCAGGGCAATCTGTCGCTGCCGGCGGCGTTGCAGGCGCTCAACAGCGCGCCGATCTTCGCGCGGACCAGCGGCTATGTCCGGCGCTGGTACGTCGATATCGGCGATCCCGTGCGGGCGGGGCAGGTGCTCGCGGTGCTCGACGCGCCGGAAGTCGACCAGCAGCTCGCCGCGGCGCGCGCCAACCTCCAGACCGCGCAGGCCAATCGCCAGCTCGCCGCCT
Source organism: Sphingomonas taxi (assembly GCF_000764535.1). Lineage (NCBI taxonomy): Bacteria > Pseudomonadati > Pseudomonadota > Alphaproteobacteria > Sphingomonadales > Sphingomonadaceae > Sphingomonas > Sphingomonas taxi. The sequence continues at coordinate 1,237,363 of NZ_CP009571.1, read as the reverse complement.
CCACCGCGACGCGCTGGCGGACGATGCTCGCCGAGGATGCGGTCTCGAAACAGGAGACCGACGAGAAGATCGGCGATCTCGCCGCCAAGACGGCGGTCGCCGAGGCGGCGCGCGCCGACGTGTCGCGGCTGCGCTTCACCCAGGGGTTCACGCGGCTGGTCGCGCCCTTCGCCGGGGTGGTGACGAGCCGCGCCACCGATGTCGGCGCCTTGGTCACCGCCGGCACCGCGGGATCGACGCCGTTGTTCACCGTCGCCGACGTCAGCCGCATCCGCGCCTATGTCCGCGTGCCGCAAAGCTATTCGGCGCAGGTCCATCGCGGCCAGCACGTCACGCTGGCGCTGCCCGAATATCCCGGCCGCCGCTTCGACGCCGAGCTGACGCGCACCGCGGATGCGGTCGATCCCGCGTCGGGGACGGTGCTGGTCGAGGTACAGGCGGCCAATCCCGATCGCGCGCTCAAGCCCGGCGCCTATGCGCAGGCGAGCTTCCCGCTGGCGAGCGGCGGCAATGCGCTGACGCTGCCGGCGAGCGCGCTGATCATCGGCCAGAAAGGCACGCAGGTCGCGGTCGTCGGTGCCGACCGTCGCGCGCATCTGCGCACGATCACGATCGGTCAGGATCGTGGCGCGACGGTCGAGGTCAGCGCCGGGCTGAACCGGGGTGACGACGTGATCGACAACCCGCCCGATTCGCTTGCCGAGGGTGATCCGGTACGCGTGACGGGGACAGCCAAGGCGCCGGTCGATGCCAGACACTAAAAGCCTGCTCGCCACCGTCGCCGCGCTGGCGATCGCCGCCTGTTCGACCGCGCCCGATTATCGCCGGCCGACCGCGACGATGCCGCCCGCATTCAAGGAAGCGGCGGGTTGGCAGACGGCGGGCGCTGCGGTGCCGCCCGCGGGCAAATGGTGGCAGGCGTTCGGCGATGCGACGCTCGACGGCCTTGAGGAGCAGATCGCGGGGGGCAATTTTGATCTCGCCGCCGCCACGGCGCGCTACGAACAGGCGCGCGGACTCGTCCGTCAGGTCCGGTCCGATCTGTATCCCGAGATCGGCGTCGGCGCATCGGCGGGGCGCCAGCGCGTCTCGGCGGGACGGCCGCTGTCGCCGACCGATTCCGCCGCGACCTATACGGTGGCGACGGTCGGCCCGTCGCTCGATTACGAGGTCGATCTATTCGGCCGGGTGCGCAATTCGATCCGCGCCAGCACCGCCGCCGCGCAGGCCAGCGAGGCCGATGTCGCCGGGCTGCGGCTCGGCTTGCAGGCGCAACTCGCCACCGCTTATTTCGACATGCGTGGGCTCGACGCGCGGATCGTGCTGCTGCGCGAGACGGTGACCGCGTTCGAGCGCGCCTTCCGCCTCACCGACACGCGCCACAGCGGCGGCATCGCCTCGGGCATCGACGTCAGCCGCGCGCAGAGCCAATTGTCGAGCGCACGGGCGGAATTGTCGTCGGTGGCGATCGCCCGCCAGCGCGACGAGCATGCGATCGCCGTCCTCATCGGCCGCCCGCCCGCGGAGGTGACGATCGCGGTGGTCGATCGCCAGCTCGCACCGCCGGCGATCCCCGCCGGCCTGCCCTCGACGTTGGTCGAGCGCCGCCCCGATATCGCCGCGGCCGAACGCCGTGTCGCCGCCGCCAATGCGCGGATCGGCGTCGCCCGCGCGGCGCTGTTCCCGTCGCTGACGCTCGGCGCGTCGGGCGGCTTCCAGGCGGCGACCGGCGCCTTGTTCAGCGCCTCCAACACCTTCTGGGCGCTCGGCCCGGTGTCGGCGGCGCTGGCGGTGTTCGACGGCGGCCGGCGTCGCGCGGGCGTCCGCATCGCCCGTGCCGACTATGATGAGACCGTCGCGACCTATCGCCAGACCGTGCTCGATGCGTTCCGCGAGGTCGAGGACGACCTGTCCGCACAGCGCCTGCTCGCCGCGCAGGAGAAGGATCAGCATGTCGCGGCCGACGCCGCGGCGCGCACCCGCGATCTCGCGCTGACGCGCTATCGCGACGGTGCCGCGGACTATCTCGACGTCGTCACCGCGCAGACCGCCGCGCTCGACGCGCAGCGCGCGCTGCTCGACCTGCGCAGCCGCCAGTTGCAGGCCGCGACCGACACGATCCGCGCGCTGGGCGGCGCATATTGACCCGGACCGACCGACCTATCGCTCCGCCCCATCGCCCCCGCGCTCCGCGGCACTCGCATCGCGGAGCGCCTTGAACTCCGAACCGGGCCGCCACGCCGGCCAGGCATTGCCGTTGGCGAGATCGAAACCGATGCAGCGGAGTAGATCGACATCCGCCGCCGCGCCGTCGAGCCGCCAGTCCGGCGACCAGGCATCGCAGGTCTGGTGGTAACAGCGCATATAGCCGTCGAGCCAGCGCTGGCCCGCCGCCCGCCCGCCGGTGACGAGGTCGGGCGCGCCGCTGATCGCCATCAGCAGCAACGTCGGCACACCGCGCCGCGCCAGCGAGAAATGATCGGCGCGGTAGAACAGGCCGCGCTCGGGCAGCGCCTCCGGCGTGACCGTCCGCCCCTGCGCCCCGGCCGCCGCGGCGAGTTGGTCCTCGAGCGCGTTCTGGCCGGCCCCGACCAGCAGCACGTCGCGCGCCGGGCCGGCGGTCTGGAGGATGTCGAGCGTCAGATTGGCGACCGTCTTGGCGGCGGGATAGACCGGATGCGCGGCATAGGTTTCCGAGCCGAGCAACCCGCGTTCCTCTCCGGTCCACAATGCGAAGACCTGCGTCCGCGCGGGGCGGGGGGCCTTCGCCGCGGCGCGGGCGATCGCCAGCACGCCGGCGGTGCCGAGCGCGTCGTCGTTCGCGCCCGGTCGCACCCGCCGGCCGGCGGCATCGGGTGCGCCGATGCCATAGGCATCCCAATGCGCGCCATAGATGATCGTCTCGTCGGGACGCGCCCGGCCGGTCAGCTTGGCGATTACGTTGCGGCTCTCCGCGCGCGTCACGGTAACGGGCAGATCGGCGGAAAAGCCCGCGCCCTGCAATGCGACCGGCCGGAAGTCCGCGCGCCGCGCCGCCTTGCGCAAATGCGCGAGGTCGAGGCCGGCGGCGGCGAACAACCGCGTCGCCGCGCCGCCCTCGATCCAGCCCTGTAGCCCGATCCGCGGCGCGGCCGGATCGGCGACGTCGTAATTCTCGCCCCCGGGGGCGGTGACCGTCGCCCAGCCATAGCCCGCGCCGGGCGTGTCATGGATGATCAGCGCGCCGACCGCGCCGCGCCGCGCCGCCTCCTCGAACTTGTAGGTCCAGCGGCCATAATAGGTCATGCGGCGATCGCCGAACCGGCCGACGGCGTCGTCGCCGGCGGTCGCCTCGAAATCGGGATCGTTGATCAGGAAGACCGCGACCTTGCCCTTGAGGTCGACGCCCTTGAAATCGTCCCACTGCCGTTCGGGCGCGGAGACGCCGTAGCCGACGAAGACCAGCGGCGCCCTGGCGATCGTCGCGCGCGTCGCGGGGCGGACGGTGGACAGATAGACGTCGCGGCCCATGATCCAGGCGGTGCCGTTCGCCGACACCGCACCGGCGCCCAATTGCGTGCGGATCAGCGGCACCGGCTGTGTCCAGCTGCCGGCGGGGCCACCCGGTTCGAGCCCGGCCGCCTTGAATTGGTCGATCAGCCAGGCGACGGTCTTGGATTCGCCGGGCGTTCCCGGCGCGCGTCCCTCGAAGCCATCCGATGCGAGGACCTTGACGTCGGCGGAGAGCCGGTCCGCCGGGATCTGCACGGGGGCGGTGGTCGCGGCGAGCAGCGGCAATGCGGCAAGCACAGCAATGGGAGGGGTCATGACGGGCCGATCCTGAATTTGGGTGCGTAAGGGTATGGCAGCCGGCGTCGGGCCGTGCCAGCCTGCCGATCAGCGCAGGCGATGCACGCGCACCGCGCGGCGGCCCGGCGCATTGGCGATATAGCTGCCGAGCGGCCCCGCCTTGATCGTGACGACATCGCCTTCCCGCAGCCGCACCATCGCCTGCTCGGTGGTCTCCCACAGGCCGCCGTCATCCAGCGTG